>NZ_JBQCGA010000009.1:0-124880 GCF_051956075.1 Asticcacaulis sp. | reverse complement strand
CCGCCTGATCCAGAATCCTTCACCGCCGCTCACCGACACGCCGCAGCTTCGCGCCCCGGGGGGCCATGCCGCGCAAACCGCCGTCGTAATGGGACGCCGGGGCGCGATCGTGGCCAAAACGCCCGGTCAGGCCGCCTATCTCGACGCGCTGCGCCGCTTTGATCTGGTCTTCGGTCTTGGCCCGGCAGGTTCGGGCAAGACCTTTCTGGCCGTCGCGCATGGCGTGTCGCTGCTGCTGAAAGGGGCGGTGGATCGCCTGATCATCACGCGTCCGGCGGTCGAGGCGGGCGAGCGGCTCGGCTTCCTGCCCGGCGACCTGAACGAAAAGATCGACCCCTATCTGACGCCGATCTGGCAGGCGCTCGACGACATTCTGGGGCCGCAGGTGCTGGCCAAAAAGCGCGAAAGCCGTGAGATCGAGGTCGCGCCGCTGGCCTATATGCGCGGGCGCACCCTGTCTTACGCCTATGTCATTATCGACGAGGCGCAGAACACGACGCGCATGCAGATGAAGATGATCCTGACCCGGCTTGGCGAAGGCTCGAAAATGGTCGTCACGGGCGATCCGTCGCAAATCGACCTGCCGCATCGCGGCGAGTCGGGCCTTGTCCACGCCGTGCACCTGCTCGACCGCGTGCAGGGCGTCGGCATGTCGGAACTGACCGCCGAGGACATTGTGCGGCATGAGTTGGTCGCGCGCATCGTCCGGGCCTATGATAATGAGTTCAAATGAAGCAGCGCAAAAATACCTTTTTGTGCTGCGCCAGCGCCCGACCGGGCGTCGGCGACCGTTCGCCGCCCCCGCGGAGACGTCGAACGATAGTGAGACTGTCGTGAGCGATAAAATAGAGCATCTGATTGATATCGAGATTGAGGACGAGCGCTGGCTGGAGGCGCTGCCCGATGCGCAAAACCTTGTGGAGTCCGGTGTGACCGCGGCGCTGAATGCGGTCGAGATCGACGGTCAGGCCGATGTCGTCGTGCTTCTGTGCGATGACGCCGAAATGCGCGCGCTCAACAAGGAACACCGCGCCAAGGATAAAGCGACCAATGTGCTGAGCTTTCCGGCGCCGAAATCGATGCAGAAGATCGCCCCCGGCATGACGCATCTGGGCGACATCGCGCTCGGTTTCGAGACCTGCGTGCGCGAGGCGGCAGAACAGGGCAAGAGCCTGAAAAATCATGTCCTGCATCTCAGCGTGCATGGCGCTTTGCATTTATTGGGTTATGATCATATCCGCGATGACGAGGCCGAGGAGATGGAGGCTTTGGAGCGCGATATTCTCAAGGGACTGAATGTCCCCGACCCTTATGCCGCAAACGACGATCATGCCTGACCCGGAACCGCCGCAGAAAAAAAGCTTGTTCACCTTTCTTGGCCTCGGCGCAAAGCCGACACATGGCGATGACCGCGAAGACAGCGAAGGCCATAGCGACGGCGATCTGATCCGCCACGCCCGCGCCTTTCAGACCCTGACCGTGGCCGACGTCATGACGCCGCGCGTCGATATTGTCGGCGTCGAACTGGCCTCGCCGCTGGCCGATGTGGTGCGGCTGTTCGTCGACAGCGAACATTCGCGCCTGCCCATCTATCGCGAGACGCTCGACGATCCGGTCGGCGTCATCCACATGAAGGACGTGCTGCGCATCCTCAGCCCCGACATGCCGATGGACAACTGGCCGGCCTTCAACTGGAGCGAGCCGGTTCTGCATCGCCTGCGCCGCGAGGTTCTTTACGTGCCGACTTCGATGACCACGGCGGAACTTCTGCTGCGCATGCAGGCGCGCCGCATCCATATGGCGCTGGTCATCGACGAATTCGGCGGCACGGACGGCCTCGTGACGCTGGAAGACCTGCTCGAAGCCGTGGTCGGCGACATCGAGGATGAATATGATGAGGCCGAACTGGAGGAATATCGCGAACTTCCCAACGGCCAGATCGAAGCGGGCGGGCGCATGGAGCTGAGCGATCTCGAAGCCAAACTTGGCCTCAGCCTTTATCCAGAGGACACTGAGGAGGAGATCGACACCCTGGCCGGTCTGGTCGCGGTGCTGGCCGGACGCGTGCCGCAGCGCGGCGAGGTCATTCCCTATCCGGCCAAGGGCCTCGATATTGAGGTCGTGGACGCCGATGCGCGCCGCATCAATAAGCTGCGCCTGCACCGGCGCGGCCCTGCCGATAACGCGGCCCTGCCGGACCTGACCGCCGCCGATGACTGACAGCAAGACGGCGAAAGGGCGAGGTCAAAACTGGCTGGCGCCGACGCGCGCATGGCTGGGCAATGTCCACCGGCGTCCGCGTATGCTGGCGGGTCTGGCCGGGCTGATCCTGGCCTTGGCGCAGCCGCCGTTTTCCTTCCTTCCGGGCCTGCTGGGCTATCCGTTGCTGTTATGGGCGCTGGAGCAGGAGCTCGGCCCCTATCCGAAGCGCACCGCCTTCTTCATGGGCTGGCTGGCCGGGTTCTTCTATTTCCTCGTCGGCTGTTTCTGGGTCGCCGAGGCGTTTTTGGTCGATGCGGCCACCTATGGCTGGATGGCGCCGTTCGCGGTCATGCTGCTGCCCGCCGGGGTCGGCCTGTTCTGGGGCGCGTTCGGCGTCGTTTACAGCCGGTTTCGGCCATCGGGCGTCAAGCGCTTCGTCTTCTTCGCCTGCGCCTTCACGACGTTTGAATATTTGCGCGGCATGGTTCTATCCGGCTTTCCATGGGATCCGGCGGGCGCGACCTGGCGCGCGGGCGATGCGATGTCGCAGATGGCCGCCTATGTGGGGGTTTATGGCCTCGGCTTCATAACCGTGCTGATCTTTTCCAGCCTCGGCGTCGTGCGGCGCGGACGCGGGATCAGGGGCTATGCGCCCGCCATTTTCGGCCTCCTCGTCTTCACCGCCTGCTTTGCTCTGGGCGAGATTCGCCTGCGAACGACGCCGGTGAGGTTCAGCGACTTTACAGTGCGCATCGTGCAGCCGAACATCGGTCAGGCGGCCAAGTGGGACGCCGACAATTTCGGCGACCTGTTCGATTCCTATGTCAATATGAGCAAGGCGCCTCCCGCGCCCGGCCATAAGGTTCCCGACCTGATCGTCTGGCCCGAGGGCGCCCTGCCCTTTCCGGCTGAGGCGGTGTTTTCGCAGGACGCCTGGACCGCGCCGGTCATGGCGAACCTGTTGCGTGAGAACCAGTCGCTGATCGTCGGCTTCAGTCGTCGCGACGTCACGCCGCAGAACAAGGCCGTGTGGCGCAATTCGCTGCTGGTTCTGACGCGCCATCAGGGCCAGACCGTAATCGAAGGCGCCTACAACAAGTTCAAACTGGTGCCGTTCGGCGAGTTCACGCCGTTTGAGAGCGTTCTGAAACCGCTGGGCATTGAGGCCCTGACCCATTTCGACGACAGCTTTACGCGCGGCGCGCGCACGCAGCCAATGAGCGTCGGCGCCATACCGCGCTTCCTGCCGCTGATCTGTTATGAGGGCATTTTCCCCAGTCTCGACCAGCGCCTGTATCGCAATAACGACGACAAACTGCGGCCCCAATGGATCGTTAATATCTCCAATGACGCCTGGTTCGGCCCGACCAGCGGCCCCAGACAACACCTCAACCTGGCCAGTTTTCGCGCAATAGAAGAAGGCCTGCCGATGATAAGATCAACTCCGACGGGAATATCTGTTCTTATCGATCCCCTCGGGCGTGTGGTCAAAGGCAGCGAAATCAACCTCGATCAGCGTGGTTATAGAGACGTAAATTTACCAAAACCGGCGCCGGTTACCGCTTATGAAGGGCAGCGCAATGTCAGCCTCTGGCTTATTACTATTCTGGGCTTGATTATTGCTGCGTTTGATACTTGTATGCCATGGATCAAAAAAAACCTAGTCGCGAAAAAAACTTCGCGCTAGGGACCGTACAGCCCCCGCTGAACGTATAAATTGATCCGGCCCTGATCGGTCGTTCAAATGATAAGAGGCTAAGTTGGACGAAAACTTTAAAGCGGACCGTGGCCCCAACCCGGTCGATTTACACGTGGGCGCACGCGTACGAATGCGCCGCAAATTTCTGGGAATGAGTCAGGAAGGTCTGGCGGAAACCATCGACCTCACCTTCCAGCAGGTGCAGAAGTATGAACGCGGTTCCAACCGCATCAGCGCGTCGAAACTGTACGAAATCGCCAAGGCGCTCAAGGCGCCTGTCGCCTATTTCTTTGAAGGCTATGGCGAGAATGAAGCGGTCGAAGGCTTCAGCGAATCCGAATCCGAGCAGTTCGTACACGGCTTCCTGATGACCACCGAAGGCATCGAACTGGCGGAAGCCTTTCCACGCATCAAGAACCCGAAATTCCGTCGCCGCATCCTCGACCTGGTGCGCGCCCTGGCGGAAGACAACGACGCCTGATCAGGGCGTAAGCGGACGCAGTCTGCATAAGAACCGACGCTTCAAGGCGCCGGATGAGGCTCTGTCGCTATGGCGTCAGGGCCTTTATCGTCTGTTACGAACGCGCAGAAATGTCTTGATGATATAAACATATCTTTATATGGTTATGCCAAACCTTAGCGATTGGAAAGTCCGGCCATGCGTTCCTCCTACATCTTCACCTCCGAAAGCGTTTCCGAAGGCCATCCCGATAAGGTCGCCGACCGCATCTCCGATGTGGTGGTTGACGCCTTTCTGGCGCGCGACCCCGAAGCGCGCGTCGCCTGCGAGACGCTGGTGACGACCAATCGCATCGTGCTGGCCGGCGAGGTGCGCGCAGGCGACGACGAGATCGAAGGCATCATCCACGGTCTTGAAGAGAAGGTGCGCCACGCCGTCAAGGATATCGGCTACGCGCAGAAGGGCTTTCACTGGGCGACCGCCGATTACGCCTGCTACCTGCACGCCCAGTCAGCCGATATCGCCATGGGCGTCGATTCCGGTCACAACAAGGATGAGGGCGCGGGCGATCAGGGCATCATGTTCGGCTACGCGACCGCCGAGACCGAGGAGCTGACCTCGGCGCCGTTGCAATGGTCGCACAACATCCTGCGTCGCCTCGCCGAGGCCCGCCGTTCCGGTCAGGCGCCGCAGCTTGAGCCCGACGCCAAGAGCCAGGTGACGGTGCAGTACGAAAACGGCGTCCCGGCGCGCATCCTGAAAATCCTCGTCTCGCATCAGCATGATGACGGCCTGACGCCCAAGGATGTCGAGGCGATCATCAAACCCTACGCGCTCGACGTCCTGCCCGACGGCATGGTGACCGACGAGACCGAGTGGCTGGTCAATCCGACCGGCAATTTCGTCATCGGCGGCCCGGATGGCGACGCAGGCCTGACCGGGCGCAAGATCATTGTCGATACCTATGGCGGCGCGGCCCCGCACGGCGGCGGCGCCTTTTCGGGCAAGGATCCGACCAAGGTGGACCGTTCGGCGGCCTATGCGCTGCGCTATCTGGCCAAGAATGTCGTGGCGGCGGGTCTGGCGAAGAAATGCACCTTGCAGGTCTCCTACGCCATCGGCGTGTCGCGCCCTTTGAGCTTCTATGTCGATACGCATGGCACGGGCGAGGTGTCCGAGGAAAAGCTGGAGGCCATCCTGCCGGAACTGATCGGCGGCCTGACGCCGCGTTCGATCCGCACCCATCTGGGCCTCAACCGCCCGATCTATCAGCGCACCACCGCCTATGGCCATTTCGGTCGCCAGCCCGACGCCGACGGCGGCTTTTCGTGGGAGCGCACCGACCTGGTCGAGGCGCTCAAGGGCGCGTTTTAACTGGCGTCAAGAAGGGCCTGCGCCTGCGCCAGATGCAGGCGCTCAACCATCTCGCCATTGACGGCGACCACGCCCGCTCCGGTGTCGGCAAAGGCGGCGACCACCGCCTGGGCCCAAGCGATCTCGGCGTCAGACGGCGAAAAGGCGGCATGGCACGGCGCGATTTGGCCGGGATGGATCAGGGTCTTGCCGTCGAAGCCGAGCGCGCGTCCGTGCTCGCATTCGGCCCGAAAGCCCTCCGCGTCGCGAAAGGCGTTATAAACGCCGTCCAGCGCCACGAGATTGTGGGCGCGCGCATGCACGACGATCTGCGACAGGGCGTAAGCGATGTCGGCGCGTTGCGGCAGGGGGCGCGTGCGCAGGGATTTGCGTAAATCGTTCGGCCCCGCGATCAGGCCCGCCAGCGGCATGCCCGCAATCTCCCACAGATTGGCGACGCCCTCGGCGGTTTCGATCATCGCCCACACCGGAATCTTCGGCCACGCCATCATCACCGCGCGCAGATCTTCGGTTCCGTTGACCTTGGGGACGACCAGCCCGTCGAGCTTTGAACCCGCCAGCGCCTTGTGGATGGCGTTCAGACTGCCCGGATGGATGCGGACCAGCACATGCGCCGCGGCGAAGTCCTGAGACAAAACGCCGCGCAGGTTTTCCAGCGCCACTTCGCGCTCCGGCGCCCCGACAGCGTCCTCCAGATCGAAGATCAGCGCATCCGCCTTCAAGCTCGGCGCTTTGGCGACGGCGCGGGCATTGGCGGACGGAATGAACAAAACGGTGCGGTACATGAGCGGTCTCCTCGTCCCTGCTATACCAGACGGGGCGGAATCGGCGCAAACCCCTTGCCACACCTTTGCCGCGGTCCCATATTAGTCTCACCTAACGATGGCGGCGGCATCATTCCCCGTCATGGCAATACAGGGGTTTTCGATGAACGACTTTGTCGGTCAAAACACGCGCGCCCGGCCTACGGTCGAGGACCAGGCCCGCGATCTGGGCCTGAAGCGCTTCCTGCTCGGCATCTATCAGAAGATGGCGCTGGGCTTGCTGCTGACCGGCGCGACGGCCTGGGCGGTCGCCCATTCGCCGATGTTCCTTCAGATGCTCTATCGCGTGACGCCGGAAGGTCAGATCGCCGGTTATACCGGCGTCGGCTATCTGTTTCTGTTCGCGCCTCTGGTCCTGTCCTTCCTGTCAGGCGCGGTGATGTCGCGCATGAACGTGGCCGCGATGGCGCTGTTCTACTGGGCCTTCGTGGCGATCATGGGCGTGTCGCTGTCGTCGATCTTCCTGCTTTATACGGCGACTTCGCTGGCCTCGACCTTCTTCATCACGGCGGCGGCCTTCGGCGCCCTGTCGGTGTGGGGCTACACGACCAAGACCAATATGACCGGTTGGGGCTCCTTCCTCATCATGGCCGTGTTCGGTCTGATTATCGCCTCGCTGGTCAATGTCTTCCTGCTCAAGAGCGGGATGTTCGATCTGGTGATTTCGGCGGCGGGCGTGCTGATCTTTTCGGGCCTGCTGGCCTATCAGACCCAACAGCTTAAGCAGGTCTATTATTCGCTGGAGCACAGTGCAACCGGTCTGGCGGCGATGACCTATTACGGCGCCCTGTCGCTGTACATCAATTTCATCAACCTGTTTTTGAGCATCCTGCGCCTGTTTGGCGGCGGTCGCCGCTAGTCGCGCACTCAGCCAAAATCAAAAGCCCTCCGGTTTCCGCCGGAGGGCTTTTTTGATGCCTACTGTTTGGCCTTGTAATAGGCGCTCAGCACGTCGAAGGCCAGCTTGCGATGGCCGTTCTCATCCTCCAGCCCCTTGCGGTTCCAGCCCTGCTGATAGATGTTCTGGCGGCGCGGCGAACGGAAGTCCTTGAGGATCCAAGGCGACATGCCCGCCAGAAACGGGATGTTGTCCGCCATAGCCAGGGTCGCCTTGTAATAGCTGGCCTGATAGTCCTCGCTGAAGCGGTGCTGTTCGTCCGGGTCGTGATAGCCGAACTTGGCGCCCGCCCCGAACTCGGAGAAGATCATCGGCTTGTTGTAGTCGGAATGCCAGACGGTCTTCTTCACGTCGTCGAGCGTGTTGTTCCCGTACCAGCCCGCATAGGTGTTGATGCCGATGACGTCGAGATCGGCGGCCAGCGGATCCTTGATCGAAATATCGGTCGGACCGTTGACCGTGGCGGTGTTCAGCGCCGCCGTCACCAGCCGCGTGCCGTCCAGATCGCGCGCCTCTTTGGCCAGCGCGCCGAGGAAGGCGTTGCGCGCGTCCGACACCGGCGTCTCGTTGCCGACGCTCCACAGGCCGATGGCGGCGCGGTTGCGATCGCGCAGGATGTTTTCGGCCAGCATGGTCTGGGCGGTTTTCAGCGTGTCGGGGCTGGTGAAATTCACGCTCCAATAGACGGGGATTTCACTCCACACCAGAAGCCCCATCTTATCGGCCATGCGCGTGGTGATCTCGTTGTGCGGGTAGTGGGCCAGACGGACATAGTTGCCATGCAGCCCGTCCTTAACCTCGGTCAACAGGGCGCGCGAAGCTTCTTCGGTGATGCGGCGCGACGGATTGGGGCCAAACTCCTCCTCGTGCAGGGCGATGCCGCGCAGGAAGATCGGCTTGCCGTTGAGCAGGATTTTCGTTCCCTGCACTTCGATGGTGCGAAAACCGATCTGGTCGGTGATCGCATCGCTGCCCGCCTTGAAGATGACGTTGTAAAGCGTCGGCGTATCCGGCGACCACAGGTTCAGCCCTTTGGGCGCCGGGGCGCTCATTGAGGCGCGGCCATCCGCGTCCGTGGTTCCCTTCAGGTCGAGCTTCGTCCCTGCAACCGTGATCTCAACCGCCTGACCGGCCTTGCCCGCGCCGTCGAGCGCCATATCGGCCCGGATCTGGCCGTCTTTCGTCAGGCGGATGAAAGCGTCGTCGATATAGGTGGCGGGCGTCGCGATCAGCTTTACGTCGCGCGTAATGCCGCCATAGGTCTCCCAATCGGTGACGGTCGGCGGGATCGTGTCGGCGGTGCGCGTGGAATCGACGCCGACGACGAGGTTGTTGTCCTTGGCGCGGATGATGTCCGTGACCTCGAAGGTGAAGGGCGTGAAGCCGCCAAAATGCTCGCCAAGCTTGCGGCCATTGAGATAGATCATGGCGTGATAGTCGGCGGCGTCGAAATGCAGGAAGACGCGCCCGTCCTTACGGATCAGTTCCGGCCCGGCGTCGAAGCGTTTCTGATACCACATCAGGCCGTTATAATAGCGCAAGCTTGGATCGTAACCGATCCAGGAGGAAGGCACTTCGCCCAGCGGCGCATTGCCGAGATCGTACTCAAACAAGGCGTTCGGATGCGCCTTTTCCTCATCCGCCACCACGATGTCGGCGCCGCGTCCGTGGCGCACATCGGTCGATTTACCGAGGAAGTCGGCCAGACCGTCCTTATAAGGATCGACCGAATAACGCCATGCGCCGTCGAGGTTCAGACCGGCGCGTAAGTCGGCGTCCACCATGACCCTGTCGGGGACAATGTCCTTATAGGCCGGATTCGCAGCGGCGCCCGCCGGTCCCGCCAGGGCGGGCGTCGCGGCGGCCCACAGCAGGCTCAGGACAGATGCGCTTAACATTTTCATCGGGTCGTCCTCCATTCTTCTTATCAAACCTATCTGGCCCATCGGTCAGACCAAGTAAACCCCCGCGCCATCGCTTCACGAACTTGCGACCGATGTGAAAGCCGCCCTATAATCCGCCGCGTCAGGGAGACACATCATGCAGAAACTTACCGCGCCCGAGGCCGCGCAACAGGTCGCCACGCTGGACGACTGGACGCTGGAGGACGGCGCGGCGGCTATTCACCGCAATTTCCATTTCGCCGATTTCAAGACCGCCTGGGCCTTCATGACCGAGGTCGCCGCTGAGGCCGACCTTATGGACCACCATCCGGAATGGTCGAACGTCTATAATCGGGTGTCGATACGGCTGACGACGCACGATGCGGGCGGCCTGACGCCGCGCGATCTGAACCTGGCCATTCGGATCGACGCGGCGGCGCGCAAAACGGTAAAATGAGGCGTCCGACTACCGCATTTCATTTTTATTTTTCTGACCCTAAACCCAATACACTCAAGCGGCGGGCCTCAGCTGTTCTCTCAGCGCGTCGCATCTGTCCTGATTTAACGCACGGAACTAGCGATGCTCGAAAAGAAGAACACGATCCTGGTGGTGGATGACGAAGAAGAAATCCGCAAAATGCTGGGCATTTTTCTCGACGCCGCCGATTTCAAGGTCTGCGAATGCGATTCGGGCAAACAGGCCCTGCGCATGAGCGCCTCGGTGCGGCCCGATCTGATCCTGCTCGATCTTGGCCTGCCCGATATCGACGGCAAGGACGTGATCACCAAGGTGCGCGAATGGTCGAACGTGCCGATCGTGGTGCTGACCGCGCGCGCCGAGGATATGGACGCCGCCCCTGCGCTGAACGCCGGCGCCGACGATTACGTCACCAAGCCCTTCTCCGCCGAGGTGCTGCTGGCGCGCATCAACGCCAATTTACGCAAATCGGCGGTGCGCGAGGTCGGCGAGCCGGAAATCATCCACGGCCCGATCCGTATGGACCTGGTGCGTCACGAAGTTTTTATCGACGACGATAAGGTCAGCTTCACGCCCAAGGAATACGACCTGCTGCGCTTCTTCCTGGTCAATCGCGGCCGCATGCTGACGCACAAGCAGATCCTGAAAGAGGTCTGGGGTCCGGCGCACCTTGAGGATACGCAATATTTGCGCGTCTATATCGGTCAGGTGCGCGAAAAGCTGGAGGCCCGCCCCGGTCTGGGCAAGTCAATCGTGTCGGAATCTGGCATCGGCTACCGCATGGATCAGGTGGCGTAGGCCCCATCCGATCGCCATAACATTGAAAAGCGCCGATCGGTACGAAGCCGGTCGGCGCTTTTCATTGTAACCTTGAGGCTTACATCTTCCTTATGTGCGTCCATGCGGTAAGCTTTGCTTCCTTATCGTTGCATTTATAAGCTGATGGAAAGTTTCAGGTTCTGGAGAATCCCATGCTTAACTGGATCATCACCTTCTTCATTCTGGCGGTCATTGCGGCCTTTTTCGGCTTCACTGGGCTGGCCGGAACCTTCGCGGAAATCGCCAAGTTCATCGCCGTCATTTTTGTGGTGCTGTTCATCGCCGGCCTGGTCTATCGCATGATCACCGGGCGCAACGCCGCGCCGCCCGTGTAAATCACGCACGGATCGCAAAAAAAGCCGCTCCTTCCGGGGCGGCTTTTTTGCGTCAGCCTCGCGTCTTGTCAGGATAGTAGAGCGTGAAGACGGCGCCGCCGTCGGGGTGGTTGCTGACCTCGATACGCCCATCCAGCAGGCGCATGATCGACTGGCAGATGGTCAGGCCCAGACCCGTGCCGGCGTTCTGCTGATCGGCCTTTTGCAGCCGCATATATTTGTCGAACACGGCGGTCTGCATCTCCGGCGGAATGCCCTCGCCATGGTCGCGGATGCGCACGAAACCCTCGCCATTGGCGACGCCATAAGAGACTTCGATCAGCGGATTGTCTTCGGTGCGGCCCGCCTTGCGACCGCCGAACTTGTAGGCGTTGTGCAGCACCAGACCGATGGCGCGCGCGCCGAGCATCGGGTCGGTGGTCAGTTCGTCGCGTCCTGCCGCAGTGACGCGCAATTCCCCACGCGTCTTCAACGGTCCCAGCCGCGCCTGAGCATCCTGAATCATCTGGCCGAGCCGCGCCGCCTCCAGACGCGGACGCACCGCGTCGGCCTCGAACTTGGCCATGTCGAGAATATTGGTGATGAAATAGTCGAGCCGGAAGGCCTCGGTCAGGGCCGAACTGATCAGCGAGCGGCGCTTTTCCTCGCTCAAGCGGTCATACAGCATGGTCATGACCTCCAGCGAGCCGATGATCGTGGCCAGCGGCGTCTTCAGGTCATGCGACACCGACGACAGCATCTGCCGATGCAGATACTCGCGAATTTCATCATGGGTCGGCGAAGACATATCGTCGGGAGTCATGAGGGCTATGTTACCAATACGACCGCAAGGCGCAAATCGTTCATTTTTAAAAAATGCGTCGACGTCAACGCAAAGGAGCAAGGGCATGGCCTTGCTCCCGCCACTGTCCGCGCGTGCGATCAGCGAGCGCCTGATCCTGTCGGATGCGAAACCCGGTCAGTGAATCACATGGAACAGATAAAGCAGAATGACCACTGGCAAAGGCACGCCGACCAGCCACAGAATAAGACCTTTCATTGGGTGTCTCCTTGTTAGTGCGATGAGGACGCGCTGCGGTCCTGTTGCTTTTGTTTATTGGCTGCGGCCTTGACGTCGGCGGAGGTCTCAGACACCGCGCTCGACGCCGCCGCGCCGGTTTTCGACAGGGCGCTGGCCGCCGCGTCGCCCGCATTGTCGAGCGCCGTCGCGGCGCTGTCATAGGCGCCGGATTCTTTGATGTCGGTCGCGGCGCTTGAGACGGCGGGTGGGATGGCGTCGATCGCCTTGCCGATCTCCTGCCCGGCTGTCGGGCGGTGATGGGCGTTGTAGAACCATATCCCGGCCACGATCACCACGATCAGCAGGATAAAGATCAACAGGGTTTGCAAAAAGCTGCCGCCGGACCGGTTCATGCGCGCCCCTCAGTCGTTCCAATGGTCCGCTATCTGGACATAAACGGCCAGTTCATCGCGGTCGTCCTCGTCATCGAACATTTCCGGCGGCAACACGTCATCGTCGGAATATTCGCCGTCGATGGTGACGCGCCAACTGCCGGGCGTCGGGCGTTTGGCGCGCGGGAAGGGGATGATCTGGGCCGGTTGCGATTGGCTTTGCATGCGGGCGATCCTTGTGTGCGAGATGTCAGATTTCAGGCTGGGTGACAGGAGGAATTTCCGACGGCAATTCAGGATTGCCCGGCGGTTCCGGGGCGGGATTGACGTCCGGCCCGCCCGGTTGCGGCAGACCGGGCTCCGGCGTCGGCTGAGGAATATCCGGCTGCGGATTGGGGTCGGGTTGCGGCGCTTGCGGCGTGATCGGCATGGGACGCCTCCTGAAAACTGAACTGGCTTTCAGGTGTAGGCCAAACTCTGCAAGGGCTCAGTGCTTAACCCGCAAGACCGCGATAAACGTGCGGTAAAAGGACGGTCTTACCGTCCGGCCAGCTTCTGCGCCAGAATATCGGGCAGGACGGGCTTGGAGATATAGTCGTCCATCCCCGCCGCCAGACAGCGCTCGCGATCGCCGGCCAGGGCGTGCGCGGTCACGCCGATAATGGTGTGGCGCGCGCCGTCCGGCGTCTCGCCCGCCGCTTCCAGATCGCGGATGCAGCCCGTGCATTCCAGCCCGTCCATGCCGTGCATCTGCACGTCCATCAGCACGGCGTGAAACGGTCGATCCGCCTCGCGGATCAGGCGCAGCGCCTCCGGCCCGGAGCCCGCCGAGCGCGTCGCATAGCCCAGTTCCTCCAGCATCAGCGACAGCACCATGATGTTCGGCTCATAGTCCTCGACGATCAGCACGCAGGGCGGCGCTCCATCCGCCGGAACGACGGGTCGATAATCGGGCCGCGGCGCAGCCTCTGCGGCGGGCGCTTCGATGCGCGGCAGGGTCAGCGTCAAGTGAAAGGACGAGCCTTCGCCGCGCTGGCTGCGCACCGCAATATCGCCGCCCATCAGTTGCGCCAGCGAGCGCGCGATCGACAGGCCCAGACCCGAACCGCCGAAGCGGCGGGTGATGGTTTCGTCGGCCTGGGTGAACTTGTCGAAGATGACGGCCAGCTTATCGTCGGGAATGCCGATGCCGGTGTCGCTGACCACGATGTCGAGCGCGCAGACCTCATCCTGGCAATCGGCGCGGGCCGCGATGGCGATCTCACCGGAATCGGTGAATTTCAGCGCGTTGGAGACGAGATTCATCAAGACCTGTTGCAGGCGCGAGCGGTCGCCCAGCACGGTGACGCCGTGGGTGGCGTCGTCGATGCGCAGGGTCAAGCCCTTGCGCTCAATGTCCTGCGCGAACATCAGCCGGATGTCCTCCAGCACCGCCGCCACGGCGTACGGAATGCTCTCCAGGTCGATATGGTCGTCCTCGATGCGGCTGATATCCAGAAGGTCATTGATCAGCTTGAGCAACAGGTCGGCATTGGTGCGCAGGGTCTCGACCATCTTCTTCTGCTCATCGTCGAGACGCGTGCGCGCCAGCACCGAGGCCAGCCCCGTCACCACATTCATCGGCGTGCGGATCTCATGGCTCATCGTCGCCAGGAAGCGGCTCTTGGCCTGGCTGGCGGCCTCGGCGCGCTCCTTGGCCTGTTTCAGCTCGACGCTCTGCTGGGCGTTTTCGCGCAACAGCCGCTCCTTGGTGAAGGCGGCGACCATGATGGCGGGCAGCAGGTCAAGATAGGTCTGGTTGACGTCCTTGACCGCATAGTCGGCGGCGCCCTTTTCGAGCGCGGCCAGGGCGATGCGCTCATCGCCGCCGACGGTCAGGATGACGGCGGGCGGGGTCAGCGGCAGCTCGTTCATCCGGTCCAGCAGGTCCAGCCCGCTCATGCCCGGCAGGTTGTAATCGACCAGCACCAGATCATAGGCGCGCGCATGCAGCCTCTGAAGGCCGTCCTCGGCGGTATCGGCCAGATCGACGCGCAGTCCGATGCGCTCCATGCGCTTTTGCAGCAGCCGCGCCAGCGCCGCGTCGTCCTCGACATAGAGGATGTCGCGCAAACCGGCGTGCGGCGTCGCAGCGGCGTGGGGGTCGGCGGGCGGCGGGGTTGGCATGGCGCGCTTTAGCTCCTGTCGCGTAGATGCGGAACGTGGACCGTGCTGAGCGTCAGGCCCAGCTTGCCCAGGCTGGCGGCGAAATCGGCCTGATTGACCGGCTTGGTCAGGAAGCCGTCACAGCCAAGCGCGAAACAGCGCTCGATATCGTTCGGATGATCGGTCGTGGTCAGGACGATCACCGGCGCGTTCCGGGTCGCGGCGTCCGCCTTGAGGCGCTGCAAAATCTCGAACCCGTCGATGTCGGGCAGGTTCAGATCGAGAATGACCACAAACCGGCGCCCGTCGCGCGGCCCGAACAGCCAGCTCAGCGCTTCTTCGCCATTATGCAGCCGCACAATCGGATTGAGCACGCCGATGCGTTGCAGATTGCGGCTGATCAGGCGCGCGTGGCCTTCATCGTCCTCAACCAGCACCAGGGTGAAGGGATCGCTGAAACCGGTCATGCCTCGAACCCCTCGGTTTCGGGCTCGGTGTCGGGGACAACCTCGGTCGCGACCAGCGGTTTTTTCGGCAGGCTGACGAAGAAGGTCGTGCCGACGTCGAGGGCCGATTCGAACCAGATGGCGCCGGACATCTTGCGCAAGGACGCCTTGACATAGGCCATGCCGATGCCGAGGCCGCGCACGTCGCCCGCATTGCGCGCGCGCCGGAAGATATTGAATACGCGGTCGGAATCGGCCGGGTCGATACCGCGTCCGTTATCGCGCAGGTAAAAGACATGGTCGCGCGCCGTCTCACGGCAGCCGATCTCGATCTCGCCGGGCCGATCGGGCTTGAGATATTTGACCGCATTGTCGAGCAGGTTGGAGAAGATCTGTTCCAGCGCCACGGCGTCGGTCATCAGAATGGGCATGTCGGCGACGTGTACGTTAACGCCCTTGGCCGAGATTTCGTAACTTTGCGCGCCCAGACATTTTTCGATGATAATGCGCGAATCGACGGCGGTTTCGCGATAGGCGAACTTGCCGATGCGCGACAGGTCGAGAATGGCCGTGGTCAGGGTGTCCATACGATCGACCGCGTTGCCGATAAAGCCGAGGCTTTCGGGAATATCGTGCTGCAACAGCGTATCGAGCTGGCTCTGGGCGGCGGCGCTCAGCTTCTTTTTCTGGCCGTTCAGCACCTCGCGGACCTGATCGAGCGCGATGTGCAATTCGTGCGAAAAGCCCTTCAGATTGACCAGAGGCGAACGCATATCGTGCGAGGTTATATAGGTGAAGGCCTCCATATCGGCGTTGAGCAGGCGCAACTCCTCCTCGCGCCTTTTCTGCTCGGTGATGTCGGTATGGGTGCCGATCAGGGTGCGAATCTGGCCGAACCGGTCCCAGGCGCCGACGCCGCGCGCCATGATCCAGCGCCAGGAGCCGTCCTTGTGGCGCAGGCGGAAGATGTTGACATAATCGCGGCTCTTGCGCGTCACATAGTCGTGGCGCACCTTGAAGAAGCTCTCGACATCATCGGGATGGATCATCGGGGTGATGACGTTGATGTCGTTGTCCAGCTCGCTCTCGCCATAGCCGAGCATGGCTTTCAGCTCCTTGGACATGTACATGGTCTCGTTGACGAAGTTGATCTCATACACCCCGTCATTAATGCCGTTCATCACGGTGCGGAAGCGCAGTTCGGCGCGCTGGTTCTCGTCCTCGATGGCCTCGTTTTCGTCCTCCAGCCGAATGATCATCACCGTGCCGGCCAACAGGATGGCGATGCCCGCCGCCGTGCCGATCACCAGCACCCAGATCAGATTGTTCTTCTGGTGATTCACCAGGTCGATGCGCAGTTTCAGCGCGTCCAGCCGCTGCTGGATCGAACCGTCGATCGTCGCGCGCAGGGCGTCCATCGCGGTTTTCGACTTGCTCATATCCGCCACGTCCAGCTTGCCGGCGCCGTGGCTGCGCGCATAGGCGATCTGGTTCTGCAACAGGGTCTGGATGGTGTCGATACGGTCGAGCCAGGCGTTGGTCTCGGCGAAGGAATTGTCTTCGTAATAGGTGGCGTTGCGTAAGGATAGCACCTCATCCTGCAAGCGCTCTGACGCCTGCTCATAGGGTTGCAGATAGGTCTTGTCGCCGGACAGAATATAGCCGCGCGCCCCGGTCTCCATATTGACCACGTCCAACAGGATGATCTTGCTCAGCCGGATGTTTTCGTACTGGTAGCGCGTATATTCGTTGAGATTCTGAGATATCTTGTACTGGCTGAAAATGATCAGGCTGAAGGCGCACAGGGCGATGGATATCAGGCTGAAAAAGGCGAGATACACATGCTTGACGCTCAGGCCCCAGGGCATCCGCATTGACTAACCAAACCCGTTTGCGCGGCGCGGGCGCCGTCGTCTCCACCTGATAAGCGCCGACATGATCACAGGTCGTCGCCGGACCGTGTCTGTGGACCTTACTGCGCGGTCGGTAATGGAACAATAAGAGGCGGGGAAAAAGGTGTAAGTATGGCGTAAACGCCGACTTACGTGATCACGTTACAAGCGTATTTCAGCGCTTGTCCGCGTGTTTTTTCAATCCGCTGGCGAAGGCGTTGGCCAGCCCGCCCAGCACATCGCTCGTCTTGTCGATCACCGGCGCGATCAGCGGGGCCTGACCGTCGATAACCTGGCCGATATCCGCCCGCACGCCCCGCCACACACGCGACGCCGTCAGGCCGACGAACATCAATACGACAACAGCGATCATCGTCGTGGCTATCGCCGAAGCGCCGACGCCCAGGCCCGCCGCCAGCATCTGATCAAAACTCAGCCACAACAGGCCGCTGACGATCAGCGCGCAAAGTATCGTCCCGAATACGCCCAGAAGGGCCAGCACGGCGAAACCTGTCAGAGCGCTGAGAACATAGGGTCTGGATGTTTTCAGGCGTCTGTTGACGGACAGCAACTCGATCAGTCGTGTGAGCAACAGCATGACAGGCTCCGGTTGGCGTTTCTCCTGAACGTATTCGGGACGCAGGCGCCGCGCGACGCTCGGGGGCTTCGGCGCGCAGCGTTATCGCAGAGAGCGTTTCCCCAAAAAAGTGGCTCCACTTTTTGGACAAGCAAAAGCGACAAAACAAAAACTTAGAGCGCCGATCTGAGTTCAGATCGAAAAGCGCTCTAGCGACGGTTGGCGAACAGGGCGCCGAGGATGAAACCGGCGCCGAGCGCGATCAGCGACGAGCGCACCGGGTTGGACTTGATTTCGGTTTCGACGTCATGGCTGACGCGGCTGGTGGTGTCGCGGGTGCGGTCGTAAAGATCGCGCACCTTGGCGCCGGCGTCATGCGCGTAATCATTGACGCGGTCCATCATGTGATGCGCCTTGCCGTCCAGCGCGTCGGCGGCGTCATCCACAGCGTCGCGGGCGCTGTTGCGGATGTCGTTCTCAGCCAGCTTCTTGGTGACGTTGGCGGCAGCCTTGGTGGCGGACGAAAGCATGGGAGTCTCCTGTTGAGACGAAAATGGGTTATGGGGATCGCGTTCACGTCCGGCGGCCAGAAACCCTTGGGCTAGGGGGGGCGGTAAGGGCGGCGGGCGCATCCGTCGTGAACGCGATGGCCGCACTGTCTCGCAAGCCCTTTAAGGAAGCCATGCGGCGCCGCGCCGCAGCGCGTAAATTTGCGGTAAAAACGCCCGCCAGGCGAATTCAGGCGCCTGCGAGAAAAGCCGCGACCTCGGCTTCGGATGGCGCGCCATCGGCGCCGGGGCGAGTGACCGAAAGCGCCGCCGCCGCCGCTGCGAAGCGCATGGCCTCCGGTAGCTCATGACCGCGCAGGATGCGGCTGATCAGGGCGACGTTGAAGACATCGCCCGCCCCGACCGCATCGACCGCCTCAACGGCAAAGGCGGGAATTCGCAGCAGTTCGCCGTCGATCAGCGCGGCGCAACCCTGCCGGCCCAGTGTCACCACGGCGCGCTCGGCGCCCGCCGCCAGCAGGCGGCTCAGACCTTCGCGCAAAGCCGCATCGTCCTGGCCCGTCACGCCGGTCAGGCGCACCAGCTCCGTCTCGTTCGGCGTGACCAGATCGACCAGCGGCAGCAGGTCCAGCACGCGCGCATCGACCGGCGCCGGATTGAGCACGGTCAGGACCGCATGTCGGCGCGCGATCTCCAGCGCCGCCTTGACCGTCGCCAGTGGCGTCTCAAGCTGCGCGACGACCGCCGACGCCTCGCGGATCAGCGCTTCGGCCTGTTCGACATGCTGCGGCGTCAGGCGGGCATTGGCGCCCGGCGCGACCACGATCATATTGGCGCCGTCCGGCGCCACGCAGATCGAAGCCGCGCCGGTGGCGCAGTGCAGACGGTGGACGTGATGCGCCAGGACGCCGCGCGTTTTCAGATGCGCCAGCGCCTGTTCGGCGAAGGCGTCGGAGCCGACGGCGCCGATCAGATGCGTCTCCAGCCCCAGCCGCGCGCAGGCTGTCGCCTGATTGAGCCCCTTGCCGCCGACGCGCACCTCAAGATCGCCGCCCAGCAGGGTCTCATGCGGGCGCGGCAGCTCTGCGACGCAGATTGAGAAGTCGATATTGACGCTGCCGACGACGACGACGGGTTTCATGGCGCTTTCCTTTATGGCAGTCGGCTCAGGCGCTCGCTTAGCAGGGCGTAGAAGCCATCGGCGTCGGCCTGATTGAGGAACAGGGCGTTGGGCGCGCGCCCGGTCGCCCTCCACCAGTCCACCACGGTCATGCCGAGGGTCAGCTCGCTCTGCGTCTCAATCTCGACATTGACGCGCCGCCCGGAAAACAGCTCCGGCTGCAAAAGATAAGCGATGGTGCAGGGGTCGTGCAAAGGCGCGCCGTCCCAGCCGAACTTGGCCAGATCCCAGGCCTCTGACGCCTTCAGAATCTGCGCCGCCATCGGCCCGCAGCGATTGGGCAGGGCGCGCAAACGCGCCATCCGCTCCGGCGTCGAGCGCACGCCGTGCGTGGCGTCGAGCGGCAGCATGACCAGCGGAACGCCGCTTTTGAACACGATGTCCGCGGCGTCGGGATCGACATAGATGTTGAACTCCGCCGCCGGGGTGATGTTGCCGCCCTCATGCCACGAGCCGCCCATCAGCACGACCTCGCGCACCTTGGCCACCACGTCCGGCGCGCGCGTAAAGGCATGACCGAGATCGGTCATCGCGCCCAGCGTGACCAGAGTGATCTCGCCATCCTCGGCGGCGCGCAAGGTTTCGATCAGAAAATCGACGCCGCCTTGCGCCTGTTCCGGCAGGGACGGCGGCGGCAGATCGACGCCGTCGAGACCGGTGACGCCATGCACCTGTTCGGCGGTGACCAGCGTGCGGCGCAGGGGGCGTTCCGATCCGGCGAACACCGGCACATCCGCGCGTCCGGACAGCTCAACCACGCGACGGGCGTTGTTGAGCGTATGATGCAGCGGCACATTGCCCGCCACCGCAATCACGCCCAGCACATCAAGCTCGTCCGGCGAGGCCAGAGCCAGCAACAGGGCGATGGCGTCGTCCTGACCGGGATCGGTGTCGATAATGATCTTTCTCGGCGTCTGATTGGGCATTATGCGCGGTCGGCTCCTGTGCGGGGGAGCGGAGACTAGGCGCATTCCGGTTGCGGTGGAAATGATTTTTTGCCCCGGACATCATCCCTGACGGCTGGGGCTCCGTTTCAACCGCGCGATAAAGAAACCGTCCTGACCGCCGGAGCGCTGATGCGGCAGAAGACGCAGCCAGCCTTCCGGGCGCACGCTGGCCGCGGGAGCGCCATGCGCAGCAGCGTCTTCCGGCGTCATCTTCACCAGCTCGAAATCCTTATGACGGCGCAGGAAGGCCAGCACCTGCGTCTCGCCCTCCTCACGTTCCAGCGAGCAGGTGCAATAGACCAGCTCGCCACCATTGGCGACGCGGTCCGCCGCCGAGTCGAGCAGGCGATGCTGGACGTCGGCCAGCTTGGCGATATCAGCCGGTCGCGTCGCCCACAGCACGTCGGGCTGGCGGCGATAGGTGCCGGTGGCGCTGCACGGCGCGTCGAGCAGAACAATGTCGAACTTTCTGGAATCGTCGAAGCCTTCAGCGTCGGCCATATGCAGTTCGGCCTGATAGCCGATACGCGCGAGATTCTCATCAATGCGCTTGAGCCGGTTCTTCGAGCGGTCGAGCGCGACTACCGTCGCGCCCGCCGCCAGCAGTTGCAGCGTCTTGCCCCCCGGCGCGGCGCACAGGTCGATGACGGTCTTATCCGTAAGGTCGCCAAGCAGGTTGACCGGCGTGGAGGCCGAGGCGTCCTGCACCCACCACACGCCTTCGCCATAGCCCGCCCAGTCGCGCACATCGCCGCGCAAAGAACTGCGCAGGACGCTTGGCGCCAACGCTTCGCCCTGCAAAGCCTCCTGTAACCGCGCCATGTCCGGGGCCGTCTTGAAGCTGAGATCGGTGGCGGGCTCCTCGGTCAGGACCAGCGCCATGCCGCGCGCCTCATCCTCGCCATAGGCGATCTTCCAGCGCTGAAACAGCCAGTCGGGAACCAGCTTCGTCGCGTCCGGCTTCGTCAGCGGGTCGCGGCCCGCCGCACGGTCACGCAAAACGCCGCGCAGGATGGCGTTGATCAGACCCTTATAGGGCCGCGTCGCATTGGTGCGTTCGGCCAGCTTGACCGTGGTTGAGACGGCGGCGAAGTCCGGGACATTCATATAGCCGATCTGCACAAGGCCCAGCCGCAACAGGTCGATGACCTCATCGTTCGGCTCTTTTTTCAGGCGTTTGTCGATCACATGGTCGATCTGGCCGAGGCGACGCAGCAGCAGCAGCGCCATGGCGCGCGCGAAACTGCGTTCGCCTTCGCTCAGCGCCAGAAAGGCCGGATTGGCCACCGCTTCATCGAAGCCGGAGCGCTTGGCTTGCGCGGCGCGGATCAGGTCGAGCGCGGCGATGCGCGCCTTCATGCCGATGTCGGGCGATTCGGATGTGTCGGGCTTGGACATGATGCGGGCTCGAAGATGCTGGGAAGGAAGCCGCGCGTCATAAGCGCTTTTACCGCTTGAGTCCATGCGCGGGCGGCCTTAAAATCCGCCTATGACCGACGCCGCCGCCCCAGATGACCTGTCCGCGCTCGAACCGAAAAAGGTTCTGACGCCCGAGGCGCAGCGCGCTCTGGCCGAGGCCGCCGAGCGCCGCGCGAAGGCTGAGGCTGAGGCGCAGCGCGCGAAGGAAGAAGGCGGCCCCGACGGCCCGGAGCCGACGCGCTATGGCGACTGGGAGCGTAAAGGGATCGCGGTCGATTTTTAAAGCGTTTCCCCAAAAAGTGGTTCCACTTTTTGGGTTAGGAAGAGCGACAAAGCAAACACTCTAGACGTTATGGATCGCCGCCAGAATGTTCTGGGCGGCTTCGCGCGGGTCCGGCGCGCGGGTGATCGGACGCCCGACCACGACATGCGAGGCGCCGTTGAGCAGGGCTTCCTGCGGCGTCGCCACGCGCTGCTGATCGTCGAGCGCCGCGCCAACCGGGCGCACGCCGGGCGTTACGATCAGGAAGTCTTCCGGCACACGCGCGCGGATCATTTCGGCCTCCTGAGGGCTGGCGACCACGCCGTCAAGCCCGCAGGCCACCGCCTGATCGACGCGGCGCATAATCAGGTCGCGCAGGTCCAGTCCATAGCCCATCTCATCGAGATCGCCCTGGTTCAGACTGGTCAGCACCGTCACGCCGATAATCTTGCAATCGGGATTGTCACGCCCCGCGACGGCGGCCTTCATCACCTGCGGCTCGGCGTGGACGGTCAGCAGATGACAGGCGCCCGATGAGGCCGCGCGCGCCGCGCCCTCAACCTGCGCGCCGATATCGTGCAGCTTCCAGTCCTGAAAGATCATGCGTCCGTCCGCCGCCAGGTCTTCGCACAGCGCCAGCCCACCGCCCTTTGCGTCATTCTGCGCCAGCAGGGTCAGGCCGATCTTGTAGAAGCTGACCATGTCGCCCAGCGTCGCGATCAGGGCGCGCGCCGCTTCAAGGTTCGGTTCGTCGAGCGCCACGATCAGGCGCGGATCGGCTTTGAAGGTCATGGGACTTCCCGGTTTCAACTGTAACGGAGGCTGTGGTATCAAGGGTGAGTCGTCACCTCTCAGCCAGCAGAAGCGTCTCATGACCCTCGTTGCGTTCTACGTCAACTTCTTCATTACGCTTTTCGCGCTGATCGACCCGATCGGCAATGTCCCCATCTATGCGGCGGCGACCCAGAGCCAGAGCCCGTCCTCGCGGCGCTGGCTGTCCATCTATATCTCGATCTTCACCGCCCTCATCCTGACTCTGTTCTTTTTCGCGGGCCTGAACATCCTGAAATTCTTCGGTATTTCCATGGACGCCTTCCGCATTGCGGGCGGTCTTCTGCTGTTCCTGATGGGGCTGGACATGGCGCGCGGCGATTTTCTGGAAACCTTCAGCCACGCTGAGGAGGTTAAAGAGGGCGGCGACGCCATCGGCGTCAAGCCGCTCGGCCATCGCGAGAGCGCCAAAAAAAGCTTCGAAAAGCTGGTCGTGCCCTTCGCCTTTCCGCTCATGGTTGGCCCCGGCACCATTTCGACCGTGGTGATTCAAGCCGGTTTCGCCAAGGATTTCGGTCTGGTCGGCTATGCCGTCGGCGTCGCGGCGATCCTGACCACGGCGGCGGCGATTCTGGTCACGCTTTTGTTCTCCAACTCAATCTCACGCCTGTTCGGGCGCGTCGGCATGGTGGTGGTGGTGCGCGTGCTGGGTCTGATCCTGTGCGCACTGTCGGTGCAGATCATCATCTCGGCGGTCAGCGAGATCACCCACAATATCATCCTGCCGTCGGCGGCGCATCCTTACGCCGATCATCACAAATAGTCAGCGGGCTGTGGAGGCGCGGGCGCGCGCCAGATGACGCTTGGGCGCGACAGGCGCCTGATCCAGCACAGCCAGCAACGCCTTTTTCAAAGCCTGTTTCTGCCCGCCGGACAATTGCGCCTTACGGAAATGGTCGGTGACATAGAAGGCGTCCACCGCGCGCTCGCCGTAACAGTCGATGTGCGCCGACGCGATGTCGAGATGCGCCTTGGCGATGGCTTCGACAATGTCGGCCAGCAGGCCCGGACGGTCGCGGCCCGACACCTCGACAATGGTGGCGGCGGCGTTGGCGTCGTCGTCAAAGGTCACGGTCGGCGCGATGGCGAAGGCGGCGGCGCGATTGGCCAGACTCGACGTCCAGCGCACGGCGGGCGGCAACTGGCCCTTGGCGGCGGCCTCAAGCTGAGTCTCGGCGTCTTTCACGCGCGCCGCGTCGTCATGGCCGAACGGCAGGCCTTGCGCGTCCTGTACGTAAATGATGTCAAGCGCGTGCCCCGTCTTCGACGTATAGACCTGCGCGCCGACGACATTGCCGCCTAAATTGGCGAAGGCGCGCGACACATCGGCGAACAGGCCGGGCCGGTCGTCGGCGGAGATCAGGAAGGCGGTGGCGTTGCGCTGCGCGTCGATATGCGCCTTGACCGCCGGCTCGGACTCAAAGCTCGACCACACCAGAGCGGCGTGCTGACGGATTTCATCCGGGGTGAAAGAGAACAGATAGGTGTCGTCCATGGTCGCCAGCCAGATCGCCATATCGGTCTTGTCGTCCGACAGGATGGCGCGGCGCGCCTCGGCGCGTTCGTTGAGTTCTTCGCGGATGCCGCTCAGAGCGTCGGAATTGCGCCCGCCGCGAAACGCGCTTTCGGTCGCCGCGAACAGGTCGCGCATCAACTGGCCCTTCCAGCCGTTCCACACGCCCGGCCCGACGGCGCGGATGTCGGCTACGGTCAGGATCAGCAATTGGCGCAGGCGCTCCGGCGTTTCGACGATGCGCGCAAAGGCCGCGACCGTCTCTGGATCGGAAACGTCGCGTTTCTGCGCATAGTCGCTGAGGACGAGGTGGTGGCGCACCAGCCAGGCGACCTGCTCGACCTTCCAGTCTTCCAGGCCCAGCCGCTCGCACGCCTTGCGCGCCGCGATCTCGCCGCCGATCTCCTGCCCGTCCTCGCCGCCCTTGCCGGTGTCGTGCAGCAGCATGGCCAGATAGAGGGTCTCCTTGTCGGCAAGATGCGGCATGATTGAGGTGGCCAGTGGATGATCGTCGCGATAACGTCCGGTATCTATGCCGTGAATGATGTCGATGGCGCGCAGGGTGTGCTCGTCGACCGTATAGGCGTGATACATGTTGAACTGGGTCTGGGCGACGATGCGGCCGAATTCGGGGATATACCGGCCCAGCAGCCCCGTCTCCGCCATCAGGCTCAAGGTCCGGTACGGAGTCTTGCCGCGCACCAGAAGATCGAGAAACAGGCGCGACGCCTCGGCGTTGCGGCGCAAGGACGGCGTGATCAGGTCGAGATGGCGCGCAATGGCGGTGAAGGCGTCCGGGTGCAGGTCGATTTCCAGCCGGTCCGCCATCTTGAACAGCAGGAACATCGCCACCGGCGATTTGACGAAAATGTCCGGCGACTGAACGCTTAAGCGCCCGCCAACCACGACAAAGCCCGGATGATCGGCGCGCGTCAGATTCATCAGCCCCGACTGGATCAGGCTGGACAGACGGGCCAGCGGCTTGGCGCGTTGCTCCTCCAGCTTGGCGCAGAAGGCGCGCGTTAGAGCGCCGACCTCCTTGGCGGTGATGAAGTAGCGGCGCATGAAGCGCTCGACATTCGGCTCGCCATTGCGGTCCATAAAGCCCATGCGACGGGCGATTTCCGGTTGCAGATCGAAGCTCAGGCGCTCCTCGGCGCGCCCGGAGACGATATGGACCAGGATGCGCACCTTCCACAGAAAGTCGAAGGCGCGTTTGAAGACGCCGCGCTCCTTATCGGTCAGGATAGCGTCGAGCGCGCCCCAGCCGCCTCTGGACTTGGCCGCCTCGCCTGACAGGTATCTGGCGATCCAGAACAGGGTGTGCAGGTCGCGCAAGCCCCCCTTACCCTCTTTCAGGTTCGGTTCGACGACGAAACGCGTGGCGCCGGCCTTGACGTGGCGCGCGTCGCGTTCCTCCAGCTTGGCGGCGACGAAGTCGAAGGCGGCGGTTTTCAGCCCGTCCTTCGCCAGCTTGTCGTCGAAATCCTGCACCAGCGCCTTGTCGCCCGCGATGCGGCGATGCTCTAAAAGCGCGGTCATGATGGTGTGATCGCCCTTGGCGTATCTGATCGCCTCATCAAGCGTGCGCGAGGCGTGGCCGACCTTCAGGCCGAGATCCCACAGCGTATAGAGGATGAACTCGATCACCGATTCGGAGTGCGGCGTCTCCTTCCCGGCGCGCAGGAACAGAAGATCAAGATCGGAAAACGGCGCCAGCTCGCCGCGCCCATAGCCGCCGACCGCCAGCAGGGCCAGACGTTCGCCTTCGGTCGGATTGCGTGCGCGATAGACGTGGGTGAGCGTGAAATCCCACAGGGCCGAGACGATTTCGTCGGCGCATTTGGCCAAAGCGCGCGCCGTGCTGGTGCCGCCCTTTTGCTCGTCGATGCGGTCGAACAGGGCGGCGCGCGCCAGATCCCATGACTCTTTCAGAATCGCCACAGCGCGACGGCGCAGATCGAGCGTATCGCCATTCGACTCTTCATAGGCCGCGGTCAGGGCCTGACGCAGTTGCGCGCCGTCGATCCGGTAGGCCGGGGCGTTGGGATGGGTCTGATTGAGCATGGGGAGGAGATCGCTCATGAAGGACGCTTGAAACCTAACCCCCGTCCTTAACCAATTTGTGTAAATTATAGATGAGTTCAAGAGCCTCTTTCGGACTTAAATCGTCCGGATTGAGACTTTTGAGCAGGGTTTCCGCCTTTGAAAGGTCGCGCGTGACCGCTATGGGCGCCGCGACCTGCGAAAACAGCGGCAGGTCGTCGAGGCGCAATTCGGTGTGGTTGTCCGCCTCCAGCCGGTGCAGAATGTCGCGCGCGCGCTCGACCACATGGCCCGGCATCCCGGCCAGCCGCGCCACCTGCACGCCATAGGAGCGGTCGGCGGCGCCTTTTTTCGCCTCGTGCAGAAAGATCAGCTCGCCATTATGTTCGCGCGCGGTCAGGCTGAGATTGCTGACATGCGCCAGACGTTGTTCGAGATCGGACAGTTCGTGATAAGGGGTGGCGAACAGGGTGCGCGCGCCGATGACCTCGTGCAGGTGCTCGGTGCAGGCCCAGGCGATGGCCAGGCCGTCATAGGTGGCCGTGCCGCGCCCGATCTCGTCCAGCACCACAAAGGAGCGCTGCGTGGCCTGCGACAGGATGGCGGCGGTCTCGACCATTTCCATCATGAAGGTCGAGCGCCCCTGCGCCAGATCGTCGCCCGCGCCGACGCGCGAGAACAATCGGTCGACCACGCCAAGCCGCATGGCCTTGGCCGGGACGAACAGACCCGCCTGCGCCATGATGATCAGCAGCGCGTTCTGCCGCAGATAGGTCGATTTACCGGCCATGTTCGGGCCGGTGACGAGGCTGAGGCGCGGGGCGGTTTCGCCCGAGGCGTCCAGTTCGACATCGTTGGGCGTGAACGGCTTGCCCTGCGCCCGCAGCGCCGCCGCCACGACCGGATGGCGTCCCCTCGAAATCTCCAGAACTGTGGAATCGTCAATGACGGGCCGCGTCGCGTCATGGTCTTCAGCCCAGTGGGCGTTGCCGCAGGCGACGTCGAGCGCGCAGATGGCGTCGTGCGCGGCCTGAATCCCGGCGGCGTTGGCGCGGACCTCATCGCGCAAGGTCTCGAAAATCTCCTGTTCCAGCGCCAGACCCTGCGACGCCGCGCGCTGGATGCGTCCGTCCAGTTCGACCAGTTCGGTGGTGACGAAACGCACCTGATTGGCCAGACTCTGACGGTGGATGAATTGCTTTTGCGCATCCTGCGCCTGTAGCTGTTCGGCCAGTTTGCTGGACAGTTCGATGAAATAGCCGAGCACATTGTTGAACTTGATGCGGATGGCGATCCCCGTCTCGGCGGCCAGCCTCTGCTCCAGCGCCAGAATGACCTGTCGGCTGTCGTCGCGAAGCGCGCGCGCTTCGTCGAGATCGGCGCTGAAGCCTTCGCGGACATAACCGCCGTCGCGTAAGGACAGCGAGGGTTCATCGACCACGGCGCGCGTCAGCCGGTCGCGCAGGGCGCTGAGCGGCGGCGACGGGATCAGGGCCGACATGATGGTCTCGATCTCGGACGGGCATGAGGCGATCAGATCGGGATGCGACTGATGGCAGGCGTCGTTCAGGAGGGCGGCGAGATGTTCGCCGATGCCCAAAGCCTCGCGGATCACCACCAGATCGCGCGGCCCGCCGCGGTTCAACGACAGACGCGACAGGGCGCGCGCCTGATCGGAAAGAGCGCGCATCTGCTGGCGCAAGGCGTTACGCAGATCGCGGCGCTCGATCAGCCAGGCGACCGTATCCAGCCGGGCGTTGATCAGATCGGGCTGACTTAAGGGCCGCGACAGCCGCGACAGGAGGAGCCGCCCGCCCGCCGAGGTGACGGTGCCGTCCAGGGCGGCGATCAGACTGCCCTCGCGGCGGCCCTGTTGCGTGCGGTCGATCTCCAGAGAATTGCGCGTGGCGGCGTCGATGCTGAGGTGGTTGTTGGAAATGACGCGCGCGGGCGGCTTCAACGCCGGAATTTTCCCTGCCTGGGTGACGTCGATATAGGCGGCCAGCATGCCAAGCGCCGAAATTTCCGCCGACGAAAAGGCGCCGAAACCGTCAAGCGTCTGCACGCCGTAAAGCTTTAAAAGCCGCGCCTCGCCCGCCGCAGGGTCGGACAGGGACGGCGCCTGCGGCTGAACCACGCCGCCATAGAGTTTGACCTGCGCGTAGAGGTCTTCGTCCTGCAACACCCGATCGGCAATCAGACTTTCCGACGGTCGCAAAGCCGCCAGTTGCGCAGGGATCTGCTCCGGCGCGATCTCGGCGACTTCGACATCGCCGGTGGACAGCTCAACCATGCCCAGCGCTACACGTCCGCCCCGCGATGCGATAGAGACCAGACGGTTGGCGCCGCGTTCTTCCAGCAGAGTCTCCTCGGTCAGGGTGCCGGGCGTCACGACGCGCACAATGCCGCGTTTGACCACCGACTTGGAGCCGCGCTTCTTCGCCTCCGCCGGGTCTTCAAGCTGCTCGCACACCGCCACGCGAAAACCCTGCCGGATCAGCTTGGCGATATAGGCGTCGGCGGCGTGGAACGGCACCCCGGCCAGAGGAATGTCCTCGCCCTTGAACTGGCCGCGCTTGGTCAGGGCCAGCGACAGGGCCTGCGCCGCCGTCACCGCGTCCTCGAAGAACAGCTCGTAGAAATCGCCCATGCGGAAAAACAAAAGCGCGTCAGGGTGCTGCGCCTTGGTTTGCAGGTACTGCGCCATGACGGGCGTGGCGCCTTCCAGATCGAGGACGGGTTCAGCGAGGGTTTGCGAAGCGTTCATGCGCGTCACGTTAACCTGTGTTAACCTTGACGGAAAGGGGCGCGCCATAGGGAATATGTGCAAAACACAGGGGAGAGAATGCGCGCCGCAAGACTTGTAAGACAATTTAATTCCCTCTAGGGAAGGTTTGGTCTTGAACGGGCGGTAAAAGAAACCTTTTGTAAGATTTAGTGCCTTTATAACCCCTTGATCTTGCTCTAAGACTTAGCCGCAAAACGCCCGTTATTATCATACAAAATCATGAGCCGGACTCTACCGGCCCCGAGTGAAAGTCATCAGCCAATGCCGACCGAAAAACAGACCTTCAGCGACGAAGAAGCGCTTAATCTGCACCAGTATCCGCAACCGGGGAAGATTGCGCTCGCGCCCACCAAGCCGATGGCGACGCAGCGCGACCTGGCCCTGGCCTATTCGCCGGGCGTCGCCGTGCCGGTGCGGAAAATCGCTGAGAACCCTGACGCGGCCTATGATTACACCGCCAAACGCAACATGGTGGCGGTGATTTCGAACGGCACGGCGATTCTCGGCCTCGGCAATCTGGGCGCTCTGGCTTCAAAGCCGGTCATGGAGGGCAAGAGCGTCCTGTTCAAGCGCTTCGCCGACATCGACAGCTTCGATATCGAGGTCGCGACGCAAGACCCCGACGAATTCATCACGGTCGTCAAGAACATCACGGCGGCCTTTGGCGGCATCAATCTCGAAGACATCAAGTCGCCGGAATGCTTCATCATCGAATCGGCTCTGCAGGACATGGCCGACATTCCGGTCTTCCACGACGATCAGCACGGCACGGCCATCATCTGCGCGGCGGGCCTGATCAACGCGCTGGAAATCACCGGCAAGGCGATCGAGGACATCAAGGTCGTGCTGTGCGGCGCGGGCGCGGCGGGCCTGTCCTCCCTGTCGCTGGTCAAGGCTCTGGGCGTGCGCAAGGAGAACACTACGGTCGTTGACATTCACGGCGTCGTCTATGAAGGCCGTCAGATCGACATGGATCAGTGGAAGTCTGTCCACGCCACCAATACGCCCAAGCGCACCCTGTCCGAAGCCATGGTCGGCGCGGACGTGTTCCTGGGCATGTCGGCCAAGGGCGTGCTGACGCCGGATATGGTCGCCACCATGGCGCCCAACCCGATCATCTTCGCCATGGCCAATCCCGACCCGGAAATCGCGCCGGAAGAGGTGGCCAGGGTGCGCTCGGACGCCATCGTCGCCACGGGCCGCTCGGACTATCCCAATCAGGTCAATAACGTCCTGTGCTTCCCCTACATCTTCCGCGGCGCGCTGGATGTGCGCGCGCGCCGCGTCAATGACGATATGAAGCTGGCCGCCGCGCGCGCCTTGGCGCAACTGGCGCGTGAAGACGTGCCGGACGAGGTCGCCGCCGCCTATCAGGGCCGCCACCTGAAGTTCGGCAAGGACTATATCATCCCCTCGCCCTTCGATCCGCGCCTGATCTGGTACGTGCCGCCCTTCGTGGCGCAGGCCGCCATGAACACAGGCGTGGCGCGCAAGCCGATCGACGATATGGACGCCTATCGCAAACGGCTTGAGCAGCGTCTCGATCCGTCGGCGGGCTTTTTGCAGAACATCACCTCAAGCGTGCGCTCACGCGCGCCGCGCCGCATCGTCTTCGCCGAGGGCGAGGACATCCGCGTCATCCGCGCCGCGCACGCCTTCAAGCTGCAAGGTCTGGGCACGCCGATCCTGTGCGGCCGCGAAAACCTCATCGAGGACAATATGCGTGCCGCGGGCATCGACCCGACCGAAGAGGGCATAGAGATCATCAATGCCCGTCTGTCACACCGCAACGCCGCCTATTCCCAGCTTCTGTATTCGCGCCTGCAACGCAGCGGCTATCTGAAGCGCGATGTGGACCGCCTGATCAATCTCGACCGCAACTCCTTCGCCGCCGCCATGGTGGTGTCGGGCCACGCCGACGGCATGGTGACCGGCGTGACGCGCGCCTTCGACCAAGCGCTGACCGACGTGCTGCGCGTCGTCGATCCGGCGCCGGACGGGCGCATCATGGGCCTTTCCATCGTGCTGGCCAAGGGCCGCACCCTGTTCATCGCCGACACCACGGTCGCCGAAACGCCGTCGCCCGAGGAACTGGGCGACATCGCGGTTGAGGCGGCGATGGCGGTGCGCGCCATGGGCCATACGCCGCGCGTCGGCTTTATGAGTTATTCGACCTTCGGCAATCCGTCGGGCGAGCGTTCGGCGCGCGTCAAGCAGGCGGTCGCCCTGCTGGAACAACGCGGCGTCGATTTCGAGTTCGAGGGCGACATGCCGCCCGACGTGGCGCTCGATCCGGCGCGCTGGGACAATTATCCGTTCCAGCGTCTGACCGCGCCCGCCAATGTGCTGGTCATGCCCGCCATCCAATCGGCCTCGATCTCGACCAAGCTGATCGAGGCTTTGGGCGGGGCCACCGTGGTCGGCCCGCTGCTGCTGGGCCTCTCCAAGCCGGTGCAGATCTGTCAGTTGTCGGATTCGGTGTCGAAAATCCTGACCATGGCGACCTTCGCCGCCTACGACGTGCGCGCCACCAATACGCGCGGTTAAGTCTCGCGGCGGCGAGGGCGACGAAACGCTCCCGAAAGGTTGGCAAAGCCGGGTCGGTCGTGTAAACCGCGCGGCATTCCTTCCCTGTCAGTTTACGGATTTCGCCATGCCCGCCGCGCCCGACTTTCCCCCCGCCGCCGATCTCGTCACCCCAAAGCGTGCGCTGATATCGCTGTCCGACAAGGCCGGGTTGATCGAAGCCGCGCAGGCTCTGGTCGCCGCCGGGGTCGAACTGATCTCGACCGGCGGCACGCGCGCCGCCATTGACAAGGCGGGCCTGCCGGTCAGGGATGTGGCGGACATAACCGGTTTTCCGGAAATGATGGACGGCCGCGTCAAGACCCTGCACCCGATGGTGCATGGCGCGCTTCTCGCCTATCGCGACGCGCCGGACCACGCCAGGGCGCTGAGCGACCATAATATCCAGCCCATCGACATCGTCTGGATCGACCTCTACCCCTTCGAGAAGACGGTGGCGGGCGGCGGCGCCTTTGAAGCCGCCATCGAGAATATCGACATCGGTGGCCCGGCCATGATCCGCTCCTCGGCCAAGAACCACCCGTACGTCGCGATCTGCGTCGATAAGGCGGGCATGGACGAGGTTCTGGCCGCGATCAAGACCAAGGGCGCGACCGATATGGCCCTGCGCAAATCGCTGGCGGCAAAGGCGTTTGCGCGCACGGCGGCCTACGATTCCGCCGTTTCGACCTGGTTTGCGGCGCAATTGGGCGACGCGTATCCAGAACGCAGGACGATTGCGGGCGCGCGTCTGCAAACCATGCGCTACGGCGAAAATCCGCACCAGTCGGCGGCCTTCTACCGCACTTCGGAAGACCGTCCCGGCGTCGCCACGGCGAAGCAGCTTCAGGGCAAGGAACTCAGCTATAACAATGTCGCCGACACCGACGCGGCCATCGAACTGGTCGCCGAGTTCGACCCGGCGTCCTCGGCGGCCTGCGTGATCGTCAAGCACGCCAATCCGTGCGGCGTGGCGACCGGCCCCGACCTGATCACCGCCTATCAGCGCGCGCTGGAATGCGACTCCGTCTCGGCCTTTGGCGGCATCGTCGCGCTCAATCGCCGCCTCGACAAGGCGACCGCCGAAAAGATCGTCGAGATCTTCACCGAGGTCGTGGTCGCGCCGGAAGTCGATGACGACGCGGCCGCCGTGTTCGCTGCCAAGAAGAATCTGCGCCTTCTGGTCACCGGCGCCCTGCCCGATCCGCTGGCCAAGGGCGAGGTCTTCCGCTCAGTGGCGGGCGGGATGCTGATCCAGAGCCGTGACACGGCACGCATTGCCGCTGCCGACCTCAAGGTGGTGACGAAGCGCCAGCCGACCCCGACCGAGATCGAGGACATGCTGTTCGCCTTCACCGTCGCCAAGCATGTCAAGTCGAACGCCATTGTCTATGCGAAGGAAGGCCGTTCGGTCGGCATCGGCGCAGGCCAGATGAACCGCCGCGATTCCTCGCGCATCGCCTCCCTGCGCGCCGCCGAGGCCGCTGAAAAGCTGGGGCTGTCTGAGAGCCTTGCCAAGGGTTCGGCCTGCGCGTCGGAAGCCTTCTTCCCCTTCCCTGACGGCCTGTTGGAAGCGGTCGCGGCGGGCGCGACGGCGGTGATTCAACCGGGCGGCTCGATCGGCGATCAGGCGGTGATCGACGCCGCCGACGAAGCCGGGATCGCGATGGTCTTCACCGGTACGCGCGTCTTCCGGCATTAATTCTGATTAAGCGGAAATAATGAAGGCCCCTCAGTCGCCTGAGGGGCCTTTTCATATTTGGCACATGAGCCTGTGCCTAAGCCCTGAACCACAGTTCGGGGAGTGAATACGGGCCTTGACCCGTGACCATGAGCCTACACCTCTGAGCGCAGGTCGCAAGCTTTAAAATACCACCGTTATCATCTTCTGCGCCAATCTCGCCAAAGACGGCGACTCCACGCCGAGATGCGCCAGCGGGATGCAGGCGGTGGCCAGTTCCGGCTCGCCCGCCGGGGCCACAGGCCGCATCAGATAACGGAAGTCGATATGGTAATGCTCCGGCTCGCCCTTTTTCGGATTGGCGGGAACCAGATGACAGTCGATATCGAACGGCAGATCATCGTCCTGCATCAGCTCGCAGGTGAAGCCGATCTCCTCAGCGGCCTCGCGTAAGGCGGCCTCAACCGGCGTCTCGCCCGGATCGACATGCCCGCCCGGCTGAATCCACGCCCTGATCAGCGGATGCCAGATGGTCAGTAAGGCCATGTGTTGAGTTGGGCCCTGCGGGATCAGCGCCGAAGCCGTGACATGGCCGGGAAAGCTGGATCGCGCATAAACATCCCCGGATGTGTCACGCAAGGCCGCCAGGGCGCGTTCAATGGTATCGGTTTCATCCGGATAACGGGCGAGATAGGCTTGCAAACTCTTATTGATCATCGAAGATAGCCGGAAAATGCCGCGCGGAATGCAGAACTCGCTCAATACGCAAGTCTTCGAAAGCAGTTCTATAGAAAATAATATAAGCGCCATGCGGCACGGATCGCAAACCGTGCGCCAGATCATCGCGTCGCGTACCGCTCTGGGGCGCCATAAGCAATGTCTCACAGTGCGCTTCAATTTCGTTGATATAGCTGAAGGCGCGGTCCGGATTATCAATCGAAATATAATCGGCGATCTGTTCGAGATCGTCTTCAGCCAGACGGGAAAAGACCAGTTTCACGCCGACTTTTTCCGCGCGTCCGCCATGGCCTTGTACTTGGCTTTCAATCGACCGAACACTTCATCCGCTGGCAAACCGGGTCCGCTGTCGATGCCGTCCTGTATCGCCTTGCGCAAGGCGTCGAGTTCAAGCTGACGGCGGCTTTCGCGTTCCTCGATAATGCGCAAACCGTCGCGCAGGATTTCGCTTTTGGAGTTATAGCGGCCCGATGCGATCAGGTCGTCCATCAGGGCTTCGAAATGTGCGCCGAGCGCATAGCTTGAGGGCATGGCGGCCACCTCCTGATGATAATTATTATCATAAAGGATACGCCCCGCCAATCACTTGACGGGGCGCGTTGCAATCTCATGAGTCTAGCGATGACCCTTAAGCGTCCACCTCGGCGTCGAGGGCGTTTTCCTGAATGAAGTCGCGGCGCGGATCGACGAGGTCGCCCATCAGCTTGGCGAACATGTCGTCGGCTTCGTCGGCATGGTTGACCTTGACCTGAAGCAGGGTGCGCGCGTCCTTGTCGAGCGTGGTTTCCCAGAGCTGCTCGGCGTTCATCTCGCCAAGGCCTTTGTAGCGCTGGATGGCCATGCCCTTGCGGCCGGCGTCCAGAACGGCGGCGACGAGGTCGAGCGGGCCGCGAATATCGGTCGGCTTTTCCTTGCGCGTAAAGATCGACGGCTGGTCGTAAAGGTCGCCCAGCGTATCGGCGCGTTCGCCGAGACGGCGCGCGTCCTGCGCATGCAGCAGCGCGTCGTCGAGCACGATCTTTTCCGTCACGCCGCGGCGGGTGCGCGAGAAGACGTAGCCACCCTGACCGGTCACGCCCGCTTCGACCGACCATGGACCGTCGCCGTCCTGGTTGAGACGGTCGAGACGCGCCGCCACCTTGACGAGATCGGGTTTAGAGCCAAACAGGCCGCCCAGCGCCGCCTGCTCCAGCGCAAAGGCCGGGGCGCGCGACGACAGGCGGTCCACCGTCGCCCTGAAGCTCTTGGCGGCGCGCACCTGGGCGTCGAGATCGCGTCCGGCGATGCGCTCGCCGTTACGCAGATCGAGGTGGGCGTCGGAAATGCCTTCCTCGATCAGATAGTTGTCGAGTTCGCCGTCATCCTTGACGTAGCGCGCGGTCTTGCCCTTGGCCAGCTTATAGAGCGGCGGCTGGGCGATATAGAGATAGCCGCGCTCGATCACTTCCGGCATCTGGCGATAGAAGAAGGTCAGCAAAAGCGTACGGATGTGCGCGCCATCGACATCGGCGTCGGTCATGATGATGATCTTGTGGTAGCGCAGCTTGTCGATATTGAAGTCGTCGCGCCCGATGCCTGCGCCCAGGGCCGTGATCAGGGTGCCGATCATGTCCGAGGACAGCATCTTGTCGAAGCGCGCGCGCTCCACGTTCAGGATCTTGCCGCGCAGGGGCAGGATGGCCTGATTTTCGCGATTGCGGCCCTGCTTGGCCGAGCCGCCGGCGGAGTCGCCTTCGACGATGAAGATTTCCGACTTGGCCGGATCGCGTTCCTGACAGTCGGCCAGCTTGCCGGGCAGGGAGTTGATGTCGAGCGCCGACTTGCGCCGGGTCAGTTCGCGCGCCTTGCGCGCCGCTTCGCGGGCGGCGGCGGCCTCGACGATCTTGGAAACGATCTGTTTGGCCTCGGCGGGGTTTTCCTCGAACCATTGCGACAGCTTGTCATAGACAAGGCCCTCAACGGCGGGACGCACTTCTGACGAGACCAGCTTATCCTTGGTCTGGGACGAGAATTTCGGGTCCGGCACTTTCACCGACAGCACGCAGGTCAGGCCTTCGCGCGCGTCTTCGCCGGAGATCGAAACCTTTTCACGCTTGGCCGCGCCGCTTGAGTCCATGTACTGGCCCATGACGCGCGTCAGGGCGCCGCGGAAGGCCGCCAGGTGCGTGCCGCCGTCGCGCTGCGGGATATTGTTGGTGAAGCACAGCATGGTCTCGTGGTACGAGTCGTTCCATTGCAGGGCCAGATCGACCTCGATCTTGTCGCGCAGTCCGCGCACCGCGATCGGCTCCTTCATGATCGCGGTCTTGGCCTTGTCGAGGTGCCTGACGAATTCGATCACACCGCCATCATAGTGCAGGATGATTTCGTAGGGCTCGGCCTCGCGATAGTCGGCGAAACGGATATGCACACCCGAGTTCAGGAAGGCCAGCTCACGCAGGCGGTGTTCCAGCGTCTTGCGGTCAAAGTCGATGAAGGCGAAGGTGCCGGTATCCGGGCCGGTCTTCAGGCTGGGCAGGAAGGTCACGACCGTGCCGGTCAGCGGCTCGCCCGCGCGCGGCCCCTCTGAGCGGATCGGCGCATCGCCGGTGACGTGGATCGATTCCACCGTATCGCCCAGCTCGAAACGGCCCTCATAGGTCTTGCCATTGCGATAGATTTTCAGCGCTACATAGTCGGAAAGCGCATTGACGACCGAGACGCCGACGCCGTGCAGGCCGCCGGACACCTTATAGCTGTTCTGGTCGAACTTGCCGCCCGCATGGAGCTGGGTCATGATGACCTCGGCGGCGGAGACGCCTTCGCCTTCGTGGATATCGACCGGCATGCCGCGCCCGTCATCGCTGACCGAGCACGAGCCGTCGGCATTGATGATCACCTCGACGCGCGTGGCGTGTCCGGCCAGGGCTTCGTCGATGGCGTTGTCCACCACTTCATAGACCATGTGGTGCAGGCCGGAGCCGTCATCGGTGTCGCCGATATACATGCCGGGGCGTTTGCGCACCGCGTCGAGACCTTTCAGAACCTTGATCGAATCAGCGCCATATTCGCGCACGGTTTCGGTTTCGGTCTCAGGCGTGTCTTCGCTCATGCGGAGGTGTCCATTCACTCAATAAAATCAATCATTTGCCCGGCTTCTATTCGCGCACCGAGCGCGCGGCCCGAAAGGCCGTCGAACAGGCTCAAATCCGTGCCTGTAAAGAAGGTTTGTAGGCCCAAAGCATGGGTCTCGTCAAACAATGCCTGCCGTCGCAAGGGGTCGAGATGGGCCGCCACTTCATCGAGGAGAAGAATGGGATTCGCCAGGTTCGGCAAGGCGGCCAACCTGGCCCCCTGCGCAAGCACGATGTTGAGCAAAAGCGCCTTCTGCTCGCCGGTCGAACAGTCGGCGGCGGGGCGGTTTTTCTCGCGATGCGTGACGGCGAGATCGGTGCGATGCGGCCCGAACAGGGAGCGCCCGGCGGCCGTGTCCCTGTCGCGTGCGCGGCGAAACCCGTCGATGAGGGCGGCTTCATCCGGCGCGCCCGTCAGGGCCAGATCGGCTTTCGGGAAGGCGGAATGGTGCGTCTCGATCTCGGCCTGAAGGACCGTCATGGCGTCGCGCCGGCCCGCGATCATGCGCGCGCCGTGTTCGCCAAGGCGCTGTTCGAGAACGTTCAGCCACGCCTCGTCCAGCGGTCCTTCGGTCAGCAGCCGCAGCCGTTCGCGCAAAGCCTTTTCATAGGCGCTGACCGTGGCGGCGTGCGACGGTTGCGCGGCGTAAACCAGCCGATCGAAGAAGCGCAGCCGCTCGGCGCGCGCCTCGATGAACAGGCGGTCCTGCGCCGGGGTCAGCCAGATCAGCCGCACATGCTCCAGAAGCCGTGCGGCGGGGACCGTCTCGCCGTCGATGCGCACGGCGCGCTTATTCAGGTCGCGCGGATCGGAGCCGGTGGCAAGGCGCGTCTCGTCCTCACCCTGATAGAAGCGCGCCGCCACGCCCCAGGCCCGCCCGCGCGCCTCATCGGGCAGGCGGCGGCCCAGATCGGCGAAGGCCGCCCCGCGCAGTCCCTTGCCGGGATTGAGGACGCTGAGGGCTTCGAGAAGATTGGTCTTGCCCGCGCCATTGGGGCCGTAGAGATAGACGCTGCGCCCGGCCACGTCGAAGTCGAGCCGTTCATAGGAACGGAACTCGGTCAGGGACAGATTTTGCAGGGCATGGTTGGCGGGCGCGGTCATGTGTCTCGATCTATAGATTAACCTGCCGCTAAAAAGCGAAAAATTCCCGTTGGGCCGCCCCAAGGGAATTTTTCTCCGTCTCTATTGACCCGTGTGAAAAGTACACTGAGGCGAAGCCGAGGGACTTCTTACACGCGTAAAGGCATCAGCACATACTGGACGCCATTATCGACCGGGTCGAGCACCAGGGTCGGCGAGGAGGCGTCGGAGAAGCGCAGTTCGACCGTATCGCCGCCGATCTGGCCCATGACGTCCAGGATATAGCGGGCGTTGAAGCCGATATCGAGGGCTTCGTTGTCATAGTCGATTTCGGCCTCTTCAACGGCCTGACCGGCTTCGATATTGCGCACCGACAGGGTCAGGCGGCCCGGCTCAATCGCCATCTTCACCGAGCGCGACTTTTCCGCCGAGATGGTCGAGACGCGGTCCACGGCCTTGGCCAGCACCCCGGTGTCGATCATCATCGTCTTGTCGTTATTCTTCGGGATCACCCGGCCATAGTCGGGGAAGGAGCCGTCGATGATTTTCGAGGTCAGCGAGGCGTCACCGAACTGGAAGCGGATCTTGGCCGGGCTGATGGTCAGGTCGACATAGCCGGTGCCGTCATCGAGCAGGCGGCGCGCCTGGTCGATGGTCTTGCGCGGTATGATGACGCCGGGACCACCGATCGCACCGTCGGGCGCGGGCATTTCGGCCAGGGCCAGGCGGTGACCGTCGGTGGCGACGGCGCGTAAGTAGTTGGAGCCGTCCTCGCTCAGCGTGTGCAGGAACATGCCGTTGAGATAGTAGCGCGTTTCCTCGGTCGAGACGGCGAAGCGCGTCTTGTCAATCAGGCGTTTCAGGTCGTCGCGCAGTATGGCGAAGGTGACGCCGTCATTCTCGTTCGACATGATCGGAAAATCGCCGGCGGGCAGCACCGGCAGGGCGAAGCGCGAGCGGCCCGCTGAGACGGCCAGGCGCGGATCGTCACCGGCGGAGAATTTCAGCTCGACATCGGCGCCTTCGGGCAGCTTGCGCACGATTTCATACAGCGTATGGGCGGGCGCGGTGATCTGGCCCGGCGCATTGACGATGGCTTCGGCGGTATCGACGATCTCCATGTCGAGATCGGTGGCCGAGAAGGAGACCGTGTGGCCTTCGGCGGACAATAGGACGTTGGACAGGATGGGGATGGTGTTGCGGCGTTCGACCACATTCTGCACATGGCCCAGGGCCTTCAACAGAGCGCCGCGTTCAATGGTGAATTGCATCTTGCAGTCCTGAGTCGGAAAAGGATCGGCGACAGCCGGGAGGCGGACATTAGACGATCAAGCGGAAAGATCAAGAATACGTACGGGGTTTGGGGCCAGTTGGCCCCAAGTCTTCCTTTTCCTTCTCGCACCCGCCTTCAGGCGGGATGCGGGAAGGAAAGAAGATGTGGGGGCAATCGCCCCCACGCCCCTTACGCATTCCTGAGTTTCCGGGTGAGCGCCTCGACGTCGCGCGCAATCTGGTCGTCGCTGGTCAGCAGTTCCTCGATCTTCTTGACCGCGTGCAGCACGGTCGTGTGGTCGCGGCCGCCGAACCGGCGTCCGATATCGGGATAGGAGCGCGTCGTATGCTGCTTGCACAGCCACATCGCCACCTGACGCGGACGCGCCACCGAGCGCGTGCGGCGCTCCGACAGAAGATCGGCCTGTTTCAAACCGAAATGGTCCGCCGTCAGCTTCTGAATTTCGTCCACCGTCACGCGACGCTCGACGGCGACCTTCAGGTTCGGTTGCAGCAAGGCCATAGCTTCTTCCAAAGTCAAACTCCCAAGACGCGGCCCAGCGGACGCCACCAGGGTGTTCACCGCGCCCTCAAGCTCACGGATCGACCCCGGCACACGCTCGGCCAGAAAATGTAAAACATCGGCGCGCGGATGCGCCAGACCGGACGCGCCAAGACGCTGCTGAAGCTGGTCCAGCTTGCGTTCGACAATGCCCATACGAAGATTTTGATCCGCCACATCCAGCGCGCACACCAGACCCGACGACAGGTGCGAACGCAGGCGCGCCTCGATCTCGGTCAGTTGCGATGGCGGACGGTCGGCGGTGAAGACGACGCGGTGATTGTTCTCGATCAGCGTCGTCAGGGTGTGAAACAGCTCCTCCTGCGAGGAGGTCTTGCCGCCGATAAAATGCACGTCATCGACCAGCAGGAGATCGGCGCCGCGCACCTCGTCCTTGAAGGCGGCGGTCGAGCGGTCCATGATCGCCTTGACAAAGGTCGAGGTGAACTTTTCCGCCGTCAGATAGACGATTTTCGCCTCCGGGCGACGCGCCTGCGCCTCCCAGCCGATGGCGTTGAGAAGGTGGGTCTTGCCGTAGCCATAGGGGCCATGCAGGAAGACCGGGTTGAAATGCCCGTCAGCCCAGCTCGCCACCTGACGCGACATCGAATAGGCGAACTCATTGCCGCGGCCGGCGACGAAGCTGTCGAAGGTCAGGCGCTCCTGCAGGCCGGTGACCCGGCCCTGCGGCGCGGCGACGGCTATGACGGGCGCAGGCTCCTTCGCAGGCTGCTGCGCCGCGACGGCGGCGTCATCGAACTCGATACGCGCCTTGACGTCCAGCACGCGCGCCTCGCCGTCATGCTCATTCCACAATTCCTGAGCGCGGCGCAGCGCGTTGCGCGCAATCCAGTCACGGGCGTAAACGGTCGGCGTCACCAGCACGGGATCGCCATAAGGCCCCGGTTTGACGCTCGACGGCGCCACATAAGAATTGTACGGCCCTTCGCCCAATTCCCTGCGTAGTATCGACGCCACCTTGGTCCATACCGTTTCAGGTAGGATCGGCGACCAGCTTGTCATGCCTGGCATTATTGTTTCGCCCCGATCTTGTGCCCTTAACCCACTCATTACGCCACTCCACTGATCCGCCCTCGCGACCACCGCCGCGAACCGCTGCTCATTATGGTCCCGCCTGCGGCTGGACCCACCCCTTGCGCCCGTCCCTCAGGATTTAAGGGGTCAGGCGCCGTTGCGTCGTTTCTGTCGCGCGACCGGACGGCGGCGACGCCTCACCAAGAGTCAAGCTCTACGTCGTCGAATTCGCGTCTGACGCGAAAACTCCGCTTCGGCGTCGCCATGCAAGCCTCGGCTTTTCATCCCGAAAATCGAGACAAAAAGGCCCCGGCCTGCGGACGCAAGCCCGCCGGACAGACGAAAGTCAGGTTCCGTCACCCGTTGCATAAAGCTGAACTCTCGCGTTCGGATCGTCACCGGCGACGGAAGCTTCCATCGCGTCGACGCCGTTCGAAGCGCAGCGCCCTGTACAGGAGCCGCAAAACCAGTAATTTACCGGCCTTCCGAACGCCGATCCACAAGATAGCGCCAAGGTTTCAAGGCCTTGAGCCGCAGGTTGCGGTTCGGTTCCGAACGCCGCCCAAATCGTCCGTTCCGGGATGAGTTGGGCGGGGAGAAAGACAAATTAGCGCGCTGCTCGCGCCGGTCAATGCGGGAAATTATCCCCATGGTCGGATATTTCTGTTGACTCCGATAAGCCGTTCGCCCGCAAAGAGAAATTAAGGCTATTTTAAGGAAGTCATTTTGTCGCGCCGCCCGCGCGCCGCCGAAGCGACTCGCAGGCAACAGAAAGCCCTCGCCCGCAAACTGCGTGCGTGGGCTTTATCTTTTCGTCGACGAAATTATACCGCGCGCCGCCAGGCGATCGTGCGGCTAGGGCGGCTTAGGCCAGGCTCAGCTTCTTCAGGCGAGCCGCCAGACGCGACACCTTGCGCGCGCCGGTATTCTTGTGGACCACGCCCTTGGAGACCGCGCGCATCAGTTCGGACTGCGCCTCAACAAACGCCGCCTTGGCGACGGCGGCGTCGCCGCTCGTGATCGCTTCTTCGAATTTACGCACGAAGGTACGCACGCGCGAGCGGCGCGACGTATTGACTTCGGTGCGGCGGGCGATCTTGCGGATCGCTTTACGGGCGCCGGGATTATTGGCCATTCATCACCTAAACTGACGAGTGTAAAAAGAAAGCCGCCACGCCGGACACGGCGCGGAGACGTGAATTTTCAAGAGGGCGGGCTATAACCGATGATCCCCGCCCGGTCAATGCGCCGCGCCCCTGAATCTGAACACGTTGCGCGAATTTTATGCACATGGCGGGACAATGGCGGCTTTCATACGCCCATAGTAATGGCGGCGTCACATTTTTCGCCATCCCGTATTTCGACTCCGCGACTCGCGCTTGCGGTGCTATAGCTGGCTCAGGGTTAACGGCGTCGATACGTCGCAGCCTGCGCGGGATGGAATTATCCCCAAAAACCATCTACCACATCTTGTTATTAAGCTGGCCTTAACCACAATAAGTGGTGAAATGCCGGTCAGGCTTTCGCGTTCAGTTCGATTCGGGATTCACCATGAGCAGCTCCATCCTCCTTGCCGATTCTCAGGCCGGTTTGCTGAAGGCGTCGCACGCCTATAAGCCCTTCCGCTATCCGTGGGCGTTCGAATTCTGGCGCAAGCAGCAACAGGTCCACTGGATTCCCGAAGAGGTGCCGCTGGGCGAGGACTGCAAGGACTGGGCGGCCAAACTCAATGACGGCGAACGCAACCTGCTGACGCAGATCTTCCGCTTCTTCACCCAGTCCGACATCGAGGTGCAGGACAATTATCTCGAACGCTACAGCCACGTCTTCCGCCCCACCGAGGTGAAGATGATGCTGTCGGCCTTCACCAATATGGAGACGATCCATATCGCGGCCTATGCGCTGCTGCTGGAAACCATCGGCATGCCGGAATCGGAGTTCGGCGCCTTCATGGACTACCAGGCCATGCGCGACAAGCACGACTATATGCAGACCTTCGGCATGGACACCGAGGCGGATGTCTGCCGCACCCTGGCCATGTTCGGCGGCTTCACCGAAGGGCTGCAACTGTTCGCCTCCTTCGCCATGCTAATGAACTTCCCGCGCTTCAACAAGATGAAGGGCATGGGCCAGATCGTGTCGTGGTCGGTGCGCGACGAATCCTTGCACTGCGAAGGCATTATCAAGCTGTACCACGCCTTCAATCGCGAAACCGGCGCCGTGACCAAGGCGGTGGCGGACGACATTATCGACTGCTGCAAGACCGTGGTGGGCATGGAGGACAAGTTCATCGACCTGGCCTTCGAAATGGGGCCGGTGCAGGGCATGACCCCCGAAGACATCAAATCCTATATCCGCTACATCGCCGACTGGCGCTTAAAGCAGCTTGAGCTGCCGCAGGTCTTCGACGCGCCGAAGGAAAATCCGCTGCCCTGGCTGCAGGTGCTGCTATCGGGCGTCGAGCACGCCAACTTCTTCGAGGCGCGCGCCACCGAATATTCCAAGGCCGCGACCAAGGGCCAGTGGACCGGCGACGCGGGCGTCTGGGGCGCTTTCGACCAGTTGATGAAAAAGCGCGCCGAAGGCATGAAGGCGGGGGTGTAAACACCCTCCACCGGAAGACGCAAAAGCCGCTCCGACCGGGGCGGCTTTTTGCTGCGCAGGCGCACAAAAAAAGACGCCGCTACGGGAGGGGACAACGTAGCGGCGTCAGACATGACTCTCAGGGAGGAAATTCTGTCAACCAAGGGATCCGCTTGAATTCCAGGGGGGCTGGGGGGCTGTTCAGGGAGGAACCCGAGCCGACCGCCTTGGCTGACATTGAGATATTGGCGGCGCAACGCGGCGGGCGAAGGGCGGAAATAAGGTCTTATCGCGGCGGAAAGCTGAACCGGAGATAAACCGTGGCGCCCCTGTCATAAACGCGGCGTCAGGATCTTGCGCGAAGCGGACGTCTCAGGCCTAATCATTGGCTTAATCACAGGCGTGTCAGAGGAGTCGCGTCAGCCATGGCGATCCAGGATGTCAGCGAAAATGCCGGGTCTCAGCCTGCGCGCGGGCCGGTGTTTTTCGACCGCAAGGAGTTGAACCTGATCCTCCGACTATACGGCCAGCAGGTCGGCGCCGGCGAAAGGCGCGATTACGCCATCGACCAGTTCCCCGACGCGGTCAGCTTCAACATCTATCGCCGGACCTCTGAGGCGCCGATCTATCGCATCGAAAAGCGCCCGGCCCTGGCGCGCAAACAGGGCGCCTTTGCGGTGTTCAACCAGTCCGGCATGATCCTGAAACGCGGGCGCGAACTGGGGCCGGTGCTGAACGTGCTGGATAAGCGCCGTTTCGACGTGCTGTGACCTAGAGCGTTTCCCCAAAAAGTGGTTCCACTTTTTGGATAAGGAAGAGCGACAAAGCAAAAACTTAGAGCGCTTTTCGATCTGATGGAATCAGATCGAAAAGCGCTCTAAGCCTTACGCCAGCTTGATCTCACGCAGGCGCTGTTGCAGGAAGTCGTGCGCGGTGATCGGCTGACCCGCATACTGATCGGGATGGTCCTCGGACACGCAGCCGGGCAGGGTCTCGATCAGGAAGGGCGATTCGAAATGCAGGAAGAACGGCATCGAATAACGCGAAAAGCCCTTGCGCGCCTCGGCGGGATTGATGACGCGGTGCTGTGTCGAGGGCAGGACGTGGTTGGTCAGGCGCGACAGCATATCGCCAATATTGATCACGATGCAGCCCTCCGGCGGAGTGATCGGCAGCCATGTCCCGTCGCGGTCGAGCAGTTGCAGGCCCGGCTCCTCGGCGCCCATTAAAAGCGTGATCGCGTTGATGTCGCCATGCGCTCCGGCGCGCACGCTCTCGCCAGGATTATCGACCGGCGGATAGTGCAGCAGGCGCAGGATCGAATTGCCGTCCTTCACCTTTTCGTCGAAATAGTGCGGGTCGAGCTTCAGATAGAGGGCGATGCCCTCCAGCACCTTTTTGCCCAGCGCGTCGAGCCCGGCATAGAGGGCCGAGACGATCGGCTTGAAATCGGCAACCTCGCTCGGCCAGACATTGTCGGCCATATGGTCGCGATAGGGATGGCCGGCGGGCAGGTCGCGCCCGACATGCCAGAATTCCTTGAGGTCGGAGGCAGTGTGGCCCTTGGCGGTCTCGACGCCGAACGGCGTATAGCCGCGTTGGCCGCGGCTGTTTTCCGGGCGGTACTGCATCTTGATGTCGGTCGGTAGGGCGAAGAACGCCTTGGCGTCGGCATAGGCGCGCGCCACCAGAGCCTCATCCAGACCCGCGCCGTCGGGATCGAACAGGCCGCTCAGCACCGCAAAACCGTAACGCTCGAACGAGGCGCCCAGGGCCTGCGCAAAGGCCGCACGGTCCTGATTGTACAAGGACAGGGGAACGGGCGTGATGGCGGAGGCTTTGTGAGCAGAATCAGGCATGTCGGGGTCTTTGCGGGCGGTCAAAAGGTTACGGATGTAAAGAGTACGGCGTCACGGGGCGGCGAACAAGGGCGCTTAACGCGCCGCGCCAAAATATCACAGGCCTTTTTAAACCTCGCGCAATTTCAGCGCAGGGGATGATTTTTGTAACGATCTCCGCTATGAAACGCAAAACGCCGGATGGACCGGCGCGGAACGGAATATCGTGCATCGAGCTGGGGCGGCAATATCGCAACCTTTACAGCGGTCGTGGCGTCTTGTCGCGGTCGTCGCTCTGGCCTGCCTGACTCTTCTGCTGGCGGGCGTTTGCGCCCACGCGCAGGACGGCGGCGCCGATTCGTCGAGCGGCTCCCTGACCGATATGGTTGACGCCGGGCTGCAACCGGTCAATTCGACCAAGGCGCTGAAAACCGCCGAGCAGTCGGTGGTGCGCGTCCTCGTCGTCTATCGCGGCTTCGGCGGCCAGCCGCTCGACACGGTTGGCATGGGGTCGGGCTTCGTGGTCGCGCCCGGCTATATCGTCACCAATTATCACGTCGTCGAGGCCCCGCCCGAAGCCTCGTCGGTCGATATCTATATTGTACCGCACAAGGACACTGGCGCCGCTTATCAGCAGGTCAAGCTGGTCAAGCCGTGGGTCGAGGGCGACCTAGCCCTGCTGGCCGCGCCGAATCTCAAGATCGACCCCCTGTCGCTCTATCTGACGCCCTATAAAAATGAGCGCGTCGTGGCCATGGGCTATCCCGACGTCACCGACCACCTGCTCAATCGCTCCGGCACGGCGCTGCTGGAGCCCGCCGACGCCTATGTGACGCAAGGTTCGATCGCCCTGTTCGCCTCGTCCAACCCGGACGGCTCGCGCGTCGACACCCTGTTCCACACCGCGCCGATCAATCACGGCAATTCCGGTGGCCCTCTGCTTAACGAATGCGGTCAGGTCGTCGGCGTCAACACCTGGACCGCGCCGTCCAGCGTCTCGGCGGGCGGCGATCTCGATGTGGCGGCGGGGCAGTTCGTCGCCACCCACGTCTCGGCGCTCAACACCTTTCTGGCCTCGGCGGGCATCAAGCCCAGCATTGTCTCGACCCCATGCTACGCCAAGACCGAGGACGAGATCGTCAAGGACGACGCCCTGACCAAGGCCCTGACCGCCGCCGCCTCGGCGCAGGCGGCGCGGCTGGACGAACAGCGCAAGGCCGAGTCCGACCGCGCCGTCATGGAGCGCCTGCAACTGGGCGCCATGGTCATTCTGTCGATGCTGGTTCTGGTGCTGATCGCGCTGATCGTGCGCCGCGAAATGCGCCACCGCGCCGAGCTGCACGCACATCGCGAACCCGACGCCCCGACCGCCTTCTCGGACGAGACGCCGCCGGAAAAGGCGAAGCCCGTCAAGGCCGAAAAGCTCAAGGTCGAAAAGCCGCTGCGCGTGCCGCGCCCGCGCCTGCGCCACCCGATTCCGTGGGGCTGGATCCTGCTGGGCCTGATCATCGTCGTCGCCGTCGCCGGGTTCCTGATCAAGGACCGCGACATCTATAAGCGCCTGACCCAGCCCAAGGCGCCGACACCCGTGGCGATGGACGCCAGCGTGCATATGGTCTGTCAGGTCAATGCCGCCGCCTCGTCGCATCCGCTGGCGGGCGCGGGGCCGGTCGAGTTCGAGTTCGACGCCAAACACGCCTGCGTCAACGGCCGCACCCCGTATGAGCGCCAGCCGGACGGAACCCTGGTCCGCTTCACCCTCGGCGACAGCGATCCGGTGGCCGCGCGCATGGAGCTGTCCGCCGACGGGTCGGTGTTCCGCCGCTACGACTACCGGCTCGATCCGGCGTCGTACAAGACCTTTCTGGCGCAGCGCACGGCGCTGGGTTCGCTGCGCTGTTCGGCGCATGACGATGCGGGCGCGGTGGCGGCGCTGAATGACAATCTGGCGCGTGTGCGGCTTTTGTCGCAGTCCTACCTGACCGTGCCGCCGGAAAGCCAGACCGTCTGGTCGTGTCATAAGGCGACGCCTTAACCGCCTGTAGAGTCGCCTTTCATCCTGCGTTCCGTTTCACAACCCTATACCGGTTTTGCGTCCTGATCCGGTTTAGGGTTACAGGCCGCGCTTATCGAATTCTGATATCCCGTCACGCCGTTTCGGGCGCACTTCTTATACCGCACGCGGCAAGATGGGCTAAAAAGGACGCACCCTTTTCATCTGAGGAACTCATATGCGTAAAATCTTATCCGCTCATATCCTGCTGGCCACGGCGGCCTTTGCAGTCGTTCTGGCCGGTTGCGAAACCACCGACACCTCGAACGGGCTGAAGACCCGCTCCAACACCCAGACTGGCGCCCTGATCGGCGCGGTCGCGGGCGCCGCCGCGGGCGCGCTCAGCAACAAGAAGGGCGAGCAGGCGCGCAAGAACGCCGTGCTTGGCGCCGGCATCGGCGCCCTGGCCGGGGCGGGCGTCGGCGCCTATATGGACCGCCAGAACAAGGACTTGCGCGCCAAGCTGGAAGGCCACGGCGTCTATATCACCCGTCAGGGCGACAATATCGTCCTCAACATGCCGGGCGACGTGACCTTCTCGTCGGGCAGCGCCGATCTCAATGCGGGCTTCATGCCGGTGCTGAACGATGTCGCCACCATTCTGAACCAGTACCCTTCCACCTATATCGACGTGGTCGGCTATGCCGACAGTCAGGGCTCGGACGCCTATAATCTCGACCTGTCCAACCGCCGCGCCAATGCGGTGGCCGGTTATCTGGTCGGCCAGAAGGTCAAGGCCGAGCGCATCTATGTCGCGGGCATGGGCGAAGCCAATCCGATCGCGACTAACGCCACACCCGAAGGCCGCGCCCAGAACCGCCGCGTCGAAATCACCCTGCGTCCGGTCGAATAGGTTAAGGCCCGATTCACCCTCTCTTTTGAGGGAATCTCAAATTCGCGGACTTAGTATGGCGGCATGGACACATCATGCCGCCATATGGGCCGCCATGCCCTTCTGGGCGCCGAGGTCGATGCGATCACCCCGGATCAGATGCTCGACTTCGTCGCCGCGCGCGTCGCGCAAGGCCGTGGCGGCGTCGTGGCCAACCACAATCTGCACAGCCTTTATCTCTATCGCAAAAGCGCCGCCATGCGCGACTTCTATGCACGCGCCGATCTGATCGAGATTGATTCGACGCCGATGATCGCCTGGGGGCGGCTGCTTGGTTACGATCTCAGCCGTCAGCATCGCTGCACCTATCTCGACTACCGCGAAGACTTCTGGGCGCGCGCGCAGGCGATGAACTGGCGCGTCTGCCACATCGGCGGGGCGCGCGAACACAACGCCGCCTCGAAAGCCGCCATCCTGCGCCGCCATCCGGGCGTCAGCCTGGAGGTCCGCACCGGCTATTTCGACATCGACGGCCCGGACAATGACGCGCTGATCAAGGATTTACAGGCCCTGCGACCGCAGGTGCTGTTGGTCGGCATGGGCATGCCGCGTCAGGAGCTGTGGATCCTGCAAAATCTCGACCGCCTGCCGCCCTGCGTCATCCTGCCGGTGGGCGCCGCCTTCGATTACGAGGCGGGCGCGATGTACACGCCGCCGCGCTGGAGCGGGCGGATCGGGCTGGAATGGCTGGTGCGCTTCGTGCATGAGCCGCGCCGCCTGTTCAGCCGCTACTTTATCGAGCCGTGGGCGCTGATTCCGCAGGCGCTCGGCGATCTGATCCGGCCCCGCCACGCCTCAGGGCCAGCTCAGGACGCGCATTAACGGCGCATTAAGCGCACCAACCGACACTCGGCGCCAGTAGGATCAGAGTTAAACGCCGTCATGTCCGCCAGCCAGCCCACCATCGCGTCCTTCCGCGACTTCGCCCCGCGCATCGACCCCGTTCAGAACAAGGTCGTGCTGATCACCGGCGGCACCGGCTCGTTCGGACGCCGTCTGGTCCAGACCCTGCTGACGCGCCACGATCCGAAAAAGATCATCATCCTGTCGCGTGACGAGCTGAAGCAGTATGAGATGCGCTGCGATCTGGAGGAGCGGTTCGACGCGCACAAGATGGCGAAGCTGCGCTTCTTCCTCGGCGATGTGCGCGACCGGCAACGCCTGCAACTGGCCTTTCGCGGCGTCGATATTGTGATCCACGCCGCCGCGCTCAAACAGGTGCCCGCCGCCGAATATAATCCATCCGAATGTATCGCCACCAATATCAATGGCGCTGAAAACGTCGTCTGGGCTTGTCTGCATAATCGTGTTCAGCGCGTGGTGGCGCTTTCGACCGACAAGGCGTGTTCGCCGGTCAATCTCTATGGCGCCACCAAACTAGCCTCGGACAAGATTTTCGTCGCGGCCAACAATCTGGCGGGCGATATCGGCACGCGCTTCTGCGCGGTGCGCTACGGCAATGTCGTCGGCTCGCGCGGCTCGGTCGTCCCCTATTTCAAACGTCTGCTGGCGGGCGGCGCCACGGAGCTGCCGATCACCGACGCGCGCATGACGCGCTTCTGGATTTCGCTCGATCAGGGCGTCGTTTTCGTACTGTCCAGCCTTGAGATCATGCAGGGCGGCGAAATCTTCGTGCCGAAGATTCCCGCCACCCTGGTCACCGATCTGGCCCTGGCGATGGCCCCCGACGCCAGCCACCGCATGATCGGCATCCGGCCCGGCGAAAAGCTGCACGAAATGATGATCTCCGCCGACGATGCGCGCTCGACCATCGAACTGGACGACCGCTATGTCATCGAGCCGGAATTCGTCGAATATCAGCGCAAGAGCTTCGATAAGGTGCGCGGCGCGCAAAAGGTCGCCGAGGGCTTTTCCTACGCCTCAGACAACAATCCCGAACGGCTCGACGCCGGCGGCATCCGCGCGGCGATGGACGCCTATTTGGCATGACCTTCCTGCCCTATGGCCGCCAGTCGATCGACCAGAGCGATATCGACGCGGTGACCGCCGCCCTGACCTCCGACTTCCTGACCACCGGCCCGCTGGTCGATCGCTTCGAGCGTGAGCTGGCGCAGGCCGTTGGCGCGCAGGAAGCGGTGGTGGTCGCCAACGGCACGGCGGCCCTGCATCTGGCTGTCCTGAGCGAAGACCTCGGCCCAAAGGATGTGGTCGTCGTCCCCGCCGTCACCTTCGCCGCCTCGGCCAACTGCGTCGCCTATTGCGGCGCGCAGGTTCTGTTCGCCGATGTCAATCCGCTCACCGGCCTGATGACGGACGACAGCTTCAATGAGGCGCTTGAGCTGATTGCTCGCGCCTATCCCGACCATCGCTTTGCAGGCGTGATCCCCGTGCATTACGCCGGGCGCGTCATCGACCTGACCCACATCGCTGAGGTCGCCGGAACGCACGGCGCCTTTGTCATCGAAGACGCCTGCCACGCGCTCGGCTCCGTCGGCGCGCAAGGCCCGGTCGGCGCCTGCAAAATCTCCGACATGGCCTGCTTCTCCTTCCATCCGGTCAAGACCCTGACCACGGGCGAGGGCGGGGCGATCACGCTGAACGACCCGGAACGCGCGCGCCGCCTGCGCCGCCTGCGCTCGCACGGCATTGAGCGCGACCCGGCGCAGTTTACCGGCGAGATGCGCGGCCCGTGGGTCTATGAGATGCAGGAGCTGGGTTATAATTACCGCCTGCCGGACCTCAACTGCGCGCTCGGCCTGTCGCAACTTGCGCGGCTGCCGCACTTCATCGCGAGGCGCAAGGCGCTGATCGGCGCCTATCGCGAGGCGTTGGGCGCGGCGAACCTGCCCGTGCGCTGGGCCGCGCCTGATCACGATCCAGTCTTCCACCTGTTCGCCGTCGCCATCGACTTCGCCGCGCTCGGACTGACGCGCGAAGGCGTCATGGCGGGTTTGCGTGAGCGCGAGATCGGCACGCAGGTGCATTATATCCCGGTCCCTGACATGCCCTACTGGCGAACCCAGGCGCTCGGACAGCGCCCCCTGCCCGGCGCTCAGGCCTTTTATGATATGACCCTGAGCCTGCCGCTCTATCCCGACATGGCCGACGAAGACCCGGCGCGCCTCATCGCCGCCCTGACGGAGGTGCTGCATGGCGCTTGAGGTCACCATTGCGGGCCGTAAGATCGGCGCCGACCACGAACCCTATATTATCTGCGAACTGTCGGGGAACCATAACGGCTCGCTCGACCGCGCTCTGCAACTGGTCGACGCCGCCGCCGCAACCGGTTGCGACGCGATCAAGTTGCAAACCTATACCGCCGACACCATCACGATGGAGTCCGATCGCCCGGAATTCTTCATTCATGGCGGACCGTGGGACGGCTATTCGCTGCACAAGCTCTATCAGGAAGCGCATACGCCGTGGGACTGGCACGCCGCCCTGTTCGAACGCGCGAAATCGCATGGCGTAACCATATTCTCCTCGCCGTTCGACGACACGGCGGTCTATCTGCTCGAAAGCCTGGGCGCCCCCGCCTACAAGATCGCCTCGTTCGAGCTGGTCGATCTGCCGCTGGTCGCCTACGCCGCCTCCAAGGGCAAGCCGCTGATCATGTCCACCGGCATGGCCAATGCGTCCGAGATCGAGGCCGCCGTGCAGACCGCGCGCAAGTTCGGCTCCGGCGAGATCATCCTTTTGCATTGCGTGTCCAACTATCCGGCGGACATAACCGACGCCCATGTGCGCACCGTGCCGGACCTCGGAGCCAAATACGCTTGCGTGCCCGGCCTATCCGACCATACGCACGGCGTCGCGGCCTCGGTGGCGGCGATCGCTCTGGGCGGCGCGGTGATCGAAAAGCACTTCACGCTGGCGCGGGCGGACGGTGGCCCGGACGCCTCCTTTTCGCTGGAGCCGCAGGAGTTTGCGGCTTTGGTGCGCGACTGCAAGGACGCCTGGAAGGCGCTCGGCCATGTCCATTACGATACGCTCGGCACGGAAGCTGGCTCCAAGACCTTCCGCCGTTCGCTCTATGTGGTCAGGGACGTCAAGGCAGGCGAGCCTCTGAGCAAGGACAATATCCGCTCGATCCGCCCCGGCCTCGGCTTGCCTCCGGCGCGGCTGTGGTCCGTCCTCGGCAAAAGCGCGACGCGCGATCTGCAACGCGGCGAACCGCTGCAGGACGACATGTTCGGCTAAATTTGCGAAAGACGCTTGAACCCGTCCCGCAGATTGGCTATAGGGCCAGCCTCCCCGCCGCGCGCGGGTCGAGGCCCTGGTTCGGTTGGGTAGCTCAGATGGTTAGAGCGGTGGATTCATAACCCACAGGTCGGCGGTTCGATCCCGCCTCCAACCACCAGTCCTTCTTGGAAGCTGTGCTGGACTTGCCCGGGAAAAGTATGTCGGCCTGATGCCGTCCGAGATGCGGCTCCTGCGGCAGCTCACGGAAGAAAACGCAAATCTGTCCTTAATTCCGGCTGGCCAACATCAGGCTGTGCGCCGCTGGGCAGAAGGCCGCTTCGATCTTCGACAGCGGGACCGGCCCCAGCAGGACGAAGCCGAAAATCGCCGCCGTCAGGGCGATATAGCGCAGGGCGAACGGATCGCCTTGCGCCAGACCGGCCTTGGGCTTGCCGACCTTGAGGCGGGGCTGGTCCTTCATATGGCGCATGGCGAGGAGCTTTTCCGGCTTCAGACCATTATCCAGCGCCAGCCGCGCATTGATCTCGGTAAAGCCTGGCATGCGAAAGCGCCGCAGCGCCCGGATGGCGGCGATCAGGGCCAGCACGAAGCCGACGATCAGCGCGGCCGCGTGGGCGGACGGCGTGGGCAGGCGCTCGAACAGGCCCCATTGCCCCGCGACCGAGATGAGCAGAACCAGCACGACAAAGGGCGACAGGGCGGGCAGCAGACGCTCCCAGATCATGACCAGCCGGGTAAGAAAAAGGCCACGGTTCAGCGGCGCGAACGGCGATCGGTTGCTCGGCGTCATGTCATCTCCCCCTTCGCACAGCCTATTTGAGCCAGCCCGGCACGGGTTCGCGGGCGATCATATCCTCATAGCTGGGTCTGGGTCGCACGATAAACCAGTCTGCGTCACGCACCAACACCTCAGGCGCGAGCGGGCGGCTGTTGTACTCGCTGCCCATGACCGCGCCATAGGCGCCCGCCGACATAAAGGCGATCAGGTCGCCCGCCTTCTGCTCCGGCAGGTCGCGCCCGCGCGAAAAGGTGTCGCCGGTCTCGCAGATCGGGCCCACGACATCATAGGTCGCATGCGCATTGCCGGACGGCTTCGCCACCGGGCGGATGTCGTGATAGGCGTCATAGAGCGCCGGGCGGATCAGATCGTTCATTGCTGCGTCGATGACGAGAAACTGCTGCCCCGAATCCTGCCGCTCATGCACATGGATGACGCGCGAAATCAGCGCGCCCGCATTGGCGGCGATCAGACGTCCCGGCTCGAACGTATAGCGCACCTTGAGGTCGCCCATGGTCAGGGCGACCATTTCGGCGAAGTCCTGCGGCGACGGCGGTTCGGGCTGGTTGAAATAGGGAACGCCTAGGCCGCCGCCTAAGTCCACGCGCTCGACCGACAGACCCTGCGCGCGCAGCTCCATGACCCAGCCGCGCATCTTGGCGAACGCGGCCTGCATGGGCGTCAGATCGGTGATCTGGCTGCCGATATGGCAGGCCAGGCCGACCGGGGCCAGATTGGGATGCGCGGCGGCGTCGGCATAGAGGGCCAGCGCCTCCTCAGCCGAAATGCCGAACTTGTCCTTGGCGCCGCCGGTGGTGATCTTGGCGTGCCCGCCCGCGCCGACGCCGGGATTGATGCGGATCACGAACGGCGCGACCCGGTTCAGCGAGGCCGCGACGCGCGCCAGCCGCTCCAGTTCGGGGCGCGATTCGACATTGAGCTGATAAATGCCCGCCTTGAGCGCGAACGCCATTTCGTCATCGGTCTTGCCGACGCCGGAAAAAACGATTTTCGACGCCGGAACGCCCGCCGCCAGAGCTTTACGGATTTCGCCTTCAGACACGGTGTCGGCGCCCGCGCCGACTTGCGCCAATGTCGCCAGCACCGCCATGTTGGAATTGGCCTTGCAGGCAAAGGCGACCAGCGGCGCCTCGCCCTTGGGACTTTTCAGTTCCGGCGGCGCGGACACGGCCTGCGAAAAGACGTTGAAGTGCCGCTCCAGCGTCGCCGACGAATAGACGTAGAAGGGCGTGCCGACCTTCTCGGCCAGTTCGCGCAAGGCAACGCCTTCGGCGCACATCTCGCCGTCGCGGTAGTCAAAATGGTTCATCGCTTATCTTAATGATGTTCGGCGTTGCCGAAGCCTTCCAGCGGGGCGTCAGAAATGGACTTGTTGCCGACATAGGGGTTGGGCACCCGGTTCACGTCATTGGCGTCGGGCTTGGCCTTTTCGGAATCGGCCGAGCGGGAATCGTCGGTGGTGGTGGTCGTGCCGCCGTCGCTATTCTGCGAAGTCGACCAGGACAGCTCCGCCTTGTGATTGAACATCGGCGGCGCCTGCTTCAGATCACCGACCTTGCCGCAGGCGCTCAAAGCCAGCGACGCGGCGATCAGGGCGCCGGTCAGGGCGGCGGCGGCCAGCAATTTGTTGCGGTTCATCATGTGCGTTGGTCCTTCCAGCGCTGGATTTGCAAGCGAACCTGATCGGGCGCCGTGCCGCCATAGGATTGGCGCGAAGCCGCCGAGGCCTCAGGAGTCAGAACCTTATACACATCATCCGTAATTCTGGCTTCCAGATTTTGCAGCTCGGTCAGCGACAGTTGCGCCAGGTCCACACCCTTGCCCTCAGCCAGCTTGACGGCGGCGCCGGTAATGTGGTGCGCGTCACGGAACGGGATGTTCAGGGTGCGAACCAGCCAATCGGCCAGGTCTGTCGCAGTCGAGAAACCCGCACCTGCCGCCGCGCGCATCCGCTCGGTATTGGCGACCAGATCGCGCACCATGCCGGTCATGGCGCGCAGGGCCAGATCGAGCGCGTCGAAGGCTTCGAACACCGGCGGCTTGTCCTCCTGCATGTCCTTGGAATAGGCCAGAGGCAGGCCCTTCATCACCGTGGTCAGGGCGATCAGCGCGCCATTGATGCGGCCCGTCTTGGCGCGCACCAGCTCGGCGGCGTCGGGATTGCGCTTCTGCGGCATGATGGACGAGCCGGTCGAGAAGGCGTCCGACAGGCGAATAAAACCGAAATAGGGCGTCGTCCAGATGACGATCTCCTCGGCCAGACGGCTGAGATGACCCGCGCAGATCGAGGCGTCGCTCAAGGATTCCAGCGCGAAATCGCGCGCCGAGACGCCGTCCAGAGAATTGTGCATCGGTCGGTCGAAGCCGAGCGCCTTGGCCGTAGCGAAACGGTCGATGGGGAACGGCGATCCGGCCAGGGCCGCCGAGCCCAAAGGATTCTCGTTCATGCGCGCGCGCGCGTCGGCAAAGCGCGAACGGTCACGCCCGAACATTTCGACATAGGCCATCAGATGATGGCCGAAAGTCACGGGCTGGGCGGGCTGCAAATGGGTGAAGCCCGGCATCAGGGCGTCCGCATATTGCTCCGCGCGTTCGACCAGAGCCGCTTGCAGGTCGTCGAGCTGCGCAAGTGTGCGGTCCACCGCGTCGCGCACCCACAGGCGGAAATCGGTCGCCACCTGATCGTTGCGCGAACGCGCCGTGTGCAGGCGGCCCGACACCGGCCCGACCAGTTCGCGCAGGCGCGCCTCGACATTCATGTGAATGTCCTCGAACTCGGCGCGGAACGGGAAGGTTCCGGCCTCCAGCTCGGCTTCAATGGTCGCCAGCCCGTCAAGGATCGTTTGGGCGTCCTCGGATGTTATGATAGCTTGCTGCGCCAGCATGGCGGCGTGGGCCTTCGATCCGGCCAGATCCTGCCGCCACATGCGCTGATCGACATCAATGGAGACATTGATGGCTTGCATGATCTCATCGGGACGGGCATTGAATCGACCGCCCCACATTTTCTGGCCCGCGCCATGAGCGGGGGATTGGGCGTCGGAAGAGTCGGACATGACGGAACCTGCGAAGAACGAAGACAATCAGGCGGAGCGAAAGCCGGACCAGCCTATAGCCGAGGCCGCGCCGGAACCCAACCCGCAAACGGCGGAAAATTCACCTTCCGTCAAGACGGCGAAGCGGCGCCGCCCGCCCCTGCCCGCCGTGCTGATCGTCGGCGCCGTCGTGCTGGTGCTGCTCGGCGCGCTGGCGACGGGGATCGGGCGGATGATGCTGGCGAAAAATGCGGCGCCCGCAGCGGATTCGACTGTGGCGAGCGCCAGCGCCGGCAAGGCGGTCGGGCCGCTGGCGGCCTACGCAAAGGGCTCTCTCGCGCATCTGCAAACCTTCGCGACGCCGCAAAAGATTGGCGATATCGGCTTTATCGACGGCGACAAGAAGCCGGTGCGCCTGAGCGATTTCAAGGGCAAGGTGGTGGTGCTCAATGTCTGGGCGACCTGGTGCGCGCCGTGCCGTTTCGAGATGCCGACCCTGGCGAAATTGCAGGCCAATAATGCGGGGAAGGCGTTCAAGGTGCTGCCACTCAGCGTCGATACCGAGGACAAGTTCGCCGACGTCAAATCCTTCATCGACGTGCAGCAGCCGCTGGAGGTCTATGCCGATCAGGAATTTCAGGCGCCGCAGATGTACAATATTTCCGGCATGCCGGTGACGCTGATCCTCGACAAACAGGGCCGCGAGGTTGCGCGTCTGGACGGTGAGGCGACGTGGGACACGCCGGAGGTTCAGGCGCTGGTCGATAGGCTGCTCAGCGAGTAATCGGCAGCCGCTTGTTGTAGGTCAGGCTGCGCCAGCCCCACTCGAACGGGCCGTAGCGGAAATAGCGCAGCCAGAGCGTGCTGAAAACCAGTTGCCCGGCCCAGATCGCGATAACAATGGGAAGCAGCGCGGCGTGATTCATCGTTCCGAAAAGACCGGGACCGCGCCCTCCGTAGAAGATCATGGTCATGATCAGCGACTGCATGAGATAGTTACTGAACGCCATGCGCCCCGCGCAGGCCAGCGGGTGCAACAGCCACGCCCCGAAGGACGCGCGCGCTAGCAGGATCAGAGCCGCCGCATAGCCGAGCGTGATGGGCAGGCACAGGAACCGTCCGGCCAGATCATAGAGGCCGAGGGTCTCAGGAAACGGAAAGCCCTGCGCCTGCGCCAGAAAGGCCGATCCACCGGACAGAATCAGACACGGAATCGCCGCCAGCACGGCCAGGATATAGAGGCGCGGGCGCGCTTCGCCGCGCAGCCAGCCGGTCTTGTACAACCCCAACCCGATCATCATCAGGCCCAGGGTGAGTGGCAAGAACTGGACCAGCTCGCCCCACTCGCCCTGCGCCCAGACGCGGACGTTTTCAGCCAGCGAAGACATAAACCCCGCCTGCATCTTCGCCACGGTCGCCAGAACGGGCTCAGGATCGGCGATCACCGGCGCGGCGGCCAGCATCGGCCAGACCACGACCAGATTGCCTGCGATAAACAGAAACAGGCCAAAACCGAGCAGCAGTTTCACATCTGCCCCGCGCCAGCGCCAGAAGAAGGCGCCGGTGACCGCATAGGCCAGCAGGATGTCCCCGTGCCAGATCAGTGCGCCGTGAAGCAGGCCGAATATGGCCAGCCACGCCAACCGTCGAAACAGGGGCTGCTCCCACAGCGGCAGATGTGGCCGGTCATCGCGTCCGACCAGAAACATGCTGACGCCGAACAACAGCGTAAAGGCGGTGACGAACTTGTTTTCAAAGAAGGTCGTACTGATCCACCAGGTCAGCCGGTCCGCCGCTGTCAACTTCAGTGGCGACAGGTTGGGCAGCGAATAGACGTCGAACGGCTGGGCGAAGGCGATCGCATTGACCAGCAGGATGCCGAGTATGCTGAGACCGCGCAGATGATCGAGCGCCGCGACGCGGGGCGCGCTCATCGCCGCGTCAGCGCCGCCGCCTGCATGACCAGCATGGCGGGCAAGGCCAGAACCAGATGACCGATCATCAGCACCAGACTCAGAAGCGTAAATGAAGATATAAGCTCCTGCGACGCCGCATAATGGTCGATGACCACCAACCGCGCCAGCGCCGCCAGCGAGCCCAGCACCGTCACGGCCAGCGCGCAGACGAAGACGCTGGCGACCGCGTGCAGGCGCGATGTTGGCGGTCTGATCTTCCACAGGATCAGCGCGCACGCCATCCAGCCGAGCGCCAGCGCCATCTGACGCAGCGCCTCGGCGACGGCGCCCGCATCACCGGTCAGGACGCGCGCCGCCAGCCACACCGCCCCGTGAACGCACAGGGCAATGGCGCCTGCGACGACCAGCCACAGACCGTCGGGTTGCCGCAACCGCAAACTCACCGGGTCGGAACCGGCTTTTCGCCGCGATAATCGTAGAAGCCGCGTCCGGTCTTGCGCCCGTACCAGCCCGCCTCGACATATTTGACCAGCAGCGGACACGGCCGGTACTTGGAATCGGCCAGCCCGTCATAGAGGACGTTCATGATCGCCAGCACGGTGTCCAGCCCGATAAAATCGGCCAGCTCCAGCGGCCCCATCGGGTGATTGGTCCCCAGCTTCATGCCGGTGTCGATGGCCTCGACCGTGCCGACGCCTTCATAAAGGGTATAGACCGCTTCATTGATCATCGGGATCAGGACGCGGTTGACGATAAAGGCCGGAAAATCCTCGGCATTGGCCGTGACCTTGCCGAGCGACTGGGCGAAGGCGACCGCCGTGGCGTAGGTTTCCGGCTCGGTGGCGATGCCGCGAATGATCTCGACCAGCTTCATCACCGGCACCGGATTCATGAAGTGCAGGCCGATGAACTTGCCGGGCCGGTCGGTGGCGGCGGCCAGACGCGTGATCGAGATCGACGAGGTGTTGGAGGCCAGCAGCGCGTCGGGTTTCAGATGCTCGCACACCGATTTGAAGATGGCGTTCTTGACCGCTTCGTTCTCGGTCGCCGCCTCGATGACGAGGTCGCAATCGGCAAGGCCCGTCACCGCATCGGCGGCGCTCAGACGACCGAGCGCGGCCTTGGCGTCGGCGTCGCTGATCGCCTCTTTTTCGACCAGACGGTTCAGCCCCCTTTCGATGCGGCCCAAAGCGGCCCTGACCGCATCAGGCGACTGGTCGAACAGCTTGACCTCATAGCCGCTCTGCGCGCACACCTGCGCAATGCCGGCGCCCATCTGGCCAGCGCCGATCACGCCTACGGATTGGATTGTCATACTATATATCCTTGCGGAAATGCCTGTTTGAGGCCGATTAGGGCGCAAATTTCACGCAAAGGCAAGGCGCGGCGGACGGCTTGAAGGCGGGTTTCGCCGAAGATGTGGATAAGTTCCCCTGCCATTCCCTGTCGCTTTGATTTGGCAGCCTCCCCATATGCCGCTATGAACAGCGCCTATGCCGAACCGAGAGACGCTCATGCCCGACGCCACAACCCCGCAACATCTCGTTCTGATCGACGGGTCGGGCTATATTTTCCGCGCCTATCACGGCCTGCCGCCTCTGACGCGCAAGTCGGACGGGCTGCCGGTCGGGGCGGTGGCGGGCTTTTGCAACATGCTCTACAAGCTGATCAAGGAGCATCGCGGCGACGATGCGCCGTCGCATCTGGCGGTCATTTTCGACGCCGGGGCCAAGACCTTCCGCAACGAAATCTATGATCAGTACAAGGCGCATCGCCCGCCCGCGCCCGAAGACCTGATTCCGCAGTTCCCGCTGATCCGCGAGGCGACGCGCGCCTTCGGCCTGCCCGCCATCGAATTGCAGGGCTTCGAAGCCGACGACCTGATCTGCACCTATACCAAGATGGCGGTCGAGGCGGGCATGGCGGTCACCATCGTCTCGTCGGACAAGGACCTGATGCAGCTTGTCGATGACGCCAGACACGTCCGCTTGATGGACCCGGTCAAATCGACGCCGGTTCACGCCGCGCAGGTGGTGGAAAAGTTTGGCGTGCCGCCCGAACTGGTGGTGGACGCCCAGGCCCTGATCGGCGATTCGTCGGACAATGTGCCGGGCGCGCCCGGCATCGGCGTCAAGACCGCCGCGCAATTGCTGACCGATTTCGGCGACCTCGACGGTGTTTTATCGCGCGCTTCGGAAATCAGGCAGGAGAAGCGCCGCCAGACCCTGATCGATTTCCGCGAACAAATCCTGATGTCGCGCGAGCTGGTCCGCCTGCGCTGCGATGTCGAGCCGCCAGCCCCGATCGACGACTTTGTGCTGAAGGACGCTGACGGCGAGGTGCTGACCGCCTTTCTGACCACGATGGAGTTCGCCTCGCTGGCGCGGCGCGTCGGCGGAACGCTCAGCGCCATGCAGTCATCCACCGCCATTGATAAGGTGCCGACCGCGCCGATCCTGCGTCCGCTCTATGGCGTGAAACCGGCCAGCCCCGCCGAGGCGGCGACCGTGCCGTTCAATCTCGACGCCTATGCCTGCGTCCAGACGCTGGACGACCTCAACGCCTGGATCGCGGAAGCCTATGCTGCGCAGGTGATCGCCATCGACACCGAAACCGACGATCTGTCGGCCTCGCACGCCAAGCTCTGCGGCGTGTCGCTGGCGACGGGTGCGAACCGCGCCGGCTACATCCCGCTTGGCCACGCGGCGTCCGACGGCCTCGATTTCGGCGACGGGGCGGGCCTGACGCAGATTCCGCTCGATCAGGCCCTCCATGCGCTGAAGCCGCTGCTGGAAGACCCGAATATTCTTAAAGTGGGTCAGAATATCAAATACGACCTGTCCGTCCTGCATCGTTACGGCGTCGATGTCGCGCCGTTCGACGACACCATGCTGATCTCCTATGTGCTGGAGGGCGGGCTGCACGGACACGGCATGGATGAGCTATCCCAACTGCATCTCGGCCATACGCCGATCCCGTTCAAGGAGGTCTGCGGGTCCGGCAAGAGCCTGAAATCGTTTAAACATGTCGAACTGGCGCCCGCCACACGCTACGCCGCCGAGGACGCCGATGTGACCTTACGCCTTTGGCAGGTGTTGAAACCGCGTCTGGCGCGTGAGGGCCTCGTCACCGTCTATGAGACGCTGGAGCGCGGCATGCCTGGCGTCCTGTCGGAGATGGAGCTGGCCGGCATCCGCATCGACCCACAGGTTCTGCAAGCCCTGTCGCACGATTTTGGCGTACGCATGAGCGAGATCGAGGCCGAGGCGCACGCGCTTGTCGGCCGCCCGTTCAATCTCAACAGTCCTCAGCAACTGGGCCAGATCTTCTTCGACGAAATGGCCCTGCCCGGCGGCAAGCGCACGGCGTCCGGCCAGTGGGCCACCGATGTGAAGGTTCTCGAAGACCTGGCGGAAAAGGGCCAGCCGCTGGCGAAACTGCTGCTCGACTATCGCCAGATGGCCAAGCTGAAAGGCACCTATACCGACAATCTGACCGGCCACGCCGATCCGAACACCCAGCGCATCCACACCAGCTTCCATCTGGCCGCGACGCCGACCGGGCGTCTGTCGTCCAATGAGCCGAACCTGCAAAACATCCCGATCCGCACCGCCGAAGGCCGCAAGATTCGCCGGGCCTTTATCGCCAAGCCGGGGCACAGGCTGATCAGCGCCGACTATTCGCAGATCGAGCTGCGCCTGCTGGCCCATATCGGCGACATTCCGCAATTGAAAGACGCCTTCGCGCGTGGCGACGATATTCACGCCATGACGGCGTCGGAAATGTTCGAGGTGCCGATGGATCAGATGACCTCGGAGATCCGTCGCCGCGCCAAGGCGATCAATTTCGGCATCATTTACGGCATTTCCGCCTTCGGCCTGTCGAACCAGCTCGGCATCGAGCGCGGCGAGGCCGGGCGCTATATCGAGACTTATTTCGAGCGCTTCCCCGGCATCAAGGCCTATATGGACGCGACCAAGGCGTTCGTGGCGGCCAATGGCTATGTCACCACCTTGATGGGGCGCAAGATTCATATCCCTGAAATCAACGGCAAGGGCGCGCAGAAAGCCTTTGCTGAACGCGCCGCCATCAATGCGCCGATTCAAGGCACCGCCGCCGATATCATCCGCCGCGCCATGATGCGGATGCCGGGCGCTCTGCGCGATGCGGGTTACACCACAACCATGCTATTACAGGTGCATGACGAGCTGATATTCGAGGCCCCCGAAGCCGAGGTCGAGGCGGTCATGCCGCTGATCCGCGAGGTGATGTCGAACGCCGCCCTGCCCGCCTACCAGATCAGCGTGCCTCTGGTCGTCGAAGCCCACGCCGCCGACAACTGGGACGAGGCGCATTGACATGACCGCTCTTCATCTCGACCATATCAATATCCAGACGCGCGACATGGCGCAGACCATCGCCTTTTATCGCGATTTGCTGGGGCTTGAGGCGAAGGCTGCGCCAAGGCGCGATCCATCGCAACGGCAATGGCTCTATGCGGGCGACAAGGTGGTCATCCATCTCAATCTGTTTGGCACGGACAATACCGTGCCGCGCGACGTCCAGCCCGGCGCGGCCACGGGCGCGATCCACCATGTCGCCTTCGAATGCGCCGATTTCGACGCCTGCGAAGCCAGGATCAAGACGATGGGCCTCGATTACGGCTTTGCCGACCTGTCGGAGATCGGCCTCAAACAACTGTTCGTCACCGATCCCAACAATGTGCTGCTGGAACTGAACTTCCGCAGCCCCTGACGCTTATTTCCCTGTATGCGGCATGATGATGCGGAACTCTCCGCTTACGTGCATCAGGCTCATCAGGTACAGCATGCCGTCGAAATAGCGCTGCTCGCCCGAAGGGGTCGGCGTGTCCCACAGGGCTTTAAGGAAGGCGTCCGAAGTCGCGCCTGGCGTCGCCGCCAGACTGCCGACTGCCGCAGTCGAAGCCATGCCGACCGAATAGCGCGTGGACAGGGGCTTGCCGTCCAGGGTGTAACGATCGGCGAAACGATCCACGCCCTGAGCATAGAGGAAGTTCTGCTGGCGGTCGCTGAGCGTCGTTTCGTTCGCCGCCTTGCCCCACCAGCTATAATCGACCGACCAATTGCTGATCGTGCGCCAGCTATCGTAACCGAACGGATCGGGCTGGCCGTCCCAGGTCAGCAGCGTCGAGCCGTCGAAATGGCTGCGGTCGGGCGCAAGACCCGTCTTCGGATCGGTCACACGGTCGAAAAAGTCGCGGCTGACATCGGCCGCCCTGGCCCAGAAGGCGCGATCCTCTTTCGGCCCCCAGCGCGACCACAACTCATAAAAAGCGGGCAGATGATAGGAGGCGTCCGTGCCGGTGACATTGGTTTCGGGTACGAAGCGGATCATGGTGTGGGCTTCATCGACCATCGGTCCGACCGTAACCGGGCGCGGCGCATTGCTGAAATGAAAGGAGGGCAGAGGTTTGCCGTCTTTTTCCGCCTGAGCCTGCATGGCGCGGTTGTTCGGGCTGGGCCACGGCGTCGCGGGCGGAACGAAGGGCGCATCGTCAGGGTGGATGCGGAACGGCGTTGTTCCAGTCAAAACCGGATGGTGGCGCATACCGCGCAGGATTTTGTCGGCTTCGGCCTTATAATTATAGATGCCCTTGCCATTGCCCCAGCGATTGGCGGCGAAATAGAGGGCCATGACGAAATATTCCTCACCGTCCGGCGCGGCGCTGACCGAACGCGGCGACCCATCCGTGCCCATCGACCAGGCGAAATAGCCGCGCGACGGATTGTTCGGGTCAGTGATCAGCATATAGGTATGCGCCCAGTTCCACAGGGCGTCGAATTCGCGCTTCTTATTGAGCTGCACGGCGATCATCATGCCGTAGCTCATGCCCTCGGTGCGCGCATCATTATTGGCCCAGTCGGTGATATAGGCCAGGGTTCCGTTGGCGTTGGCGCCGGTCTCGAAATAGACGCGCTCTTCCTGACCGTCGCCGTGGAAAAGCTGCCGGAAGGCGTCTTCGATCCTCTGATGCGTCTGAGCCGGGCTGACGCCAAGGCGCTCTGCGAACAGATTATGATAATGGCCCGTCGCATAGGCGCCCTTGCCGTCGCCGGGATGGTGCGCGAAGGGCGGCTGCGGCGCATCGACATAGGCGGTGTTCGCGGTCATCGGCGGTGGGGTCGAGGCCGCCTTTTGCTGGGCATAGGCGGGCAGGGCCGCCAGCATGATAGCGGTAACACTCGCCATCAGAGCGAGACTTCCTGTGCGCATGGTTCCAATCCTTCCTGAGACCTGGTCCTGCGGCCTGTCATCGCTTTGGCGACGCGCCGCTTATGACCGAAGGCTATACAGCTTCCCGCCGCCTGACAAGTCAGCCGCGCGTCTGCGTTTGAGGGTCAGCGTTTCAGCGTAAGGGGCTTCAGCGCCCGGCGGATCGGCTCGTCATAGAGTTTCAGCGCCGACCAGGCAAACCCGACCACCACGATAAAGGCGACGCTGGCCCATAACAGCCGGTCCTGCATCGGCGGATGGCGGAAATTGACGTAGTTCATATAGATGAACAGGAACGGGTAGTGCAGAATGTAGATCGGGTAGGAAATATGGCCCGCAAACTTGCACGCCGCCATCTCGGCGCGTCCGATCTGAGAATGCGCGCCTAAAAGCACGATCAGCGGAAACAGCAGGATCACCATCGCCACTTCCAGCAGACCATTGGCGTGCGCCACGCTCTGCGGGATGCGCGGCGCGCACATGGCTGCGATCAGAACCAGGCTGAGGACGATCCAGCCGGGACGCAGCTTCGGGAATCGGTCATGCATGCGATAGAGCCACAGGCCCAGCGTGAATGAAAACGCCATGCGCAATGTGCCGCGCCAATAACTGCCGAAATCTGAGCCCATGTCCATGCTGTTGTTTTGCGCCGCGCACCAGATCAGACCTGCGCCGGTGACGATCAGGATCGCGAACAACCAGCGCGCCTTGAGGCGGCGCAGGATCAGCGCATAGGCGATATTGCCGATATATTCCTGTAACAAAGACCAGGCCGGACTGTTCAGGCTGTGCGTGTCGGTCCAGCGGTTCGGCAGCGGCGAATGCGGCAACAGAAACGCAATCAGCACAAAGTCGATAGCGACGGTGCGTAAAGGGATCACGGACTGGGTGGCGCCTGCGAACGGGTCAAACACAAAACTCAGCACGCCCAGCACCGCCCCCAGCAGCACCAGCGGATGCAACCGCACCAGCCGCGTCAGGAAGAACTGTTTAAGGCCCATCCGCCCCCAGCGGTCATTATAGGCGTAGCCGATCACAAAGCCCGACAGGGTGAAGAAGAAATCGACCGCCAGATGGCCGTGATGCACCAACTGGCCGTTATCCGACCAGTTAGCGGTCATGCCCATGATATGAAACAGCACGACCAGCACGGCGGCCGTGCCGCGCAGCCCGTCCAGAACCTCATAATGCGGTTTGCCGGTTGCGGTGGCGTCAGGCGCTGGGGCGTCCTGTATTGGGGCGGCGGTGTGTGACATTTCATCCCATGTGTTGTGGTTGTTTGCTTCTTATCGCCGCCGTCGCGGCAGATTGTCAAATCGGCTGGAAGCGCTCCCTTCCCGATGCGCGGCCTCATCGCCATGCCTCTCCGCGCGCGAGCAGCGCAGAGTGGCGCTGACCATTTGCGGCAGTGTTAAGGCTCGATAGGAAAATTTCCGACATTTTGATTTCCATGATAAATTTATGGAAATTTTTTGCTGCCGCATTTTTTTTACGAACTTTTAAGCCACGACGTAGCATTTCGACTGTTACATTTGAAATTTCGGTAAAAACAATAGGTTGCGTGGCGCACATGTTGCAATTTCTGGATGGCGTCAATGCGCGTATAAGTTTGGCCGGGCGCATGCGTCTGCTCAGCCTCCTGATGGTTTTCCCGGTTCTTTTGACCGGATGGCTGTTGTTCCAGACTCATGAGCGAACGATCCATTTCGCCAGTCGTGAGCGCGCCGGCGCCGTTTATTTGCAAAAGGTATGGCCGCTGATGCTGGCAGGCGCCGCGCATCGCGCGCCGAGCGCGGAGGATGTGCGCGCACTGAACGACTACGCCGTATCGCATAAAGATCTGCTCGGGGGTTCCGAGACGCCTCGGTTCGACCGCCTGACCGGACGCGACCTGATGGACGCCGGTAATGCGAGCATGGCGCGGATCACCGACGCTTCCGGCCTGATCCTCGATCCGGATCTGGACAGCTTCTATATGATGGACGCCACGGCGGTGAAAGCGCCAGCGCTCGTCCTAGCCGGGCGCGAATGGCTGACGGCGCAAACCAACGCCGACGATGCGCGCAAAGAGATGGCGCTGGCGGCGTTTGACGGCGCCATTGCATCCATCGACGATTCTCTGAGCAAGTCCGGCGGCTATATGCCGTCGAAAAGTCTGCCCCAAGACACCGCCGAGGCCCTGGCCCGATTGAAGACAAACGCAAACGCATTCCGCAATGCGCCCGATCCGGCCAGTTACGACGCTTTTCTGACGGCGACCAACGCCCTGTTCGCTCCGGCGCAGCGCGATCTTGTCGGGCTTTTAAGCACGCGCATCAACCATGCGCGTGAAATCATGTTCGCCGAACTCGGCGGGGCGGCGGCCGTCCTTCTGGCCGCGCTGGCGTTCACGAGCGTGATCGCGCTGGGCCTGACGCAGCGCTTGAAGCGGCTGTCCGGCCTGATGACGCAACTGACGCGCGGCGAAGCTGTGGGCGAGATTCCGTATCAGACAGACCGTCATGAAACCGGCGTGATCGTTGCGACCCTGCTGGCCTTCAAAGACAATCTGGCGGAGACCGAGCGCATGCGTTTGATGCAGCATCGACTCGAAGAAGACGGAATCAATCAGCGTCGCGCCGCCATGATGCACATGGCCGATGCGTTTGAATCGTCGGTCATGAGCATTGTCGAACGCCTTGATCGCGCCGCGCACGCACTGAGCCTGACCGCGTCCGGTCTGTCGACCCACGCCGAGCAGACGCGGGCGCGCACGCAGGACGTCGCTCAGGCCATGGAGATCAGCAACGGCAATGTCCAGTCCGTCGCGGGCGCCACCGAAGAAATGGCCGCCTCCAGCAACGCCATCGCCGGACAGGCCGAGCACGCCGCCGAGGCCTCGACCTCAGCGGCCGCGCGCGCTCAGGACGCGACGTCAAAGGTGGGCGTGCTGACCGAAGCGGCCAACCGTATCGGCGATACGCTCAACCTGATCGCTGGCATCGCGTCGCAAACCAATCTGCTGGCGCTGAACGCCACCATTGAGGCTGCGCGCGCAGGCGATGCCGGACGCGGCTTCAGCGTCGTCGCCACCGAGGTCAAGCAACTGGCGCAGCAGACCGCCAAGGCTACAGACGAAATCGGCGTCCAGATTCGCAATGTCCAGACGGCGACGCGCGAAGCGGGCGAGGCTATGACGGCGATTGCGGACATGGTCATGGCGATGCGCGACATCTCGACCAGCATTTCCGCAGCGGTCACCCAGCAGACAGCGGCGGTCGGAGAGATTTCCCGCTCAACCTCAGAAGTCGCCAGCGCGGCGCATGGCATCAACGACGCTCTGTCGGAGGTCGCCGGAACCGCCCAGAGCACGCGTCAGGAGGCCGAAGAGGCTCTGTCCGAGGCCCAGGCCTTGAGAGACCAGACGCGCCTGCTGAAAACGACGGCGGCGGACTTCCTTCAGTCCGTGCGCGCCGCCTAGGGTCAGCGGCTCAACCCCTCTATCAAACGCAGGAGGTAGCGCTCAAACGCCTCACGCTCGTCGGGCGCAAACACGGACAGAGCCTCGTCCTGCGCCGTTTTGAGCTTCAGGCCGATCTGCGTGAAGCGCGCGCGCCCATTTTCGGTCAGATGCACCGATGGGCGCGGCGGTCGCCTGGGTGTGGGCGCCGTTCGACCCAGCCGTCTTTTTCCAGCGCATCGAGAAACAGCACGACGGACGATTTTTCGATGCCAGTGACCTTGGACAACACCGACCGCGACCTGCACGGCGCCGCGGACCTGCCCGCACACGCCGTCATCGCCGCCGCGTTCGCGCTTTTTCTGGGCTGGGCGTGGGCGATGGCGACGCGACCGGCAAAAAACCCCTGAACGGCAGGGCGTCCAGCCTTTCGCGCCGCCAAGCTTCGCTGAGGGCGCGCACGGCCTGACGCGCAGCGAAGACCAGATCGCGGCGCTTGCCTTCGGACTGCGTCAGCTCCAGTAGGGCGTCGATGGCGGCGATGTGATCGGGCTCGGCCCAGACCTGACCGGGTTTGTCCGACTGGCGGCAATAGGGACCGTCCGGGTCGCGCAGCGGAACCAGCCGGACCGGAATCAGGCGGCTGTTGCTCTCCGTCATGAAATCGAGATTGCCCGACCAGCCGGTCGCGATCACCGCGACCTCCGCCGCCATCGCCTCGGCCAGAGGCAGGCCGAACCCTTCCGCGCGATGCAGCGAGATCAACATGTCGAACCCGGCGACGAAGGCGTCCATATCCGCCGGGCTCAGACGCTCTTCAAACAGGCGGATATCGGGACGTCCCTTCAGTTCGCGCAACAGGCGGCGCGCCGTCTTCGCATCGCCGGACAGGTCGGAAATCTTCAGCGTCAGCCGCGCCGTATCGGACGGCAGCGGGAAGGCGCGCTTCCAGACATCGAGAACCGCCCACGGATTCTTGCGCGCAGGCGAGGATTTGACATCGAACAGGCTCAAAACTTCGCACAGCTCCGGCGCCATGCCGAAACGCAGATGCGCATAATCGTAACGCACGGGCGGGCTGAGCGGCACGGGGTGCGGCATGACGCGCAGCCGGTCGCTGAGATCCTCTCGGCCCGCGGCGGCGAAGGCGGCGATCAGGGCGTCGCGGACAAACTGACTCGGAACCCAGATTTCGTGCAGATAATCGGCCAGCCATACCCAGTCATCCGGCGCGCGCGGCGTCTCCCACGCCCAGTAGCCGATGCGGTAGCGATCCGCCCAGGACTTCGGATCGTGCGCCAGAAACGCAACCAGACATTCCGGCGCATTCGCGTGCAGAAACCACACGCCGCCCTTTCCAGGCAAGCGCGCGCGACCCGTCAACAGCTTGCGAAAGGCCGGGCGCAGGTCGTGACGGACAGGCTTAAAACCGGCGGCGTCAAACGCGTCGGCGCTCAACTGACCGCCGCGCCCGATCCCCAGCGTCTCGCTGAAAAAGCCGGACACGACAAACAAACCCGTTGAGGGCGTCATGGCGCCCGCCTTGACCCAGCGCTTTTGACGCCGACGGCCCAGCCAACCCAGCGCGCCGTGTATCAACGGCAGTCGAATTTTCAACGGCAGACGCCTGATCCCCAACATGCCGCCAACCTACAGACGCGACCGGGATTTTCAAGTGCGGGGATTGGTGGTTGGGCTCTGTTACAATTTTCGGAATCGCTGAGATCGACGTCACGACACAGCGTGTTGGAGCGAGATTTTTAGAAAGGCGGACGACGCCTCTCAAACCCTTATAAAATATGGCGCGCCCGGCGCGATTCGAACGCACGGCCTTTGCCTTCGGAGGGCAACGCTCTATCCAGCTGAGCTACGGGCGCTTATCAACGCCCCCGAGGGGGCGGACAACGGCGCGGAACCTAAGCTAAAGCCCGGCTGCGCTCAACCGATAAAATGCGCGACAGCCAAAATTTACGCCGATCCTATTGCGCCGCCGCGCCGGTGATGTCGTCCCAGAAACGGCGAGCGCGGCGCATGAAGCCTTGCGACTGCGCATAGGACTGCGCCTCGGAAATCTCGGCGAATTCCTTCATCAGCTCTTTCTGGCGCGCATTGAGATTCTTGGGCGTCTCGACGAACAGTTCGACGATCAGATCGCCCTTGGCGCGCGAGTTCAGGCCCGGCATGCCGCGGCCTTTCAGCTTGACCTTATGACCGGTCTGGGCGCCTTCGGGGATGACGACCTCCAGCTTACACTGGCCGTCGCAATTCTCGCCGCCCATCAGGCACGGCACCTCCAGTACGCCGCCCAATACGGCGGTCGCCATCGGCGCCGGGATCGAGCAATGCAGATCGAGGCCGTCGCGCTCGAACAGGTCGTGTTCGGCCACGCTGAGGAAGATGTAGAGATCGCCCTTGGGGCCGCCCTTGGCGCCCGCCTGACCTTCGCCCTTCAGCAGGATACGCGCGCCGTCGTCAACGCCCGCCGGGATGCGCACCTTCAGGTCGCGGTTCTTGCGCACCTGACCGTGGCCGCGGCAGTCGGAGCAGGGCTCCTTGATCGTCTGACCCTGACCGTTACAGGCCGGACAGGCGCGCTCGACCGCAAAAAAGCCGTTCGAGGTGCGCACGCGGCCATGACCGGCGCAGGTCGCGCAGGTCTGCGGCTTGGTGCCCGCCTTGGCGCCGGAGCCGTGGCAGGACTCGCAGGTCATGGTCGTCGGGACGGTGATCTCGACCTCGGCGCCCTTATAGGCCTGCTCCAGCGTGATTTCATAATCGAAGCGCACATCGGCGCCGCGCTGTGGGCCGCCCGGACGGCGCTGCTGCTGGCCGAAAATGTCGCCGAACATTTCGGAGAAGATGTCTTCGACGTTCGAGAAGCCCTGCGCGCCGCCGCCGAAGCCGCCAAAACCGCCGCCCATGCCGCCGGGGCCGCCATTCACGCCCTCATGGCCGAAACGGTCATAGGCCGCGCGCTTATTGCCATCGGACAGCACCGAATAGGCCTCATTGACCTCTTTGAAGCGCGCCTCGGCCTGAGCGTCGCCCTGATTGCGGTCGGGGTGATGCTCCATCGCCTTTTTACGGAAGGCGGATTTCAGCGTCACCTCATCGACGGTGCGCTCGACCCCCAGCACTTCATAATAACAACGCTTGCTCATCCTACTGGCCCCGAAGTCCGCCCATGCGCAGACGCAAATGTGCTGCGTCCGAATCGGGCGGTCAGATTGTCATATCTGGGAAAGAGTTTGTGCCGCGACGGCGACAGGGAGTCAAACCCCGCCGCCGTCCGCACGATGTTTGCGGACCCCGCGCCTCTCAAAAAGCGATTGCGCGCGGTCATCCTCAACGCCCTCAGGCGCTCTTGTTGTCGTCGTCGACTTCCTCGAACTCGGCGTCAACGACATTGTCGTCACCGGCCGCCTCGGCGGCTTCCTCGCCGCCCTGCTGGCCGTACATGGCTTCGCCCAGCTTCATCGACGCCTGAATCAGGGTCTGCGACTTGGCCTTGATGTCCTCGGCGTCTTCGCCGTCCTTGGCCGTCTTGAGATCGGTCAGGGCGGTTTCGATCGCCGTCTTATCCTCCGCCGCGACCTTGTCGCCGAATTCCTTCAGCGACTTTTCGGTCGAGTGGATCAGGGCGTCGGCCTGATTGCGGGCTTCGATCAGGCTCTTGCGCTTCTCGTCCTCGGCCTTGTTGGCCTCGGCGTCCTTGACCATCTGCTCGATATCGGCGTCGGACAGGCCGCCATTGGCCTGAATGCGGATCGAGTGCTCCTTGTTGGTCGCCTTGTCCTTGGCGTGGACATTGACGATGCCGTTGGCGTCGATGTCGAAGGTGACCTCGATCTGCGGCACGCCGCGCGGCGCGGGCGGAATGCCCACGAGGTCGAACTGACCCAAAAGCTTGTTGTCGCCAGCCATCGGGCGCTCACCCTGGAAGACGCGGATCGTCACGGCCGACTGGTTGTCGTCGGCGGTCGAGAAGGTCTGCGACTTCTTGGTCGGGATGGTGGTGTTGCGCTCGATCAGCGGGGTGAAGACGCCGCCCAGAGTCTCGATGCCGAGCGTCAGCGGGGTGACGTCCAGCAGCAGCACGTCCTTGACGTCGCCCTGCAGCACACCGGCCTGAATGGCGGCGCCGAGCGCCACGACTTCGTCCGGGTTGACGCCCTTGTGCGGCTCGCGGCCGAAGAAGGTCTTAACCGCTTCGACGACCTTGGGCATGCGGGTCATGCCGCCGACGAGAACGACTTCGTCGATGTCCGAAGCCTTGAGACCGGCATCCTTGAGCGCCTGCTGGCACGGGGCGATGGTCTTCTGGATCAGGTCTTCGACGAGGCTTTCCAGCTTGGCGCGGGTCAGTTTCAGGTTCAGGTGCAGCGGACCCGAAGCGTTCATCGAAATGAAGGGCAGGTTCAGGTCGTATTGCGCGACGGTCGACAGCTCCTTCTTGGCCTTTTCCGCCTCTTCCTTCAGGCGTTGCAGGGCCAGCTTGTCGGAGCGCAGATCGACGCCGTTTTCCTTCTTGAACTCGTCGGCCAGATAGTCAACGACGCGCATGTCGAAGTCTTCACCGCCGAGGAAGGTGTCGCCGTTCGTGGACTTCACTTCAAAGACGCCGTCGCCGATTTCGAGGATCGACACGTCGAACGTGCCGCCGCCGAGGTCATAGACCGCGATCTTCTTGTTGTTGTCCTTGTCGAGGCCGTAAGCCAGGGCGGCCGCCGTCGGCTCGTTGATGATGCGCAGGACTTCAAGGCCAGCGATCTTGCCCGCGTCCTTGGTCGCCTGACGCTGGGCGTCGTTGAAATAGGCCGGAACCGTGATGACGGCCTGAGTGACGGTTTCACCGAGATAGGCTTCGGCGTCTTCCTTCAGCTTTTGCAGGATGAAGGCCGAGATTTGCTGCGGCGAATAGTCCTTGCCGTGCGCCTTGACCCAGGCGTCGCCGTTCGGGCCCTTGGAGATTTCGTAAGGGACCATGCCCTTGTCCTTCTGCACCATCGGGTCGGTGAAGGTGCGGCCGATCAGGCGCTTGATAGCGAAGAAGGTGTTGGAAGGGTTGGTGACGGCCTGACGCTTGGCGGGCTGGCCGACCAGACGCTCGCCGTCGTCCATCAGGGCGACGACTGACGGCGTGGTGCGCACGCCTTCCGCGTTTTCGATGACCTTGGGGTTCTTGCCGTCCATGACGGCGACGCAGGAATTGGTCGTACCCAGGTCGATGCCGATGATCTTAGCCATGTTTCTATATCTGCTCCGTTGAGGCGAATGGATGATCTTTACCGAATGGGCGGCCTTTTAAAGACAAGCGCCGCGATGATCCATCCCCGTTAAGATGAAGTTGCGGGAAAATTCAAGCCCCGCGCGGTTTTACGCGCGCAAAAGCCTGAAAGGTTGTCACGGATATGGGAAACGAGTCATGCCCTTCAAGGGCGTGGCGCGGCAAAGCTTGCAACTTTTTTAGGGTTATAGGGTCGCAAGTCCATTGCCGCCCGGTCTGGAGATACGGTTAAGTCTCGACCCATATGGAGATCTCTTATGAGCCGCCTTTGTCTCACCTTCGCCCTTTTCGCCCTGGCCTCGCCGGCGTGCGCCGCCAGCTTCGATTGCGCCAAAGCCAGGGCGCCCGACGAAAAAGCCGTCTGCGCCAACCGGCGTTTGAGCGAACTCGACGTGAAGATGGCGACGCTCTATCAGGTCGATACCCGTCTCGTCGCCATGGGCCAGCGCGGCGACATTCAGGATGCGCAGGTTTTGTGGCTGACGCGCCGCGCCCGGTGCGGACGCGATGTCGCCTGCATCAAAAACGCCTATCGGGATCGCCTCGCCGAACTGCAAAAAACCTTTGACGCCATTGCGTCGCGCGGGCCTTTCTAGGTTTTACGGTTTCCCGCCCGGCGCCCAGGCCGGGGTGAAGTCGCTGTTGGCCAGATATTCGACCGGAACGATCAGGGACTGGATCGCCTGAGTCATGAACGGAATGTCCAGATTGGCGATGGTGTCGGAGGGATCGTGATAGGTCGGCGTCACCGCCCAGCCGGAAATCGTGTGGGCGACAATGCCTTTGAGCGCCAGCGAATAGTTGTCCGAACGCTCAAAGAAGTGCTGGTCCGGATAGAGGTCGGGCGCCACCAAAGCTCCATGCGCTTTCAAAGTCGGGCCGAGATTGGAGCGGTCAAAGCCGGTCATCATCATCTCGCCCGGCGCCATCTTGGGGTCATGCGCGCCGATCATTTCAAATTCGAGATTGGTCACGATGTCGGAGAGCGGAACAGGCGGATGCGCGCCGAAGTATGTCGAGCCCAGACCGCCGATCTCCTCAGAGCCATAGGCGACGAACAGGATCGAACGGCGCGGCGGTTTGCCGGAAGCCAGCGCGTGCGCAACCTCCATCACCGCTGTCGTGCCCGACGCATCGTCATTGGCGCCGTGCATGATCACGCCATCGGGCCTGACGCCGAGATGGTCGAGATGGGCCGAGATCAGGATCACGCCCGCCTTCGGGTCCGTGCCTTGCAGCCAGCCGATGGCGTTGGTGGTAACAGATTTGTCCGTTGTCGCGCCGTTGAGATCCAGCGTCAGGCTCTGGCCGCCCGCCTTGGCCGCCGCGTCGAAAGCTGCGTCCGACAGGGCGATCAGGTCGGGGCGCGCGCCGCCCATGCCGTTTTGCCCGCCTTCAAGCTGTGGCGCCGTGCCGGTGACGCCGCCAAAGCGCGCCAGCGCCGCCTTGCTATCGTCATTCTCGCGCACGATCAGCAGCTTGACGCCCTTTTCGCGCGCCGCGCGCCACCAGCCATACAGAGGCGTCTTGCCGGGATTGGCGATCAGCACGACATCGCCGGTCGGCAGCGCCTTGGGATCGTCGGACGCCGCCACCGTCAGCACGCCGGACAGCGACTGGCCGTTACTATAAAGTAGCGTCAGACCCGCCCCCTCATCGGTGCGCCCGGCGCCGAGCGTGACAAAGGCGTGACCGCTCAGTTTCGGGCGCGTGACCTTGGCGGTTTGCAGATAGGTATCCATGCCCGGCGCGGGCTTGAGACCATAGGCCTGAAATTCCGAAGCGACATAGACCGCGGCCACGCCTTCGTCCGGCGTCGCGCTGCCGCGGCCACGCAAGGCGTCACTGGCCAGGAAGGCTTCATGCGCGGCCACCCATTGCGGCTTAACGGTCCAGTCCTCAGCGTGCGCGACCCCCGCCATCAGCGCCATTACCGCCGCCGCCGCCATCATTCTACGCATCGCCATTACCCTTTCCGTTGCAGTCGTAACGGTTAGGCTGCGCGCGGCGCGCGGTCAAGCGCGTGGCCGTATATATGTAACCACGAAATACACGAAATCTTCGGCTTCGCCGAAGACACGAAAGAAGCGCGTTACGCTCTCATTTTCGCACCCTTTCGTATCTTTCGTGGTCAATAAAAAAGCCTCCGCGAACGGAGGCTTTTCAAAGAAAAGATGGATTGTCGCCTACGCTTTGGTGTCGATAGTCTCGCCTGTATCCTCGCCGGTTTCCGGCGCATAGCCGTTGGCCTGCGGCGCGGCGGCCTTACGGGCGGCGACGGCGACCATGGCCGGACGGATGACGCGGCCGAACAGCTCATAACCCGCCTGCATGACGGTGACGACGCCACCGCCATCGACATCGTCGGAGGGGATTTCGCTGACCGCCTGATGCAGATGCGGGTCGAACTTCTCACCCTTCAGTGGCGCGATCTTCTTGACGCCATTGCGCTCGAACGCCCCGGCCAGTTCCTTTTCGGTCATGTCGATGCCGGCGACGAAGTTCTTGAACGCCGGATCAGCGATCTCCGCCGGAGTGGCGCCCAGGGCGCGTTGCAGGATATCGGCCACGCCCAGGAGGTCGCGGGCAAAGCGCTGGATGGCGAAGGCGCGCGCGTCATTCATGTCGCGCTCGGCGCGGCGTTTGACGTTTTCGGCGTCGGCGGCGTAGCGCAGGGCCTGTTCCTTCAGGGCCGCATTCTCCGCCGTCAGCTTTTCCAACTCGGCGTTGAGCAGCGCATCGGCGTCCTGCTCCAGATTGGCGCCTTCGGTTTCGGGCGTATCGCTCATGGTCTTGACTGATCCTTCAAATGTCGCCGGAGGCCGCTAGTCGATGAGGCGGCCCAGAATCCGGGCGGTGTAGTCCACAAGTGGGATGATGCGCGCATAATTCAACCGGGCCGGGCCGATCACGCCGATGGCGCCGACCACGCGGGCGGCGCCGGTCTTGGGCTGCTGCACCATGTAGGGGGCTGCAATAACAGCCGAGCCGGACAAAGAAAACAGTTTCGACTCCGCGCCGATGAAAATTCTCACCCCCTGCGCCCCGGCGACGTCGTCGAGCAGGTCGATCAGCTCCTCTTTCTGCTCCAGATCCTCGAACAAAGAGCGCACGCGCTCCAGATCCTCGGCGCTCTGCCCGGCCCCAAGCAGGTTGGCGCGCCCGCGCACGATCAGGGCGCGCTGGCCCGCATCGCCGCCCGACCAGACGGCCAGCCCCGTCTCGATCAGGGTCGCCGCCGCCTCGTCCAGCCGCCGCTTTTCGGCCTCCAGCTCGGCCTTGAGACTGGCGCGCGCCTCGCTCAGGGTGCGCCCGCGCAAATGCGTATTCAGATAGTTCGACGCCTCGATCAGCACGGACGGCGTCATCCCGGCCTGCAAGGCCATCAGCCGGTTCTCGACCCGCCCATCGGCATAGACCAGCACGGCCAGCGCCTGATCGGGACCAAGGGCGACAAATTCGACATGGCGCACCCCGGCCTCGAACGCCGGGGTCATGACGATCCCGGCGCCGCCCGCCAGACCCGACAGGATATTGCTGGCCTCGTGCAGAGCCTGATCGAAGGTCTGGCCGCGCCCTGTCAGGCGCGCCTCGATGTCGCGCTTGTCGTCTTCGGGCAGGTCGCCGATTTCCAGCAGGCCATCGACGAACAGGCGTAAGCCCTGATGCGTCGGCAGCCGCCCGGATGAGGTGTGCGGCGCGGACAGAAGCCCTAAGTGCGCCAGATCCTGCATGGTGTTGCGGATCGAGGCGGGCGACAGATGCACCCCGCTTTTCGACACGGTGCGCGAGCCGACCGGCTCTCCCGTCTCAAGATAGGTCTCGACGACGTGCCGGAAGATGTCGCGCGCCCGCGCGTCCAGTTCGCTCAGGGGCGCTGTCGAATTGAGCAGACTCATCGAATAGGGCGAGTGTTTCATGAGCTTATTTTAGCAAATACGGTTGCGGCGCCACAAGTCTTTAGACTTTTCAGCGCCGATGAACGGGTATAGCCTCGTCTTTCGAGATCGCGCCGAAGGATGCTCCCCATGCCTGTCGCTATGCTTATATCGTTCGCCCTGACCGCCGCCGCAACCGAACCGACCTATCAGGTCGCGCCGCCTTCGCCCGTCGCCAAGGCGCTGAACGCGCCGCAGCCCGCGCCCTCGGCCTATTCCGATCTCAACGCCGCCCCGACGGTGCGCGTCGCAGAGACTCTGGCGCCGGGACAGCTCCGAATCTTCGGCCCCGCGCCGCGCAATCATGACTTCATGGCGCCCGACGACCGTTACGCCTCTGGCCCCTATGCCTGCAATGACAAGGCCTGCAAGGTGCGCACGCCTGCCTACAACACGCAGCCGCCGTCGCAGCGCGAACCGGACGGACGCGATCATTACTGAAGTTTTCCTTTGAACTGTGCCCCCCGAACCTGTTAGGCACGGCCCGACAGGAGACATACTATGTCGCAATTCGACGCGCTCGCCGCGCTCAAGACCATCCGCCCCTCGAACCGCCAGCCCGATCAGATGCGCGCCGTGACGCTGGAGACCGGCGTGACGCGCTACGCCGAAGGCTCGTGCCTTGTGACGTTCGGGCACACCAAGGTGCTGGTCACGGCCTCCGTGGAGCAGGGCGTGCCATCCTTCCTCAAGGGCAAGGGCCAGGGCTGGGTGACCGCCGAATACGGCATGTTGCCGCGCTCGACCCACACCCGCTCGCGCCGCGAGGCCGCGCAGGGCAAGCAGTCGGGCCGCACCCAGGAAATCCAGCGCCTGATTGGCCGCTCGATGCGCGCCGTCATCGACCTGAAAGCTCTGGGCGAACGCCAGATCACCCTCGACTGCGACGTCTTGCAGGCCGATGGCGGCACGCGCACCGCTTCAATCACCGGCGCCTGGGTTGCTTTGGCTCAGGCCTGCGACAAGCTGGTCGCGGACAAGATCATTCCCGCCTCGCCCCTGCTCGATCAGGTCGCCGCCATCTCCTGCGGCATCTATCAGAACACGCCGGTTCTGGACCTCGACTATGATGAGGACTCCACCGCCGAGACCGACGCCAACTTCGTCGTCACCGGCTCCGGCGACGCCGTCGAGATTCAGGCTACGGGCGAAAAACGCGGCTTTTCGCGCGCCGAGTTTAACACGCTCTACGACCTGGCGCTCAAAGGCGCGGACGAGCTTTTCGCCCTGCAAAAAACCGCGCTAGGCAAATAAACCTCTGAAAATACGATCAATCCTGCTGCCTTGACGGAGCATTCATGCTGCGCACCATGCTTTGTGTTGCATCACAATATATTTGATGCGGTCGTAATCAATTGGCAGGCTTCACATGTTAATGCTAGCCTTCGGGTTAACGGTAACAGAGTTTACACACCACCATGCTCTATTCGCTGCATGAATACGCCTATTACACGGCGGCGCCTTTCCGGGTGATGGCGCAATTGACGCGCGACTTCTGGGGCTCGAAGCTGAATCCGGCCTCTGACACGGCTCTGGGCCGCACCATGTACGCCTCAGCCGAGCTGTTCTCCAACGTCACCAAGCGTTACAACAAGCCGGACTGGCGCATCACTACGGTCAGCATCAATGATCGCGACGTACGTGTGCGCACGATCGAGGACTGGTCCTCGCCCTGGGTCAGGCTGCTGCGCTTTCAGCGTGACGTGACCGACCTGCGCCGCGCCGGGATCAAGAAAACCCAGCCCGCCGTGCTGATCGTCGCGCCGTTGTCCGGCCACTACGCCACCCTGCTGCGCGGTACGGTCGACCAGTTCCTGCTCGACCACGACGTTTACATCACCGACTGGGTCAATGCGCGTCAGGTGCCGGTGCTGGAAGGCCGTTTTGACTTCTACGCCTATATGGACTCTATTCGCGACATGCTGACCGCCATCGGCGCGCGCGTCCATATTGTCGCCGTGTGCCAGCCGGGACCGCCGGTGCTGGCGACGGCCTGCCTGATGGCGGAGGATAAAGATCCCCTGCGGCCCGCCTCGATGACCTTTATGGGTTCGCCGATCGACGCGCGTTTCAACCCGACCGTGACCAATGATCTGGCGCAGGAAAAGCCGTTCACCTGGTTCAAGTCGAACATGGTCCATACCGTGCCGCCGCCCTATCCGGGCGTGGGCCGCCGCGTCTATCCGGGTTTTGTGCAGCTCTATTCCTTCATGAGCATGAACGAGGCGCGCCATACCGACGCGCATTGGGACTACTTCAATTCTCTGGTCGAGAACGACGGCGAAAGCATCGAAAAGCACCTGGAATTTTACGACGAATATCTGTCGGTGCTGGACCTGACCGAGGAATTCTATCTCCAGACCATCGACCTGGTGTTCCAGAAATTCGCCCTGCCCAAGGGCGAGCTGACCCATCGCGGCCGCAAGGTCGATACGAAGGCGATCACCGACATCGCCCTGATGACGGTCGAGGGCGAGAAGGACGATATTTCCGGCGTCGGCCAGACCCAGGCCGCCCACGGCATGTGCCCGAACATTCCCGACGCCATGAAAGAACTTTACGTCCAGAAGGGCGCGGGTCATTACGGCGTCTTCAATGGTCGGCGCTTCCGCGACGAAATCTATCCGCGCATCCGCGATTTCATCGCGCGCCACGATGCCGCCTGACGGCTGGTTTTCGCCGCGCGCGGCTTACGCCGACGGACAGGCGATTGATTGCGGCGATTATGTCCTGCGGCTGAAGGTCAACCGCCGCGTCCGCCGCATTTCCCTGCGCATCGACAACAGAAGCGGCGAGGCCGTGGTCTCGGCGCCGTCGCTCCGCGGCCTGAAGGACGCGGTCGCCTTTGCAAAAGCGCGCCATGACTGGATTCTGCAGGTTCGCCGCCGCGAACCGGAGCGCGCGCCGTTCGCGCCCGGTCTGAGGCTGGAGATACGCGGCCATCCGGTCACCCTGGCCGAAGCGCCGGGCGTCGTCACGCCGCGCGCCGTCGAGGGCGAAGACGGCTGGCGGCTGGTGACCAGCGGCGACGCGAAAGTTTACGCCCGCCGCGTCGAGCGTTACCTGCGCGCTCAGGCTTTAAAAGCTTTCCAGACGGAAACCGACGCCTGCGCGGCCCGATTGGGCGTTTCCGGCGTCAAGGTCTCGCTGTTCGACGCCAAGGCGCGCTGGGGCTCCTGTACGCCGGGACGCAAGGCGATCCGCTATTCGTGGCGCGTCATCCTGGCCCCGCGCGAGGTGTTCAGCTATCTGGTCGCGCACGAGGTCGCGCATCTCAAACACCCCGACCACAGCCCCGCCTTCTGGGCCACCGTCACCGAGCTTTACGGCAGGGACTGGAAACCGGCGCGCACATGGCTGAAGGAACAGGGCCACAGCCTGTTCCGGTTTACGTAAAAAGCCCCGGTCGACGCCGGGGCTTTCTCATTATTGGTTCTTCTTCTGGGCCTGCGAGAAGATGTCGTCCAGCGACGGATCGTCCTTCTTCGCCGCCGGTTTTTTATCTTCCGGGTTCGGAATCGGCTGCATGGTGACCATGGGCGGCAGGCCGTCCTCGGTCTGCTGTTGGTTGTCATTGGCCGCCGCCTGCGACGCCGCATAGGCGCTGGCCTGCGAGCCGAGCAGATCCTGCAAGGCGTCCTCGGCCACCGGCGACAGGGTTCCGCTGGCCGGCGGACCGTCGGGGATCGGCGAGACCTGAATGCGTTTCAGCGCCGAGGTCATATAGGTTTTCCAGATCGCCGCCGGAGTCGAGCCGCCGGTCACGCCCTTCATCACCGTATTGTCGTCGCGCCCGACCCAGACCACGGTGACGAAGCCGCCGGTATAGCCGTCGAACCAGGCGTCGCGGAAGTCGCTGGTCGTGCCGGTCTTGCCCGCCAGATCGTAGCCGGGAATCGCCGCGCCCGTGCCGGTGCCGCCGTGCATGACGACACGCATCATCTGGTTCATCTCCATCAGAGGCGGGTTGTTGATCACGCGCACGCGCCCGCCGTCCTGCGACGGGTCGCGGTACTGATACAGCACCTTGCCCGAGGCGGTGCGGATGCGGATGATGCCGTGCGCCGACGCCTTGTAGCCGCCATTGGAGAATGGAATATAGGCCTGCGCCATCTCGATTGGCGCGACTTCCGAGGTGCCGAGCGCCATCGCCGGATCGGTATTGATCGACGATGTAATCCCCAGACGGTGCGCGACCTCGGCCACCTTGCCCCGACCGACATCATTGGCCAGACGCGCCGCCACGGTATTGACCGAGTGTTCGAGCGCGGTCTGCAGGTCGATCAGACCCATATAGGTCTTCTCATAATTCTGCGGCGACCAGTCGCCGATCGAATAGGGTTCGTCCACCACCGGCGTCGAAGGCTGATAACCGGCCTCCATCGCCGCCAGATAGACGAACGGCTTGAACGACGACCCGGTCTGACGCTTGGCCATGGTGGCGCGGTTATATTGCGAGTCGGCGTAAGAGACGCCGCCGATCATGGCGCGGATGCGCCCCTCGCCATCGACCGAGACCAGCGCGGCCTGCTCGACGCCCTTTTTCGCGTCGCGCGCCATAATGGTCTGCACCGCCCGCTCCGCATCCGTCTGGATCGGCAGGTCGAGCGTGGTCTCGACGATCAGGTCTTCGGTATTGTTCGGCCCGACCAGTTCGCGCACCTGCGAATCCAGCCAATCGACGAAATACTGCGCATGCGCCGAGGCCAGGGTCTTGGAGACATTGATCGGGGTGCGCAGGGCTTCGTCGCGCTGTTCCGGCGTGATCACCTTGGAGTCGACCATTTCGTTGAGCACGATCAGGGCGCGCTTGCCCGCCCGCTCCTGATCCGACAAGGGCGAATAGGAGTTGGGCGCCTTCATCAGGCCCGCCAGCATGGCCGCCTCGCCGATGCTCAAATCCTTGGCCGGCTTGTTGAAATAGCGCTGCGACGCCGCTTCGATGCCATAGGCGCCGGCGCCGAAATAGACCCGGTTCAGGTACAGGGCCAGAATCTGTTTCTTGGTGTATTTGTGCTCAAGCCAGATGGCGATCATCAGCTCCTGCACCTTGCGCTTGATGTTCTGATCCGCCGACAGGAACAGATTGCGCGCCAATTGCTGAGTGATGGTCGAACCGCCGGCCAGATTGCCGCCCTTCTTGCGCTTGAACACGTCGTAGAACAGGCCGCGCGTTATGCCGATCGGATCGAAGCCCGGATGGGTGAAGAAGCGCCGGTCCTCAATAGCGACGAAGGCCAGCGGCACATAGTCGGGCAGCTTGTCGATATCGACCGCCGCCGCCGCCTGCGAGCCGCGCACCGCGATCAGCGCGCCGGAACGGTCAAGATAGGTGATCGAGGGCTGCTTGTTGATCTTGTCCAGCGAGGAAATGCTGGGCAGGCCAATCGCCATGAATCCCAGAAAGGCGACGGTGAAGATCGCCGCCCAGATCACCAGCACCGTGCCCCAGTACAACAGGGCCTGAATCGGCGTGCGGCCGCCACGGCCCCTGCCCCCCTGCGGAGCGTTACCCTTAGCCATTCGTCATCCTTACTTGCGGACCCGTTGCAACCGGCCCTTCGTCGCGCCTCGACCCGACCTCTATAGCCGATGACGCGGCCCCTGTCGCGTTAAACCTAAGACAGGTGTAAAGCGCCGATTTGGCCAAATTAAGGGTTAACAGGACCGACGAACCAGCTTACCGGCGAAACCATGCCCGACGCCTCCGTTCGCAGTCCCGATCTTGACGCACCCAGTCTTGATGACGCCGAGGCGGTTCTGCGCGAGGTCTTCGGCTATGACGGTTTTCGCGGGCGTCAGGCCGAGGTGCTGCGCGCCGTTCTGGCCGGACGCGACGTGCTGGCCGTGCTGCCGACCGGCGGCGGCAAGAGCCTGTGCTATCAAATTCCCGCCCTGCTGCACGCCGGTCTGGTGCTGGTGATCTCGCCGCTGATCGCGCTGATGAGCGATCAGGTGGCGGCGCTGAAAAGCCGCGGCGTGCGCGCCGAACGCTTCGATTCCTCGCAAACCCTCGACGAGCGCACGCGCATCTGGGACGAGGCGAAGGCCGGGACGCTCGACCTTCTCTACCTGTCGCCCGAAGCCCTGATGCAGGGCTTTGTGCTGGAGCGCATGGCGCGCCTGCGACCGCGTCTGATCGCCATTGACGAGGCGCACTGCATCAGCCAGTGGGGCCACGACTTCCGCCCGGAATACCGCGCCCTTGGCCAGGTCCGGCACTTGCTGCCCGGCGTGCCGATGCTGGCCCTGACCGCCACCGCCGACGCCCAGACGCGCGCCGACATCAAACAGGCGCTCGGCGTGCCCGAGGCCGAGGAGATTGTCGCGGGTTTCGACCGCCCGAACCTCTCCTTACGCTTTGAACGCCGCAACGGTCCCGCCGCCAAGGCCGTGGCTGGGTTGCTGCGCCGTCAGAAGGGCGCGGCGGGCATCGTCTATTGCGGCTCGCGCGACGGCGCGGAAAAACTGGCCGAGGCCCTGATCCGCGAAGGCCACGCAGCGGCTTCCTATCACGCAGGCCTGCCCGCAAAGACGCGCGAGCAGCGCCTGAGCGACTTCATGAGCGGCAAGGTTCGCATCATGGTCGCCACCATCGCCTTTGGCATGGGGATCAACAAGGCGGATGCGCGCTTCGTGATCCACGCCGATCCGCCGTCCTCGATGGAGGCCTACTGGCAGGAGGTCGGGCGCGCGGGCCGCGACGGTCTGCCCGCCTTCGGCGTCTGCTTTTACGGCCCCGGCGATCTTGGCTGGGCGTTGCGGCGGCTCTCATTGCGCGAGCAGGAGGGCGCGCCCGACCAGTCCGCGCAAAAACAGAAGGCGCGCGACTTCTTCAGCTTCGTGCTGGGGACCGATTGCCGCCGTCAGGGCGTGAAGCGCTATTTCGGCGAAGAGGCGGGCGCGCCTTGCGGCCATTGCGACAACTGTCTGGCGCGCGGCGCTGGCAAAGACATTACCGAGGCGGCGCAGATGCTGATGTCGGCCCTTTACCGCCTCAACGGCCCACGCGGACGTAAAAAGCTGATTGAGCATGTGCGTGGCGTCGCGGAGAAGCCCGACTTCACCACGCGCATGCCGACTTTCGGCGTGGCGAAGGGCTGGGACGCGGACACCCTGGCCCACGCGCTCGACCAGTGCGAAGCGGCGGGCCTGATTGAGGAAACCCTCTACGACAACCGCATGCCGATCATCGGCTTACGCGACGCCGATCTGGTGCGGAGCCTTTTCCGGGGCGACCTGCGCTTTCGGATGCGGGGATAGGCTTTATCCACAGATAAGCCAGATATTCAGGATTTGCTTCACGCTACCGCTATCGATGGTGCGCGTCGATAAAGACCGGCTCCGGCATTGCCGGAGCCATTTTCAGGTTTTCGACCCGGATAGCGGTAGCGTGCAATGATCCTGAATATCTGGCTTATCTGTGGATAAACCTTACGCCTCCGCCACCCGCGCCGAAGTATCAGGATCAGGCCCCAAAAGCACCGCTGAACGCGCCCTTGAACACCATCTGATCGAGCGGTTGGCGATCCGAAGGAATCTCACGCGCACGCAGGGGTTCCGGCAGACTTTGCGGATCGCCGCGATGGCCGATGGCGATGGCGGCTTCGATCTTCATCGTGTCGGGCAGGCCCAGCACCAGCGGCGCCTTCTCAAAATCAATGCCGTACATGGCGTGCGCCACCAGACCCTGCGCATGCGCCTGCAAGGCCAGCGACATCCAGGCCGCGCCCGCGTCGAAACTGCCGGTCGGCACGGGGCGCTCGCCGTCAAAGGTCGTCACGGAGGTCAGAAAGACCAGCGCCGCGGCATCCTTGGCCCAGCCTTCGTTGAACGGCACGAGCAGGCTCAACAGGGCGGCGAATTCGGGCTCGCCCTTCAGGCCGTAGATAAAGCGCCACGGTTGCAGGTTCGACGCCGACGGCGACCAGCGCGCGGCCTCGAACAGGGTCAGCAGTTCCGCCTCGCTGATCGGCTGATCGGCAAAGGCGCGCGGCGACCAGCGTTCCAGAAACTGCGGCTGAATCGGATAATCGGAATGGCGAAGCGGCTGTGACATGCAAATACCCTTTATTAAAACTGGCAATAGACCGCGAATTCTGATTGACAGGAGGGAGGCGGGCCGCGATCCGTAACTAAAATTGTATCTGTTACATTTAATGTCAAGGGGCGAACGGCTTGCTCGATACGCTGGCGCACAGATTTTCCATGCTGGAGCCCTACATCACAGCCTATGGCCCCGATGCCTATGGCACCGACGACGCGCCGCGTCCCGCCGTGCTGTTGTTCCACGCCTGCAACGGCGTGCGTCCGCACATCCACGCCTATGCGCGCCGTGCCGCCGGGCTTGGCTATCGCGCCTATGTCGTCGATTCCTTCACGCCGCGCGGCTGGGACCATCAGGCGGCCCTGACCCTGGTCTGTTCGGGCCTGGCCCTGCACGGCTATGAGCGTTCCGGCGACGTGCTGGCGGCCCTGTGGGGGCTGGCGCAGCGACCCGAGGTCGATGCGTCGCGTCTGGCGGTCGCGGGCTGGAGCCACGGCGGCTGGGCGATCATGGACCTGATGACCGAACGCCTGACTCGGCACGGCGAGGCGCGGCTGCAAGACCCGACGCCGGAACCGTTGCAGGGCCTGCGCGGCGCCTTTCTCGTCTATCCCTATCTTGGCTTTCCGGCGCGCTCCAACACGCACGGCTGGGCGCATCGTCCGCGCACCCAGGTCATTCTGGCGCGGCAGGACTTCCTGACCCAGCACAGCCACGCCACGCACATCCTCGACCACCTGCGCAGCGAAGGCGTTCCCATCGACTACCGCGTCATGGAGGCGACACATTGCTTCGATGAGGATTCCGCCCTGCATTTCGGCCCGCTCATGGCCTATGACGCGGCCAGCCACAAACAGACCGAGGCGGCGTTCAATGATTTTCTGCACACAACGCTGGGATAATTGAACGTGGTTCAAATTTATCTTGCTGTCACCGTCAATCCGCGCTAAGCCCTTGGCATGGACACGATGGCGCAAAGATGGACGCGGCTGAAGGCTTACGCGCAATGGTTCGGGCCAGACGATGCGACGCCGCGCCCCACCCTCGTGCTGTTTCACGGCTGCGGCGGCCTGCGTCCGCATGTCATCGCCTACGCCAAGGCCGCCGCCGCCATGGGCGTGCGCGCTCTGGTGATCGACTCGTTTGCGCCGCGCGGCTGGGACCGCGCCTTCGCCGTCTCCTTCGTCTGCACCGGCCTGGTGTTTCAGGGCTATGACCGCACCGGCGATGTGCTGGCGACGCTTTATGGCCTGAAACAGGATGCGCGTGTGTCGGAGGTGATGCTGGCCGGGTTCAGCCACGGCGGCTGGACGCTCATGGACCTGATGACCGATCCGCTCGATAAGCCCGGCGCGGCGAAGCTGGCCGATCCCGACCCGGCCCTGATGGCGCAGGTCAAGGCCCTGCTCCTGGTCTATCCCTATATCGGCTTCCCGGCGCGCTCCAACACGCGCAACTGGGTCTGGCGCCCGCCAACCTTCGCCGTACTGGCGGCGCGCGACCACCTGACGCCGCTATCGCACGCCTGCAAGGTGCTGAAACGGCTGAGCCATGCGGGCGTAGCCATAGAGACCGCCATCTTCGACGCCACCCATGCCTTCGACGAAGAAGACAATAAGGGGCCGATCATGCGCTTCAGCGACGTTGCGATGGCGGGCTCCATCGCCGCTATGCAGGGCTTTATCGCGTGCGTGTTCAAGGGGTGAAGCCCCCTCTCCCCATGACCATGGGGAGAGGACGAGGAGCAAGGCGAAGCCGCCGATCCTCGGGTGAGGGGCCGCCCGAAGATTGCGCACAGTCGGCAGACAGCCCCTCACCCGATCGCCTTCGCTCCGCTCCGCTCTCGTCCTCTCCCCTCATGGAGGGGAGAGGGGGAAGCATTTACATCTTCATGCCGGACATCTGGCTGTCCGAGGCCTGACCATCCGAAGCCAGGGGCGTCGTGGACACCGGCATATGCAGGGTGATGGCGCCCGCCTTCTCGAAATTCAGCGTCACATCGACAAAATCGCCGTCCTGCGGATGGCCGGTCAGCCCCATCAGCATGATGTGGTCGCCGCCCGGTTTCAGCGCGATCGTCTGGCCCGGCGCGATGGCGAAACCGTCCTTGGCGTCGCCCATCTCCATCATGGTCCCGTTCATGCTCATCGTGTGCAAGGCCGCCGTTTTCGCACAGGCGCACGAGGCCGAAACCAGCCGGTCGGGCGTCTGTCCGGTGTTTTCAATCGTCACATAGGCCGCGGTATTCGGATTGACGCCCAGAGCCGCGCGCACGGCGTACTGGGTGAATTTCAGCCCGGAATGCACGCCATTATCGTTCGTCTTCACCTGGGTGGTGGCGCTCGTCTGACCGTCGCTGACCACGGTTTTCGATGTTTCGGTGCGGCTGTTGCAGCCCGCCAGAACCAGCATGGCCGAGGCCACGATCAGAAGCTTGCGCATCATCCTATCCCCATAATCCAACGATCTTTTTGACATCCTTGACCACCGGCTCCGCGACGGCGCGCGCCTTTTCGACGCCGATCATAAGGGCGCGGTCGATCTCGTCCGGTTCCTTCAATAGCGCACGCAGACGTTCCGACACAGGGGACATTTTGTCCACCACCACATCGGCCAGCGCCGGTTTGAACGCGCCAAAGCCCTTGCCGCCGAATTCGGCCAACACCTGCGCCACCGACTGCCCCGACAGGGCGGCATAGATGCCAACCAGGTTCTTCGCTTCCGGGCGGCCTACGAGCCCGTCTTCGGCTTCGGGCAACACATCGGCGTCGGACTTGGCCTTCTTGATCTTCGAGGCGATCACGTCCGCCGTATCGGTCAGATTGATACGCGAATTGTCCGACGGGTCGGACTTCGACATCTTGGCCATGCCGTCACGCAGGGACATGATGCGCGCGCCCGGCCCCTGATAGAGGGTTTCGGGCACCGGGAAATACTCGACGCCGAAATCGTGGTTGAACTTCTTGGCCACGTCGCGCGTCAGCTCCAGATGCTGGCGCTGATCCTCGCCGACCGGCACATGCGTCGCCTTGTAGAGCAATATGTCTGCAGCCTGCAAAACCGGATAGGTGTAAAGCCCGACGCTGGCGCGCTCCTTGTCCTTGCCCGCCTTGTCCTTGAACTGGGTCATGCGGTCCAGCCAGCCGAGACGCGCCACGCAGTTGAAGATCCAGGCCAGTTCGACATGGCCGACCACGGCAGATTGCGGGAAGATGGTCGATTTTTGCGGATCGACCCCGGCGGCCAGATAGCAGGCGGCGATTTCACGCGTCTGCGACAGCAGCTTTTCAGGATCCTGCCAGACGGTGATCGCATGCAGGTCGGCGATGAAATAGAAGCGCTCGGCATCATCATTTTGCATGTCGGCGAATTTTTTCAGCGCGCCGAGATAGTTGCCCAGATGGAGCGAACCGGACGCCTGAATGCCCGACAGAATGCGTTTGGTGGTCACGTTACTTATCCCCGGCGACGTTTGAGCATCGCCTTCAGTTCTGAGGGGCGCACCGCCCCGCTGGCGAAGAGGAGCCCGATATAGACGAAGACGCCCACAAGGGAAACCAGCAGCACCGAGATTTCCTTGGCGCCGACGACATGACCGCCGATGCGCGGCAGACCTTCGCCGAGCAGGCTCTTGAGCTGAGGACTGAAATGCACGGCGGCGAAACAGAAGGCGGCCATGCCTGCGCTGGCCAGCAGCACCAGCAGCACCTTGCCAAGCGCGCCCCGACCGATCGTCCATGTGCCCCGCCGATGCAGGGCGATCACCATCAGCACGACATTGACCCAGGCCGCCGTCGAGGTGCCGACTGCCAGCCCCGGCACGCCGATGACATGGAACATGCTCACCCCCACCACGATATTGGTCACGACCGAGACCAGGGCGAACTTCATCGGCCCGAACGTGTCCTTTCGCGCGAAGAAGGCGGGATTCAAAATCCGCGTCAGCACGAAGGCGGGCACGCCCCAGCCATAGTGGAACAGACAGCGCGCCGTCCACTGCGCGTCATAGACCAGGAATTCGCCGCGCACATAGACGCCATCGACGAGGAAATACGGCATGGCCACCAGCGCCACGGCGGCGGGCAGGGCGAAGACCAGCGCGAACACCACTGCCTGATCCATCGTCTTTTGCGCATGCTCATGATCTTGAGCATGCACGGCGCGCGACAGGGCGGGCAGAAGCGCCGTGCCGATGGCCACCCCGACCAGACCCAGCGGCAACTGATAGAAGCGGTCGGCGATCGCCATCCACATGGTCGCGCCCTTCACGCCCGACGAGAAGAACTGCGACACGAAGACGTTAAGCTGCGTCGCCGCCGCCGCCAGCGCGCCCGGCACGGCCAGCAGCAGCAGGGCGTTGATCTCCTTCGAGAAGACCGGAAGGATCGACAGGCTGACATGGGCGCCGGTTTTGCGCGCGCCCCATAGCAAGAGCGAGGCCTGCAATACGCCCGCAATCAGCGTCCCGACCGAGGCCCACAGCGCCGACTGAAACGGCGAATGCGTCGGGATCACGCAGATGAGTGTCACCGCATTGAGCAGGATCGGCGCCGCCGCCGACAGCACAAACCGGTTGCGCGCGTTCAGCACCCCGGCCAGGTGCGCGACAATCGCCATGCACGGCAGGTAGGGCATGGTGATCTGGGTGAAGATCACCGCCCATTTCATCTTTTCCGGCGTGGCGGCGAAGCCCGGCTTCAAGGCGTACATCAGCCACGGCATGCTGAGTTCACAGACCAGCGTAAAGGCGACGGTCAGGAAGACCAGCGTCGCCATCGCGTCGTGCGCCATCTTGTCGGCCTTCTCCTTGCCGTCGCGCTCCAGAGCGGCGGAATAGGACGGCACAAAGGCGGTCGAAAACGCGCCCTCGGCGAAGATGCGGCGGAACAGGTTGGGAAAGTTCTGCGCCGTGGCGTAGGCGTCGGCCATGATATTACCCGACGCGCCCATATAGGCGGCGATGACGAGGTCGCGCGCAAAGCCCGCAAAGCGCGAGATCAGCGTAAAGGCGGCATTGATCAGCGAATTGCGCACCAGCCCGGTGGACTTTTTGACGGGTGCGGTTTCGGGAGAGGCGGTGTCGGGCATAGGCGCTCGGCAAAAAGGAGGAGCCTATCGTTTAAGCCCCGCGCCGCCTTCCCGCAAGCGGGTAAGGGTTAACGGGCCTCTCCCTCAAACGCCGCGCAGCGGCAAGGCCGATGACCTCATCTCCCGGCGATAGCGGTAGCGTGCGACGACCATGAACATCTGGCTTATCTGTGGATCAAAAAAACCAACCTCATCGCCCGCTGCGACGACAGCAGGAAAGGGTATCCACAGATAAGCCAGATATTCCGGATCGCGCCACGCTACCGCTATCGACATAGTCTAACTCAAATGTACCCCCTCTCCCCATGACCATGGGGAGAGGACGAGAGACGAGCGAAGCGAAGACGATCGGGTGAGGGGCCGTCAACCGATTGAGCGAATGTCCGAAACCCCCTGATATAGACTGCACGCGCGGGGTTCGTGTTTTCAGCTAAGCCGCAGCGATAGCGGTAGCGTGCGTTGACCATGAACATCTGGCTCATCTGTGGATCAAAAAACCAACCTTCGTGCCTGCTCCGACGACAGCAGGAAAGGGTATCCACAGATAAGCCAGATAAGCCAGATATTCCGGATCGCGCCACGCTACCGCTACCGCCAGAGTCTAACTCAAATGTACCCCCTCTCCCCATGATCATGGGGAGAGGACGAGAGACGAGCGAAGCGAAGACGATCGGGTGAGGGGCCGTCCGCCGGCTGAGCGCAACGGTCCGAAACCTCCTCACCCGGTCGCCTGCGCCGCTAAGGCGGCTTGCTTCCCGTCCTCTCCCTTCACGAGGGGAGATGTGACACATAAAGCGAAGCCCCGCGATGCAGCCTGCATCGCGGGGCTAAGCGTTTAAGCCGGTGAACGCCTTACGCGCCGACCGAGGCCGCGGCTCTGATCTGGTCGTTGATCGCCGCCGCAACCTGCGAGCCGGAGGCCGTGCCGCCGAGATCGCGGGTCAGCACGCCCTTTTCCACCACCGCGTCGATGGCGGCGTCAAGCGCATCGGCCTCGGCATTGAGGTTCAGCGAGAAGCGCAGCAGCATGGCGACCGATTTCAGCGTGCCGATCGGATTGGCCAGGTCTTTCCCTGCGATGTCCGGCGCGGAACCGTGGATCGGCTCGTACAGGCCCTTGCCCGAATTACCCAGCGAGGCCGAACCCAGAAGCCCAATCGAGCCCGGCAGCACCGAGGCGAGGTCGGACAGGATGTCGCCGAACATGTTTTCCGTCACCACCACGTCGAACGTGGTCGGGCGGGTGACGAGGTGCATGGCCATGGAATCGACGAGGTTGTGCTCCAGCTCGACGTCCGAATATTCGGCCTTGTGCATCTTCATCACCGTTTCGCGCCACAGACGCGAGGTCTCGATGACATTGGCCTTATCGACGCTCGTGACCTTGTTGCGGCGCTTGCGTGCGGCCTCGAAGGCGACGCGGGCAACGCGCTCGATCTCCGGCACGGTATAGACGCATTCGTCGATGGCCATGTCCTCGGTGCGGGTCTGCTTGCCGAAATAGAGGCCGCCGGTCAGCTCGCGCACGATCAGCATGTCCGCGCCTTCGACGACTTCGCGCTTGAGCGGCGAGCGCTGCACCTGAGATGGGGTGACGCTCATCGGGCGTAAGTTTGCGAACAGGCCCATCGACTTGCGCACGGCCAGAAGGCCCTGTTCCGGGCGCATCTTGCCCAGATCCCACTTCGGCCCGCCGACCGCGCCGAGCAGCACCGCGTCCGCCGCCAGACAGGCCTTGTCGGTGTCTTCGGGATAGGGGTTGTTATCGGTGTCAATGGCGATGCCGCCGATGCGCTTTTCTTCAAAATTGAAGCTGTGGCCATAGACGTCGCCGATGGTTTTCAGCGCCGCAACGCCCGCCGCCGCGACTTCCGGGCCGATTCCGTCGCCGGGCAGGACGGTGATGTTGAAGGTTCCCATTAGGCGGCCTTTCCGTGCGATTGTTCGTAAGCTTCGATTTCCGGCATGCGCTTCAACAGCCAGCCCATGGCGTCCACGCCTTCGAGCAGGCATTCGCGCGCGAACGCCTCGACCTGGAAGGTGAACTCGGTCCCGTCTTCCAGCGTCAGCTTGCACGATTCCAGATCGACCGTGACGCGCTGCTGCGGGTTCTTGATCAGCTTGTCATAGGTCGGCTGATCGACCACGATGGGCAGCAGGCCGTTCTTCAGCGAGTTCGACTTGAAGATGTCGGCGATCTCGGTCGAGATCACGGCCTTGAAGCCGTAATCCATCAGCGCCCAGGGCGCGTGTTCGCGCGACGAACCGCAGCCGAGATTATTGCCCGCCACCAGCACGCGATGCTCCGTCGGGTCGATGGTGTTGAGGATGAAATCCTTGTTCGAGCCGTCGGCATTATAGCGCCAGTCGTTGAACGCGACCTTGCCCAACCCCGCCTTGGTGGTGGTGGTCAAAAAGCGCGCCGGAATGATCTGGTCGGTGTCGATATTGGCTTCCGGCAGCACGACGATGCGCGACGAGAAGGTGTTGATGGGTTCCTGATTGCTCATCTTATGCGCTTTCCAGAGCCATGAATTGACGGGGATCGGCGACATGGCCGGCGACGGCGGACGCGGCGGCGGTGGCGGGCGAGGCCAGCACGGTGCGCGAGCCGGGGCCCTGACGGCCCTCGAAATTGCGGTTGGAGGTCGAGACGGCCAGTTGCCCCGGCTGCACGAAATCGCCGTTCATAGCGATGCACATCGAACAGCCCGGCAGACGCCATTCCGCGCCCGCCTCAAGGAAGATCTGATGCAGGCCTTCCTTTTCGGCTTCGATCCGCACCCATTCCGAGCCCGGCACGACTAGGGCGCGCACGCCCGGCGCCACCTTGCGGCCCTTAAAGACCTCGGCGGCGGCGCGTAAGTCCGCCATGCGGCCATTGGTGCAGGAACCGATGAAAACCACATCGACCTTTTCGACTTCGCGCTTTTCGCCGCCGGTGAAGCCCATATATTTCAGCGCGCGCGCCTGATCCTCATTGGCGGCCACCGGCACGCCGTTCACGATGGGCGCGCCCTGATCCGGCGAGGTGCCCCAGGTCGCCATCGGCTCGATCTTGGAGCCATCAATCGTGATTTCCTTATCGAAGACCGCGCCGTCATCCGACTTCAGCGCCAGCCATGACTTCGCCGCCTCGTCAAACGCCGCGCCCGACGGCACATATTCGCGCCCGCGCAGCCATTCGACCGTCTTTTCGTCCGGCGCGATCATGCCGCAGCGCGCGCCCGCCTCGATCGACAGGTTGCAGACCGTCATGCGGCCTTCCATATCGAGATCGCGGATCACGGAACCGGCATATTCCAGCGCATAGCCGGTGCCGCCCGAAAAGCCGAGCGTGTTGATGACGGTCAGCGCCACGTCCTTGCCGGTGACGCCCGGTTGCAGCTTGCCTTCGATATTGATGCGCATGGTCTTCGGCTTGCGCTGCGCCAGACATTGCGTCGCCAGCACGTGGCCGACTTCCGACGTGCCGATGCCGAAGGCGATGCAGCCGAACGCGCCGTGGGTCGAGGTGTGCGAGTCGCCGCAGACCACGGTGAAGCCCGGCTGGGTCAGGCCCATTTCCGGCCCGATGACATGGACGACGCCGCGGTTTTCGGCGTCATAGCCGAACAGACGGACGCCGTTCTTCGCGGCGTTCTGTTCCAGCGTATGCACCTGAATCTCGGCCTGCGCGGTTACGTAAGGGCGCTTGCCGTCCACACCGGGCGCCAGAGTCGGGATCGAGTGGTCGAGCGTCGCGAAGGTGCGGTCCGGGCGGCGGACCTTGAGGCCGCGCGCCTCCAGCTCGGAAAAGGCCTGCGGCGAGGTGACCTCGTGGACCAGGTGCAGGTCGATATAGAGGATGGCGGGGCTGTGCGCGCCTTCCGGCTCGACGACGTGGGCGTCCCACACTTTTTCGAATAAGGATTTGGGCATGGTCTTCAGGGCTCTTGTTCGCTCTATTTTCTCCTCCCCTGCGCAGCGGGGGAGGTGTCGCGGCTTGTCCGCGACGGAGGGGGCATTGGCGGAGGCGGCCCCTCCACCACTTCGTGGTCCCCCTCCCCCGCAAGCAGGGGAGGAGAAAAAATTACTCTGCCGGAACGGTCGCCTCAACCGGCTCAAGCCAGCCGAAGCGATCTTCCGTCGTGCCGTTGAACAGACCGTGGAACAGGGTCTGCAAACGCTTGGTGATCTTGCCGGGGCCGCCGGCGCGGGTCGGGATGTCGTCAATGGAGCGGATCGGGGTGATCTCGGCGGCGGTGCCGCACATGAAGACCTCGTCCGCCAGGTACAGCATTTCGCGCGGCAGGGCCTGCTCGATGACCTCGATGCCGTCGGCCTTGGCCAGCTTGATGATCGAGTCGCGCGTAATGCCGCCCAGGATCGAAGACGCCACCGGCGGGGTGTGAATCTTGCCGTTCATCATCAGGAACAGGTTCTCGCCCGCCCCTTCCGACAGGCGACCATCTGTGCCGAGGCCGATGCCCTCGACATAGCCGCGCCCGCGCGCCTCCTTGCCGATCAGGTAGGAGGACAGATAGTTGCCGCCCATCTTGGCCGCGTTCGGGATGGTGTTCGGCGCGGCGCGCTGCCACGACGAGACGCAGACATCGACGCCCTTGTTCAGGCCTTCTTCGCCGAGATACGCGCCCCAGGCGAAGGCGGCGATGGCCAGATCGACCTTGACGTCGCCCTTGGGCGTGACGCCCATGCCGTTTTCGCCGAGAAAGGCGATCGGACGCCAATAGGCGCTCTTGAGGTTGTTGGCCTTGACGATGTCCTTGCACGCCTGAACCATCTGATCGAGCGTGTAGGGAATCTTGATGCCATAGATGCGCGCCGAGTCTTCGAGGCGGCGCATATGGTCGGTCAGGCGGAAACCGACCGGGCCGTTAGGGGTATTGTAGCAGCGAATGCCCTCGAAAACGGAGGTGCCGTAATGCAGGGCGTGGGTCATGACGTGAATCTTGGCGTCGTCCCATGCGACGGTTTCGCCATTGATCCAGATATTGTCAGCCAGTTTGGTCATGTGAATTAGCCATTCGATAGAGAGTTTGGGAATGTCTGTACGCCCTTCGCGGACGCCAGCAAAGACGGATTTTTAAATTCCGCTCCCTACGCCGCCGGGGCCGCGACAACGGCCCCGATGACCTTCTCCTATGTGTCTTGTCTGCGTCATGATCAGGCGCTCTGCTTCTGCTTCGCCGCCGCCTTGGGGCGGGCGGGCGCTTCGTTCAGGCGCCTGACGCCGTAAAGCCGGTCGATCTGAAGGCCGAGCATGTCGGCATTGCGCGACGGATCGCGCGGACGCACCGTCACGGACGCGCCGCGCTTGTCCTCGCCGAGATCGTAAAGCTCCATCGCGTCGATATGGAAGCCGCGCCGCTCGATCAGGCCGATCACGCGGATCAGGCTGCCTTCGAGACGATCCAGCTCAATATGAATCAAGTGGCTCATCCCAGCGCTCCTCCATCATTTCCGCGTTCGACGCGCCCGGCGGCACCAGCGGCCACACATTTTCGCGCGGATCAATCAAAACATGCAAAAGGGTCGGCCCCTCGGCGGCCAGCAGCCGGTCGATGGCGCCCTCGACTTCGTGGCGATGGGTGATGCGGAAGGCATCGAGCCCGAACGCCTTGGCGACGACGACGAAGTCGGGATTGTCCGACAGGTCGATCTCGCTGTAATTTTCCTGATAGAACAATTGCTGCCACTGACGGACCAGACCCAGCGAGGAATTGTCCAGCAGCACGATCTTCAGCGGGATCTGGTAACGGTTGAGCGTCGCCATCTCCTGAATGTTCATCATGAACGAGCCGTCGCCCGAAATGGTGACGACATGGTGGTCCGGCTTGGCCAGCTTGGCCCCGACCCCAGCGGGCAGGCCATAGCCCATCGCCCCGGAACCGCCCGAGGTCAGGTGGGCGCGACAATTGGGGAATTCGCAGTGCTGCGCGACCCACATCTGATGCTGGCCGACATCGCAGGCGGCGATAAATTTCTCGCCCGCCTTTTCCGACAGCATTTTCAACAGGGCAGGCGCATAGACGCCCTGACCCGGCGCATTATAGCGGAAGCGGTGCTCCCACTTGTCGGCCTTGCATTGCTCGACCCACTTCTGAATGCCGGAAACTTTCGGTTTCAGGCTCTCAATGGTGGTCTTCAGGTCGCCGTGAATGGCGATGTCGGCCTTGCGCAGCTTGTTGATCTCGGCGGCGTCGATATCGGCGTGGATGATCTTCGCGTTCGGCGCAAAGGCATTGAGCTTGCCGGTGGCGCGGTCGTCAAAGCGCGCGCCCAGCGCGATCAGCAGGTCCGATTCCTGCACCGCATGGTTGGCGGCGCGCGTGCCGTGCATGCCCAGCATGCCCAGGTACAGCTCCTCATTGGTCGGCACGACGCCGATGCCCTTGAGCGTGGTGACGATGGGGATGCCGGTGCGCCTGACCAACTCCAGCATGGCGGGCGAGGCCCCGGCCATTTCGACGCCGCCCCCGGCGTAGAACAGAGGCTTTTTCGCCTGCTCGATCATCTTGGTGGCGGCTTCGATGGCCTTAAGGTCGGGCGCGGGCGCGGTCCAGGCCGGGAAGCTGGCCGGGTGCGCGGTCGCGACATGGGCGGAGGCGACGTCTTTCGGAATATCGACCAGCACCGGACCCGGACGGCCCTCGGCGGCGATGGCGAAGGCCTCGGCCAGAATGGCGGGAATGTCGGCGGGATCGCGGACCAGCCACGAATGTTTGACGATCGGCAGGGTGATGCCGAGAATATCGACTTCCTGGAAGCCGTCCGTGCCCATCAGGTGCGAGGCGACCTGACCGGTGATGCAGACCATCGGCACGGAATCCATATAGGCGTTGGCGATGCCAGTGATCAGATTGGTGGCGCCGGGACCGGACGTGGCCATGCAGACGCCGACGCGGCCCGTGGCGCGCGCCCAGGCGTCGGCCGCGAAGGCCGCGCCCTGCTCGTGACGGACCAGAATATGTTGCAGGCCGGACCCGGCCAGCGCGTCATAGATGGGCATGATCGCCCCGCCCGGATAGCCAAACAGGGTATCGACCCCCAACGCCTTCAGCGTGGAGATGACCAGTTGCGCTCCGGTGGGTTGATTGCTCATCGTAAAAACTCAAATTGCTTATATTTCATTCCGCCAATCCATCCCTCCCCGTTTACGGGGAGGGGGGACCGCGAAGCGGTGGGAGGGGGATGCCGACGGTGGAATTCCCCCCTTCCGTCTTCTGAAAGCTGACGCTTTCAAAATCCACCTTCCCCGTAAACGGGGAAGGATGAAAGAATTACGCTTCCTGCTTGTTTTGCAGCCAGCTCATACGCGAACGCAGGTCCGCGCCGACCTTTTCGATCTGGTGGTTCAGGTCGGCGTTCATCAGCGAATTGTAACGCGGACGACCGGCCTGATTTTCCAGAATCCAGTCGCGCGCGAAGGTGGCGTCCTGAATGTCCTTCAGCACGGCGCGCATACGCTCGCGCGTTTCTTCATTGATGATGCGCGGGCCCGAAACCAGATCGCCATACTTGCAGGTTTCCGACACGAAGCTGTGCATCTTGGCGAAACCGCCTTCGTACAGCAGATCGACGATCAGCTTCAGCTCGTGCAGGCATTCAAAATAGGCGATTTCCGGGCGATAACCGGCTTCGACCAGGGTTTCGAAGCCCATCATGACCAGCTCGGTCGTGCCGCCGCACAGAACGGCCTGTTCGCCGAACAGATCGGTCTCGGTTTCTTCCTTGAACGAGGTCTCGATCACGCCGCCGATGGTTCCGCCGATGCCGCGCGCGTAGCCCAGGGCCTTCTGCGCCGCCTTGCCGGACACGTCGCGGTCCACCGCGAACAGCGACGGCACGCCGCGGCCACGCTGATATTCGCGGCGGACCAGATCGCCCGGACCCTTGGGGGCGACCAGAATCACGTCCATGTCAGCGCGCGGCGTGACGCGGCCATAAAGGACCGAGAAGCCGTGCGCGAACAGAAGCGCGACGCCCTTGGGCGCGTTCGGCTCGATCACGTCCTTATAGAGGTCGGCGTGCGTCATGTCCGGGGTCAGGATGGCGATGATGGTCGCGTCCTTGCAGGCGTCGGCGACCGACAGGACCGTATGGCCGTCAGCCTTGGCCTTGACTTCACCGGCGCCGCCGGGGCGCAGGCCGACCACGACGTCCGCGCCCGAATCCTTCAGGTTCGAGGCGTGGGCGCGGCCCTGGCTGCCGTAACCGATGATGGCGATGCGCTCACCCTTCAGGCTGTCGGGCGAAACGTCGTCATTCGTATAGATCTTCACAATGGTCTCCGTAGGTCTTTTCTAGGTCGGGATGGGGGTTATTTATGCGCCGCCGTGACCAGGCGGGCGTATTTCTGCAAGGCGCCGGCGCCGAAGACGGCCTTGCCGGGCTTCTGCGCCTTGACGCCGCGACGCAGCTCGATATCGGCCATGACGTCGATGCGGCCGGACGTCAGGTCAATATGGATGATGTCGTCGTCATTGACATAGGCGATCGGACCGCGCGCCGCCGCCGACGGGGCGACATGGCCGATGACCGCGCCGGAGGCGTCGCGCGCCGCCGCGTCGGTGATAAGGGTGACGCGCTCTAAACCTGCGGCCTCGACCGCAGACTGGATGACGTCGGCGTCGAAGCCCTCGTCGCCGCGCACGATCACGATGTCGCACGACCGGACCCGGCCCGCCGCAACGCCGCTGATCGCCTCGGCGCCGCTTTCAAACACGCGCGCCGGACCGTCAAAAATCGTTTCCTCGAACGCATCGATCCGCGCCACGCAGCCCTCCGGCGCCAGCGCCCCATGAAGAATCGCGAACCCACCGCTGGCGCTGCGCACCACGTCGCCCGCGCCATGATAGGGGGCGGCGTTTTGACGGTTCATATTAGCGATGGCGTTCATGACGATAACTCTATGTGCGATTCAGATGTGCGAAAAAATCCCGCTCTTTCATGGAGCGGGAGGATTTTGGTCCTCATTAGCGGGGTTTCAAACCTGCGCTACCACTCCGGCGTCAAGGGGCGAAGCACGCCCCCAATAAGCAGCGATACGATGTCGAGTACGATCAGGGTGACAAGCGCCGACGACGCCAGGGCGTAAACCCGTTGCGCAACGTCCGAACCTATCGCAATGACCTTGGCTTTCGACATAAAACGTAACTCCGCGCCCCCGATGAGCGGTTGCGTGTCGATATATAGCCGCAAGCCTGCGCCAAATGCAAAGGGAAATTGGCGTTTTGTTGGAAAAATTTTCCGGCGCAACGCGGTTTTACTGCAATGCAGCAAAATATTATTCCCGTATTTGCCGCAAGGCCGCAATTTATTTTTGCATTGCGCTGCAAAATGACAGAAATCACGGCTTCGTGAGCGTGAATCGTGAAACAATCTGTCCCGGTTGCAGATGCAACCACCTTCCCCGACGGCAAACGCGCCTTGCCACAGGGGTTCAGGGGTCTATATAGGGCGCAACAAGGCAGGCGCTCGACGCCGCCTTTAAATGACGCTTTCCCTTTGATTCAGGTGAAGACCATGCCCGCCTATCGCTCCCGCACCACCACCTTCGGCCGCAATATGGCGGGCGCGCGCGCCCTGTGGCGCGCCACCGGCATGAAGGAGGGCGACTTCACCAAGCCAATCATCGCGGTCGCCAACTCTTTCACCCAGTTCGTGCCTGGCCACGTCCACCTGAAAGACCTTGGCCAGCTTGTCGCGCGCGAGATCGAACGCGCGGGCGGCGTGGCCAAGGAGTTCAACACCATCGCGGTCGATGACGGCATCGCCATGGGCCACGGCGGCATGCTCTATTCCCTGCCCTCGCGCGATCTGATCGCCGACAGCGTCGAATATATGGTCAACGCCCACTGCGCCGACGCCCTGGTCTGCATCTCCAACTGCGACAAGATCACGCCGGGCATGCTGATGGCGGCCATGCGGCTCAACATCCCGTGCATCTTCGTGTCCGGCGGGCCGATGGAGGCGGGCAAGGTTGTCTGGGACAATAAGGAGCATGCGCTCGACCTGGTGGACGCCATGATGCAGGCGGGCGACGACCGCATTTCCGACGCGCAGGTGCAGGCCGTCGAAGAAGCCGCCTGCCCGACCTGCGGCTCGTGTTCGGGCATGTTCACCGCCAATTCGATGAACTGCCTGACCGAGGCGCTCGGCCTCAGCCTGCCCGGCAACGGCACGACCCTGGCCACCCACTCCGACCGCGAGCGCCTGTTCTGCGAAGCGGGCCGCACCATTGTCGATCTGGCCGAGCGCTATTACGAGCAGGACGACGCCTCCGTCCTGCCGCGCAGCATCGCCACAAAAGAGGCCTTCGAGAACGCCATGGCGCTCGATGTCGCCATGGGCGGCTCGACCAACACCGTGCTGCACATTCTGGCGGCGGCGCAGGAGGCGGGCGTCGATTTCACCATGACCGATATCGACCGCATTTCACGCCACACCCCTTGTATCTGTAAGGTCGCGCCCGCCGTCGCCACGGTGCATATCGAAGACGTGCATCGCGCCGGCGGCATTATGGGCATATTGGGCGAGTTGCACCGCGGCGGCCTGATCCACGGCGAACAGCCGACCGTGCATTCGCCGACCCTGGCGGCGGCGCTGGCGCACTGGGACATCAAGACCTCGAACGATTCCTCGGTGGCGGAGTTCTTCAAGGCGGCGCCCGGCGGCGTGCGCACGACCCAGGCCTTTTCGCAATCCAAGCGCTGGGATTCGCTGGATACCGACCGCGAAAAGGGCGTGATCCGCTCGGTCGAGCACGCCTTCACCAGGGATGGCGGTCTGGCCGTGCTGTACGGCAATATCGCCGAAAAGGGCTGCATCGTGAAAACGGCCGGGGTCGATGAATCGATCTGGACCTTCACCGGCAAGGCGCGCGTGTTTGAATCGCAGGACGCGGCCTCAGCGGCGATCCTCAACAACCAGATTGCAGCGGGCGATGTCGTCGTCATCCGCTACGAAGGCCCGCGCGGCGGTCCCGGCATGCAGGAAATGCTCTACCCGACCACCTATCTGAAATCGAAGGGCCTGGGCAAGGCGTGCGCGCTTCTGACCGACGGGCGCTTCTCCGGCGGCACCTCGGGTCTCTCCATCGGCCACGTCTCGCCCGAAGCGGCGGCGGGCGGCCTGATCGCCCTGGTGCAGGACGGCGACCCGATCGAGATCGACATCCCCAACCGTTCGATCCGCCTCGCCATCCCCGACAGCGAGATCACGGCGCGGCGCAAGGCGGAAGACGCGCGCGGCAAGGACGCCTATACGCCCAGAGACCGCGACCGCTATGTGTCGAAAGCCCTGCAAGCCTATGCCGCCCTCGTCACCTCCGCCGACACCGGCGCGGTGCGCGATCTGGATCAGTTGCAGCGTTAAAACCGGCCGCCATTGCCTTGGCGGTCAGATGCGGTAATCTGGTCCGCTCTAAGTCAAGGGGGCGCTTATGCAACGACGCGATCTGATCATCGGCCTGGCCGTCTTTAGCCTTGCGCCTGCCGCCGCGCAGGCGCAGTCTCTCAAGGACCTGCTGAACGCCGCGCAGAAAAAGCGCTCCGGCGGCCTGAGCGAAACCAGCGCCGCCAGCGGCCTGCGCGAGGCGCTCAGCAACGGAACCGTCGCTGCGGTGACGCGCGTATCGAAGACCGACGGCTACTGGGGCGATTCCGCCATCCGCATTCCCCTGCCGAAACCGCTGGCGACCACGCAGGCCGTGCTGAAGCCGCTCGGTCAGTCGGCTCTGCTCGACGATGTTCACCTGCGCATGAACCGCGCCGCCGAAGCCGCCGCGCCGGTCGCCAAAGGCCTGTTCCTCGACGCCATCACCGCCATGACCATCAAGGACGCCATCGGCGTCGTCAGAGGCGGCGACACCGCCGGGACCGATTATCTGCGCAAAACCACGACGCCGCGCCTGACCGCCGCCTTCACGCCGCCGATGGAGAACGCGCTGCAATCGACTGGCGCCGTTGACTATCTTGACCGCGCCATCCGTCGCAACCGCTTGCAGGGCGTCGTCAGGACCGACGCCAGAACCTATCTGGGTCAATACGCCGTCGGTCTGGCCCTGAGCGGCCTGTTCCACTATGTCGGGGTCGAAGAAACCGCCATCCGCCGCGATCCGGCCAAGCGCACCAGCCAGATTCTGCGCACCGTGTTCGGCTGAGGCCGAGTCCCGGTTAAGCCTTGGCCTTGGCGATCTCGCCCAGCACCATTTCCAGCTTTTCCAGCGCCAGCGGCTTGACCAGATGGTGATGAAAGCCCGCCTCGGCGGACTGGCGGCGGTGTTCGGCCTCGCTCCAGCCGGTCTGGGCGATGAAGACCGTATCGGCCAGTTCCGGGCGCTGGCGCAGCATGCGGCACAGGTCATAGCCGCTGATGCCGGGCAGGCCCAGATCGAGCATCATGACATGGGGGTGGTAATCGCCGACCTGCTCCAACGCCGCCTTGCCGGACAGAGCCAGCCGGTAGTCGTAGCCGAGCATCTCGACCAGCCAGCCGGTCGTCTGGGCCAGAGCCTCGTTATCCTCGACGATCATGACGCGCATGGGTTCGCTCATGCCGGTCCTTCCCCTGTTACGCTGCGCCCGGTTCGCACACTGTCAGCCGCCTGATAAGGGCAAACTAGCAAGCCTGTTTCCGATTTGTAAAATCATCATAAGTCAGACCTTGACCTGAACCAGCAGGGCGTTGAGCGCGTCGAGGCTGATCGGCTTGGTGATGTGGTGGTCGAAACCCGCCTCGAACGCCTTTTGCCGGTCGCTTTCCTGTCCCCCACCGGTCTGGGCGATGATCACCGCCCCTTGCGTTTCGGGAAGGCTGCGCAGGCGGCGGCAGACTTCATAACCGTCCATGCCCGGCATGCCGATATCGAGCAGGATCACGTCCGGCTTCAGACGTTTCGCCTCCGTCAGCGCCGTCGGTCCGTCATGCGCCACCGACGGAATATGCCCGTTCAGCTCCAGCATCCAGCGCGTCGTCTGCGCCGAATCGACATTGTCATCGACGACCAGCACATGCAGCGAAGCCGCCCTGCCCTCGTCGCCGGGCGCCGCCTCCAACGCCTCGCCCTCGCCGCTGGCCAGAGGCAGGGTGACGGTGAACTGCGAACCGCGTCCGACCCCTTCCGACGCCGCCCGCGTCGAGCCGCCGTGCATCTCGACCAGTTTGGACACCAGGGCCAGACCGATGCCCAGCCCGCCCTGCGCGCGTTCCAGATGTTCATCGGACTGGGCGAACAGTTCGAAGACGCGCGGCAGCATGGCCGCGTCAATGCCAAGCCCGTTGTCGCTGACCGTAATGTCGGCGACATGGCCGCGCCGCGCGACGCTCAGCGCGATCTGTCCGCCCTCCGCCGTATATTTGGCGGCGTTGTTGAGCAGGTTCGACACCACCTGCGCCAGCCGCGTCAGGTCGCCGTCCAGCCACAAGGGCTCTTCGGGGACGTCCAGCGTCAGTTCGTGACCGCTGGCTTCGATCAGTGGTTTCGACGCCTCGATGGCGGCGGCGATCGCGTCCTGCAACTTCATGCGCACGCGGCGCAGGTCGATCTTGCCCCGGCTGACGCGCGACACGTCGAGCAGGTCGTCGATCAGCCGCACCAGATGGGTGAGCTGGCGATCCATCATGCCGCGCACCTCCTCGGCGCGCGGCCCTTCCGGCGCCATGCGCAGGATTTGCAGACCGTTGCGGATCGGCGCCAAAGGATTGCGCAATTCATGCGCCAGGGTGGCCAGAAACTCATCCTTGCGCTGATCGGCCTGTTTCAGCGCCTCGGCATAGGCGCGCGATTCTTTGAGCAGACGCATATTCTGCTCGGAAAAGGCGCGCAGATTATCGCGCTGCACGGCGATCTGGCGGCGCTGGCCGTACAGTTCGCAGAAGACGGCGACCTTGGAGCGCAAAATGTCCGGCTCCAGCGGCTTTTCGAGAAAATCGACCGCGCCCGATTCATAACCGCGAAAGCGCCGCTGGCGGTCGGTCGATCCGGCGGTCAGGAAGATGATCGGAATCTGTCGCGTGCGCGAATTGCCGCGCAGCGTCTCGGCCAGCTCAAAACCATCCATATCCGGCATCTGCACGTCGAGCAGGGCCAGGGCGACATCGCGCTTGAGCAGGATCTCCAGCGCGTCGGCGCCGGAGCGCGCCTTGATGATCTCCAACCCGTCCTGACGCAGCACCGCCTCCAGCGACAGAAGATTTTCCTCCAGATCGTCAACGATCAGGATGGGCGCGGGCGTGTCGAAATGGGGCATTGTCATCTGGGTCATGCGGCGACCTCGCGCAACAGCTCGGCGGCGATGGCGTTTAGCGGCAGCACCGCTGCGGCGGGCACCGCGGCGGCGGCGGCCAGCGGCATGGCCGTGGCGTAGGCGCTTTGCGGCTCCTGCACGATCACCCGCCCGCCCGCGCTGGCCACGGCGCGCGCGCCGGCGGCGCCGTCCTCATTGGCGCCGGTCAGCACCACCGCCGTCAGACCGGCCCCGTAAGCGTCCGCCGCGCTCTCGAACAGAACGTCGATCGAGGGCCGGGAAAACAGCACCGGATCGTCGCTCGACAGCGATAACCGCCCGTCCAGCTCGACCAGCAGATGATAGTCGGGCGGGGCGAAATAGACGCAGCCCGCCTCGGCGGCGATCTTGTCCTCGGCCTCGACGACCCTGAGCGCGCACCCCTCGGCCAGCAGGGCCGGAACCATGCTGTCGCGGTCGGGCGGCAGGTGAATCACGGCCATGACCGGCGCAGGAAAATCATGCGGCAGCGGCGTCAGCACCGCTGACAACGCGCCCAGACCGCCCGCCGAAGCCCCGATCACCACCGCTTTTCTGATCCGTCCCATCAGTCGCGCTCCCGCTTCTGATAGATGCGCTCCTCGCGCGCGAAATCGACAAAGGCGTCGGCCTCGGACGAAAAGCGCAAGGTCTCCTTTGAGCCGAGGCCCAAAAACCCCTTGTGCGTCAGCGACTCCTTGAACAGGCCGATGGCGCGGTCCTGCAAGGCGCGGTCGAAATAGATCAGCACAGTGCGGCACGACGCCATATGCGTCTCGGCGAAGACCGCGTCGGTCGCCAGACTGTGATCGGAAAACACCACGTTCTTGCGTAAGGACTTGTCGAACGAGGCGGCGCCATAGGCGGCGGTGTAATAGTCGGACAGGGACGATTTGCCGCCGGACAAACGGTGATTTTCGGTGAACTGGCGAATGCGGTCGAGGCTGTACACTCCCGCCTCCGCCCGCGCCAGCGCCTCGGCGTTGATATCGGTGGCGTAGAACAGGGTGCGGCTTTCCAGCCCCTCCTCGCGAAACAGGATGGCGAAAGAATACAGCTCCTCGCCGGTCGAACAGCCCGCAATCCACACCTTCAGCGATGGCCAGGTCTTCAGGTGCGGCACCACCTTTTCGCGAATGGCGCGGAAATAGGCCGGGTCGCGGAACATTTCCGACACCTGCACGGTCAGAAACGGCAGCAACTGCCCCATCATGGCGTCGTCGTGCAGGACCAGATCCTGCAATTGCGTAAAGGTCTGGACACGAAAATGCTGGCGCGCCTGCGCCATGCGGCGTTTGATCGAAGCCATCGCATAACCGCGAAAGTCGTAATGATACTTCTGGAACACCGCCTCCAGCAACAGGCGCAGCTCTATATCCTCGGTGCGCGGCGCGCCCGGTTCGTTGAAAGGGGGGGCGCTCAGCGGGGCATCCATACGCGCACCAGCGAAATCAGCTTCTCGACATCGAGCGGCTTGGCCATATAGTCATTGGCGCCCGCCTCCAGGCAGCGCTCCTGATCGTCCTTCATCGCCTTGGCGGTCAGCATGATGACCGGCAGCTTGGCCCATGCCTTGCGCTTGCGGATTTCGCGCGTCGCGGTCAGCCCGTCCATTTCCGGCATCATCACATCCATCAGCACCAGATCGACGCTGTCCGGCCCGCGCTCGCCCTTTTTCAGCCCGCCATTGCTGCGGTCCAGCACGTCGAGCGCCTCCTTGCCGTTGCGCGCGATCTCGATCACCGCGCCCAGCGGCTCGAAGATGTTGGTGACGGCATAGACATTGCGCACATCGTCCTCGACGATCAGGATGCGGCGACCCTCCAGCATCGAGTCGCGATTGCGCGCCTTTTTCAGCAGGCTCTGCTGCTCGCTCGACAGCTCCGACACCACCTGATGCAGGAACAGGGTCACCTCATCGAGCAGGCGCTCCGGCGATTTGGCGCCCTTGATGATGATCGAATTGGAATAGCGGCGCAGGCGCTGCTCGTCGTCCGCGCTCAGATCTCGGCCGGTATAGACGATGACCGGCGGGAAGGAATAGGCGTCCTCCTGGCTTAAGGTTTCCAGCAACGAATAGCCGGTGGCGTCGGGCAGGTTCAGGTCCAGCACCATGCAGTCGAAGGTCTGGGTCTTGAGCAGCTCCAGACAGTCCGCCGCCGTGCCGACCGCCACGGTTTCAACATCGCCGGTCTTGAGCAGGCGCGCCACGCTCTCGCGCTGCACGTCGTCGTCCTCGACGATCAGGATGCGCCCGACCGAGCGCGACAGCCGCGTCTCAAGCTGACGGAAGGCGCCGACCAGCTCCTCGCGCTTGACGGGCTTGAGCATATAGCCCGCCGCGCCCAGCGACAGGGCGGTATGCTGATAATCATTGCCGGACACGACATGCACAGGGATGTGGCGCGTTTTGACGTCGCGCTTCAGGCGGTCCAGCACCGACAGGCCGGAATGGTCGGGCAGGCCGATATCGAGCAGCACGGCGGACGGCTGATAGGGTTCCATCGCATCGAGCGCCGCCTCGGCGGTGGCGGCGACCACGCACTGAAAGCCCTGCTCATGCGACAGATCGTACAGGATGCGCGCAAAGGTCTCATCGTCCTCGACGATCAGCAGCGTGCGCCGATCGGGCGACAGCGCGTCGCGGTCGTCATGAAAACGCGGCCCCGGCAGGCTGCGGGCCGCCTTGGTCTTCTTTGTTTTGGGCGCCGCAGTCTCGGCCAGGGTCTCCGGCTCCGGCGAAGCGACCGGCAGGACTTCCGGCGCCGCCACCGCGCCCGCATCGTAGGTCAGCGGGATTTCGATGGCGAAGGTCGAACCCTGGCCCGGCGTGGACTCCAGCGTGATGCGCCCGCCCAGCAACCGCGCCAGTTCGCGCGAGATCGACAGGCCAAGACCCGTGCCGCCATAGCGGCGGTTGATCGTGCCGTCCGCCTGCCGGAAAGCCTCGAAAATCGTCTGTTGATGCTCTTTGGAAATGCCGATGCCGGTGTCGCGCACCGCCAGCCGCAACCGGTCCTCGCCCAGCGGCGACAGGGTCAGGCGCACCTCGCCCTTGCCGGTGAACTTGATCGCGTTGGACAGCAGATTCTTCAGCACCTGCTCCAGCCGCAGCCGGTCGGTGTCGATCTGGCCGGGCGGCTCGCCCTCGATCTCGGCCCGGAAGGTGAGCCCCTTCTGTTTGGCCACCGGCTCGAAGGTGCGCTCCATATCGCGCAGCAGCCGTTGCAAAGACACCGCTTCGGGGCGGATGTCCATCTGGCCCGCCTCGATCTTGGACAGGTCGAGAATATCGTTGATCAGAACCAGCAGATCATTGCCCGACGACTGGATGGTGCGGGCGAACTTGACCTGCTCCTCGGTCAGATTACCGTCCGGGTTGTCGCTGAGCAGCTTGGCCAGGATCAGCGACGAATTGAGCGGGGTGCGCAATTCGTGGCTCATATTGGCCAGGAAGTCGGACTTGTAGCGGCTGGCCTGCTCCAGTTCACGCGCCTTGGCCTCAAGATCCGACTTGGCGCGGTTCAGGTCATCCTTCTGATTTTCCAGAATCGCCGCCTGCTCCTCAAGCTGGGCGTTGGTCTGCTCCAGCTCGGCCTGCTGCTGCTCCAGCCGCGCATGCGATTCCTTCAGCGCCCGGCTCTGCTCCTCCAGCTCCTCATTATTGACGCGCAGCTCCTCGGACTGGCTTTGCAACTCCTCGGACTGACGCTGCGTCTCCTCCAGAAGCTGTTGCAGATGCGCGCGGTACTTGGCCGACTGCACCGCCACGCCAATCAGGTCGGACAACCGCGCCATCAGCTCCAGACTCTGCGGCGGGATCGGCTTTAAGAAACCGAGTTCGATCACCGCCTCGACGCGGCCCTCATGCGCGGCGGGGGCGATCACCACATGACGCGGCCGCCATTGCCCCAGCGCCGCCCCGACCGCCAGATGGCTTTCCGGCAGGTCGGCGAGCGCCATGGCGCGCCCCGACTGCGCCGCCTCGCCCAGCAGGCCGTCGCCGTTGCGGAACTGCATCGGCGCATCGCTCTTTTCCGGCAGGCCAAAGGTGGCGACGCGGCGGTAAAGACCTTCGCTCAGGACATAGAAGACGCCCGCCTCGGCGCCGAGATAGCCGCTGAGAAAATCGAGCAGGCTGTCGCCAAGCTGGTTCAGCCTCTGCTCGCCGACGCCCGCCGCCGACAGACCAACCTGACCGGCCTGCAGCCATGCCTCGCGCCGCCGCGAAGCCGAAGCGCGCGAGATGATCAGGGTGATCAGTCCGGCCAGCAAAACGCCGATAATCGCGGTGACCGTCACGCTGATCACCGCCGTCGTGAAGGCGTGGTCCATCTCGGTCACGCGCCGTTCGCGCTCCTGCTCCGCATCGCCCTGCATCTGGGCGATCTGCGCGCGGATGGCGTCCATATCGGTCTTGCCGCTGTCGCTTTGCACCATATCGAGCGCCGCTTCATAGCCGCGCTCGCGCCGCAGGCTTATGGTCTGAGCCAGCTCGTTCAGCTTGGCGGCGATATGCGACTTCAGCGGCGCCATGCGGCGCTGAAACTCCGGCTGGCCTTGCGTTTCCTGCTCGACCTTGAGCACCTGCTCCTCGATCGAGTTCAAGGCGTTGTCATAGGGCTGCAGATAGGACTCCTGCCCGGTCAGCACATAGCCGCGCTGGCCGGTTTCGGCGTCCTTCATGGTCGAGAGAATCTGGTTGAGGCCCAAAATGACCTCATGCGTCTGGGCGATGCGGTCGGCGTCGTCGTTCAGGGTGCGGATATTGAGCCAGGAGACGACGCCGCTCAGGACGAAAAACACCGCCACCAGCGACAGGCCCAGCGATACGCCGATATCCATGCGCATCTGCCGTCGAACCTGCGGCGCGCTCGTCGTCATGCTCATTCTCAGCCATTCCCCTGCGCCGCCCGTCCCGTAAAGACCAGCGTGAAAACCCGGACCCTAGGTCGGCGGCGGCAAGCATCCAATAAGAAGGCGGGAATTGGAAATAAAAATTCCATAAAGACGGACAGTTAGTCCTGATCAGCCACCCGTCGCCGACATGGTGCGCGCGGGCCTATAGCGCCGCTCCGGCGCCGTCAGTCCCGGCGCGTCGATGAAAAAATCGTGCCGTTGCGGCTTTTTCGCCAGCGCCGTCTGCAAGGCCGCCGCCAGACCCGCCTCGCCGCCGCCATCCCGTAAAGCGGCGCGCAGATCGACATGATCGTCCTGCCCCAGGCACATATAGAGCCTGCCCGTGCAGGTGATGCGCACACGATTGCAGGTATCGCAGAAATTATGGCTGAGCGGCGTGATCAGGCCCAGCTTGCCGCCCGTCTCCGCCACGCGGTAATAGCGCGCGGGACCGCCGGTCGTTTCGCTGACCGGTTCGACGGTCCAGAAGCTTTGCAGTTCGGCCAGCACGTCGCGCAACGAGACGAACTGCGCCTCGCGGCCCTCGACCTCGTCGCCCAGCGGCATGGTCTCGATCAGCGAAATATCCATGCCGCGCTGATGCGCAAAAGCGATCAGATCGGGAATTTCCTCCCGATTGTCCTGCGCCAGCGCCACGACATTGAGCTTGACCTTCAACCCCGCACCCTGCGCCGCCTCAATTCCGGCCAGCACGCGCGCCAGATCGCCGCCGCGCGTCAGGCTGCGGAACACATCCGGCTTCAGCGTGTCGCACGAAACATTGATCCGCCGCACCCCCGCCGCCGCCAGCCCCGGCGCGAACCGTTCAAGCTGGGTGCCGTTGGTGGTCAGGGTCAGTTCCTTGAGCCGTCCGGCATGGACGTGTTCGCCGACCCGGCTCAGAAAGTCGAGCACGCCCTTGCGCACCAGCGGCTCGCCGCCGGTGACGCGCAACCGCTCGACCCCGCGCGCGATCAGAAAGCCGCACAGGGTCTCCAGCTCATCGAAACTCAAAAGATCGCGGCGCGGCAGAAAGGCCGGATGCTCGCTCATGCAATAGGCGCAGCGCAGGTCGCAGCGGTCCGTCACCGATAACCGCACATAGGATATGCGGCGGCCAAAACCGTCGATAAGGGGGGCGGGCGCGGTCATGGCTCCATACTTAGGCGCGCAAAAACAAGCGCACAAGCCTCGGCTAACGGCTTTCCGTAAGAATGGCGTCAAGCGTGCTGATCAGGCGTTCGCGGCCCGCCTCAAGGCTGAAATGGCCGAGCGCATAATCCTGCGCCGCCTCAGCCCGCCGCGAGGTCGCGGGCCAGTCGGACAGCGCCGCCGCTATGGCGTCCGCCAGAGCCTGCGGATTGTCCGGCGCGCATAGGCCGCCCAATTGGCCGCCCAATAAGATTTCCTCTGGCCCGTCAATGCCGGTGGCGATGATCGGAGCGCCTGCCGCCATGCTCTCGGCCACGACCAGCCCGAACGGCTCGACGCGCGACGGCAGCACGAACAGGTCAAGCCCGTGCATAAAGTCGGCGGGCGCATCGACCCAGCCGACAAACTCCACCCGGTCGGTCACGCCCAGCTCGCGCGCCAGCCGCTCCAGCGCGCCGCGCTCCGGCCCGTCGCCGCCGATGCGCAAGCTCAGATCAAGCCCGCGCTGGCGCAACAGGGCGAAGGCGCGCAGCATCACGTCGAATCCCTTATTGACATGGTGCCGCCCCAGTACGCCCAACGTCACCACGCCTTGCGGCGCCGGTTTGACGGGCCGCACGCCCAAGGGGCCGAAATTGGCCAGCTCATAGACCGGCAGGCCGGGATGTCTGTCGCGCACGCTCTGCGTCACCGAGGCCGAGACGCAGATGGCGGCGCGCACCCGTTCGATCTGACCCTTGAGGCGGAAATTATGGATCACCTGCACGGTGCGCGCCGCCGTGCCGAGAAACGGCAACAGACAGATGCCGGTGGCGCGATTGCCATGGGTCAGCACCAGATCGGGCTGAAACTCGCGCGCAGCGGCCCGGATGCGCGCGGCGGCGAACGGGTCGTGATTGAACAGGGCGTGGACCGGGCGAAACTCGTCCCCCGGCAATTCCCCACGCATCAGGGCCTCGCCCAGCACGCCGTGCGGATGGCCCATGCTCAGCACGCTGACCCCGGACGCCTTCAGCGCCGCATGATAGCGCAGGGACATGGTTTCGACCCCGCCGCGCCTCTCGGCCAGCATGATGTTGAGAATCCGCATCCCTCATCCCGTAACGTGCAAAAGTGCCCGGAACCTAGGCGAGTTTTGACATATTTAAAACACCTGTTCGGGAAAATCGCCTGCGACCTTTCGCGGCGGTGGAAAATTTCCGAAAACGAGCGGATAGTGACGTTGAGTTGTGCCGCATACTGACGCCGGGGAAATATTTTGTCCGATCTGATCGATGAGCTTGACGCGAAAATCCTGACCCTGATTCAGGAAGACTCCTCCGTATCCGTCGCCGACCTGGCCGATAAGGTCGGGCTTTCCCCTTCTCCCTGCTGGCGTCGCATCAAGCGGCTGGAGGATATCGGCGTCATCCGCAAACGCGTCACCCTGCTCGACCCGGAGAAGCTCGGCCTTGGCTTCGAGGTTTATGTATCGGTGAAACTATCCCTGCCGTCGCGCGCCAATCTCGAAGCCTTCGAGGCGCGTCTGGCCGACTGGCCCGAAGTCGTCAGTTGCGACACGGTCACCGGCCATGAGGACTATATTTTGCGCGTCCTTACAAAAGACATGCATACTTATGATGACTTTTTGCGCGACAAGCTGCTGGCCTCAGACCTCGTCTCCGGGGTAGAAAGTCGCATCATCATGCGTTCGGTGCGCGCCACCACGGCGGTGCCGATCCTGCTCGCCGACAACCGCGCTTCGGTCGCCGACAAGAAGGCGGCGGGCGCGTAAACCTTAAAAGGAGCGCCTCATGCCGATCCGCTACATCGCGCCGTTTCTGGCCCTGCTGGCGGCTGCGCCCGTCATGGCCCAGACCGTCGATCCGGCTTCTGATCTCGGCAAGTTCCGTCAGTATCGCGACTCCGGCATGCAGGCGCTCGACTGGAAAGACCCCAATGCCGCCTTCGCCAACTTTCGGCGCGCCCAGGCCCTGATCCCCGATTCGCCGTCGATCCTGCTGCTGGAGGCGCAGACCGCGCTGAAAGCCAACAAACGCGACCTCGCCACCGCGGCCCTCACCGATTATCTTGACCGCGGCTATCTGGTCGATCTGAAGCAGAACACCGAATTCCGCACCCTGTGGAACGACGATCTGGCCAAACAGCAGGCCGCGAACACGGCGGTCGTCGGCGACCTGCACGTCGCGGCCAGCCTGCCCGGCTTCACCATCCCCAACGCCCTGGCCTATGATCCGCAGACGCAGAGCCTGTACGTCGCCACAGTGCGCAACGGCAAGATCATCGCGCTCGACCCCAAGGGCGGCCATGACGTGCTGACCTTCCGTCCCGGCGTCGCCGCCTACGGTCTGGCCCTGCGCGACGGCCTGTTGTGGGCCGCCACCGCCGCGACGCGCCAGACCGAGGGCTACGATCCGAAAAAACCGGCGGCCTCCAAGATCGTCACCATCGACCCGAAGGACGGCGCGGTGAAGACGATCGCCACTGGCGCAGACGATGCGCAGTTCGGGCATTTTCTGGCCGGACGCGACGACCTTTATGTCATCGACAGCAATCACGGCGCGGTGCTGCGGCTCAATGGCTATGCGGGCGATCTGCAGACCCTGATCCCCGAAGGCTATATGGACAGCCCGCAGGGTCTGGCCGAAAACGCCGAGGCCAGCGTGCTGATCGTCGCCGACTTCATCTCCGGCCTCTACCGCATCGACCTGAACTCCGGCGAGATGACGCATCTGAAAGCGCCGGACGGCGTCTCGCTGCTGGGCCTGACCTCCCTGTCGGTTCACGGCGGCGATCTGGTCGCCGTGCAAAACGGCTTCAAGCCGAACAAGGTGCTGCAACTGCATCTGAGTCCCGACTGGAGCGCGGTCACCGGCGCGGACGTGGTCGCGCGCGACGACAGCCAGCTTTCGCAACCGGCGCAAGGCGTGGTCGATGGCGATCACTTCATCTTCGTGTCGCGCAGTCAGTGGGACAATCTCGATCCGGGCGGCGCTGCGCTCAACCCCAAGCCGGAACCCGCCGCCATCGCCGCAGTCAGCCTGCCAGCATCTGAGAAACCCGAAGAAAAACAGCCATCTGAATAGTTAATAAATTCTTGTTGTCGCCCAATAAGCTTTGTGGCAAAGCTGGTATTCGCCTTGCAGGAGACACATGCGAGGCGGAGGCGACTGACCGGAAACGGCACAGCCGCCCCATAAAACAAAAGGGTGGTTACGGTGGTTTCAGCTTTACGCGGTTGTGTTCTGGCGGCGGTTTTACCTCTGGCGATGGCCGGTCTGGCGATTGAGGGCGCGGCCCATGCGTCCAGCCTGACGCCTGATTTCAGCGCCCTGACCCCAAGCGCCGCCGACCTGCCGCGCAGCGGAGATTTCGACGGCGACGGTCGCATGGACCGCGTGGTTCTGGTCGCCGAGCCCGGCTCCAGCCGTATCGCCGTCCATGTCGAGCTGAATACGGTCAACGGCGTCAAGGACGTCCGCGTCACCAGCTTCGACGCCGAAGCGGGCGCGCAACCGGATCTGCGCGTCGTCGCGGCGGGTTCCTATGCGGGCGATTGCGGCAGCTTCTCCACCGATTGCGCGGGCAGCGTCACCGCCGCCCATGACAGCCTGATGCTGGGCATGGCGGGCGGCGCCAGCCTGCTGATCCACTGGCAGGCCTCGGATGATCAGTTCGCGCAGGACTTCGTGCGCAGCGACGAAGATATGATGGCGCATGCCCTCGCGGCGTTATACGCCGCGAATCCTTAGAAAATCCGGGCGTTATACGCCGCGAATCCCTAAAAAAAACTTGGGCGTTATACGCCGCGAATCCCTAAAAAAAAACTTGGGCGTTATACGCCGCCAATCCTTAGAAAACCTGGGCGTTATACGCCGCCAATCCTTAAAAATCCGGGCGTTATACGCCGCGAATCCTTAGAAAACTTGGGCGTTATACGCCGCGAATGCATGAAAATCAGGCGCTTCAGTCCGTGGGCTTCCCATACCCGCCTGAGGCGGCGCCCATGTTTTCAACCTACCGAAGTTTTACGACTTTCGTGTGCAAAAAAATCCCACTCGCGTCTTTTTTGGCGACGGAACACACCCTATCTTGCGTATCAGTCGCATCGGCATCAGAGCCGGTGACCGTTTGCCAGGATACATGCTCATGGGTCGTTCCGCCGATTATTCCCGCCAACGCGACGCCTCCGCCGCCTGCCTCGACATTATCGGCGAGCCGTGGACCCTGCTGATCATCCGCGACGCCTTCCGCGGCCTGACGCGGTTCGAGCAATGGCAGGATTCGCTCGGTCTGGCGCGCAATGTGCTCGCCGCCCGGCTCAAACATCTGGTCGCCAACGGCATTTTCGAGACCCGCCTCTATTGCGAGCGCCCACAGCGCCACGAATATCTGCTGACCGAAAAGGGGCGCGCCCTGCGCGGCATCCTTTTGCACATGGTCGATTGGGGCCAAACCTATGTCTATCAGGACGAAAAGCCGCTGATCGAGGGTTTCCATAGCTGCGGCAACCGCATCAAGCCGGTGATCTACTGCGCGCACTGCGAACAGCAGATGCTGCCGGGCGACATTGAACGCCACCGCAATCCCGAAGCCAAATCCATCGCCGAACTGGCCAAACAGGCGATGGCGGCCGAATAAAAAGGGAGCCTTCAAGGCTCCCTTTTTCGTTACAGCAACCGGATCATGTGCAGGGCCTGATGTTCGCCCTCGCGCGCCAGCGAAGTCTCCAGCGTGCGCCGTCCGGTGTACAGAAAATCGGCGTGGACCAGCAACCGCGCCGAGGCCAGATTATCGGCGAAGTGCGCGGCGTGGATCACCTTGTGGGTCTTGCGCTTCTTGATCCGGCGCAAAAGCCCGTCAATGGCCTCGGTGGCATACCCCTGACGCTGATGATCGGGCGCGATGAAGACGCTCAGGTTCGGCCCGAAGGTGTGCAGGTCCGCCGCCTGTCCACACGCGCCGCGCGTCAGGCTGATCGTTCCGATCAGCGTCTCGTCGCCGGTGCGGATCGCCCAGTGCGCGTCCGGCGCCTGCATCATGCGCGCCAGCCGCGACACAGCGTCGCCCTCGCTGAACGGATGCGGGACGGCATGCGTCATGCGGGCCGTATCGCGGTCAGCGAAAATGGCGACCAGGGCGTCCAGGTCGGAGGGCTTAAAGCCGGTCAGACTCAGCCGTAAGGTTTCGATGGCGGTTGGCGTGTCCGTCCCGCTTCTGGTTGCGGGGATCGGTTCCTGAATGCGCGCGATCATGGCTCGTCTCCTCTCACCCGTGACGAAGCGACCTTTTTATCGCGCCCGTCTTAGGCCTATTTAGGGTCGAACTGTGTCAGTTCCACCCCATATGGATTTTGAGCGGGATCACATTTTCAGGCCGGGATGACATTCGCGCCAGCGCAGACCTGAATATGCAAAACGGGAGCCCGGTGAAATCCGGACTCCCGCTCAAATCTCAGGTCCGGATCGGCTTAAATCTCAAGCACGATCCGAAATGTGAGGATCATGCCTATTCGGCGGCCTGCGCCACCGGCTCGATCGAAACGTAACAACGGTTGTCGCGCTTCGTCGTGAACTTCACCTGGCCGTGGGCCGTGGCGAAAAGGGTGTGGTCGCGGCCAAGGCCGACATTGGCGCCCGGCCAGAACTTGGTGCCGCGCTGACGCACGATGATATTGCCCGCGAGGACATTTTCACCGCCGAAACGCTTTACGCCGAGGCGCTTGGCTTCTGAGTCGCGACCGTTGCGGGACGAACCGCCGGATTTTTTGTGAGCCATGGGAGGATCTCCTTAAATCTTGCGCTTACGCTTCGCCGGCTTCGGATTCAGCAGCGGCCTTCTTCTTCGGCGCGGCCTTCTTCTTGGCGGGAGCGGGGGCTTCTTCAGCCACGGGAGCGGCTTCGACAGCCGGGGTTTCGATGGCGGCGGCCAGACCACGCGGCGCGAGGTTGCGCGCGCGGGCGTTCAGCTCGGCCAGCGGGGTCAGCGAGACGACGCCGTCCCACTTGGCCGACTTGCCGGCGCCGGAAATGGCGGTGACGCGCAAAACCGATTCGATCTGACGATGGCCGTTGGTGCGGCGATAGCCCTGACGGCGGGTCTTCTTGAAGATGCGGACCTTCTCGCCCTTGCGGGTTTCGATCAGGGTCGCCTCGACCGCCGCGCCGTCAACCAGCGGAGCGCCGACCACGGCGCCGGCTTCGTCGCCCAGCATCAGCACTTCGTTGAAGGTCACGGCGGCGCCGGCTTCACCTTCCAGCTTTTCGACCTTGATCAGATCGCCAGCCGCAACACGGTATTGCTTACCGCCCGTTTTGATGACCGCGTACATGGTCAGAACCTTATGCAAGTGGCGCAAAACAAATGCAGGAGCTGCAAAGGCTTGCGCGAGAAAGAAAATGGAAAACGCCCCAGAAGGCGCAAGGCCTTCGGGCGAGAGGCGGCGACTTATACAGAGGAATGCGGGTGAGTCAACCGGCGCGGCGTTTTATTTGCCGTTTTTGGCGCGTCGCTTCAAGCTTCTAAGCTGCTTTGCGCGATTTGCGCAAGCGCGCGCGTCACGGACTTGATTTCACGCCGCAATGGCATACTTAAAAGCCGATTATAAAGTAACACCCAAAAGGCCCCGCCATGCCCGATTCCGCTCCCGTTTCGCAAAAGACTCCCGTCACCGTGCTGACCGGCTATCTGGGCGCGGGCAAGACGACGCTTTTGAACCGCATCCTGTCGGAAAACCACGGCAAGAAATACGCGGTTATCGTCAACGAGTTCGGCGAGATCGGCATCGACAACGACCTGATCGTGGGCGCCGACGAAGAAGTGTTCGAGATGAACAATGGCTGCGTGTGCTGCACGGTGCGCGGCGACCTGATCCGCATCCTCTCTGGCCTGATGAAGCGGAAAGGCAAGTTCGACGCCATTATCGTTGAAACCACCGGCCTGGCCGATCCCGGCCCGGTGGCGCAGACCTTCTTCGTCGATGAGGACGTCAAGGCGAAAACCTATCTCGATTCCGTCACCGCCCTGGTCGATGCGCGCCATTTCGAGGCGGCGCTGGACACCGACAAGGTGGTCAAGGAACAGGTCGCCTTCGCCGACAACATCATCCTCAACAAAACCGATCTGGTCAGCCCTGAAAAGCTTGATGAGGTTGAGGCCCGCCTCAAGGGCCTGAACCCGCTGGCGCGCATCACCCGCGCCGAGCGTTCCGGCGTCGCCATCGACAGCCTGCTGAACCAGCACCGCTTCGACCTGAGCAAGATCGACGCCATCGGCGAGGACGATCACCACGATCATCATCACCATGATCATGACCATCATCATCATGACCACGACCACGATCATCACCAGCACCACAATCCGGCGCATGGCGAGGCCGGTCATGTGCATGACGAGCATTGTTCGCACCACATCAACCCGATCCACGACGAAGAGATCCGCTCAGTGTCGCTCAGCACGGACAAGCCGATCGACGGGCGCCGCTTTACGATGTGGCTGGATAAGCTGCTGGCGGAAAAGGGCGTCGATATCCTGCGCGCCAAGGGCATCCTCAACGTACAGGGCGAAGACAAGCGCCTGGTCTTCCAAGCCGTCCACATGATCCTGGAAGGCGACCTGCAAGGCCAATGGAAGGCGGACGAACCGCGCATCTCCCGCGCCGTCTTCATCGGCCGCCACCTCAATGAGCAGGAACTCCGCGAAGGCTTCAACGCCACCATCGCCGCGTAATCACTCTTATACCTCCCTGAACGCGCAGCGTTTGGGGAGGGGGACCGCGCCCAAAGGGCGTGGTGGTGGGGTTTCTGACTTAGCCCCCCTACCTCACCTTCAACCCCAGCTCCGACAGCAATTCCGCCGCCTGCGACCGCGATATGGTCGCGCCCTTGAAGCGTTTGGCGTCCTCCAACCGGACCCCGCCAATATCCGTACCGCGCAGGTCCGCGCCTTCAAAGCGCGCATGGCCCAGATCGGCGTCGCGAAGCGAGCAATCCTCGAACACCACATCGCGGAAATCGCAATTGCGCAGGTCGGCATTGCTCAGGTCGAGCGATTTCAGCGTCACCCCCTTGAACGCAAACCCGCGCAACCGCGCATCGTTCAACCGGCAACCCTCAAACGTCGCATCCAGCGACTTGGCGTCGTTGAAATCCGCCCCGGTCAGCTTGCAGGCGTTAAACCGCGCCTGCGCGACATGCGCGCCGCGAAAGCGGACATTGTTGAGGTCGCAGCCCTCGAACACCGCCTCGACCAGCGCCGCGCTGGTGAAATCGGCCTGCGCCGCCTTGCACTTGCTAAACCGCGCCCCCTCCAGCTTGGCCGAAGCGAATTTCGACTTCTTCAGGATACAGTCCTCGAACACCCAGCCGTTCAGGATCATATCCGACAGGTCCAGCTCCTCCAGCTCGCAGCCGACAAGCTGAACCGGCTCGCCTGCATTAGCCAGCAGCAGCACCGCGCCGCGGTCGAGAATTTTGTCGGTTAGGATGGTTGGGGCCATGTCTGTCATGTTCATCGCGTCAATACCTCGTCACGATCAGGCCGCCTGACGAGCCAAAAAATCAATGCGATTCCAACCGCGCATAGCACTAAAATCAAGAAGCCTATATTCTTCAAGCCGAATAGAAGCGATATGGCGCAACCGCCTAGGCACCCGGCTAAGAGATAGTAAGGACAGGATCTGAGTTTTGCTGCCCAAAGAAGGGCATGGCTTATCAGGCCAAGGAAAAGACTCAAGGCTAAGGCCAAAAGCCAGATACCCAACATGAATCTCATATTCATTGGTGACAGTAGCGATGACCAGGTTTCGTTGTCATGGAAATGATCCCAGAGGTTTAGGCTGAGGAAAAATGACGCCGTGACGACTGTCGTACTCAAACCAAGCGTCAAAATCGTTTTTAAGATTTTCAATAACCACATGGCCACCTCCGCCCTACGAGACAAACTAACCCTGTCTCGCTAAGGGGTGAAGGGGCCAACTGGCCCTTCGTTCTCCAAGACAAAAAAGGGCGTCCCCTAAGGGATCGCCCTTTCAAGGAGCGACAAACGCGACCCTTGACTACTGCGTCGGAAAGTTCTTGCGCTTGATCGTCCAGGCCTTGTCCGTACACAGGCCGCAATCCTCGCCGACAAAATAGGCTTCGGCGGTCTTGTCGCCGCGCAACTGCCATTGCAGCCATTCCACCGCCACATGGGCGGACGGACCGCCATTGGGGCGTAGGAAGTCGCCGCCATGACCGGCGTTGTTGGCGGCCACCATGACCGGCACATGGTTGATCTGCTCGAAATCGTCCATGCCGTTATTATAGGCAATGTCCTTCGGGCCGCCGAGGATATAGAGGACCGGCGTATGCAGGGTCTTCAGCGTCGCCTTGGTGACGCCCAGCGCCGACAGGAAGTTATTGCCATCGGGGAAGGTTCCGCTGTTGTCGATGATCACCGCCTTGACGCGCGGATCGCCCGCCAGCCCGATGGCCTGAATGCCGCCGCAGCTAAAGCCGGACACGGCGATCTTGTTCGGGTCGATCTTGCCGTAATAGGGGCTGCCCGGACGCGCGTTTTCAGCCAGCGCCCACTCAAGCCCCGCCTTGACGTCGTCGCCGGTGGTGGCCAGCGTAAAACCGCCCGCGCCCGCCGGACGCTGCGGCTCCGGGGTCGAACCGGGACCGGAATAGACGCCGCCCGGCGCGACGACGACATAGCCGTAGGAGGCCAGCTCGGCCAGATGCAGGCGCGAGGAGGCGCCATCGGCGGAACAGGCGCCATTGCCCCAGGCGACAATGCCCAGAGCGCCCGGCGCGACCTTGGACAGATCTTTCGGACGATAGACGACATGGTTGGGCAGGCTTGGGTCCTGTTCCTTCATCGCCGCGTAAGGCCCCTTGCCTTCGGTGTCCGGTGCCTTGGCGTAGGCGGCCTGATCGGCGTCGGATTTCGCCTTTTCCTCCGGCGTCTGCTTCGGAAACTGCGGCATGTTCGGCGGTGGGCCGTTCTGCGCGACGGCGGCGCTGACAAGAGTCAGCGACATCAGGGCGGCAAGGCCCATAACAAGTTTCATAATTGTCCTCCCAGGTGCGCCATTTTCGGCGATTATGTCTGACAAGACATAGCCATATCGCGGCGGTTTGTCACCTGAAAGAAGGTTTTGGATGGGATATGTGATGGAACCTGTCCGGGTAATGGGGCTAACCGCGTCCCATTACGGGGTCGAGGGGTTGATGACCCCTCGTCTTGAAAACAAACAATAAGGGCGGCCCCTTGCGGGACCGCCCTGATTGTTTGTCTTGAAGAAGACGAAGGGGCCATTGGCCCCTTCACCCCGTTACTAGTCGCGACGCGGACGACGCGGGCGGCGCGGGCGCTCGGAGCGCTCCTCACCACCGTCAGCCGTTTCCAGCTCCGGTTCCTCGCCAGCGGCGGCGCGGGCCGCCGCACGCTCGGCGCGTTCAGCTTCCAGCTTTTCCGTCAGATCTTCGCCGGTTTCCTGATCGACCACCTTCATCGACAGCTTGGTCTTGCCGCGATCGTCGAAGCCGAGGAACTTCACCTTGACCTCATCGCCTTCGTTCAGGAAGTCCGACACCTTGGCGATCTTTTCCGGCTTGATCTGGCTGATGTGCACCAGACCGTCCTTGGCGCCAAAGAAGTTCACGAAGGCGCCGAAATCGACGATCTTCACGACCTTGCCCTTATAGATGGCGCCAACTTCCGGCTCCGAAGCGATCGACTTGATCCAGTCGCGCGCCGCGTCGATCTTTTCCTGATCATTGGCCGCGATCTTGATCGTGCCGTCGTCGGAAATGTCGATCTTGGCGCCGGTCTTTTCCACGATTTCGCGGATGACCTTGCCGCCCGAACCGATGACTTCGCGGATCTTGTCGGTCGCGATCTTGATCGTTTCGATCTTTGGCGCGAACTCGCCCAGCTCCTCACGAGCGCCCGAAATCGCCTTGTTCATCTCGCCCAGGATGTGCATGCGCCCGGCATTCGCCTGACGCAGCGCCTTGGTCATGATCTCCTCGGTGATGCCGGCCACCTTGATGTCCATTTGCAGCGAGGTGATGCCGTTGGCGGAACCCGCCACCTTGAAGTCCATATCGCCCAGGTGATCTTCATCGCCCAGAATGTCCGACAGGATGGCGTATTCGCCTGACGGCTCAAGGATCAGGCCCATGGCGATGCCCGACACCGGGCTTTTCAGCGGCACGCCCGCATCCATCAGCGCCAGCGACGAACCGCACACGGTCGCCATCGAGGACGAACCGTTCGACTCGGTGATTTCCGAGACCAGACGGATCGTATAGGGGAAGTCTTCCGTCGCCGGCAGCATCGGACGCACCGCGCGCCAGGCCAGCTTGCCGTGGCCGATTTCGCGGCGGCCCGGCGAGCCCATGCGGCCCGTTTCGCCAACCGAATACGGCGGGAAGTTATAGTGCAGCAGGAACTTTTCCTTGTACGTGCCTTCCAGCGCGTCAATGAACTGCTCGTCCTCGCCGGTGCCGAGCGTCGCGACCACAAGGGCCTGCGTCTCGCCGCGGGTGAACAGGGCCGAACCGTGGGTGCGCGGCAGGATGCCGACTTCCGACACGATGGCGCGGACCTTATCGACGGCGCGGCCATCGACACGCTTGCCGTGCTCGATAATGTCGCGACGCAGAACCTCGGCTTCACATTCCTTGAAGGCGGCGGCGAACTTGGTCGCCTCGACGCCGTCCGGGTTGGCTTCGGAAACGACCAAAGCTTCAGCGGCCTTGGCCTTGGCCGCGCCGACCGCTTCGTGGCGCGGGTGCTTTTCCTGAATCGTGTAGGCGTCGCGGATGTCCTGACCGACCAGCTTCTTGATGTCGGCCACGATGCCGGAGAAGTCTTCCGGTTCGAACTCGAACGGCTCCTTGGCGACGTGCTCGGCCATTTCGATAATGGCGTCGATCATCGGCTGCATGCCGCGATGCGCGAACATCAGGGCGCCGAGCATCTTGTCTTCCGACAGTTCCTGCGCTTCGGACTCGACCATCATCAGGGCGTCCTGCGTCCCGGCGACCACCAGGTCGAGGTCGGACTCCTTCATCTGGTCCAGGGTCGGGTTCAGCACGTACTCGCCATCGATCACGCCGACGCGCGCGCCGCCGATCGGGCCCATGAAGGGCACGCCGGAGAAGGTCAGCGCCGCCGAGGCCGCGACCATGGCCACGATATCCGGGTCATTTTCCATGTCGTGCGACAGGACCGTGCAGACGACCTGCACTTCGTTCTTGAAACCCTTGACGAACAGCGGGCGGATCGGACGGTCGATCAGGCGCGAGACAAGCGTTTCCTTTTCCGAAGGACGGCCTTCGCGCTTGAAATAACCACCGGGAATCTTGCCGGCGGCAAAGGTCTTTTCCTGATAGTTGACGGTCAGCGGAAAGAAGTCCTGACCCGGCTTGGGCTTGCGGGCATAGACGACCGTGGCCAGCACGGTGGTCTCGCCATAGGTGGCCAGCACGGCGGAATCGGCCTGACGGGCGACGCGGCCGGTTTCCAGCGTGAACTTGCGTCCCGCCCACTCGATCGTTTTTCTTTTGATATCGAACATATTTCGTCTTTCGTTCTGGCCTTTGAGCGGCCCCATGCCGCCAAGACCCGCCGCTATCGGAGCGGCGTCATGAGAGGGTTCTTCTTAAGTTTCCTTGAACCCTGTGAATTTCCGTCGGCATGCGGATCACGCCGCCGGATAGAAGGTCAGCCACCTTGACAGCAGGTGGCCCTCATATCGGGTTCGCCGGATAAGCGAACCTTCAGATTAAGCAAGAGGGCCTGAAGTCGCCTTCAGGCCCTCCTGATGGTGCAAAACCTAGCGGCGCAGGCCGAGGGTTTCGATAATCGCCTGATAGCGCTCAACATGGCGGTTCTTCAGGTAGTCAAGAAGGCGGCGACGCTGCGACACCATTTTCAGGAGGCCGCGGCGGCTGTGGTTGTCCTTCTTGTGTTCCTTGAAGTGCTCGGTCAGGTTGGCGATGCGTTCCGACAGGATCGCGATCTGCACTTCGGCGCTGCCGGTATCGTTGGCGGCGCGGGCGTGAGACTTGATGACGTCCGACTTGCGTTCGGCTGTAATCGACATCGGGTGTTTCCTTTTCTAAAACAAGGATCAAAGGTTCAGGATACGCACGGGATGCAGATGCCGCCCGCGCGCTTCGCAAAGCGCGATCACCTGGCCGCCGCACACCGCCTGAACCGTATCGGGAAACTCGGCAAAACCAGCCTCGCGGCGGGCTTTGAGAGCCTCGAAGATAAGGTCTATCTGACGGGGCAGGAGGACAAGGTCACGGCCTTGCTTCAATCTCGCGGCCTCGTCAGGCGTCACGGGCAGGGCCGGGATGTCGTCCAGCGCTGTCCCGACGGCGAGCAAAGCCTCAAGATGGGCGCCTCTATGCACCAATTCTTCGAGTTTTTCCAGCGTTATTGAGTCTTTTGTTTCAAACGCGCCGACGCTCTCGCGCCGAAGTCTCGACACATGGCCGCAAACCCCCAGCTCGGCGCACAGGTCGCGCGCCACCGAGCGCACATAGGTGCCCTTGCCGCAATGCAGGGTAAAGTCGGCGCTGTCGCCATGAAAAGCGTCGAGCGCCAGATCGAAAATCTCGACCTCGCGCGCCTTCAGCTCAACCTCGACGCCCTCGCGCGCCAGATCATAGGCGCGCTTGCCATCGACCTTGATGGCCGAAAAGGCGGGCGGAACCTGCTCGACCACGCCGATAAAGGCGGGCAGGGATTTTTGAATCGCGTCTTGCGTCGGGCGCGCCTCGGACTGCGCCGTCACCCGGCCCTCAGCGTCGAACGAGTCGGTCGTGGTCCCGAAGGCTATGGTGAAACTATAGACCTTATCCGCCTCCATCAGGTACGGCACGGTCTTGGTCGCCTCGCCCAGCGCAATCGGAAGAACGCCCGTCGCCAGCGGATCGAGCGTCCCGGCATGTCCGGCCTTCTGCGCCTGAAACAGCCAGCGTATCTTACCGACCGCCGAGGTCGAGGTCATCTCCAGCGGCTTGTCAAAACATATCCAGCCGTGGATCGGATTGCCTTTTTTCTTACGAGCCATGTCTTATTCCTCCTCCCCTGCTTGCGGGGGAGGTGGCGAGCTTGTCTCGCCGGAGGGGGCCTCCGGACGGTTGGGTGTGGGGCCGCCCCCACACCAAAAACAGCACAAAACCAAACACAACCAAAGGTCTCTGGTGTTTTGTGTTGGAAGACATGGCACCCAAAAAAAAATACTGAATT
>NZ_JBQCGA010000008.1:0-131230 GCF_051956075.1 Asticcacaulis sp. | reverse complement strand
GCCTTCCAGGGCCGATGGTACTTCGTCTTAAGGCGCGGGAGAGTAGGTCGTCGCCAGGTCTACCAAAAACAGGTAAAATACCCTTCATACACAATACCCAAACCGGGCAGGCACATAAGCCCGCCCGGTTTTTTAATATCTCGCTGCCATACGCCGCGCAGGGTGGAGCAGCCAAGGCTTGTGACAACAAGCCGACAAAGCAAAAATACCGGGCTGCGCTCAATCGGTATTTACTCTTGGTGACGCGGGGTGGAGCAGCCCCGCCTGTGAGGCCAAAAGCCGAACAGGCAAAGCAAAAACAAACCGGGCTGCGCTCAATCGCCCGTACTTCTTGGTGACGCGGGGTGGAGCAGCCCGGTAGCTCGTCAGGCTCATAACCTGAAGGTCGTCAGTTCAAATCTGGCCCCCGCAACCAAAAATATAACAATAAAATCAACGATATAAACCGAGATTGTCATGCGGCTTGACGGCATCGACGCGCAGGCCATCCTGAACGCCGATATCCATCGAGATGGCGTTTATGTTCGCTGCGCGCCGCTTTGGCGCGTCTGCGATGGGGTCTCTCCGTAAGCCTGCATATAATAGCGCGCGAAACGCCCCACATGTTGAAATCCGCACGCCTTGGCGATTTCACCGATAGAGCAGGCATCGGCGTTGGATTGGAGTCTTTTGCGCGCCAGTCGCAGCCGCAGCGTCCGCAGATAGGCCCCCGGCGTCGTGTCGAGGAACTTACGAAAGCCGCTTTCCAGCGTACGGAGACTGACTTGCACCTCGGCGGCGACATCCGTCATGCTCAGGTCGGACGCGCAGTGGCGCCACATGTAGTCTCGCGCCCGCCGGATGTAGCCTGGTACGGCGCCGCTGCCCTGGCGTATCAGGCGATCCGTATAGCGGTGAGGCGAACACTCCAGCAGGAGGTGCGCAAAGGCGTCAACCAGTCTCTGCTGCAGTTGCGGCGTCAGTCCTGAACCGGAATCTGTGCCCGGCAAAAGGCTCAAGCGCTCCATCATGGAAGCGGCGATGTGGCCGTGCGTCGTCTTCAGATCAATTTTCGGAGTCAGACGAAGATCCGCTTCGATCGGGGCCTGCAGCAGTTCCGCAAGCACGCGCTCGGCGCGGCGAAACTCCATAGTCAGCCCTATGCATTCAAAGCAACCTTCAAAGGGGCGCATGCGCTTTCGCGTCAGGACGTGGTTCTGATAGACAAGGGCCTCGCCCGGTTCGGCGTCAATCCGGCCCGCTTCGCGCTGCAGTGAAACCCCGCCCACGACAGGTATGACCAGATTGATGAGGGAGCGTTCTGGCGAAGGCGTGTACCACCAGCCGCCATTGCAGTTCAGACGGTAGAAATAGGCGTCCGCCTGTCCCCTCTCTGACCCGCCCAGGCTAAGGACATTCAGCCGCCACCTGAACGCAGCTTCATCGCCTTCGGCCTGCATATTCGACGACAGTTTCCGCGATAGAAAGACGTCGCGCAAGGATGTAAAACTATCCCCTTCCTGAAACGGGTGTGTCTGTAATTCAGACTGACACATAGACTTGCTCCTGCCCCCGGACTGCGGCCTTGTTATTCTGAAGGCGCGGTCAATACCGGCGCATTGTAAAAAAATTCGTGATCACGGACGCCCGTCAGCAGCCAATTTTAGCTATTATAATCCCGAAAGCGAATTAAAGTTGAATTGCTCAGTAACGTAAATTTAGGCGTACGCAAGAATTTCAATTCGAGATTGTTTTTAGTTATATTCGCATATTGCAACAATAGCCTAAGCATAATGACTGTAATAGGCCAGAGTTCGCAGGACTTATCCATTTTGCGACATGAAACGCGCATCTTCAGATTGCGGTCATGCGGTATCATTCTCCTTTAGGCTTTCATTAACGATGTCGGCGCAGAACGAGTGCGTTCAGGCTAAACTATGGCCGGGGATCACTTAAATCACACGCGCTTCAGATAGAGGGAACTCTCTCCACTGACGCCGACCCTGCAGGTGACGACCTACATCGCCGACGCCTTTCTGGAACACGTGACACGTCTTTACTTTTCTTCGTGAGGCAAATGTGTCGCTAAAAAATATACCGATGATGGGCAAGGTGCTTGCCCTTATGCTCATCATGTCCATCGCTACTGTGATCACGGTGGCCTGGACAACGACCCGCATGACCGCGATATCCGGCGCCTATGGCGCGGTCATTTCGGGGCCTGGCGTCGCCAGCGTCAAAATGGAACGCGCCGCAAAACAGGTCATCAAGTCCGAAGCAGCGCTCTACAAGATGGCGTCCGCTGAAGACGCGCAACAGCTTAGCGAAGCGCGCAAGGATTTGAATACGGCGGAAAGCACCTTCGATCGTCAGACCCAGGTGTCCACACAGCTACTTCCCAAGGAAACCGGACGCATTTCCAAAATCGCCTCAACGTACCAGACGGTTCTGGCTCAAGCCTGCGGGCCGGTGGAGGCCGATGCGCTCAAGGACGCGCACGCGGCGCGTCAGCAGATGCGCCAGGTGTGCGACCCCGCAATCACGCAGGTCGAGGCCGGGATGAGCAAGGTTGTGGACGATACGCTGGCCGACAATGCCGCCGCCTCGTCGAGCGCGACGGACGATACGCGCAATACAGTGAATACGACCTGGGGCATATTGGCGCTGGCCGTTCTGCTGGCGGTCACCGTCGCCTTCTTTGTCACCCGCATATCCATTGTCCAGCCGCTTAAGGCCCTGACGGATACGCAGCGCGCCATGTCGAACGGCGATCTGGCGCATGTGGTGCCGGGGCAGGAGCGCAAGGACGAACTGGGCGCCATGGCGCGCACCGCGGAGGTCTTCCGGCAGGGGCTTGTCGAAGCCGAGCAGTTGCGTCTGGCCGCCGGCGAGCAGGAAAAACTGGCCGCAGTCAGATTGATTCAGGAGCGCAACGCCATCGCGGACGCCTTCCAGACGCGTATGGGCGCCTTGGCCAGCGCTTTCCAGAAATCCTCGACGGAAGTGTCCGAGGCTGCGCAGAGCCTGGCGGCGACCGCAGAGGAAACCTCGCGCCAGACCCAGGCCGTATCTGGCGCCGCCGAAGCCGCCGCCAGCAATGTGCAAACCGTAGCGGCGGCGACCGAGGAGATGAGCGTGTCGGTGCGCGAGATCAACGAACAGGTCAGCAACGCCGCCAGCACCTCCTATGAGGCGGCGGAAGAGGCGGCGCGCTCTGAACATGAGATCCGCGAATTGGCCAGCGCCGCTGAAGGCATCAACGAAATCGTCAAGCTGATCAGCGACATCGCCGCCCAGACCAACCTGCTGGCGCTCAACGCCACGATCGAGTCGGCACGCGCGGGCGAGGCGGGACGCGGCTTTGCGGTCGTCGCCTCCGAAGTCAAGGCTTTGGCCAGCCAGACGGCGCGCGCCACCGACGACATCGCGGGCAAGGTCAATTTCATCCAGGCGGCGACGCAACGCGCCGTCGGCTCGATCGGACGTATCGTCGCCACAATTCAGAATGTACGGTCCATCTCGACCGCCATCGCCTCGGCGGTCGAACAGCAGAGCGCAGCCACGGCCGAAATCGCCAGCAACACCACCCGCGCTGCTGGCGGCGCGGCGTTGGTCACCGAAAATATCTTTGGCGTCAATCGCGCCGCCGAGATGACGGGCGCCGCCTCGACGCAACTCATGGGGCTGTCCGGACACCTGACCAGTCAGGCTGGCGATTTGCGCGCCGAGGTCGAAACCTTCGTCCAGCAACTCCGCGCCGCCTGAACCGCGACATCCGCCTCTTCCAGCCCGCCCGCCTGATGCTGCTCAGGGGGGCGGGAGATAGCTCATATACTCCCTGATGCGGCTGAACTTCGCCTACGGCCAAGGGGGGAAACGTCACTTAACGGACACGCTGATGACCCTGAAAGCTCGCATTCTCGTCTATATGGCGGCCAGTATCGGTCTGCTGCTCGTCATCCTCACCATCGCGATGGTTGATTTCACGCATTTCGACCATTTGCTGACTGCCAATGCAGAGGTGCTGGATGAGGCCGCTGCAGCAGACCATGTCCGCGCCCATATCAGCCTGATCGCGCGCGATACAGCTCAGGCGAACCTCAGTGGCGCCGCGCCGCCGCGACATCTCGCCGCAGACCTGCGGCGAACGGAAGCTGACGTCCGGACCTGGCGGCGGGCGACGCTGAGCGACGGCGACGCGCGAATTCATCAAGTTCAGGACAGCGTCGATGCGGCGCTGAAAACTGACCGCGCCGCGCTTTCCAACAGGACCAAACCCGCAGCGGCTTCATTCGCAGCGCTCGGCGACGATCTGGACGTCTATGTCGCTTCACTGGATCATATGCGCGACCAACGCGATCAGAAAATAGAGGCTTTCCAGCGCGTTGGCCTGCATCGCATCCTGCTGGGCGTTGTGGCGGCCGCCACGCTTCTGGTTGGCGGCATTTTCTGGGTGATGACCATAAGGATCACCGGCCCGCTGCAACAGGTTTCCGCGATGATCCTGCGGCTCGCGCAGGGGGATCTCGACATTGAGCCGCCAGTGCAACCAAGCAGAAAAGATGAAATCAGCGACCTGATGAACGCTCTTGGCATCCTGATCCAACACTCACGACAGGCGAAGTCGGACGCGGAGCAACTGGAAATTCTACGTGTGGAGCGTGAACATCGGCTCAGAGCGATTTTCATCGACTGACGATCTGCTGCGATCAGTTTGTGGCGCGGACGGCGCGCCATCCGCCTGCTGCTTCGATGCTTTTTGCGGCTCCCAGTAATCGGCGTCGTCGCGCGAACGCGGCGGGATGACGGGCTGGCCGTCTTGCTCACAGATGAGATCGTGCAGGCTATCGGCATCATAGACCCGGTCGACCACGCCTTGTTCGACCCAGCGATAAGAGCGCCGTATATAAGACCCACATAGATCGCCGGCATCATTTTAATACCGCAAGTTCGGCCAGTCCCATGGACTGAGCCAACTCATCGGTCCGCGCCTCTCGTTGCCCAGGGATCAGTGCAATTACGTCAGTGAATAAGCTATTATCAGAATTGAATCCCCTATCGAAGTTAACCTTTGGGGGCTGTAAGCTATTGCTCTAATCCATAACCCCGATATAGGGCAGGCCGCGATACTTGCCTGCATCGTCAAGGCCATAGCCGACCAGATAGCGGTTCGGCGCCTCCCAGGCGCAGAAATCGGCCTCGATCTCGCGGCGCGCCCCTTCTTTCAGCGGATCGGGCTTGCGCGCGAACACGCAGGTCAGCACTTCTGACGCGCCGGCCTCCCAGCATATGTCGCGCGCGATCTTGAGCGAGGCGCCGGTGTCGAGCACATCGTCGATGATCAGCACCTGCCGACCCTCGACCGGGCGCTGCAACGGCGCGCGGATCAGCATGGTCCCGGCCTCGCGCACATCGCCGTAGGACGACAGCCAAAGGGCGTCGAAGGCGATGTCGCGCCCGCGTTTGTTCAGGGCGCGCGTCAGGTCGGCGGCGAACCAGATGCCGCCGGTCAGCAGACACACGCCGACGCACGTATCGCGAATATAGTGCGCAAGAAGGTCGGCCAAAGCGTCCACGCGCGCCTGCACGTCGGCTTCGGACAGCAGGACGGGGGGCTGATCAGTCATCTCAGTGCGCCCCGCCCGCATCCGCCAATGTGGTGCGCAGGGCGGGGGTCGCATGATCCGTCACCTGCGCGGTCGCTGGCGCGTCCATTGGCGCATCTGGGGCCACGGCATGGACTTCCTGAGGGGCGTCCTGAGGCGTGGGCGGCTCCGATGCAGCCGCGACGGGCGCTTCGGTCGCCGCCGCCTGCGCCGCCTCGTCCGCCGTTTGCGGCGCAGCGTCGTCATGGCTGTCCGCATGGCGCAGCGGTGCGCGCCCTCCGCTGGCTTTCAGCGCTTCGAGATCGAAATCCATGTCGATGGACGAGGTCAGGTTCTTCGGATCGGCGACGTCAAAGGTCAGGGTGCGCGTCTGGTGCGCCGGCACCGACAGTCCGCCGGACGGGATCAACGCCGTCGAGAAGGTTTGCAGGCTGGCGTCCATCAGCTTGACGCGCACCGGTGGCACCGGTACGGCCTTGTCGCTGATGTTCCTGATCTGCGCCTTGACCGTGACGTAGAAACGCCCGCCCTTGAAGCTGGCGTCGGCGCTCTTGGTTCCGAATTCGAGATGGGTGGCGTTGACCTTGACCCCGACCATGGCGTAGGCGCCCGCGATGCGCGGGAAGGTGCGCACAATATCGACGCGCAGGATGAAGGCCAGGGCCAGAACCGCGATGAAGCCGGTCGCCAGCCCGCCCCAGACCAAGCCCTGCGCGGTCAGCGCCTTGAGCCGCTGCTTGTCCTGCAACAGGGCGCGGTAGCGCGACGGCAGGCGCTCGGCCTTGACCTTTTGCAGGTCTTCTACGCGCGATTTGGCGGGGGCTTCGGGGGCCAGTTCGATCGGTTCGGCGGGCGGCGCCTCGGCATGCCAGGTCGTCTTGCAGGCGGAGCAGCGCACCTTGCGGCCATTCGGCCCCAATTGGGACTCAGAAAGGCTGTAACGCGTACCGCAATTAGGACAACTCAGGATCATGATCGCTCAGACAACAGCCGAATCACTGCATAAGCCGGTATTAACCAAATACGGCTTTTTAACCTTATGTCCCGAAAAGTCTTAACAACTGATCAAATCTGAGGCCCTCAAGCGCTCATGTCCCGCCGCCCGGAAAAGTCCCCGGATTTACAATCGGCGCCCACTTCCGGCGGGCCGGTGGTGGCGTTTGACGGGGTGTCGCTCGGTTACGGCCTCGGCCCGGAACAGCCGCCGCTGAACGGTGACGACGATCCGCGTCTGATCCTAAAAAATCTGACATTTCAGTTGCCTGCCGGGTCGTTTCACTTCCTGACCGGCCCGTCGGGCGCGGGCAAGACCTCGCTGCTGAAACTGATCTATCTGGCGCAGCAGCCGTCCAGCGGCCAGATCGCTCTGTTCGGCGAAGCCATCCGCCCGCACGACCGCGCTCAGAGCGCCCGCCTGCGCCGCCAGCTCGGCATCGTGTTTCAGGAATTCCGCCTGCTCGATCATCTTAACGTCTTCGATAATGCGGGCCTGCCCCTGTTCGTGCATGGTCAGAGCCCGAACGCCTATCGCGACGACGTCACCGAACTCTTGAGCTGGGTCGGATTGAAACACCGCATCCACGCCATGCCGGAGCTTTTATCCGGCGGCGAAAAGCAGCGTCTGGCCATCGCGCGCGCGGTCGTGACGCGCCCGACCCTGATCATCGCCGATGAGCCGACCGGCAGCATCGACTACGCTATGGGCCTGCGCATCATGCGTCTGTTCATCGAGCTGAATCGGCTGGGTGCCACGGTGCTGATCGCCACCCATGATGAAAGCCTGGTGCGCGCTTCGGGCATGCCCGTGCTGGAGCTGAAGGACGGCCGCCTGACGCGCCGCGCCCTGTCGAAAGGGGCGGGCGGATGATTACCTTCTTCCTCAACCGCTTCCGAAACTTACAGGCGCGCGATCTGCTGCCGCGTCAGGACGAGCGCGAGGTCGCCCTGCATTACGTCATCGGCGTGCTGTGTTTTCTGGCCTGCATGGCGGCTCTGACCGTGGTGGCCTCGGACCGCGCCGCGGCGGGCTGGTCGCGCGACATCCGCTCGGAAATCACCGTGCAGGTGCGGCCGCAGGGGCTGGAAAGCGGCTCGGTCGCCGCCGCCCACGCCGCCGAGGCGCTGGCCGGGATCAAGGGGGTCGGCCAGGTGACGGCGCTGGAGCCGGACAAGGCCAAGGCGCTGATCAAGCCGTGGCTGGGCGACGCCGTTCTGGACGATCTGCCGATCCCCAACCTGGTCGAGGTCAGCCTCGATCCGCGCCACCCGGCCAGCCTGCACGACATCCGCACAGCCCTGTCGGCGCAGAATATCGACGCCTCGGTCGATGACCATTCGGTCTGGCTCAAGGACGTGCAGCAAAGCGCGCTGACCATCAGGCTTTTGTCGCTGGGCGTCTTCCTGATCATCGGTTCGGCGACCGCCGCCGTGGTCGGTTTCGCTACGCGCGCAGGGCTGGCGGCGCGCGGCAATATCGTCGAGGTGCTGTCTTTGTGCGGCGCTTCGGACATCTTCATCGCCGAGCGTTTTCAGAACCGCTTTGCGCGCATGGCGTTTGAATCGGGCCTGCTGGGCGCGGGCCTGTCCGCCGTCGCCATGGCGCTCATAAAAGTCACAGGTCGCTCACAAAGCTTCGCCCTGGCCCTTCCCTTTTCCTGGTCGGACCTGTTAATATTACTTCCTTGTCCGGTTCTGGTGGCGCTGATCGCTGCGGTAACCGCGCGCATGGTGACGCTCAGACTGCTGGGCGGCGGCCCGAACAGGGCGGCTTAGGGCTATTCGGGGAGGCGGACATTAAGCACATGCGGTCCTTGATTGCGCTCGGCGTCGTCGTGCTGCTCTGGCTGGCTGGCCTGCTGGTCTTCGCCGACCGCGTCATCGACTCCACCCCCGCCATCGAACCCGACGATCCCGCCGACGCCATTGTCGTGCTGACCGGCGCATCGGATCTGCGGCTCAAGGAGGGCATGCGCCTGCTCGAACGGCGCAAGGGCCAGCGCCTGTTTATCTCCGGCGTCAACCGCGAAGTCACACGTCCGCAATTGCAGAACGTCACCGAAGGCTCCCGGCGCCTGTATGAATGCTGCGTCGATCTCGGCTATGAGGCTGAAAATACGGTTGGCAATGCGCGTGAAATCGCCGACTGGGCGCGTGGTCACGACTTCTACGACCTGATTGTGGTCACTTCCGACTATCATATGCCGCGCGCTCTGCTGGAGCTGAAGGCCGACATGCCGGATGCGCATTTCATCCCCTATCCGGTGGCGACGCCGGAGCTGGACGCGCGCGACTGGTGGAAATCGCGCAAGGGCCAGCGGCTTATCGTGCTGGAATACAGCAAATATCTGGCCATTCTCGGACGCGACGCTATCTTAAGCGTTTCGCACGCCTTTGGCGACAAGGGCGAGACGCCCAAACCCGGCTCCGAAGCGACCGATTCGGCGTCGTTGTCCGCTTCCGCCGCTTCATGAGGCCATTTTTGACCCGACTGCGTTCCCTGCTGTTCATGCTGTGGCTCTATGGCTCCATGGCGTTTTTCGGTCTCGTCTTCTCGCCCCTGCTTTTACTGCCATCGGTCTGCGCCATGGCGGTTATCCGTTGGTGGGCGAAGTGCGTACTGTTCGGCGCGCGCCTGATCGTCGGCATCCGTGTCGAATTTCGCGGTCTTGAGCATCGCCCCGACGGGCCTGCGCTGATCGCGGGCAAACATATGAGCATGCTCGACACCATCGCGCCCTTCGTGGTGCTGAAGGCGCCTGCCTATGTGCTGAAAAAATCGCTGATTTATCTGCCGTTTTTTGGCTGGTACGCCTGGCGCACGCGCATGGTGGCGATCAAGCGCGAAGACGCGGCCAAGGCGCTGAAAAGCATGGTGACGGCCTGCCGGGCCAGTCTGGCCGAAGGGCGTCAAATCCTGATCTTCCCCGAAGGCACGCGCTCCGACCCCGGCGACGATCCGGTCTATAAGCCGGGCGTGGCGGCGCTCTACCGCGATCTCGACGTTCCCTGCCATTTACTTGCGACCAATTCCGGCCAGTTCTGGCCCGGCCACGGCATTGACCGCAAACCGGGAACCGTGGTGTTCGAATTCCTGCCGCCCCTGCCTGCGGGTATGAAGCGCGCCGAATTCATGATCGAGGTCAAGACGCGCCTGGAGCGCGAATCGGCGCGGCTGATCGTGGAACAAGCTAAGGCTCCTGCCTCTACTGCCCGCTCTCGTACTGTTTGACGATCTGGTACTGGGCCAGGCGGATATCGAGTTCGGCCAGGCTGTCGGTCTTGCCGTCGTCGTGCAGGCGCACATCGGTCAGCTTGCGCTGGGCGTCGGTGTCGAAGGCGGCCATCAGTTGCAGCAGTTCCGGCTTGGTCATGAGCTGGGCGGTCTGGGTCGCTGACAGGTTCAGGATATTCTCCTCCAGCTCGGTCTGCGCGTTGGCGGCGATGGCGGCCAGCCGGTATTTGTCGCTTTCGCTCAGCTTGGAGAAGTCGATATGCCGGGCGACCTCGGCGATGATCAGCTTCATATGTTCGGTTTCGACGAAGTGGCGGATCAGGGCGTCGGTGCCGTCAACGCGGAACAGGGCGCGCGCCAGCCCGACGCGCTCGGCCAGGGCCGGATCGGTGACGGCGGCGTCCGCGGCGGGCGAGGCCGCCTGATCGGCGGTGCGGTTGTTATAAAGCGCCGTCACCGCCTCGGCGGTCTGGCGCGTCAGGGCGTCGGGAACCGGCACGGGCGGCGCGGCCCCCTGACCGGCGGACAGGCCCGCCGTGATGTCGGAGGCCTTGGCGTCCGGCCCGCTCAGCGACAGGATGGCCAGCATGGAGCGCGTCTGCGGCGCGGGCGCGGCGATGGCCGAACCGGCGGTGAAGGCGACGCACAGAACGGCGCACAGTGTCAGGTGATGATTCATGAAAAAGCCCCCCGCGCAGGTTTTAGCCGGTCTGCGCCTGCGACCAGGTCTTGACGATCTTGACCACCGCATCGACCATATAGTTCTGCACCGCCGTGGCGTTATCGTCGGGCGTGAGGAACTTGACCGCATTATATTTGGCGGCGGCGGGCGAGGCGTTGGCGGTGATAAGCTGATGAATCTCGTCGGCGGTGAAATTCTGCGCCTGCGCGCTGGCCACGGCGTTGATCAACTCGGCTTGCGTCGCGCTCAGCACATTGTCGGCGATCTGGTTGTAGCGCGCATCCTGTTCAGGCGTCAGCTTGTCCACACCGGCGCGGTCGATGATAACCAGGCGCGTGGCGGTCTTGGTGGCGGCGATGACATTGCGGATATTCTGGGTGACGCCGTTCAGCTCCATGAGCTGCTTGTAGAGATCGATCTTCTGCTGCGCCTCGGCGGCGTCGGCCTTGTCATTGATCTGCGCGACCGCGACGGCGGCGACGTCGCCCGCCGCAATGGCGCGGTCCATTGGCGCGGCGGCGACGATCTCCTGCGCTCCCGCCGGAACAGCGGCCAGGGCCAATCCGAGGACGGCGAGGCTGTATATCAGACGCATGGCGGCTCCCCTTCACCTGATGCTTAACCAAACACTACCGCGCCCTTCGCCATCAGGCAAGCGCGTCGCGTAACGCAGTGATCCGGTGTGGCTTTTCGGGCGGGATTCACCCGCCGCACGAATCCCGGATGACCAGCCGCGTCGGAATGCGCGTCATCGACACCGGCTCATTGTCGATCAGCGCCGCCAGCGTATCGACCAGCACGCGCGCCGCCGTGGCCGTATCCTGATGCACGCTGGAAAGCTGCGGCCAGGTGCAGGCGCACACCCACTGATCGTCAAAGCCCATCACCGAAACGTCCTTCGGCACATGGCGGCCATGCTTTTGCAAAGACTGGATGGCGCCGACCGCCAGCAGGTCGGTGACGGCGAACACGGCGTCGAAATCCGCGCCCTCACCGATCAGCCTGTCGATGGCCGCCGCGCCCTCCTCGCGCGAAATGAAGCAGTCGATCGCCAGGGCCGGATCGGGAGTCAGGCCCGCCGCTTCATGGGCGCGCAGATAGCCCTTATGGCGCTCAAAATATTCCGAATGGTTGGACGAGGCCTCGCCCAGGAACAGGATGCGCTTGCGCCCCAGCCCGATCAGGTGGCGCACGGCCTCAAACGCGCCGCCCTCATTATCGGAGCCGACGAACAGGTCGGGTGTTTCCGGCATTTCCGGGCCAAACACCACCCAGGGCTCGCCGATGGCGCGCAGGGATTCGACCTTTTGCCGATAGGCCTCGAAATTGCGGTAGCCGAGAAAAATGATGCCGTCGGCGCGGCGCGCGAAGCCATAATCGGCGCTCCAGTCGTCGCCGTCCTTTTGCAGCGAGACCAGCACATCGACCCCCTTGTCCGAGGCGTAGTCGAGGATCGAGCCGATCAGCGGCAGGAAGAAGGGATTGATGCGGTTGTCGGGATGGTCGAGATCCTGCGACACCAGCACGGCGATGGTGTTGATCTTCTTCGAGCGCAGTTTGCGCGCATTGATATCGACCGTGTAGTTGAGCTGGGCCGCCGCCTCATAGACGCGCTGGCGGATGGCGTCGCTGACCGAGGGCGCGCCGGACAGGGCGCGCGAAACCGTGGCCTGGCTGACCCCGGCGAGGGCGGCGATATCGAAGGAGGTGGGGCGTCTCATCAGCTTCTTATTTTGGCTTTGTTGCGCAGCATGGCATTGCAGGACGGCTTAGGCAAGGGGCGGTTTAGACAAGGGAGGCCTCGTTGAGATAATCGCCGATCGCCGCGCTCAGCCAGTCCATGAAGGCGCGCACCCGCCTGGCCTGATGGCGGCGGCGCGGCCAGATCAACGACACGGGCAAAGGCTCGGCCTCGTACTGCGGCAGGATCTCGATCAGCCGACCCGCGCGCAGATCGTCCGCCACGCCGGTGCGCGGACACTGGATAAGGCCGAGGCCCGCCCGCATCGCCGCCTGAAAAGCCAGGGTGTTGTTGACCGTGATCCGGCCCGGCATATCAAGCGTGCGCCAGGTATCGCCGTCGCGATATTCAAAACCATAGGGCCTGGCGCCCATGCTGGAGACGTAATGCACCATCCGGTGCGTCTTCAGATCGTCGAGGCTTTGCGGCAGGCCATGCTGCGCAATATAGGCGGGCGTGGCGACATTGATCATGCGCATTTCGCCCAGCCGCCGCGTCATCAGGGCCGAGTCCGACAACAGGCCGACGCGCAGCACGCAGTCGAAGCCCTCGGCCACCACATCGACGCGCCGGTCAGTGCTGGACAGTTCCACACTGAGCGCCGGATGCGCATCGAGAAACTCTGGCAGGCGCGGAATGACGACATTTTGCGCCAGCACGACCGGCATATCGACGCGCAAACTACCGGACAGGGCGGCGGGGGTCTGCAAAAACATGGTGTCCATATCGTCGAGATCGGACAATAGGTCGCGCGCGCGTTCATAATAGGCCGCGCCGTCGTGGGTGAGTTGCACCCGCCGCGTGGTGCGATAGAGGAGCTGGGTCTGCAAGCGCGCCTCAAGCTGCGCCACGGCCTGAGAGACGCTCGATTTCGGCAGGCCAAGATCGCTGGCGGCGGCGGTGAAGCCGCCCAATTCGACCACGCGCACAAAGGCTTTGGCGGCGGATAAGGGGTTCATTGTTCCTATTTTCTGAACAGTGATGTCTCAAATATGCAATTTATCGCAAAAATTGAAAACAGTATAGTGGCCTCATCTTATCAAGGAGACCTATCCATGACCCAGAAGATTGCCATCATCACCGGCGCCAGCCGCGGCCTTGGCCGCAATATGGCGCAACATCTGGCCGCCCACGGCGTCGATATTCTGTTCACCTACCGCACGCAAAAGGACGAGGCCGACAGTCTGATCAACGATCTGGCCGCGACGGGCCGCAAGGCGGTCGCGCTGCAACTTGACACCGGCGAGACGTCACGTTTTCCGGCCTTCGCCGATCAGGTGCGCGACGCGCTCAAGGCTCACTGGGGCCGCGACGATTTCGACTTTCTGATTAACAATGCCGGCATGGCGCTCTATGCGCCCTTCGCCGAAGTCACCGAAGCGCAGTTCGACGGAGTGATCGACGTGCATTTCAAGGGCGTGGTGTTTCTGACGCAAAAACTGCTGCCGCTGATGCGCGACGGCGGGCGCATCGTCAATATCTCGTCCGGTCTGGCGCGCTTCAGCTATCCGGGCTCATCCATCTATGGCGCGACCAAGGCCGCTATCGACGCCCTGACGCGCTATCTGGCCGTGGAGCTGGGGCCGCGCCGCATCACCGCCAATGTCATCGCGCCGGGCGCCATCGAGACCGATTTCGGCAATGGCAATGTCCGCGACAACAAGGAACTGAACGCCGCCATCGCCAGCCGCACGCCGCTAGGCCGCGTCGGTCTGCCCGACGATATCGGCGGCGCGGTCGCCATGCTCCTGTCCGACGAAGCGGGCTGGATCAACGGTCAGCGTATAGAAGTCTCCGGCGGCATCCACGCCTAGCAGGGGCAATTGCCCCAACCCCGGAACAGACGCACCCTCGGGGGCGCGAACTTTCTGGCGGCCTGATCAGATTCCACTCAAATTCACTACGATCACGCGCTCGGACAACCTGACCTCCGGCACGTGGTCGTTGGTGAAGGCGAGATAGAAGTTCGCGCCTTCGAGCGGCCGAATATCCAGAAGATCGCCCGCACCGAAATTATCGACATTGGCCACCTTGCCGACCGGCTTTTCGTTCACATCGACCACGTCCATGCCGATCAGGTCGGTGACGTAATATTCGTCCTCATCCGGTTCCGGCAGGTCGTCGCGGTCGATAAAGAGCTTCAGCCCCTTGACCTTGTCCGCCGCCGTGCGGTCAGGGATTTCCTCGGCGCGGATCAGCAACGCGCCCTTGTGCTCGCGCGCGGCGGTGATGTTCAGCGCGGGCAGACCCTTATCGTCGAGCAGCGGATTATATTCCAGCACGCTCAAAGGATCGTCGGTAAAGCTCAGCAGCTTGATCTCGCCCTGCACGCCATGCGGCGCGCCCAGTTGCGCAACCAGAACCAGATGGGGGTGTTCGCTCATCGTCATCTCATACAGGAAAGGGCCGGGACTTGCATCCCGGCCCTGAACCTTAAACCGCGTCAGACGCTTATTCCGAAGCAGGCGCTTCTTCGGCGGCGGCTTCCTCAGCCGGAGCTTCCTCAGCGGCGGGCGCGGCGGCGGCGGCTTCAGCCTCGGCCTTGGCGGCGGCCTCAGCTTCCAGACGGTCGGCTTCGCGCTGGGCGCGCTCGGCGGCGCGTTCCTGAGCCTTCTTGCCCGGCTGCGCCTTTTGCGGGTTGTTGCCGTGTTCCCACTTCACCAGGCCCTCTTGCGACAGGAAGCGCGCGACGCGGTCGGTCGGCTGCGCGCCCTTCTTGAGCCATTCGGCGATGCGCTCGACCTTGAGCGTCACGCGCTGGGCGTCCTTGGGCAGCATCGGGTTATAGGTGCCGACCTTTTCGATGAACTTGCCGTCGCGCGGCGCGGTCGCATTGGCGACGACGATGGTGTAGTAGGGGCGCTTCTTGGAGCCGCCACGGGACAAACGGATTTTCAGCATTTCATTACTTCCTTTGAAAGATGCTATTTCTTAGTTGGGTCAAAAGGTTTGGCGCCGGGCAGGCCCGGCAGACCGGCGAAGGGCGATTTGCCCGCGCCGAGATTTTTCAGTTTCTCTAAGTCGAGCGCCGGATTGACGCCGGTGAGCGGATTGCCGCCGGGAGCGCCTTCGCTCATCTTTTTGGCCATGTCGGCCAGTTCGCCCATATTGGCTTCGCTGGGCATATTGCCTATAGCGCCCATCTGGCCGCCGAACATCTTGGCCAGTTGCCCCATCGGGCCGCGCCCGTTGGAGCGCGCCATCATCTTGAAAGTGTCGGCCATCTGACGGTGCTGTTTCAGGAGGCGGTTGATCTCCGACACCTCGACCCCGGCGCCCGCCGCGATGCGGCGCTTGCGCGAAGCGTTGAGCAGGTCGGGCTTCTTGCGCTCAAGCTTGGTCATCGAGGTGATGATCGCCACCTGCCGGTCGAAAATCTTTTCGGACAGGTTCATTTCGTCCATCTGCTTCTTGACCTTCTGGACGCCCGGCAACATGCCCATAATGCCCGACATCCCGCCCAGCTTCTTCATCTGGCGCAACTGATCGGCCAGGTCGTCGAGGTCGAACTGCCCCTTGGCCATTTTCTTGGCCATGGCCGCAGTCTTGGCGGCGTCCAGCTCCTGCGAGGCCTTTTCGACCAGGGCGACAATATCGCCCTGCCCCAGAATCCGGCCCGCGATGCGGCGCGCGTCGAAGACGTCGAGCGCATCGACCTTTTCACCGGCGCCCAGATATTTGATCGGCAGGCCGGTGACCGCGCGCATGGACAGCATGGCGCCGCCGCGTGAATCGCCATCGGCGCGCGTCATGATCAGGCCGGTCAGCGGCAGGCGCTCATGGAAGGCGGTGGCGGTGCGCACCGCGTCCTGCCCGGTCAGCGAGTCGGCGACCAGGAAGGTTTCGGTCGGCTGGGCGATCTTGGCGATCTGCGCCGCCTCGCTCATCAGCTCCTCGTCAAGCGTGGTGCGGCCCGCCGTGTCGAGGATCAGGACATCGAAGCCCTGAAGTTTGGCGGCGCTCAGGGCGCGACGGGTGATGTCAACGGCGCTCTGGCCGGCCATAATCGGCAGGAAATCGACGCCGACCTGCTCGGCCAGCAGCTTCAACTGCTCCATCGCCGCCGGGCGGCGGGTGTCGAGCGAGGCCAGCATGACCTTCTTGCGGTCGAAATTCTTCAGGCGCAGGGCCAGCTTGGCCGAGGTCGTCGTCTTGCCCGACCCCTGCAGACCGGCCATCAGCACCACGACCGGCGGCACGGCGTTGAGGTTGATCGGCTCCGGCGTCTCGCCGCCCAGCATGTCGATCAGGCCGTCATAGACGATCTTGACCACCTGATCGGCGGGCTTGACCGCCTTGATGATGGCTTCGCCTGTGGCCAACTCCTTGGCCTTGGTCATGAACTGGCGTACGACCGGCAGGGCCACGTCGGCCTCCAGCAGCGCCACGCGCACCTCGCGCAACGCCGCCTCGACGTCCTTTTCCGAAAGGACGCCGCGCCCCGAAAGGCTGTCGAACAGACCGGACAGGCGCTCGTTAAGCGTGTCGAACATGAGCCAGAATACCTCTATCTTCTGCGTCCGGCCTGCGCTCGCTGAAAAACAAAAAACCCCCGAGGGCGCAACGCGCTGTCGGGGAGCCTCCCCAGCCTCTGCGAACCCGAAGGTCCGTTCCCGTGCTGGCGAAGGGGTCTGTTTTCGGAGCGCGCAAAGCCTCGCGCGCGGATGTGGCCGGTTCAATGACGCAAAAGCCGGGACGAGTCAAGCCGGGTGGAGTCAAGGCCGCGCCCCGGAATGCCGGGTCGGATGCAAACGCTCTGGGTTGTCGCCTTGGCTCGTGATAATCTCGCCTCGAACAAACGGGAGGGGGAAGGCGTGTTCAGGCGCTTCATTATAACCATTGCCGCCCTATGGGGCTGTGCGTCCACCGGCTTTGCACAGAACCCGAACGACGCGCGCTGGTCCGATGCGGTCACCGTCGTCGTGCATGCGCCGCCGACCATCACCGTACATGGGCGCTGTCCGGCCATGTGGCGGCTGTCGCGCGGCGGCGCCAGCGTCTGGGTGCTGCCGGTCCTGCTCGACGCGCGCGGCGATGGCTGGGACACAGGTTGTTTTACGCGCGCGCTGAAGGGCGCCAATGTCCTGTTGCTCAACAGCCCCTATACCGGCGTCAAGGCGGACTACCGGTATCTGCGCGCGCCTTTGCGCCTGAAAAATGTCGTGTCGCCAGAAACCTATGCCCGCTATGTGGCGGCGGCCAGACGCGTCCATGACGATCCGGCCCGCTACGATGTGCTGACTCCCGCGTGGGCGGCCTATCCTTTGTACGGAGACGCCTATGAGACGCATTTCCATCACGAAAGCGCTCCCGCTGACGCGGCGGACATGGCAAGGCGACGCAATGTGGCTGTGCAATATGTTCCTTTTTTCGACGGTGGGCCGCGCCTGCGCAATGCACGCAACGGCCTTGATCTCGCCGGACAGGAGGCGTGCCTGAACAGCATGCTCGACCGGCTGGACTTCACCCTCGGCGACATGGACGCCGAAATCCGCGCCTGGAAACGCGGCGATCTGGCCACGGTGCTGAAACTTTTCCCCAAGCGGGACGACCGCTGTACGCCGCCGGACGTCGCCACGGATGTCCCGGCGGAAAACAGTAACCGCTGGACGCAAAGCGTGATGGATGCGCTGGACAAACCCGGCAAGAGCATCGCCGTCATACCGCTCGACTGGTTCCTCGATCGCGGCGGCGTACTCGACCAGCTTCGCGGGGCGGGCGTCGAGGTCGCACCGCCTTCGGCCCTGCAGGACGCGCCGTAAGAGGCTACGCCGCCAGACCCGCCGCCTGCATCATCGGGCGCAGGCTGGCCAGAATCTGCGGCTGGCCCATCAGCGCCTGCCGCACGGAGGATTCGCGCAGCAGCTTCATCGCCGTCTCGCGGGCCTCATCGGCGAACGGCCCCTGCGGCGCGGTCTGGCCTGCGGCGAAGCCCATAAGCATGACCAGCTTCTGCACGGGAGTCGCCGGACTGCGCAGCACATGCGCGATCAGCTTGCTGTCCTGCGCGATCAGGGCGCCGATCTGACCCAGCCTGGCGCAGATGTCGTCGCCGTCCTTGTCGACAAGCTGGGCGGCGCGCACGCGCGTCTGCAATTTCCCCAGATGCTGCAGGCGCTGTACCGGTGGCAGATGCGACTCGCGTAAAAAACGCTCAAACTTCGTCTGACCGACAAAGGTCAGGAGCCAGCGCGCCGCCTGCCGCTTATTGGCGGCGCCCGCCATGTTTTCGCACAGCCAGATCAGCCGCTCGACCTCTTCGCCCGCATCGTCGGCGTCCTCCATCAGGGCGGTGACGAAATCGGCGGTCGCCAGCTTCTTCGAGCGTTCGGTAAAGGCGTCCTTGATGTCGTCGCGCTGTCCCTCGTCCTTACCGGCGGCGGTCATGCACAGGGCCAGGGCGCGCAGCGTCTCGATCTCGGCCATGGCGTCGCCCGGACACAGGCGGCGCGGGCCTTTCAGTTCGGTGACGCAGCGCCTCGAAACAATATAGTCCAGTTGCGGCATATGGCCGTCCTGAATCAGGCGGCTATACCCGGCCAGCGCGCCGTCCAGCGGCGGCATCATGCGGGCCACGCGCGCATCGTGCTGCGCGATCAAGGCGACTTCGCGCGCGGCGGCCAGTTGCGTCAACAGGGCCAGCGACCGGCCCAGATCCAGCTCCGCGCCGGTCAGGTCCGCCAGACTGCCGCGACCGGAAAAGATTTCCACGACCGGCATTTCGATCACCTGCATCGCCCAGGCGCGGTCGGCGACCACCCCGGACAGTTTTTCCGCCAGATCGAGCAGGGCGGCCAGCTTGGCGGCGGGGCCTTTGGCGTCTTTAAGCCGCCGCGCCAGAGCGCCGCCCAGCACATAGGCGCGCTCCGGGTGGTCGCGCAGCCGGTCGACTGTCGCGACAAAGCCGTCCGGCGTCAGATCGGGAAACAGATTCTTTTGCCCGTCCTGAATGACGCGCGCGCAGGCGCGGTCGAACAGGGCCTGCCAGCGGCGGATCAGTTCGTGCAGCGGCACGCCGGTGTCCTGACTTTCCGGCACGGACAGCTTCTGCGCGACATGCAACAGGTCGTTGCCGGAGGCGTCGAGTTTTTCGGCCAGATGCGGGCTGTGCAGCAATTCGAACGGCGTGGCGTCCATGCGCCGCAGCCAGTCTTCGAGCAGGCGGGCGATCTTTTCGCGCGCGGGCTGGGTGTAAAGGTCGGACGGGCTGGCGCAGACCGCGTCGGTTTCGCGAATGATGTGCGGCTTCTTCTCCGGCGCGACGACGCCCTTTTCCATCAGGCGGTGCGAGCGAAACTCGCCGGTTTCCGGGTCGAAGGTCTCCTTGGAGACGCGCACGGCGGCGCGACCGTCGGCCAGCAGGTCCTCGGCGGCGGCGAGGGCCTGTTCGCGCGACTCGGTGGCCATTTCCAGCCCCCACGACGCCTTGACGTTGCGGCGCGAAAACACTTCATAATGGACAGGACGGTCTGTCATTTGGCGCATTTGCCCCTTGATTTCGCAACAAAACCTACACACATCCCGTTAAATTATCCTTGAAAGTCCGAAATTTGCCGCGTTGACGCCCTGAAAAGAACCAGCTTAGGGTAAAATGGGATAGGCAGACGAACAGCGGCGCCGTCGTGCGCCGAAACCCCTGAGGAGACCTCATGGCCCGAATCACTCTGGTCGATGACGACGAAAACATCGTGACCAGCGTCTCGCTGGCGCTGGAAAGCGGCGGCCATACCGTACAGGCCTATTATGACGGCGCCGCCGGTCTGGCCGCGCTGGAAAAAGACCCGCCCGACCTGGCCATTCTCGACGTCAAGATGCCGCGCATGGACGGCATGGAGGTGCTGCGCCGCCTGCGCGCCACCTCCAATCTGCCGGTCATCATCCTGACCTCAAAGGACGACGAGATCGACGAGGTTCTGGGCTTCAATCTCGGCGCCGACGACTATATGCACAAGCCGTTCTCGCAGCGCCTCCTGCTGGAGCGCGTCAAGGCGGTCTTACGCCGGGCGGGCATTGTCGAGCAGGGCGAGGCGCCCGACGTGACCGAGGCGCGGAACGCCAAGTCGCTGAAACGCGGCAAGCTGGTCATGGACGCGGCGCGCCACGAATGCACCTGGGACGGCAAGCCCGTGCGGCTGACCGTGACCGAATTCCTGCTGCTGCACGCGCTGGCGCAACGTCCGGGCTTCGTCAAGAGCCGCGACAATCTGATGGACGCCGCCTATGACGATCAGGTCTATGTCGACGACCGCACCATCGACAGCCACATTAAGCGCATGCGCAAGAAGTTCCGCGTCGTCGATCCCGAATTTGATTCCATCGAGACCCTGTACGGCGTCGGCTATCGCTATCGCGAAGCCTGACCTGTGCGCAGGGCGGGCTGATCCCGATGGCTGACCGACACGACAGCGGCGACCTGGAGCGTCCAACTTCGTTACGCCCATCTTCATTGCGCCCGGCTTCGCTCCGTCTGACCTTCGGGCGCTCAAAGCTGGGACGGCTGATTTTCGGCCTTAACCTGATCGGCCTGCTGATTATCGCCATCGGCGCCCTGGTGCTGTCGGACTTACGTCGCGGCCTGATCGTCAGTCAGATGGATTCGCTGACCTCGCAGGCCCAGGTGGTCGGCGAGGTGATCGCGGTGGTCGCCACCGAAGGCGAACCCGAGCCCATGCTCGACGAGGACAATGCGCTGGAGGTGATGTCGCGCTTCATCCCCGCGGGTGAGCGCGCGCGCCTGTTTGACGCGCAAGGCAAACTGATCTCCGACTCCTACGTTGTGTCAGACGCCATTGACGTTTCGCAACTGCCGCCAGCGCGGAAAAGCAGCGCCCCGCCGCCGCCGGACAGGTCCGCGCTCAAGGCGTCGCGCCGCAGAACCGCTGAGGCGCAGCTTGAGCGCGAGGTCAGACTGGCTCTGAGCGGTCGCACCGCCGCCTCGGTGCGGCTGGACGAACGCGGCAAGAAGGTGGTGTCGGTGTCGATCCCCTTGCGCCGCGTCAAGGAGGTGCTGGGCGTTCTGACGCTGGAGCGCGGCGACGTCGATAAGATTGTCTGGGCGCAGCGCTGGGCGATGGCGCCGTTTATCCTGATCGCCTTTGGCGTCAGCCTGTTATCTTCGCTGCTGTTGTACTGGCTGGTCAGCCGTCCGATCGACCGTCTGAGCGCCGCCGCCGACCGCGTGCGCATGGCGCAGACGCGCGCCATCTCCCTGCCCGATCTGGAAAGCCGCAAGGATGAGATCGGGACGCTGGCGCGGTCGCTGGAAAGCATGACCGAGACCCTGTGGCGGCGCATGGAGGAAATCGACCGTTTCGCCGCCGATGTCAGCCACGAGATCAAGAATCCGCTGACCTCGATCCGCTCGGCGCTGGAAACCCTGCCCATGGTCAAGGATGAAGCGGCGCGCGAGCGGCTGATGAACGTGCTGGCGCAGGATGTGCGCCGTCTCGACCGCCTGATCACCGACATCTCCAACGCATCGCGCCTCGACGCCGAACTGTCGCGCGACACGCCGCGTCGCGTCGATGTCGGCGCCCTGCTGGAAGACATTGTCTCGCTCTATCAGCAAAGCCATCTGCCGGGGCAGGTCGGGGTCGTCCTGCGCCGCGACCTGCCCGCGAAAATGCGCGTGTCCGGTCGCGAAGGCCCGCTGGGCCAGGTGTTCCGCAACCTGATCGACAATGCGCGCTCCTTCTCGCCCGAAGGCGGCGAGGTGCGCGTCGCGGTCGCATCGTCGGGCGATCCGGCCCTGCCCGTGGCGATCACGGTCGAGGACGACGGCCCCGGCATACCGGAGGAGAATCTCGAAACCGTCTTCCAGCGCTTCTACACCTCGCGGCCCAAGGGGACGCGCTTCGGGCAGAATTCCGGCCTCGGCCTGTCGATCTCGCGTCAGATTGTCGAGGCGCACGGCGGTCGCATCTGGGCCGAAAACCGCAAGGACGCCGACGGTCAGGTCACCGGCGCGCGCTTTACGATTCACCTGCCGCAAGCCTGAGCTTTGCACGGGCCGAAGTCTGTGCGTAGATGCCGCCCATGAGCCAGCTTCTTCTTCACGCCACCAGCCTCAGCCTGCCGGTCGGAATGGCATGGCGCGGCGTTCTGATCCTCGGCCCGTCCGGCGTCGGCAAGAGCGACCTGGCCCTGCGCGCCCTGCAGGCTGGCTGCGCCCTGGTCAGCGACGACTATTCGCGCCTGTGGTCGTCGGGGGGCCACCTGTACGCCGGTCCGCCCGAAACCATAGCGGGTCGGATGGAGATACGCGGCCTTGGCGTCACCGGGGTGGCGCCGCGCGCCTTTACGCGCGTCCATCTGGCCGCGCTGGCGCAGGACGAGACGCCCGAACGCCTGCCGGAGACCGAGATCACCGATTTTCTTGGCCACCGCATCCCCACCATCCGCGTCAATCCGCGCCAGGCCTCCAGTTTAAGCAAGCTGTTGACCGCCCTGCGCGGACGCGTGTGAGCGACAGTTTTCCATCACAATACGCTTCACGCGAATTCTGTTTTGCAGTGCGATGAAATCGGGCATATGATGGCGAACTTCCGCAGGCGCGAACATGACGCTGGGGAAGCTGTAAGGGCTTAGGGACACAAAGGCTTTATGATCGGATTGGTGATCGTTACGCATGGCCGTCTGGCGGATGAGTTCGTCGCGGCCATGGAGCATGTCGTCGGCCCGCAGGCTCAGGTGACCGCCATCTGCATCGGCCCTGAGGACGATGTGGCCCGTCGCCGTCAGGATATTCTGGACGCCACCTTCGCCGCCGACACCGGCGACGGCGTCATCCTGCTCACCGACATGTTCGGCGGCACGCCGTCCAATCTGGCCATTTCGGTCATGGAGCAGACCAAGGCCGAGGTGATCGCCGGTCTGAACCTGCCCATGCTGATCAAGCTGGCCTCCTTGCGCAAGAACGAAACCCTGAGCCAGTGCGTGTGCCACGCTCAGGAGGCCGGGCGCAAATACGTCACCGTCGCCTCCTATGTGCTTTCCGGCGATAACTGACGCATCGCCTGGGAATTTTGCTTGCTCTACCGCTTCGCTGCTTGAGAGCTGAACGACAACTAACCCCTTTACGAAAAGCGCAAATCTCCCCATTCTCAGTCCTCTACCGGGAGGATGAAGCGTGGGCGACACCGACAATCCGGCGGACGCGGTTCGCGCTGAGGTCGAAATCTGCAACAATAAGGGCCTGCACGCGCGGGCCTCGGCCAAGTTCGTCAAACTGGCCTCGAACTTCGACGCCCAGATCTATGTGATCAAGGACGATAACCGCGTTGACGCCCAGTCGATCATGGGCCTTCTGATGCTGGCCGCCGCCAAGGGCTCGCACATCGCCATTGAGGCCGAGGGCGCGCAGGCGCGCGAAGCGGTCGCAGCCCTGTCCGAGCTGGTCGCCAACAAGTTTGACGAAGAGGCGTAAAGGCGTGCGCGGCAAGCTGCTCCTTCTGCTCACCGCTCTGTGTCTGTCGGCGCCCGCATGGGCGCATGCCGAGGGTGAGACCGGCGACGGCGCCAATCCGCTGCTGGCCCCCGTTAAGCCTGCGGTCCCCAGGCGCAGAGCGAAGCCCAAGGCCAAACCGACCCTGCCCGCCGCGCCGATTCCCTACACGGCCTACACCGCCGGCAAGGCGCCCGCCGCCAGCCCGGCCATCGCCAAGGCCCTGACGCCAGATTCGACCCCGCATTCTGCGCCGTCCGCCGCGCCGCTGACGCCCCTGCCGCCGCCGGTGGCCGTCGGCGAGGTTCCGGCGCCCGCCCCCGCCCTGCCGCAACAGCCCCTAGCGGCCCCGCCGCCGCCCGCGCCGCAGGCGGCGGCTTCTGCGGCGCAGCCGACCGCCCCCGCAGAGATCAGTCTGAAATGCGACACCCAGGTCACCGAGGGCAAACGTCAGGTGTCGCGCGGAAGCTTCTATATCAACCTGTTTCCGTCACCAGTCTTCCCCGATGCGCAGGCCGATTTCAAATTCCTGTTCGTCGATCCAGCGCATAAATCGCTGATCCGCGACTCGATCTGCCTTGATACGTCCTGTTCGGCTACGGTCTCCGGCGCCGCCTATTATCTGGTCAACCGCCGCACAAAGCACGGCGAAGCGCTGCGCATCACGCTCGACCGCAGCAATGGCGCCTTCTACGCCGAGGAGATCGACAAGGGCATGACCGGCGGCGCGCATCTGGGCGAACAGGGCTGGTGTACGCCGCAGAAGCTGCCGTCCGCGCTATTTTGATGCCGCATCGGCGGCCTTGGCCGTCACGTCCAGCCGCGCCTTCCACGGATCGGCGACCGCCTTGGCGCCTGCATCCGGCGTGAGGATCAGCAACTCGTCCTTCGTCGCGTCATAGACCGGCCATTGCGGCAGGCCCGCGCCGTTCGGATCACCGGTCTTGGCGAAATTGGCCCAGTAGGCGTGCATCAGCCGCGCTGCGGCATGATCCTCAGCCGTCGCCGCCTCGCCATAACGCGCCTCAACCGTCTCGAACACGAAGGGCAGTTCGCTGGCGTGCGGCGCGCCGAAGGGCGAACCGGCCTTTTTCTGTGAGGCTGTGTAATCGAAGCGGTATTCATAAACGGTGCGGCCATGCGCGCTCAAGGCCTGCGCGGTCAGGCGCGCGGGCTCCTCCATGACCTGATCCATGCCGACCTCGGCGTTCAGCAAGGGCAGAGGCGCAGAACCGTCCGGGTCGTAGGCCTTGCGCGCGGCGTCCGCCTCCGCGCCGAAACTGGCGAACAGCGCGTCCTTATCGGCAGCGAATTTCGGCATCAGATCGCCGCTGGTGGCGCCGACCATGACGGATGCGCCGACATCGCGTCCGGCGGCATAGGCCTTGTCCGGGTCTTCGACGACGATATGGCCGTCCAGCATCGGCCCGGCATAGGTGTCCGGCTGATAATCGGCCAGGCCAAGACCGCTGACAATGGCGTCGGCGGGCAGGGCGCGCAGCGCCTTCAGCGCCGCAGGGCCGGTTCCGTCAATGCCGTGCGCTTTTGCAAAGGCGACGCCGATGTTCTCGCCGGACGGGCGGCCCGGTCTGTCGTCATGCAACAGGCGCGGCCCCATCAGATTGCCACGCCCGCCACCCGATTCGATGATGGCGCGGTTGAACAGCCCCTTGCTTTGCGGCGAAGTCAGAAGCGTGTGCATGGCCGCGCCGCCCGCCGATTCGCCGAAAATCGTCACCTGATCGGGATCGCCGCCAAAGGCCGCGATATTGGCCTTCACCCATTTGAGCGCCGCAATCATGTCCATATAGGCGTAGTCGCCCAACTGGCCGTGATCGGCGTCTTCCTTCGTCAGTTCGGGAAAGCCGAAGAAGCCGAAACGCCCGACGCGGTAGTTGAAACTGACAAAGACGATTCCGTCGCGCGCGAACGCCTTGCCATTATAGATGGCGGGCGAGGTTCCGCCCGACACGTAGCCGCCGCCATACACCCAGACCATGACCGGCAGCTTCTCGCCCGACTTCGTATCAGCGGGCCGCCAGACATTCAGATAGAGGCAATCCTCCGACGGCTTAACGCCAAGCGGCGCATCGTCGCCGCGTAAGGGGTGTTGCAGGCAGTCCGGCGCAAAATGATCGGCGACGCGCACGCCCGTCCAGCCCGGCGCCGCCTGCGGCGCGCGCCAGCGCAAATCCCCAACCGGCGGCGCGGCGTAGGGAATGCCCTTGAAGCTCTCGACATCGTACTGGGTGACGCCCTCCACCGCGCCCTGCGGCAGGGCGACGGTTTGGGCCAAGGTGGTGCCGGGCAGGGCGGCGGGTAAGGTCAGGGCCAGCAGGGCGGCGACGGCGCTCAGGGTTTTCATAGCGGCTTCCTCCATTTTTGCGCAACCCTATCACGATGGCGCCAGCGCGCAAACCGCCGGATTTACGCGCTTCTTATCTGGCGGCGCGCTTAGGGCTTGGAAAATTTAGACGGCGCTGCGCTAAAGTGTTTTTCCATGAAATTCAAAGAGTTTTAAGGAGATAGATTATGAACAACGACCGTATCCAAGGTAGCTGGGATCAGGTGCGCGGCAATGTCCAGAAGATGTGGGGCAAGCTGACCGACGACGACCTCAACGTCATCGAAGGCGACCGCAAGGTTCTGGCCGGTAAAATCCAGGAACGCTACGGCATCGCCAAGGACGAGGCCGAAAAGCAGATCGACGAGTGGAACCGCACCCACCACTGATCCTGCCAGATTTGTCCCGACAGCATTGCCGACCCGGTTCCCGCCGGATCGGGTTCGGCATGACGGGCGGAAAAGCGTCTCCTCAGATGCGCTTTTCCGCCCAATTTTTTTGACCTGTTTTTACGATCGGTAATCGCCGTTGATGCTGATATAGCCGTGGGTCAGGTCACAGGTATAGACGTGCGCCGAGGCGCGCCCGACGCCGACATCGACGCTGATCTCCAGTTCGGCCTGTTTCATATAGGCGCTCATCGCCGCCTCGTCATAGCCGCGCGCCACAGCGCCGTTTTCCGCCGCGACGAGATCGCCGAAACGGATGCTTAAGTGTTCGCGATCGACCGGCTCTTCGGTCTTGCCGACCGCCATGACGATGCGGCCCCAATTGGCGTCCTCGCCCGCGATGGCGGTCTTGACCAGCGGGCTTTCGGCGATCGACTTGGCGATCTTGCGCGCCGAGGCCGGACTGGAGGCGCCGGTGACATTGACCCTGACGAATTTCGACGCGCCTTCGCCGTCGCGCACCAGTTGCGTGGCGAGGCTATGCATGACCTTTTCCAGCTTGGCCTTGAAGTCGGCCAGCCGCCGATCGCCCGCGCGCGCGATGCGCGGGGCGCCCGCCGCGCCGGTGGCGAACAGCAGGCAGGTGTCGTTGGTCGAGGTGTCGCCGTCCACCGTCACCGAATTGAAGGTGGTCCGGGTATAAAGCGCCAGCAGGCTTTGCAGCACGCCGGGCGCTAAGGTGGCGTCGGTGACGATGAAGGCCAGCATGGTCGCCATGTCCGGCGCGATCATACCTGAGCCCTTGGCGATGCCATTGATGCGCACCTGCACGCCGTCGATCTCCGCCGTTTCCGACGCCCCCTTGGGGAAGGTGTCGGTGGTCATGATGGTCGCCGCCGCGTCCGCCCAGACGTCGGCGCTTAAGTCGGCCTCAAGTTGCGGTATCTTCGCGGCGATCTTGGCGTCGTCCAGCACTACGCCGATCACGCCGGTCGAGGCCAGCATGATGTCGCGCTGGCGGCAGTCGATGCGCCGCGACAGGGCCGAGGCGGTGCGGCGGGCGGCGTCGGCCCCGGCCTTGCCGGTAAAAGCGTTGGCGCAACCGGCGTTGACGATCAGGGCGCGCACATCGCAGCCCTCATTGGCCGCCAGTTGTTTCTTGCACCAGTCCACGGGCGCCGAGCCGATGGTATGGCGCGTGAATACGCCCGCGCAGGTGGTCCCCTCGTCGAAGACCATCAAAAGGGTGTCCTTGCGTTCGTGCCTGTAAAAGCCTGACCGCGCCGTCGCCAGACGCGCGCCCGCAATCGGCGGCATGGCGGGCAGGGGCACGGCCAGCGGCGAGACGTCGAGACCCGGCTTTCCCGGCGCGGCGGGCGCTTTTTCGGGCGCGCTTTCGAGCGTCGGCGCCAGATGCCCGGCCAGATCGGCGACCGGCTGCACGGCGCGCTTGACGGCCTTGGCCAGCGGATCGAGCGCGCGTTCCAGACCACCTTGCGCCGCGCGGGTCTTTTGCGGGTTTGAAGGCGTGTCGGAAGCGGGCGGTCTGGCCATGAGCGCATCTCCAGTAAAAAGGCGCGATAAGGGGTTCAGCCCTTATCAGAGCCGGACCGCTTCGCCAATGGAGCAGACGGAAATTACTTCTTCTTCAGCTTGGGCGGCGCGAAGAAATGATGGCCCGGCGGCAGGGGGTCGCTCTTGAGCAATTCCTGCGACTTGCTGACCGGTTTGGCGTGGGCCAATGACGCCGAACTGGACGAAGCCGACGCCTTCGAATCGACGGCGGGCGCCGCGTTCGACGCGGAGTCGGCGTCAGCGGAATCGGCGGCCTCCATCGCCGCCGTGGCGGCGGCGGGCGGCGGCTCGGCATTGGCGCCGGAGGGCAGCGGAATCAGCCGATCGACCTTGGCGTGCTTGCGCAAATCGGTCAGCAGCCCGGCGACCTGATTATAGATCAGATAGCGCATAATGATCGGGCGCTCTTCATCGAGCGTCGGAACCTCTTCCGGGCGGCGGTCTTCGATGCGGAAGATCGCCCAGCCGTCATCGACCTTGACCGGGCCGACCGTGTCGCCGACCTTGGCGGTGGTCAGGGCGTCCTTATAGGCCTGCGGCATCACGTCTTCGCTGACATAGCCCATATCGCCGCCGCCAAAGCGCGTGGCCTGATCGACGGATTTCTCCATGGCCAGCGCCTCGAACACGGCGCCGCCCTGCACGGCCTTGAGCGCCGCGTCGGCCTCGTCCCTGGTGCGCAGCACCATGATGCGCGCATGCACCTCATTGGAGGTCTTGGCCAGCTTGACCTGCTCGTTGTACTGCGCCTGGATCGCCTTGTCGTCGATATCGCGGTCGATGGTGTTCTCGACCAGAAGGTCGCCGAGGATGCGCTCGCGCGCCGCCTGCAGACGGCGCTGGGCGGCCAGCGATTTGTCGAGCCCCTTCCTGACGGCGGCGGCGGCCACCAGGCGCTGGTCGATCACCTCTTCCAGCGTGCGCGAAAACAGCGCCGAGGTCGCGTCCAGAGGCTCGCCCTGGCCGATCGAGCCTTGCGCGACCGCCTCATTGCGCACATCGGAGGTCCAGATGGTTTCGCCATTGACGCGCGCCACGGCGACGTCGCCGGGTTCGGGCGGACGCTCCGGCGCGACGGTTTTCTGACAGGACATCAAGGTCAGGGCCGCCGCCACAACCGGCAGCAGGATCAGGGCGCGCAAGCGCGGGCCAGCCATCATAAAACTCCCCGAAACCGGTTGGAACGCTCGCTGACGCCAGCAAGAACCGGACCACAGATTGACATATACTATTCCGCCGCCTAAGTCAGAGGCCGTGCTTGAAAAGCGGTTTATCCGGCCTATTTGACACCTATCGTCTTACGATCCCGTCAATAAGCAGAAAAACGACGCGCCTTTCAATAACAACCCTCTACATCCATCAGGTTAATCCGGCGCGAAGGCCGCGCGGGTTCGCTTTTTGGGACTTTAGACACCAAGGTTTCTCATGCTGGCTCTCGCCAAAACGCTTTTCGGCTCCTCCAACGACCGCAAGGTCAAGTCCCTGATGACGCGCGTGCAGAAGATCAATGCGCTGGAGCCCAGGATGAAGGCGATGAGCGATGAGGAGCTGCGGGGGCAGACCGTGTTGTTCCGCGAGCGCATCGCCAAAGGCGCGACGCTCGACTCGCTTCAGGACGAAGCCTTCGCGGTGGTGCGCGAAGCGGCGTGGCGCGCCATCGGCCAGCGCCATTACGACGTGCAGCTTGTCGGCGGCATGATCCTGCATCAGGGCGGCATCGCCGAGATGCGCACCGGCGAAGGCAAGACCCTGGTCGCGACCGCGCCCGTCTATCTCAACGCCCTGCTCGGCAAGGGCGTCCACCTGATCACGGTCAACGACTATCTGGCCAAGCGCGACGCCGACTTCATGGGCCGCGTCTATCGCTTCTTGGGCCTGTCCACCGGCGTGATCGTGCAGGGCCTGTCGCAGGGTCAGCGCAAGCAGGCCTATGGCGCCGACGTCACCTACGGCACCAATAACGAATTCGGCTTCGATTACCTGCGCGACAACCTGGCCTATAGCCGCAATGAAATGGTCCAGCGCGGCCACCATTTCTGCATCGTCGATGAAGTCGACTCGATCCTGATCGACGAGGCGCGCACGCCGCTGATCATTTCCGGCCCGACCGAGGACCGTTCGGAGCTGTACAAAATTCTCGACGCCACCATTCGTGAGCTGATCAAGGATCCCGACACGTTTGAGCTGGACGAAAAGCAGCGTCAGGTGCTGCTGTCCGAACTCGGCTCCGAACGGCTTGAGGAAATGCTGGCCGAGGCGGGACAACTGGCCGAGGATTCGGCGGGCCTCTACGATCCGGTCAATATCTCGCTGGTTCACCACGCCAATCAGGCCCTGCGCGCCAACACGCTCCACACGCTGAACAAGGACTATATCGTCAAGGACGGCGAGGTCATACTGATCGACGAATTCACCGGGCGCATGATGGTCGGACGCCGTCTGTCGGAAGGCCTGCATCAAGCCATCGAGGCCAAGGAGCGCGTCGAAATCCAGCCGGAAAACCAGACCCTGGCCTCGGTGACGATCCAGAACTATTTCCGCATGTACGAAAAGCTGTCCGGCATGACCGGCACGGCGGCGACCGAGGCGCAGGAATTCGGCGACATCTACAAGATGGACGTGCTGGAAATCCCGACCAACCGCCCGATCCAGCGCATCGACGACAATGACGAGGTCTATCGCACCGAAAAGGAAAAGTTCCACGCCATCGCCGCGCAGGTCGCGTCCTGCTATGTGCGCAAGCAGCCGATCCTAGTCGGCACGGCCTCGATCGAAAAGTCGGACGAGCTGTCGGACTTCCTCAAGACTTACGCTTACAAGGTCGAGCTGTCGCGCGAACTGAAACCGCAGTACGCCAAGGCGGACAAGAAGGAGCTGCAAAAGCTCGGCGACGAGGCCTATGACATCGTCTATAAGACCGGCAAGGGCATTCCGCACAATGTTCTCAATGCGCGCCAGCACGAGCAGGAAGGCGACATTATCGCCGACGCCGGCGTGCCCGGCGCGGTGACCATCGCCACCAATATGGCCGGTCGCGGCACCGACATCCAGCTCGGCGGCAATGTTGATATGCGTGTGCTGAAATGGATTTCCGACCAGGAGGCGGCGGGCGTCGAGGTCACGCAGGAGCAGATCTTCGCCAAAAAGGGCGAGATCGAAGCCCAGGTCGCCGTCCTCAAGGAAGAGGCGCTGGCGGCGGGCGGCCTGTTCGTGCTTGGCACCGAACGCCACGAAAGCCGCCGCATCGACAACCAGCTTCGCGGCCGCACCGGCCGTCAGGGCGACCCCGGCCGCTCGAAATTCTTCCTGTCGTGCGAAGACGACCTGATGCGTATCTTCGCGGGCGACAAGCTCAACGCCATGATGAAGACGCTCGGCGTCGAGGACGGCGAGGCGATCACCTCCCCCCTGCTCAACGGCGCCATCGCCACCGCCCAGAAGCGCGTCGAGCAGCGCAACTACGAAATCCGCAAGAACCTGCTCAAATATGACGATGTGGTCAACGACCAGCGCAAGGCGGTGTTCGAGCAGCGTCAGGAGTTCATGGACTCCGAAGACCTTTCCGAACTGATCGCCGAATTCCGTCAGGACACGATTCAGGATCTGGTCGCCCAGCATCTGCCGCCCAAGGCCTATGCCGATCAGTGGGATATCGACGGCCTTAACGAACGCATCCAGGCCCTGACCGGCCTCGACCTGCCGCTGCACGACTGGGCGCAGGAAGAGGGCATCGCCAATGACGAGTTCGAGGAGCGCCTGCAAAAGGCCGCGCAGGAAAAAATGGACGAGCGCCTGCGCCTGCTCGGCGACGAGCAGATGAAGGCGCTGGAAAAGCAGTTCCTGCTGCAAATGATCGACATGCACTGGCGCGAGCACCTGATGCACCTCGATCACCTGCGCGCGGTGATCGGCCTGCGCGGCTACGGCCAGCGCGATCCGCTCAACGAATACAAGACCGAAGCCTTCACCATGTTCGAGGCCCTGCTGGTCAATTTGCGTCAGTCGGTCACGCGCTGGCTGATGACGATGGAGATCCGCTTCCAGGCGCCGGAAGAAGCGCCGCCGGAGCTGCCGCAGGCCCTGTCGCAGCGCCGTCAGTTCCAGGAAGTGCATCTCGACCCGCTGACCGGCCACAATGAACGCGCCGCCAAGCTCAGCGACGATCTGTCGCCCGAAGCCCGCGCCGCCCTGCCGCACTCGGCCCTGCCCGGCGGCTGGGAAAACACCGCCCGCAACGGCCTCTGCCCCTGCGGCTCCGGCAAAAAGTTCAAACACTGCCACGGCGTGCTGGTCTAGATTTTAACCCCTCTCCCCTCAACGAGGGGAGAGGACGAGAGCCAAGCCGTCAGGCGCAGGCGATCGGGTGAGGGGCCTGCCCGCCGACCAAGCGCAAACGTCTCATGGTTCCGCCTCGACCACAAAAAAAGCCCCCGAAGCTTGGGCTCCGGGGGCAGTTGGGGTCAAAGGGGTTGAGACTTAATCTTTGACCGAACTGAAATGCGCATAGGTCGCGTCGTTGCGGTCCCAGACCGCCTTGTCGCGTAAACTGCGCAGAAGCTTGACGTATTCAGCATGGCTCCAGGCCAGCGGCGTGGCCGAGTCCGTGCCTTCGCCCTTGAAATAGCCGTGCGGATCGGGCGAGCCGACGCCGTCCCAGACCTGTTCAGGGATCATCAGGCCCTCATTGGCGAAGTCCTCCATGCCGCGCACATAGACATTGCGGATGGCGTCGATATCGGCCTTGGTGGCGCCGCCGGGCTTTTGCGCATCGAGCGCCAGTTCGTAATGGCCGCGCTCGCCGGTGAAGATCGGCCAGACCCGACCGCGCTGATCCGGGCTCATCTGGCCGTTGACCGCATAGTCGCCGCCCGTCGTCTTGTCGCCATAGCCGTCATTGCCGTAGCGGCGGAAGCCGGGAATGACCGCATCCGAGCCGGGGAAGGTGAAGTCGTAGCGCACGCGCAGATTGTCCGGTAGATCCTGATCGTCAACCACCTTCAGCGAGGTCTCGATCTTCGGATCATTGGCCGGACGCACGCCATAGCGCACCAGTTCGAGGAAGCCCGCATCGACCATCATGTCGGACGGCATGGCCGGATGGCCGTTACGCGCGTCCTGATCGCCGGGATGATTGGCGTCCTCGCTGCGCGAAATGCGCAAATAATAAGAGGCGGGCTTATCGTCGCCCATCACCTTGCCGTCGGTGGTGTAAAGGCGTTGCTCCAGCTTGGCCGAATAGGCGTCGGCCTGGCCCTGATAGAGCCTGGCGTCGTCCGTATCGCCCGCCTCGGTCGCGATCCCGGCGGCGGCGGTCAGGCCCGCGATGACGGCGGCGGTGGTCGAGGGCGAATAGCCTTCCTGCTCCTCCCAACGCTCCTGCTGCGAATAAGGCGGCGTGATGGTCGCGTGATTCCAGCCAAGGCCGACCTGACCGCCCTTGGACAGAAAATCGGCGGCGGGCTTCAGCATTGTCTTATACGAGGTCATCAGCTCATCGTGCGAGATCAGGCCCAGCTTTTCCAGACGCGCGCCCAAAAGGATCGGCATGGCGGTCTGATCAAGCTGCACGCCCACCCATTCCGGCGTTCCGTCAACGTGCGACTTCTGCTGGAACCAGCCGGAAACGCCGGTATTGCCGGGCGTGTCGGGACGGACCTGCACCGTCGGCAGATAGCGATAGGCGGCCACGGGGGTCTGCTTGTCGCCGAGCGCGGCCAGCGCCATCGCGACCTGATAAAAGTCACGCGGCCACACGGCCTTGTAACCGGTTGAGGATACGTCCGTCTCCAGCGCGTCGCCCCACGGGTTCGACAGCGATGCGATCAGCGCGCCCGCCGAGGTGTGATCCTCCTGCGTCTTCAGCGTCAGGGCCGAGGCGTAGAGCAGTTTGCCATCGTCCTCCGATTCCGGGATCAGGCTTTTCAGCTCTGTCAGCGAGGCCAGATAGTCCTCCCAGCCGACCGCCGCGCCTTTACCCTCAAAATTGGCCAGCACCTTGGCATAGCCGGTCTTCAACGTCCCGGCGGCCTCGGCGTCGGCGGCCTTGACGTCCGGTCCGAAACCGAGCGCCAGATCGAAGCTGGCGGTTTTCGCGACCGTCGGCAACTGGCCGACCAGAACGATATTGCCCTTCACGCCGCCCGTGGAGTCGCGCTGCGCGATCAGGGTCTGACGCTGCGTCAGATCGTCAACGCCATCGGTGACGCCGGTGAAACCGACATTATGCGCCCTGAACGGCACGCTGGCCTTGAGCGACAAAGCGACGCCCCCTTGCCCCCCATTATCTTGCCAGGCATTCAGAGCCGCCGCGCTGGCTGCGCCCTGATCGTCGCCGGACGTATTGGCCATGCTGGGGTCGAGGATGACATAGGGCGTCACCTTACCTTTCAGCGCCTTGACCGTGACCCGCATCATCACGCTCTGACGGTCGGGATCGGTGAACACGTCCTTGATGATGACGAAGCGGCCCTGTTTGTCGGTATTGGTCAGGCGATAGGCGGGCGCCAGCGGGCGACCGGCGCTGTCCGTATCAATGTAACTGACGTGGCTGGTCGTGTCCTTATCCTCGAAGGCGGTCCAGCCCCCGGAAGCGTCATGACCGACGACGGCGATCTGCATTTCGCGCATCTGCGCCTCATGGATGCGCCCGTACATGGTCTCGGTCAGCACGCCCTGCGCCAGCGAGAACCACACCTTCGACACACGCCCGGTGACCGCCTTATCGCTGAACTGATCGTCCTTATTATAGGCCTCATAGGCCGTGCCGATGCCCTGCTTGCCGGCATAGGCCCAGGGCGAGGCCTCGCCGGGGCCGTTGGTGGCGGGCGCGTCGGCGTTCAGGGTCGGATTATGGTTTTCGGGCGTGACGGCAGGCGAGCCTTCTTCCGCGCGCGCTGACGCGGAAACGAGGGCCAGCATCGCTGACGCCGCCAGAAGGACGGGCTTCAGCCCGCCTGTTTTCACCCGATAACGCATAAACCTCTCCTGAAATCCGCTGTGGGCGGACGCTTTTTCGTTTCAGGCAGGCATACTGAGAATCGTCGTCCGCGTCGCGTTGCATACGTATTCTCAAGACGCGGGGACAGTATGAATACGAATTCCGCGCGCTGCGAAGCGATGAAGCGGACAAAAAAATCCCCTTGGCCGAAACCGGACAAGGGGAAGTTTATGTTGAGAAGATACCACTTACAAAGCCTTCGCCCTGTAATTGGCGTATCCCGGTCGCGTCACAACAACCGGAATTTCAGAGCAGGCGAACGGCGCGTAAATGTGTTCTTGCGCCAGGCCTGAAGGTTATGTGTAAGCGCTTACATTGCGCCGCTGAAAACGAAAAAGAAGCTCAATATTTTCGCAGCGGAACTTTGAAAGCGCTTTCAAAAATCTCAGCGTATGAATACGCTAGGTCCATAGTCTTATAGTCTAGCAAAGCTTTTGCCAAGCCGCAATTTTGAATACGTATTCAAAAAATACGATTAAGACGACGCGGCAACAAAATCCGTATAATTGAAAGCGCTTTCATTATTGATCCGCCTACAGAAGCCGACTTGCCCCTAAGCGGGAAATCATGTGACATGCGGATGCGCCTCCGGTCATGCGCGGTGGCGGCGTCATAATATTGCGGGAGCGCGGCGTATGGAAAAGCTTTCGGGCAAGATCAGGCTGGAGGATCTGGCCAGAATTGCTGGCGTATCGGTCGCGACGGTGTCGCGCGCGCTCAACGATTCTCCGGCGGTCAACCGCGTCACCAAGCGCCGGGTCTGGAAGATCGCGCGCGACCATAATTACGTGCTCAATCAGGACATGCCCTTGTCGATGTCCGGTTCGCAGGCCACCATCGCCATCGTCATTCCGCCGCCGCATGGTCGCGAAGGTCGCTTTTCCGATCCCTTCTATCAGGAAATGATCTCCGGCGTCGGCGAGGCGGCGCGCGACATGGGCTGCGACCTTCTGCTGTCGCACCTGACGCCGCGCAGTCAGAACGACCTTGTCGCCCTGATGCAGAATATCAAGGCGGATGGCGTGATCTTCCTGGGTCAGAGCTATCTGCACGACCGCTTCAATCATTTGGCCGAAACGACGCGCAACTTCATTGTCTGGGGCCAGGAACTGCCGGGGCAGAAATATTGCACGGTCGGCTCGAACAACGCCCAGGGCGGGGCGCGGGCCACCGCGCATCTGGCCCGTCTGGGGCGCAAACGCATCGCCTATTTCGGCGAAACCGAAGGCTCAGAGATGAAGCTGCGCTTTCAGGGCTATCTGAACGGGCTTGAGGAGGCGGGACTTGCCTTCGATCCGCGTCTGGTCGTGCAGACTCACTTTGAACTGGCTTCGGCGGAGGCGGCGGCGCTGAACCTGATTAATAAGGGCGTCGAATTCGACGCCCTGTTCGCCTGTTCCGATATTATCGCCTTCGGCGCCATTCAGGGGCTGGCGCGCGCCGGGCGCAGCGTGCCGCAGGACGTGGCGGTGGTCGGCTACGATAATATCCAGTTGGCCAGCCTGACCCGTCCGGCCCTGACCACGATTTCGCAGGATATGGCGCGCGCGGGCAAGCTGATGGTGTCCAAGCTGATCGGCTCGATCTCCAATGACGAAAGCCACTCGGAAATCGTCTCGACCGAACTTGTGGTGCGCGAGTCCTGCGGCGCCTGATATCCGCGAAACGAACAGCAAGCTTGCACAAATTTGCAAAAAATTACATTGTTCGTCAAAAAATTGACGCTGAGACAAGGGCGTTTTCTGGGTTATCACCTCCTTGTATTGTATGATTTTATCTCATTAGAGAGCGCTTCCAAACGCAATAGCGTTACTTTGCGGCCACAATCTTACAAATAGTTTAGGTTTTTGACTGCAAAATTTTGCAAAGTATTGCAAAAAGCACCGACCTGAGTGATCACCTCATTACAGGCGGCCAGCAGAGCCGCCATCGAAACGGGTTGAGATGTCAACGAAAGGCCTTTGCACGCGAAGACGGCAAGGCCTTCGACTGCCAAAACGCAACACCAGGAGGAAGTTCATATGCACAATTCCAAGGGTCGTAAGGCGGCGTATCGTTCACGCCTGCTGACCTGCGGCGCGACGCTCGCCATCGTCGCGGCGTGCGCCGTCCCCGCCGCTCACGCGCAGGACGCCAATACCGCACAGCAGGCTCCCGCCGCGTCCGACGACACGACCACCGTCGTCGTCACCGGCATCCGTAAGGGGATTCAGGACGCCATCACCGCCAAGAAGAAAAGCGCGCAGATCGTCGAAGCCGTCTCGGCCGAAGACATCGGCAAGCTGCCGGACCAGTCGATCGCCGAATCGCTGGCGCGCCTGCCCGGCATCGCCGCCCAGCGCACCAATGGCCGCGCCCAGACCCTGGCCATCCGCGGCCTCGGTCCCGACTTCACCGTCACCACGCTCAACGGTCGCGAACAGGTCTCGACCAACGACAACCGTTCGGTTGAGTTCGATCAGTATCCGTCCGAGCTGATCTCGCAGGTCGTGGTCTATAAGACCCCGAACGCGGGCATGACCGATCAGGGCATCGCCGGCACCGCCGATCTGCAGACCGTGCGTCCGCTGGCCTATGGCAAGCGCGCCCTGGCCGTCAGCGTGCGCGGCGAGCAGAACAGCGAGTCGGCCCGCATCGGCGGCATGAAGAACACCGGCAATCGCTATTCGCTGACCTATATCGACCAGTTCATGGACAAGAAGGTCGGCGTCGCTTTCGGCTACGCCCATACCGAGTCGCCCTATCAGACCCTGAAGAAGGAGTCCTGGGGCTATCCGACCTGTTCGGCCTGCGCCCCCGCGGATCAGAACCTGCTGATCACCGGCGGCGAAAAGGACGCGGTCGATTCCTCGTTCCTGAAGCGCGACGGCTATATGGGCGTGCTGGAGTTCAAGCCGAACGACCAGTTGCACATGACCTTCGACGCCTACCATTCCGACTTCCAGGAATTGCAGCGCATCGCCCGCCTCGAATATCCGCTGGCCTGGGGCGCCAATCAGCTTGAGCCTGGCTATTCGACCAACAGCGAATTCGTCTCCGCCGGCACGTTCGACAAGGTCAAGACGGTGGTGGAAAACTACGTCAACCAGCGTAAGGACAAGCTGGACGCCTTCGGCTGGAACACGACCTACGACCTGAACGACAAGTGGTCTTTGATGGCCGACCTGTCCGAATCCAAGGTTGACCGCACCGACGTGCAGGTGGAATCGACCGCAGGCACGGGCCCCAACGGTTCGGGCGCCACCGATACGGTCAGCTTCACGCAGCAGGGCTTTGGCCTGACCACGCTCAAGAGCAATCTCAACTATGCCGATTTCGACACCATCTTCCTGACCGATCCGGGCGGGTGGGGCGGTCCGCTTGCCTCGTCGCGCGCCGGTTATGCGCGTGAACCGCACGTCACGGACAAGATCGATTCGGCGAAGCTGGCCGCGACGCGCAAGTTCGATTCCGGCTTCCTGAGCGACATCTCCGTCGGCTACGATCATACCGAGCATCGCAAGCACAAGGATGGCATCGAAGGCTATCTGGGCCTGCCCGGCGGCGTCGCCCAAGCGTCGATCCCCAGCCAGTACCGCAACGGCACGACTCAGGCGGGTTTCCTGGGCAGCTCCGGCGGCATGGTGTCCTATGACGCGCTCGGCCTCTATGAGAGCGGCTATTTCACCTATGTCGAGGAAACGGCGGCTTCGGCTGTGCAGAAGACCTGGACGGTGAACGAAACGCTCGACACCTTCTATGTCAAGGGCGATATCGACACGACCCTGTGGGGCCTTCCGGTCACCGGCAATATGGGCCTGCAATCAGTTCACGCCAATCAGAAGGCGACGTCGTTCTATACTGACGGCACGGCTGCCGGCGTGACGCCGCAATCGGGCGGCGCCAGCTATACCGACATCCTGCCGACCCTGAACCTGAACTTCCAGCTCGCCGACGACACGGTCATGCGATTCGGCGCCGGCACGACCATTGCGCGTCCGCGCATGGACGACATGGCGGCGGGCACCAGCTATTCGACGGCGGTCAACACCAACCCGTCGATTATCGGCGCGAACAAGTATTACTGGAGCGGCGGCGGCGGCAATCCCGCCCTACGTCCCTGGAAGGCCAACGATTTCGACCTCTCGGTCGAGCACTATTTCGGCCGCAAGGGTTATGTGTCGGGCGCGATCTTCTATAAGGATCTGACCACCTTCATCTACAATCAGACCGTTCTGAAGGACTATACCGGCGTTGATCCGTCGGGCGCCTGCTGGGCGGACGCCGCCCATACCGTCAAGGTGATCGACAATACGGTCGGCAGCCCCTACAACGGCCAGTGGGTCTGCGCTCAGGCCGACGCCAACCGTATCGGCACGACCTCGGCCCAGGCCAATGGTCACGGCGGCTATATCAAGGGCGTCGAACTGACCGTGTCCATGCCGGGCGAGCTGATCGCCCCGTGGCTCGACGGCTTCGGCGTGATCTGGAGCGCCTCCTACAACGCCTCCTCGATCAACCCGACCGGCACGAACGCCTATGACGTTCCGGGCCTGTCCAAGGAGGTCATGAACACCACGCTCTACTATGAAAAGCATGGCTTCTCGGCGCGGATCAGCAACCGCTACCGCGGCGACTTCCTCGGCGAAGTGCCTGACTACACCAACAGCCTGAGCAACACCTGGGTGCATTCGGAAAACGTCGTGGACGCCCAGCTTGGCTACAGCTTCGAAGACGGTCCGCTGAAGAATCTCGCCTTCAGCCTGTCGGCCTCGAACATCACCAACGAGCCCTTCTACACCTATCAAGGCAAGGGTCTGCCGGATCATATCCTGCGCTATGAAAAGTACGGCTCGACCTACCTGTTCGGCGTCAGCTACAAGTTCTTCTAAGAACACGACGCGACAAGATGACGCCTGCCGGTTCGCTCCGGCAGGCGTTTTCATTTTCGGGGAAGGCCTCATGACTCAGAAGATCGAACATCTCGTCATTCTCGGCGGCGGTACGGCGGGCTGGATGGCGGCGGCGATGGCGGCGCGGACCTGGGGCGAACGCCTGCGCATCACCCTGATCGAATCCGACGCCATCGGCACGGTCGGAGTCGGCGAGGCGACGATTCCGCCGCTGATCTCGCTGCTGCGCTTTCTCGGCCTCGACGAAGACCTCACCCTGCGCAACATTCAGGGGACGTTCAAGCTCGGCATTGAATTCGACGGCTGGCGGCGCGAAGGCGAGGCCTATATGCACGCCTTCGGCACGCCCGGCTCGCCGCTTGGCATCACGCCGTTTTATCAGTACTGGCTGCGCCGTCATCTGAACGGCGACCCGTGCGGGTCGTTATGGGACTACAGCCTCAACACCCAGATGGCCTATGCGGGCAGGATGTCGCGCGATGCGCGCATCGAAGGCAATCTGCCCGGCCCGGACCGCGCCTTTCACTTCGACGCCGGACTGCTGGCGCAATTCTTACGCCGCGGTTGCGAAGCCTCCGGCGTCGTCCGTCGCGAAGGCAAGGTCGCAGGCGTTAACTTGCGCAGCCACGACGGCTTTATCGACTCCCTGACGCTCGACAGCGGTGAAAGCGTCGCGGGCGATATGTTCATCGACTGTTCGGGCTTTACCGGCGTGCTGATCGAGGGCGCGCTCAAGGCCGGGTACGAAGACTGGACCCACTGGCTGCCCTGCGACCGCGCCGTGGCCGTCCCGACGGGGCGCTCTGGTCCAATTTCGCCCTATACCCGCTCGACGGCGCGCAGAGCGGGCTGGCAGTGGCGCATTCCTTTGCAGCACCGCACCGGCAATGGCCACGTTTTCTGTTCCGCCCATATGGACGATAACGTGGCGGCGCGCCTCCTGCTCGATCATCTCGACGGCGAACCGTTGGCCGAGCCGCGCGTGATCCGCTTCACCACCGGGCGGCGCAAGGCGAGCTGGGTGAAGAATTGCGTCGCGCTCGGTCTTGCTTCCGGTTTTATGGAACCGTTGGAATCGACCTCGATCCACCTCGTTCAGGCGGTGATGACGCGCTTTCTGGAGTTTTTCCCCGATCAGGGTTTCAACCCGATCGAGATCGACGAGTTCAACCGTCGTTGCCGCCGCGACTATGAGCTGATCCGCGATTTTCTGATCCTGCATTACCACGCCAATGAGCGCGATGAGCCATTCTGGCGCGACTGCCGCAACATGGCCATCCCCGACTCGTTAGCGCACAAGCTCGACTATTTCCGCCAGCACGGGCGGCTGCTGATCGAGGAGGGCGACCTGTTCCGCGAGGCCAACTGGGCGCAGGTGCTGATCGGTCAGGGCGTGCTGCCCAGGGCCGCCGCGCCCCTGACCGAGGCGGTCGGCGCCGAGGCGCTGGCGCAGTTCATGAGCGGCATGCAGGCCGCCATGCAGCGCTCCGTATCGGCCATGCCCTCACACGACGCCTTTATCGCCCAGTATTGCCGGGCCTGAGCGCCAAAGCGACCTTCGAGCGCGGCGGATGGCCCAGCACCCCATTGATAAACCACGCCGCTTCGACAACGGCGTCCAGATCGACGCCCGTGTGAACGCCCAAGCCGTTCAGCATGTACAGCACGTCCTCGGTCGCGACATTGCCCGCCGCCCCCGGCGCATAGGGACAACCGCCCAATCCGCCCACGGACGAATCCACGGTAGCGATACCGTAGCCGAGGCTGGTCAGGATATTGGCCAGGGCCTGACCGTAGGTGTCGTGAAAATGCACGGCGATCTTTTCGACCGGAATGCGCTTCAAAACGGCGTCAAGCAGGCGCTGCGTCTCGGCGGGCGTGCCGACGCCGATCGTGTCGCCGAGGCTGATTTCGTAACAGCCCATCTCCAGCAGGCGCTCCGCCACGCGCACCACGGCGTCGGGCAGGATCGGGCCTTCATACGGGCAGGCGATCACGCATGACACATAGCCGCGCACGCGCACCCCATCGCGCGCCGCCGCCGCGCAGACCGGCGTAAAACGCGCCAGACTCTCCGCAATCGAGCAGTTGATATTCTTCTGGCTGAAGCTTTCCGACGCTGCGCCGAAAATCGCTGCCGTGTCCGCACCCGCACTGCGCGCCGCTTCGTAACCGTGCATGTTCGGCGTCAGGACGGGATAGCGTGCGCCCGCCTTACGCTGGATTCCCGCCATGACCTCCGCCGCGTCGGCCATCTGCGGCACCCATTTGGGCGACACGAAACTGGCCGCTTCGATCTGCGATAGTCCGGAGGCGGACAATTTGTCGATCAGCGCGATCTTGTCCGCCGCCGACACGCTTTGCGCCTCCGCCTGCAAACCGTCGCGCGGCCCGACCTCGTACAGTGTGACGGCTTTTGGACATATTTCTCCGCCCCCGTTCACGGGGGAGGGGGACCGCGAAGCGGTGGAGGGGGGAATCCAGCTCACCGGGTTTCCTCGAATAATTCCCGCCCGATCAGCATACGGCGGATCTCCGACGTCCCGGCCCCGATCTCATACAGCTTGGCGTCGCGCCACAACCGCCCGACCGGATACTCATTCGTATAGCCATTGCCCCCAAGGCACTGGATCGCCTCGCCCGCCATCCAGGTCGCCTTTTCGGCTGCGTAGAGGATGCAGCCCGCCGCGTCCTTGCGCGTCGTCTCGCCGCGATCGCACGCCGCCGCCACCGCATAGACATAGGCGCGGCAGGCGGCCCAGGTCGAATACATGTCCGCGACCTTGCCCTGCATAAGCTGGAAGGTTCCAATGGGGCTGCCGAACTGTTCGCGCTGATGCAGATAGGGGATCACGGCGTCGAGGCAGGCGCGCATGATGCCGAGCGGCCCGCCCGACAAAACGACGCGCTCATAGTCGAGCCCCGACATCAACACTGACGCGCCGCGCCCAACAGGCCCCAGCATATTGGCTTCGGGGACTTCGCAATCCGCGAACACCAGCTCGCCGGTGTGCGAACCGCGCATGCCCAGCTTGTCGAGCTTCTGCGCCACCGAAAAGCCCGCAAAGCCCTTTTCGATCAGGAAGGCGGTGATGCCTTTCGACCCGGCGGCGGGATCGGTCTTGGCATAGACGACCAGAACATCCGCATCCGGGCCATTGGTGATCCACATCTTGCTGCCATTCAGCACATAGCGGTCGCCTTTTCTTTCGGCGCGCAGCTTCATCGACACCACGTCCGATCCCGCGCCGGTCTCCGACATGGCCAGCGCCCCGACATGCTCGCCGGAAATCCGCTTCGGGAGATATTTCGCCTTCTGGGCCTCGGAGCCGTTGCGCACGATCTGGTTGACGCACAGATTGGAGTGCGCGCCATAGGACAGGCCGATACTGGCCGAGGCGCGCGAAATCTCCTCCATCGCAATCGTGTGCGCCAGATAGCCCATGCCCGCTCCGCCATAGGTTTCCGGCGCGGTCAGGCCCAGAACGCCCATCTCGCCCATCTTGCGCCACAGCGGCATCGGGAACTGGTCGTCGCGGTCGGCGGCCTCAGCCAGAGGCGCGATCTCGACCTCGGCAAACCGCCGCACGCCTTCGCGCAAAGCGTCAATCTCCTCGCCGTGGCCGAATTGCAAATGCGGAAAGTCGATCATGGTCATATCCTTGCTTACATCCCTCCCTGCGAAGCGGGGAGGGGGGACCGCGAAGCGGTGGGAGGGGCGTCCGGCATTGTCACCGTCATTCAATCTCAACCAGCAGCGCCTTGTCGGCGACCTGATCCCCGGCGGCGGCATGCACGGCGCGCACCACCCCGTCCTTAGGGGCCTTCAGCGTATGCTCAATCTTCATCGCGCCGAGGATCAACAGCTTGTCGCCCTTAACGACCGTCTGACCCGCCGTAACAAACACATCCAGCACCGCACCCGGCATGGGCGCATGCACCTCGCCGCCTGCCTCCAGCGCGTCCGACGCCCCGGCCTCCAGCCATAACGGATCGGCGGACGGCAGATTGACGCGCCAGCCGGTCGGTTCGCCCCAAGGATCGTCCGTACACGGCGTCACATCCGGCCACGGCGTCAATAACCGCTCCAGATGCTGGCCGATAAAGCCCGTCTCCAGCTTACTCGCGCCGAAATCGGCGTCCGAAATCAACCGGCGCAAAAAGCTCAAATTGGTCGCCAGTCCCTCGACCCGCGTGCGGATCAGCGCCTCGCGCATGGCGGCGATGGCGGCGGCCCGGTCGCGGCCATGCACGATCAGCTTGGCGATCATCGGATCGTAAAACACGCTGACCGCGTCGCCCTGCTCGACCGCGCTTTCGATGCGGACGGGCGGAAAGTCAAGCCGCGTCAATGTCCCCGTGGCGGGCAGAAAATCGTTCTGCGGGTCTTCGGCATAGAGCCGCGCCTCGATGGCATGGCCATTGACCCTGATCTCATCCTGCGTCTTCGGCAGCGGTTCGCCCGCCGCGACGCGCAACTGCCATTCGACCAGATCAAGCCCGGTAATTTCCTCCGTGACCGGATGTTCGACCTGAAGCCGCGTATTCATCTCCATGAACCAGAAGTTCGCCGCCTCAACGCCCTTCGAGACATCGACAATGAACTCCACCGTGCCTGCGCCGCGATAGCCAATCGCCTGCGCCGCCCTGACCGCCGCCGCGCCCATTTCGGCGCGTAAGTGTTCGGGCAGGCCGGGGGCGGGGGCCTCCTCGATCACTTTCTGATGGCGGCGCTGCATCGAACAGTCGCGCTCGAACAGATGCACGACCTGGCCGAAGCTGTCGGCGAACAATTGAATCTCGACGTGACGCGGCGTCTCGATATATTTCTCGATCAGCACCTTGGGGTCGGAAAAGGCGTTTTGCCCCTCGCGCTGCGCTGACAGAAGCGCATCGGCGAAATCCTCGGCGCGATCGACCCGGCGCATCCCCTTGCCGCCGCCGCCCGCCACCGCCTTGATCAGCACCGGAAAGCCGATTTTGCGCGCTTGTTCGAGCAAATGCTCCGTGGACTGATCATCGCCGTGATAGCCGGGCGTCACCGGCACCCCGGCCCTGTCCATCAACGCCTTGGCCGCGCCTTTCAGCGCCATGGCCCGAATGGCGTCGGGCGTCGGGCCGATAAAGACGAGCCCCGCCGCCGCGCAGCCTTCCGCGAACTCGGCGTTTTCCGACAAAAAGCCATAGCCCGGATGGATGGCCTCGGCCCCGGTCTCCAGCGCCACCGCGATAATGCGATCGCCGCGCAGGTAGGATTCGGCGGCGGGCGCAGGCCCGATCAGCACCGCCTTGTCGGCCTCGCGCACGAAGGGCGCGTCCTTGTCGGCCTCGGAATAGACGGCCACGGTCTTGACGCCCATGCGGCGGCAGGTGCGGATGATGCGGCGGGCGATTTCGCCGCGATTGGCGATCAGGATGGTCTTGAACATCACGCGCTCCAGTCCGGCTTACGGCGATGCAGGAAGGCGTCGATGCCCGCCTTGCCCTCATCCGACATGCGGCGCGCGGCGATGCGCTGGGCGGTCAGGTGGCGCGAATCGTGGCCGTCCGGGTGGCGGGACAGGTCGTGCAGCAAATCCTTGATATCGGCCACCGCGCCCGGCGCGGACTGCAAAATGGCGTCGAGAATCGGCGCAGCGGCGGCGCCCGGATCGTCGGCGACCTCATGCACCAGGCCGATGCGCTGCGCCGTCGCGGCGTCGAAACGCTCGCCGGTCAGCATATAGCGCCGCGCCGCCGCCATGCCGGTTTTCGCCAGCACAAACGGCGAGATCACCGCCGGGATCAGCCCCAGGCGCACCTCGGTCAGTCCGAACAGGGCCTGCGGTGTCGCAATCACCATATCGCAGCAGGCGACCAGCCCGACCCCGCCGCCAAAGGCCGCGCCATTGATCAGGCCGATCACCGGTTTGGCGCAGGCGTTCATGGCGGCGAACATATCGGCCATGGCGAGCGCGTCGGCGCGATTGGACTCCTCGTCCATCTCCGCCATGCGCCGCATCCAATTGAGGTCCGCTCCGGCGGAAAAACTCTGGCCCGCTCCGGTTATTAGAATAGCGCGCACGCCGTCCTGCTGGCCCAAGGCGTCGAAGCTTTCATGCAGCTCCGCGATCATGTCCTCATCGAAGGCGTTATGCACCTGCGGGCGGTTGAGCGTCAGGCGGACCACGCCGCGCGCATCGCTGTCCAGGGTCAGGGTTTTCATCGTCATGATCGTCTTTGGACCTCACATCCTGAAGACGCCGAACTTCGTCGGCTGGATCGGCGCATTGAGCGCGGCGGAGAGGCCGAGGCCCAGCACGCGGCGGGTGTCGGCGGGGTCGATCACCCCGTCGTCCCACAGCCGCGCCGAGGCGTAATAGGGGTGGCCCTGCGCCTCATAGGCGTCGCGGATCGGGGCCTTGAAGGCGGCCTCGTCCTCGGCGCTCCATTGCCCGCCCTTCGCCTCGACGCCGTCGCGCTTGACCGTGGCCAGCACATTGGCCGCCTGCTCGCCGCCCATGACCGAGATGCGCGCATTCGGCCACATCCATAAAAAACGCGGATCGTAGGCGCGCCCGCACATGCCGTAATTGCCCGCCCCGTAGGAGCCGCCGATGATGACGGTGAATTTCGGCACGTTCGCGCAGGCGACCGCCGTGACCATTTTCGCGCCGTGGCGGGCGATGCCTTCGTTCTCGTATTTGCGCCCGACCATGAAGCCGGTGATGTTCTGCAAAAAGATCAGCGGCACGCCGCGCTGGGCGCACAGCTCGATGAAATGCGCCCCCTTCAGCGCGCTTTCGGAAAACAGCACGCCATTATTGGCGACGATGCCGACCGGGAAACCGTAGAGATGCGCAAAGCCGCAAACAAGCGTTTCGCCATACAGCGCCTTGAACTCATCGAATTCCGAACCATCGACCAGCCGCGCAATGATTTCGCGCACCTCGAAGGGCTGGCGCGTATCGGCGGGAACGACGCCGTAAATTTCCTCGGCGGCATAGAGCGGCTCGACAAGCGGACGTACGGCCAGATCGACGCGCTTCTGGCGGTTCAGATGCCCGACAATGCGGCGCGCGATCCTAAGCGCGTCCATATCATTGGCGGCCAGATGGTCGGCGACGCCCGAGACGCGCGCATGCACATCGCCGCCGCCCAAATCCTCGGCGCTGACCACCTCGCCGGTGGCGGCCTTGACCAGGGGCGGACCGGCCAGAAAGATGGTGCCCTGCTTCTGCACGATCACGCTTTCATCGCTCATGGCCGGGACGTAAGCGCCGCCCGCCGTACACGAGCCCATGACGACGGCGATCTGCGGGATACCCTTGGCCGACATCTGCGCCTGATTGAAGAAGATGCGGCCGAAATCGTCCTTGTCGGGAAAGACCTCGTCCTGATGCGGCAGATTGGCCCCGCCGGAATCGACCAGATAGACGCAAGGCAGGTTGTTCTGCTGGGCGATCTCCTGCGCGCGCAGGTGCTTCTTGACGGTGAGCGGGAAATAGGCCCCGCCCTTGACCGTGGCGTCATTGCAGACGATCACGCACTCGGTCCCGCTGATGCGGCCAATGCCGGTGATGATGCCGGCGGCGGGGGCTGCGTCCTCATAGACCTTGTGCGCGGCCAGCGCCGAAAATTCCAGAAACGGCGAGCCGGGATCGAGCAATCCGGTGATGCGGTCGCGCGGCAGGAGCTTGCCGCGCGCAACGTGCTTTTGCCGCGCTGAGGCCGAGCCGCCCTCGGCGATGTGCGCGGTGAGGGCGCGCAGGTCGGCGACCAGCCCGCTCATGCGCTCGGCATTGATGCGGAACTCGTCGGAAGCGGGGTCGATCTGGCTTTTATAGACGCTCATGGCCTGCACTTTACCGTCGCCCTATCAATTGGAAAAATTGATAGTAAAAATTCTCATCATAGATATGATCTATGGATGGAACTCTATCTGCTGCGCTATTTTCTGGCCGTGGTCGAGACGGGCAATTTCACCCGCGCGGCGGCGTCCTGCCTGATCACCCAGCCGACCCTGTCCGCCGGGATCAAGCGGCTTGAGGACGAGCTGGGGGCGGCCTTGTTCGTGCGCTCGAACCGGCGCGTGCATCTGACGGCGGCGGGGGCGCGCTTTCTGCCGCGCGCCAAGGCGATCCTGCACGAGGTCAATATGGCCAGCGCCGAGATCGCCGACGCCGAAGCCGCCAATGTGCTGCGGCTTGGCGTGTTGCAGACGATTCCGGCGCGTCTGGTCGCCGACCTGCTGCGCGGCTTTGACGCCATCATGCCCGATGTGCGCTTCGACCTGTTCGACGGGGCCGAGCAGGAGCTGCTGAACCGGCTCGATGAGCGCGGGCTCGACCTGGCCCTGTCGCTCCGCCGCGTCGATCATGACGAGTCCACGCCCCTGTTCCGCGAAGGCTATCGCCTCGTCCTGCCGCGCACCCACCGGCTGGCCGGGCAGGCGGAGATCGCAGCCGAGGATCTGGCCCGCGACGCCATGATCGTGCGCTCGCGCTGCGAAGTCCTGTCCGAGACCAGCCGTCATTTCACCGACCGCAATGTGCGCCCGCCGCTCGCCTATCGCACCGCGCAGGACGAGCGCGCCCTGATCATGGTCGGGGCCGGGGTCGGGGTCACCGTCATGCCGGAGAGCTATCTGGCCAGCCATGAGGCGTCCGATGTCGCCTTCGCCCGGCTGCACGGCTTTACGCCGACGCGCACCATCGCCCTGTTCCCGCCGCGCTATGCGCTGTCCGGGCGGTTACTGGACGCGGCGCGGGCGTTCACGCAGTTTGCGCGACTCTTCTTCAAAGCTGACGACCTCGGCTGACATTTCGCGCGCCATCATATAGTCGCGCGTGATCGGCAGGCTATCGACCCGCTTGGCCACCTGCACCTGGAAGACCATCAGGTCGGAATAGCGGAAGCCCAGTTCGCACCAGCACAGATAGAATTCCCACATGCGGCAGAAGCGGTCGTCATAGAGGTCTTCGATCTCCAGCCGGTGCGCCATGAAGCGCTCGCGCCAGCAGCGCAGCGTCTCGGCATAATGGAGGCGCAGAGGCTCGACATCGGTGACCCACAGGCCGGATCGCTCGACCGACTGCATGATTTCCGACAGGCTCGGGATATAGCCGCCTGGGAAGATGTACTTATCCAGCCAGCTTGAGCGCGCGCCCGATTCCCCGCGCCGCCCGATCGTGTGGATCAGCCCGACGCCATCGTCCTTCAGCCGGTCATAGACGGTGTTGAAATAGGTGTCGAAGGCCGCCTTGCCGACATGCTCGAACATGCCGACGCTGACAATGCGGTCGAACTGGCCCTCGACCTGGCGATAGTCGCACAGGGCGAAGCGCACGCGCGCATTGACGTCCGGCGCCTGCGCGCGCTGTTCGGCGACCGCCAGTTGCTCGGTCGAAAGGGTGACGCCGGTGACATTGACATTGGCGCGCTTGGCCAGGTGCAAAGCCATGCCTCCCCAGCCGCAGCCGATATCGAGCACGCTCTGGCCCGGAGAGAGCCTCAGCTTGTCGGCGATATGGTCGCGCTTGGCGGTCTGCGCCTCCTCCAGCGTCATGTCGGGGCGGCGGAAATAGGCGCAAGAATATTGCATGTCCTCATCGAGAAACAGCCGGTAGAGCCGCTCGGAAAGGTCGTAATGGTGCGCGACATTGCGCCGCGACGCCTTGAGCGAATGGGCGGGCAGGAACTGGCGTAGCCGGTTGAGAAACCGCATGAAGGCCGACCGCGGCGGCAGGGACGGCATGTTGAGCCCGATCAGCTCCATAAAGCCCCACAGATCGCCGCGTTCGATGATCAGATCGCCGTCCATATAGGCTTCGCCGAGATGGAGATAGGGATTGAGGCCGACCTTGCTTGCCGCCCACTTGCTGCTGAACCAGATGGCGATGTCGAGATCGGGCCGGTCGGGCATGAGTTCGCCAAACTGCCATGTCACGTTCGGATTGACGCGCACCGTCAGGCGGCCACGCTTGATAAATTTCGCCAGATACGCTTGTAACATCCTGTTTCCCTTAGAAAAGTGTGAAACCAGACGCCATGCGCGCCCCGGAAAAGCGCATGCTGCCGCAGAGCCTACCAAAAGACGTGCGGCGGCGCAAAAAACCCATCATGATTGCACCGTCGGTTGTAAGAAAGCGGTAATTGGCGACGGGATTGACACGGACGTCGTCGTCTGCGCCTAGGACAGAACCATGCCTGCGACCTCGCGCCTCTATATCGGATCTATCGCCGTCCTCCTCCTGCTGACCGCAGGGCTGGCGATCGCCTTTGGCTATATCAGCGTCGATTCCTGGTATTACATGCTGCTGGCGCAAGGCTTGCGCGACGGCCATCCGCTGCAACTGCACGGGCAATATATGGCGGTCTATCCGCTCGGCTATCCGGCCCTGCTGGCCTTGACCGCGCCTCTGGCCCGCCCCGAGGTGATGATGATCACCGCCAAGCTGGTCAATATCGCGCTTCTGGGGGCGGACGCCTGGCTGATCTGGCGGGCGTCCGGCCATGTGCTGATGGCGACGCTGGTGGCGATCAATCCGGTTAGCCTGGTGATCGCCATGTATTCCTGGTCGGAAAATCTCGAACTGTTCGCCATCTGCGCCAGCCTGTACCTGATCATCCGGCTAAGCGAAGCATCGAACCGTTTGCAGTTGGTTCTGCTGGCGGGCGCGCTGATCGTGGGCGTGTTTGCGCGCTACTTCTTCTCGCCCTTCGCCTTCCTGCTGTTTATCGCCGTGCTTGTCGTCTTTGGCCGCAAGGTGGCGTGGCGCGTCTTTCCGGCCTTCTGCGCGGCGGGGGCGGTCTATCTGGCCTATCAGGGCATCAACTGGGCGGTGACCGGCTACGCGACCGGCATGCCGCGTCATCCCGCACCCGAAGCGTCGCTGCTGCTGATCCGGGAGTTCCTGGCCGCCGTGGGCTGGAACGGATTGAAAATCGCCATCGCCGCCGGACTGTTGGTCGGGATCGCGCGCCTCGGCGCAGGGGCGGAGTTGGCGGGAGCGGACTTTGGGCGAACGCGAAAGGCGTCGGCGCTCGTTCTGGGCGCAGGCCTGGCGTTTCTAGGCCTTGCCTTCGCCTTGCGCATGCGCACCTATTTCGATCCGTTCAATACGCGCACGATCGGCTACGGTCTGGTGCTGGTCGCGGCGGCTCTGGTCGGGCGATGGACGCCCGCACAGCCTGGCCGCTTTGCGCTTACGGCGCTTCTGGCGTGTGGCCTGTTCTCCGTCGTGTTCGCCGACGATTTCGCCATTCCGCAGGACATTCATGACCTGATCACGGACCCTGGCGATTACAGTCTGCCTGCGGCGTCGCTGGCGACCTTGCGCGGTCCCGCGCCCGACGCAGACGTCGTGGTGTCGTTTCAACTGCCAGTGACGGGTCTGGACTTCGGCAATGTCGATAATGTGCCGGAGGTCTGGTACGGGCCTGACGTAAAGACCCTCGCGCCGTTTGGCGCGCCCGACAATCCGCCCGAAAGCGCTGCGGCGTTCGAAGCACGACTTGCGGCCCTGCATCCCAAGGCCTGCAAGGTGGATTTCACGCCCTTCGCCATGCCATCAGATTTCGACGCTTACCTGAACGCGCGCTATCTGATCGACCGGCGCTGGTCCTTCCGCGACCTGCGTTTCCACAAGGTGAAGATCGACGTCCTGTCGCCCGATGTCCGCGCCGTCCTGCAGCGCGGCTTCGTCGCCGGACGCCTTCGCCCGTGCGCGCAGGTTTTCCCCCCGCGCAGATGACCTGTACAGGCCTATATATGCCCTAGCAGGACCAGCACGATGATGATGACCAGCAACAGACCCAGTCCGCCGCTCGGGCCATAACCCCAGCTACGGCTGTGCGGCCAGGCGGGCAGAGCGCCCAACAGGATCAGGATCAGGACGACGATCAGAATGGCGCCCAGCATGACGAGGCTCCCTTTTTGTTATAGGAAAGGGTAGCCTAAGGCCGCAGGGCGTAAGGAGGATATGCGGTGCCGCGCGCGCATTCATAAAAATCGGAAATGTCAGCCGTTCAGTTCCGCCACCACGTCATAGGCGTCGCCGCGATACCAGGAATGGGTGAACTCCGCCGCGCGCCCGTCGGCCAGAAAGCCGCGTCGTTCGATGAACAGGCCCGGATCGCCGACGCGCACGCCCAGAAGCTGCGCCTGTTCAGGCCCGAAAGCAACGGCGCGCAGCCGTTGCAGCGCGCGCACCGGACGCTGGCCCGCCGCCTGCAAGGCCGCATAGAGCGACTCCCCCACGCTGTCGAGCGAAGGCAGGCAATAGCCGGGAATGGTCGAATATTCGAGCGCCATCGTCTGTCCGTCGGCGAAGCGCAGACGCTGGAAACGATAGACCAGAGATCCCGGCGACAGGCCAAGAGACAAGGATTCCTCTGGCGTCACCGCCCCCTGCGACCGGTTCAGCCATTCCGAATGCGGCTTGCGTCCGCGCGAGATCATGTCTTCGGAAAAGGAGGACAGTTTGGAGAAGCTTTTTTCGACGCGCGCCGCCACAAAGGTGCCCGCGCCGCGCCGCCGCGTGATCAGTCCCTCCTCGACCAGCCCATCGACCGCCTTGCGCACGGTCAGACGCGACACGCCGAACTCATCGGCCAGATCGCGCTCCGGCGGAATGGCGGCTTCGGGACTGAGCAGCCGCGTGACGATGGCGTCGCGCAGAATCTTCTGTAACTGCATATAGAGCGGCGCGGGGTCGTCGGACGCCAGCGCGCCGACCGTATCGACAAATGACATGCCCGCCCTCCCCGGCGAACTGGACTTTATGGGCGGACGCATCATTTGGATGTGACGGCGGCGTCCGTTGCAGAATCAGGCTTTTCTATCGAAGTTCACCCTAAGGTATCGCCTGGAGAGCGTCAATGCGAAGAACGTCGTTCGCGTGTCGGCGCTGTAAATTGGTTATATATTGGAGCTGTATAAGACACATAAAGGTATTGCCAGTCGATTGACAAGCCGCACAGCGTGCGCCACCTTGCGCACAACACAAAAGGGAGGGAAGGGCATGATCCCGGCTCGTAAACTGCGCCTGCTGACCACCGCAACGATCGGATTGGCCCTGACGGCGTCCGCAGCCCTGGCGTCCACCTCGCAGACCGCTCTGGACGCCTTCGCCGCGCATCTCGGCTATCGCTATACGGTGCTGAACAATCAGGCCGGACCCAATGATTTCACCAGCGAGCTGGACCTGACCCTGCCCGACGCCGCTATTCCACAGGACTGGTCGCTCTATTTCGGCATGGTCAATGCGGTCAAATCCAGCGACAGCGACGTTTTCGACCTGACCCACATCAATGGCGACCTCTATCGCCTGACGCCCAGGCCCGGCGTCACCTTGCGCCCCGGCGCGACCTACGCCATCACCCTGACGGCGGAAGGCCATTATTATTCGCGCTTCCACGCCCTGCCCAACGCCTATCTGGCCGTGGACGGGCTGACGCCGCGCGTCATCGCGGCGGCCCGCGCCAGCTACGATCCGGCGACGCAGATGGAAGACCTGCCCTTCGTCGCGCCGATGACCGATGCGGCGAAGCTGGAGATCGCCAATCCGCAGGATCAGACGCGCTGGCTGACCCCGGAGCGCGCCTTCGCTGAAAACGTCGCCCATCAGGCCGCCTTTGCCCCGCCGACCACCATCATCCTGCCGACTCCGGTCAGCGTCACATCCCTCACCGGCGACACGCTCGACCTGAAACGCGGCGTACGTCTGAGTCTGAGCGGCCTCGACCACGCCGACATCGCGGCGGCGCTCAAGGACGGCGGCTGGCGCGAAACCGCTTCGGGCCTGCCCATCAGCATATCCGTCACCGGTCAGGGCGCGCCGGACTCCTACAGCCTGACCGCGCAGAAGGACCGCATCATCATCACCGCCGCGGACAGCGCCGGGGCCTTCTACGCGCTGGAATCGCTGGCCCAGCAGGCGCGGTTCGAACATGAGCGCCTCAAGCCGCTGGTCATTACCGACGCGCCGCGCTTTGCCTTCCGCGGCTTGCATCTCGACCTGGCGCGCAATTTCGAGAGCAAGGCGCAGATCCTGAAGATCATCACCGTCATGGGACAGGAAAAGCTCAACAAGCTGCACCTGCATCTCGGCGACGACGAAGGCTGGCGGCTGGCGATCGACGGCCTGCCGGAGCTGACCGAGATCGGCGGACGCCGCTGCCACGACCTGAGCGAAGATCGTTGCCTGCTGCCCGAACTGGGCGCGGGCCCGGACGGAAAATCCGGCGTCAACGGCTATCTGACCCGCGCCGATTATATCGACATCCTGAAGGCCGCGAAGGCGCGCCATATCGAGGTCATCCCGTCCCTCGACATGCCCGGCCATTCGCGCGCCGCCATCCGTTCCATGGAGGCGCGCGCCCGCCGCCTGATCGCCGCGGGCAAGCCGGACGAAGCCGCCGAATACCGCCTGACCGACCCGGACGATAAAACCGTCTATGACAGCATCCAGCACTATGACGACAATACGCTCAATGTCTGCATGCCTTCGACCTACCATTTCATCGATCATGTGATCGACGCCATCAAGGCGATGCACGAGGCGGCGGGCGAGCCTTTGCGCATCTACCATATCGGCACGGACGAGACGGCGGGCGCCTGGAAGGACTCGCCGCTCTGCCAGAAGATCATGGCCAATGAGCACCTGACCCCCGAACAACTGGGCCAGCGCTTCATCGTTAAGGTCGCGAACATGCTGGCCGCCAAGGGGATCGAACCGGCGGGCTGGAGCGACGGCATGGGCGCGGTCGATCCGGCGCAACTGCCCAAGGTGGTGCAGTCCAATTCGTGGGGCGGCCTGTTCGCGGGCGGCGTCGCCAGCGCGCAGCAACAGGCCGATCAGGGCTGGAACGTCGTGCTGTCCACGCCCGACGTGCTTTATTTCGACATGCCCTACGCCGCCGATCCGAACGAGCGCGGCTATGACTGGGCCTCGCGTCAAACCCCGGTGTTCAAGGTGTTCGCCTTCCTGCCGGACAATTTGCCCGCCAACGCCTCGGTGATGAAGGACACGCTGAACCGACCGGCCAGCATCGCGGATACGACGCCCCTGACCGACGGTCACCGCATCACCGGCATGCAGGGCCAGCTCTGGTCCGAGACGGTGCGCTCGCCCCTGATCGCCGACTATATGCTGTTCCCGCGCGTCGAGGCCCTGGCCGAACGCGCCTGGCGCAAGGCCGACTGGGAGCCGGACTATAAACCCGGTCAGGCTTACAGCTATGGCGATGGTCAGGTTGACGCCGCAAAACTCAACGCCGACTGGAGCGCCTTTAACGTCAAGCTGAAGGCGCGACTGGCGACGCTGGACGCGGAGGGAATCATCTACCGTTTGCCGCCCCCCGGCGCCCGCCTGACTGGCCCCCGATTGACCGGCGCCGTGCTGGAGGCCAATACCGCCTATGGCGATCTGGCTATCCAGTATCGCGAGCATGGCGGCGGCTGGAAATCCTATAAGGGTCCGGTCGCGGTCAGGGGGCCGGTCGATCTGCGCTCCGTCGCCCCTGACGGCAAACGCGTCAGCCGTACGGTGACGGTGAAATAAAACAGCGTCACACCGCCTCAAACCTCAGCGGACCGCCCCAGAAGGCCTCCGCCAGCGGCGGCTGCGCGCCCGGATCGCCGGTGGTGAAGAACCGGCGCAAACCGCTGTGGCCGATCTCATAGTCCGGGTGGCGGCGGATATAGTCGCTCAGCGCCTGCGCCGTCGGGGCGGGCTGGCTGATCAGCTCGGTTCCTTCCGGCAGCACCTCGCGGAACAGGTCGGCGACGATCTCATAATGGGTGCAGCCCAGGATGGCGCGGTTGGGCCAGCGCCCGATGCGGGCTTTCAGCGCCTGAGCGTAGGAAGCGATCAGGTCGCGCATCTGCTCGCGCGCCGCGCCCTGCTCGATCATGTCGGCCAGACCCGAACAGGCGACGGTGAAGACGGCCAGATCGTCGCGGCGTTTGTCGATCTCGATCTCATAGACGCGCGAGCGCGCCGTGGCGGCGGTCGAAAACACGCCGATCACGTCCAGCTTCTCGATCTTGGGGCCGCGCCGGTCGGCGGCGTGCTCCCACGGCAGGCCGGTCGCCGCCTCGATGGTCGGCACAATGATGCCCAGCACGTTCACCTTGCGCCCGCTGGTCCGGCGATACTCGGCCAGCCAGCCCGACTGCAGGCGCCGCAACGCCACCGCCGAAGCCGTATTGCAGGCCAGCACGACCAGCGACGCCCCCGCTGCAAACAGCGTCTCGCAACCCGCGCGCGTCAGATCGACGATGGCCTCGCCCGGCTTGTCGCCATAGGGGGTGTTCTTCTGATCGGCCAGATAGAGAAAGTCGGCGTCCGGCATGGCCTCGACCAAGGCGCGATGGATGGACAGGCCGCCAATGCCGGAATCGAAAACGCCAATCGCCATAAGAGACACACCGGATGAAACAACAACGGAAAGCCTTGTCCTAACCGGTTTGCCTCACGGCGTAAATGGCGTCGTGAAGGGCGTGGACCGCTTCGCCTTGGCTAAGGCCGGCTTAACCATCTGGCTTAGGCCGGAATTAAAAGCAACGCGCTAGACTGGGGCCTTTCCATCAGGAGGCATCCCCCGCTTGCCGAGGTCCGTCCCGCATTCCGTCGCATCCCCGCGCAAAGCGCGTCGGCGCCTTTTCGCCGACGCGCGCATCGGACTGGCGACGGCGGCGGCCTATGTCGTCGCGCACCTGAGCCTGATCCTGCTGCTCCCGGCGCACGCCAAGACGATCTCCTACCTGTTCCTGATCGCCGCGCCGCTGCTGGCCTCCGCGGCGAGCTTCGCCTGCGCCTTGCGCAGCCGCGCCGCCCTCAACTGGATCGGACTGGGCGCCGGGCTTCTGCTCTGGGCCTGCGGCATGGCGTCAGGCTTCTATATGGATGTCTTCGCGCCCAACGGCAGCGATACGTCGGGCCTGTCCATCCTGCTTTACGTCCTTTACGGCGTGCCGCTCGCCTTCGTGCTGGCCAGCCCGAAGGGCGATGTGTGGAGCGCGCGCCTGATCGACGCCGGACTGGCGCTGGCTCTCGGCGGTCTGTTCTTCACCGCCACCTTCACCTTCGCCACCATGACGGCGGCGAAGGGCGAAGGGCTGTTCGACCTCAGCCTGATGCTCGACGCGCAGAACCTGTTCCTGCTCGTCTTCAGCCTGACCCGCTGGCGCGCCAGCGACACGCCGTCGCAAAAGGACTATTTCCGCGTCGCGGCGATGTTCGCCGCCGCCTATGTGCTGATGGCGACCTATATCAATCATGTCGAAGGCGAGTCGGATTACGGCGCGCCGGTCGACGCGCTGATCGACCTGCCCTTCCTGTTCCTGCTCGGCCTCGCCTTACGCCGCCTTTATGGTCCCCTGCCGTCGCGAATGGCGCTGGCGGGGGCGCGTCTGGCCATGATCGTGCGCGCCGTCAGCCCGATCATCCTGCCGCTGGCCCTGTTCGCCGTTTCCTGCCTGCTGATCTTCTTTAAGCCGTGGTTCGCCGTCACCGGCTTCCTCGCCGCCCTGATCGGTTACAGCCTGCGCACCGTGCTGGCGCAGTTTCGCGTCAGCGCCGACAACGCCAAGCTGGAGCGGCTGACGCGCATCGACCCGCTGACCGAGCTGGCCAATCGCCGTCATTTCGACGACGTTCTGGCGCGTGAGGCGCGCCGCGCCGTCCGCGCCGATGCGCCCCTGTCGCTGCTGATGATCGACATCGACCATTTCAAGTCGCTCAACGACGCCTACGGCCATGTCGAGGGCGACCGCTATCTGCGTCAGGTGGCGCGCGCCCTGTCGGCCTGCGCCTCGCGCGGCGGCGATCTGGTCGCGCGTTATGGCGGCGAGGAGTTCGCCATCGTCCTGCCCGATGTGGCCGCCGAAGACGCCCTGTGCGTGGCGCGCAACGCCCTGAGCGCCGTGGTCGGTCTGGCCCTGCCGTCGCCCGCGCCGCGCGGCGTGGTCACGGTCAGCATCGGCGCCGCCACGCTTGCGCCTGACGCCGATCACGCAGCCCTGCTGGCGGCGGCGGACGCAGCGCTTTACCGCGCCAAGGCGTCGGGCCGCAATCAGGTCGTTCTGGATGGCGCGAGCGCTTTGACGCCCGATCAGGCCATGCGTTCATATTTGTCGAAATAGTCGCGCGCCCTGGCGACCAGTTGCGAGTCGGTCGGCTGGTCGATGGTTTCATAGGCGATGATCGCGTCGATCAGGTTCGGGCGGTGCTTTTCGACATAGTGGCGGAAGTCGCTGAGCGAGGTGCGGTTGCCGGTGATCAGAATGGCGTCCAGCCCCGCCAGCGCGTCGCAGACCTCGGAAAAATAGTCGTGCAGATCGCGCACGCCGCTCTCGTGCTGCGCGGTGTTGTGGCGGTGGGCGGCCAGATGCGCCTGCCGCGTGAGGCTGGCGTTGAAGCGGATAATGTCCGCCGAATGATGATCGAGACGCACGACGGCGTGAACGAGGGCCATGACAAATCTCCTGTGCAAGACGCCAGAAGACTATAAGCCCGTCGCCGCTTTTAAGGACTGCGGCGCATCAACGCAGGCGATGTCAGGCCTTATTTCAGGGCCAGCCAGACCATGACGCCCAGCGACAGGGCGGAGACGATCAGCGCGATCAGGGCCAGACCCTGCGAGCGGCGGATGTCATGCCGCAACGCATCGCGCGTCGTCAGCGTCGCGCGGATGCGCTCGGACGGGTCGTCATTGAGCCGCTGCTTCACCGCCTCGAACAGCCGCTTTGCCTCGGCGACGGGCGACAGCTCGCGTGAAATCCAGTCCCTGACCACCGGGCGCGCCGCTTCCCAGAGATTGTGTTCGGGATAGATGCGCCGCGCCACGCCCTCGACCGACACCATGGTCTTTTGCAGCAGCACCAGTTCGGGCCGCAGGTGCATGTCGAACTGCGCGGTGATCTCGAACAACTGCGTCAGAAGGCGGCCCATCGACACCTCGGTCGCCTGACGGCCCAGCACCGGCTCGCCAACGGCGCGCAGCGCCTGCGCAAAAGAATCGACATTCTGGTGCGCGGGGACATAACCGGCCTCGAAATGCACCTCGGCGACGCGCTTATAGTCGCGACGCAAAAAACCCCACAGCATCTCGGCCAGATAGCGCCGCTCCTTGGGACGCAAACGACCGATAATGCCGAAGTCGATAGCGGTGATCTTCGCCGGGGCGGCGATGAACAGATTGCCCTCGTGCAGATCGGCGTGAAAGACGCCGTGATCGAGCGACTGCGACAGGAAGGCGCGGATCAGATTGTCGGCCAGTTCCTTGTGGTCGAGACCGGGCAGGGCCAGGGCTTCCGGGCGCGACAGAGGCACGCCGTCCGCCCATTCGGTGACGATGACGCGGCGCGACACCTGATGCCAGACGACGGCGGGCGCCTTCATCCACGGCTCGTCATTGATGATCTTGCCGATCTCGTCGCAGGCCGAGGCCTCCAGCCGCAGGTCCAGCTCAAGCTGCAACGATTTGGCCACGGTGGCGACGAAGGCTTCCGGCTCCAGACGGCGCGAGGCCGACACGAAGGTCGCCATCAATTTGGCGCCCAGAGCCAGCATATCGACGTCGCGCGAAACGGTCAGCTCAATGCCGGGGCGCAGAATCTTGACCGCCACATCGCGCCCGTCCAGCAGTCTGGCGCGGTGCGCCTGCGCGATCGAGGCCGAACCGATCACCTCGCCGAACTCCGAGAAGATCTCATCGACCGGCTTGCCCAGAGATTCGCGGATTTCCGCCTCGGCCACGGCCTTGGAAAACGGCGGCAAGCGGTCCTTGAGATGGGTCAGGTCTTCGATAAAGCGCTCGCCGAAAATATCGCCGCGCGTCGATAAGACCTGCCCCAGCTTGATAAAGGCCGGACCCAGCCGCTCAAAGGCCAGCGCATAGCGCTCGCCGGGCCGCAATCCGCTCTTGCGCGCCAACAGACCGCGCAAAACTCCGGCGAAAAAGCGCGGAACCGGCGGCAGCAGCGGCGAGACCTCTTTCGGGATCAGCGCGTCATAGCGCAACAGGGTGAACCCCGCGCGCGTCAGCCGCAGCCATGATCCGAGATTCGCCATTGCTTACGAGCCTATTTCCAGCCTTCGTGCAGGGCGCAGACCCCGCCGGAATAGTTGGTGTAGGTGACGCGCGTAAAGCCCGCCTTCTGCATCATGCCGCGGAAGGTCTCCTGATCGGGGAAGCGCTTGATGCTCTCGACCAGATACTGATAGCTGTCGCGGTCATTGGCGATCAGCTTGCCCATGAACGGGATCAGCTTGAAGCTGTAGGCCTCATAGACGGTCTCGACCAGCGGCGATTCCGGGTGTGAGAATTCGAGGCAGAAGAAGCGCCCGCCGGGTTTCAGCACGCGATAGGCCTCGTCGATAGCCGCCTGCACGTCGCCGACATTGCGGATGCCGAACGAGATGATGTAGGCGTCGATGCTGTCATCGGGCAAGGCCAGGTTCATCGCATCGCCGACCGACCACGAGATTTCGGGCTCATAAAGGCCCTTCTTCTCCGACTTGTCGCGACCGGCCATGATCATGGCCTCGTTATAGTCGATGATGCGGATATCGGCGTCGGCGGCCTCATGGCCGCGCATCTCGCGCCGGGCCTTGGCCTGCCGCGCCAGTTTCGCCAGACGGCGCGCAATATCGCCGGTGCCGCCCGCGCAATCGACGATGATCTCGCCGGGCTGCGGATTGAGCCGCGCGCAGGCCGCGTCCTTCCACAAATGATGCACGCCGCCCGACATGACGTCGTTCATCAGGTCGTATTTGGCGGCGACATTCCTGAACACGCCATGCACCAGCGCGACTTTCTCGCGCTGCTCGACGTCACGGAAACCGAATGGGGAGGTCTTAACTTCGGACATAGCCGCTGTTTAGCCCGAAACCGCTCAATTTGCGAAGGGATTTTGCATCCGCGTTCCGAGGCGTCGCGTCGCAGCCTAAAACTTCCCGTCCGCCTTGTCGGAAGCGCGTCTGAACGGCCCCTTATAGTCGGGGACATTGCGGCGGCGGCGGTCGGGGCCGACATAGGTCGCCGACTTGACCCAGCCGCGTTCGTTATTGATCACGCTTTTCAGCCGGTCGATCAGGGCGCGCGCGGTCAAAGGCTTGGCGATGAATTCATTGACGCCTGCGTCGCGCGCGTCGATGACGTGACTGCGGTCGGTATGGCCGGTCATCATGATGATCGGCACATAGGGGTTGGGGCTGTCCGTGCCGCGCCGCACCAGCTTGGTGAACTCCACCCCGTCGAGCTGCTCCATCATCAGGTCGATGATCACCACATCGGGCCGCCAGTCGCGCACGATCTCCAGCGCGTCAATGCCGTCCGAGGCTTCGCGGATCAGATTGATGCCCATAGATCGCAGCATGGTCGAGACGATCACACGCATATAATGATTGTCATCGACCACCAGCACCATGACTCGATCGAACGGATTGGACAAAACGCTGTACTCTCCCTGCCGGGGCCTTTGGGGCTGTCGCAATATGCGAATCACTACCCCGCTTTTGCAAATTTCCAAAACAAAGATTGATCTTTGTCAAATTCCGCGATTGAGTCGCTGCGAAGACGAACAGGCGAGGGGCGGGCCGGTTAGCGGTCACATCATGCCCCGGCTTTTCCGGGGAGTTCGATCATGATCAACTGGGGCGACAAGACGCTGATCGCGGCCGCGGCGGCGGTGCTGATCGCAGGTTTCGGCGTCGGCTTCCTGACCGATCATGCGCTCAGCGGCGGCCCAAACGGTCACGGGGTCGCCAAGTCCGGCGCCACCGCCAGCGCAACCGCCGAGGGCGATCCGCTCACCCCCTATACCGGCCTGTTCGGCAAGCCGCGTGACAAGAACGCCCCGCGCGCGGGTCAGGCCAAACCGGCGGACTTCGCCGTCTGGAAGCAGAACCTCGACACTTCGGGAAACACGCCGAAAGCCTGCATCGAAATGTCGCGCCCGCTTGATCCGTCCAAGCCCTATGGCGACTATGTGGTGGTGTCGCCCGCCCTGCCATCCGCCCCCGCCATCTCGGTCAAGGACGACACCTTGTGCGTGTCCGGCTTTGGCTTTTCCGACCGCCGCATCACCCTGCTCAAGGGCCTGCCCGCCAAGAACGGCGACACGCTTTCCGCCAACGCCGATCTCGATTTCAGCGTCGGAACCCAGCCGCCCTATGTCGGCTTTGCGGGCAATGGCGTGGTGCTGCCGCGCGAGGACGGCGACGGCGTGGCTATCGAAACGGTCAATGTCTCGTCCCTGGCCGTCGAAGTCTGGCGCGTTTCCGACCGCAATCTGGTGCGCAAGTCGGTGGCCGCCCCCGATCCGGTCGCCGAGGGCGAATACGACTATAGCTGGGGCGACGATTCCGCCGACGATATCGGCGTCAAGATCTGGACCGGCAAGCTGCCCGTCAAGATGCAGAACGGCCAGCGCGTCACCACCGTCTTTCCGCTCGGCGCGGTGCTGAAGACGCTGCAACCGGGCGCCTATATCGTCAAGGCGCGCGACGCTTCGGGCGGGCGCGACAAGAAGCCCGACGACCAGCCCGCCCAGGCGCGGCGCTGGATCCTCTACACCGACAGGGCGATGATGACCTATAAGGGGCCGAACGGCCTTGACGTGGTCATGCGCTCGCTGAAGACCGCCAAGCCGATGCCAGGCGTGCGCGTCGATCTGGTCGCGACCAATGGCGAGGCGCTGGGTAGCGCAACGACCGATTCCGACGGCCACGCCGCCTTTGCGGGCGCGCTGCTGAAGGGGACCGACGCCCTGACGGCCAAGATGGTCATGGCCTACGGGCCGAACAACGACTACACCGCCTCCGACATTACGCGCGCGCCGATGGACCTGTCCTCGCACGCCATCGGCGGACGGCAGGAAGGCGAGAGCGGAGACGGCAGAGCCAGCGCCTTTGGCGTCGATCCTTATGTCTATACCGACCGCGGCATCTATCGTCCGGGCGAAACCGTGCATCTGGTCGCCCTGATGCGCGATCCGCAAGGCCGCGTGATCAAGGACCGCAAGGGCGCTCTGGTCGTCTATCGCCCGTCCGGCGTCGAGGCCTTCCGCTACGCCTTCGCCGCCACGCCGCAGGGCTTTGCGGGCAAGAACATCACCCTGCCGAAATCGGCGCCGCGCGGCCAGTGGACCGCCAAGGTGCTGCTCGACGGCATGGACGATGCGGCGGGATCGGCCTCGTTCGCGGTCGAGGACTTCGCGCCGCAACGCCTCGGCGTCGATATTGACGCAGGCGCAAGCCAGCCGATCACCGGCCTCGACCAGACGCGCCCGGTCACCGTGACCGCCCACTATCTCTATGGCGCCATCGGCTCCGGCCTTCAGGTCACCGGCGAGGCGCGCATCAGCGCCGATCCGGCGCCCTTCGACGCCTATAAGGCCTATACCTTCGGCGACGATTCCCAGCCCTACCAGGAAAAATATGTCGATCTGCCCGCCACGACTACGGACGGGCAGGGCAAGGCCGTCTTCCCGTTCAAGGCGTCCGAGGCAGGCGATACGACCCAGCCGCTCAGCGTGCTTCTGACCGCCTCGGTGTTCGAGCCGGGCGGGCGCCCGGTCAAGGAGAGCCAGACGCTGAAAATCCTGCCCTCGCCGCTTTATCTCGGCGTCAAGGTCGATCAGCAGGAGACGAAAAACTGGCGCGACACGCCGCAGATGATGTTCAACATTGTCGGCCTGACGCCGCAGGGCGCGAAGACCGCCGTCAAGGGCGTGCATGTGCGGCTGATCTCGGAGGTCTATGACTATGACTGGTATGTCGAGAACGGGCGCTGGAACTGGCGGCGTACGCACCGGGACGTGCTGATCTCCGACAAGGTGATGGACCTCAACGCCAATACCGGCCTGACCTTCGCGCGTGGCCTCGACTGGGGCGATTACCGCATTGAGGTCGAGGCGCCTGGTTTGGCGAAGACCGTGGACCGCTTCTCGGCGGGCTGGGGCGGTTCGGACCAGAGCGAGATCGGCGCGCCGGACTTCGTGCGCCTGAGCCTCGGTTCGAAAACCTACAAGCAGGGCGACACGGTCGAGCTGACGCTGAAAGGCCCCTATAAGGGCGAGGCGCAGGTGGCGGTGGCCAGCGACCATATTATCGACCTGAAAACCGTCTCGGTCGGCGATAACGGAACGACGGTGCGGCTGAAGACCTCGGCGGACTGGGGCGGCGGGGCCTATGTGCTGGTCAGCCTGATGCAGCCGCGCGATCCGGTCGCCTCGCCCAAGCCGCGCCGCGCCATCGGCCTGATCTATGTTCCGCTCGATCCGGGACCGCGCAAGCTCGATGTCGAGCTGCCGGTCAGCGACCAGCCGCAGCCGCCCAAGCGCGACGCGCACGGTCACGCCTATATCGAGGTTCCCATTCAGGTGAAGGGCGTGCGCTTCGGCGAAAAGGCGCGCGTCAGCGTCGCCGTCGTCGATCAGGGCATTCTCAACCTGACCAAGTTCGCCGCGCCCGATCCGGTCAAATGGTATTTCGGCAAGCGCGCCTTGGGGATAGATTATAATGACGATTACGGACGCCTGCTCGATCCCAATCTCGGCGCGGCCTCACCGCTGGAATTCGGCGCCGACGAAATCGGCGGCGAAGGCCTGACCACGACGCCGATCCGCACCGTGGCGCTATGGTCGGGCGTGCTCGACTTGGGGAGCGACGGCAAGGCGACGCTGCGCCTGCCCATCGACAAATTCTCCGGCGAGCTGCGCGTCATGGCGGTCGCCTGGACCGACAGCGGCGTCGGCTCGGCGCAAGCCAGGATGATCGTGCGCGAGCCGGTGGTGGCCGACCTGTCCCTGCCACGTTTCTTAGCGCCCGGCGACACGGCGACCGCGACGCTGGAGCTGGACAATGTCGATGGCAAGCCCGGCCTCTATCAGGCGGTGATCAAGGGCCTCAACGGACTGGCCGTCGCCTTTGAAAAAATGTTCCACCTCAATCACGGCGACCGGGCCATTGAGGGCGTACCTATCCACGCGCCGCAGACCACGGGCGTCTCGACCGTCAAGCTCAATATCGACGGTCAGGGCTATCATTTCGACGACAGCTTCAACATCCAGACCCGCAACGGCTGGGGGCCGGTCACCCGCGTCGATGTCGCGTCGCAAAAGGTCGGCGAGGTCTGGACCCCGCCCGCCAACCTGCTGAGCGGCTATCAGCCCGGCTCGGTCAGCGTGCAGGTCAGCTATTCGCCGTTCCGCAATATCGACCCCGGCCCGCTGGCCGCCGCGCTCAATGTCTATCCTTACGGCTGCACCGAGCAGGTGACCTCAGCGGCCATGCCGTGGCTGTTCGTCAGCGAATCCATGGTTGGTAAAACGCGATCCGCGCCCGCCGAGGCCGCCCTGCAACAGGCGGTGACGAAGATTCTCGACCGCCAGAGCGCCGACGGGGCCTTCGGCCTGTGGCGCGCGGGCGACGGCGAGGCGGACGGCTTTATCGGCGCCTATGCGACCGACTTCCTCTTGGAAGCGCGGGCGCGCGGCGTGTTTGTGCCGCAGGACGCCATCGACAAGGCGCTCAACGCCATGCGCGATCTGTCCAAGCCGGACGGCTACACCAGCCTGAACTACCGCCTCAGCGTCCCGGACGAATGGCATTGGCTGGGCGCTTCGGGCGAGCAGATCACCAAACAGATGCGCTCGCGCGCCTCGGCCTATGCGCTCTATGTGCTGGCCAAGGCCCATTCCGGCGATTTGGCGCGGCTGCGCTGGTATCAGGACGCGCAGTTCAAGGACGAACAGTCGCCGCTGGCGCGCGCGCAGGTGGCGGCGGGTCTGGCCATGATGGGCGACAAGGCGCGGGCGCGGCTGGCCTTTACGCAGGCGATCCAAAAGCTCGGATACGCCGATCCGAACGACTGGTATCAGTCGCCGCTGCGCGATCTGGCCGGGGTGATCGCTCTGGCCTACGAGTCCGGCTTCGACGACATCGCCCGCTCGCTGGTCCCGCGACTGGAGAACGCCATGAAGTCGCCCGCCGACATGAACACGCAGGAGGAGGCTGGTGTTCTGCGCGCCGCCGCCTATATGCTCAAGGCGTCGGGCGTGCCGAAGATCGACGCGCAGGGCGTCAGCGCCCTGCCGGGTCCGGGCCTGCACTATGGCGTCGGCGCCCTCAGCGCCGCCCATATCCGCAACAGCGGTTCTGGCCCGATCTGGCGCACAGTGACGGTGATCGGAACCCCGGCGCAGAGCCCGTCCGCCGACAGTCACGGCCTGAGCCTGAGCAAGACCTATTATAGTCTTGACGGGTCGCGGCTCGATCCGTCGCATGTGACGCAAGGCGCGCGCGTGATCGTGGTCATCACCGGCCGCTCCGACCGCGCCGAGGAACGGCCCATCGTGGTCGATGATCCTCTGCCCGCCGGTTTCGAGATCGACTCGGTGCTGTCCGCCGAGGACGCGCAGAACGGCCCGTTCGGCTTTATCGGCAAGATCAGCGACCTCAAGGTCTCCGAGGCGCGCGACGACCGCTATGTCGCCGCCCTCGACGTCTCGTCCGATCACGGCTTCACGCTCGCCTATATCGCGCGCGCCGTGACGCCCGGCGACTACTACCTGCCCGGCGCCGAGGCGAAAGACTTCTACCGCGCCGACACGTTCGCCCGCACCAGCGGCACCCGCACCTCCATCGCGCCGCGATGAGACTGCGGTGGGCAGCATGACAACCCCATCATCCTCCCCCGTTCACGGGGGAGGGGGACCGCGAAGCGGTGGAGGGGGGAACTTGCCTGACGCCCTCATCCGCCCGCTGGTCAAGGCGCTCATCGTCCTGATGGCGCTCGAACTCCTGCTGGCGGTCCTCAACCTCGCCTGCCCGCCCGACATGACCAGGGCGATGCGCGCCTCGCCGGTGGTGCTGGACCGCAACGGCGTCTTCCTGCGCGCCTTACCCGTAGATGACGGGCGCTGGCGCATCCGCGCCGATCTCGACAGCACCGATCCCGTCTTCCTGCACAATCTGCTCGGCGTCGAGGACGAGCGCTTCTACTGGCACCCCGGCGTCGACGCGGCGGCGATTGCCCGCGCCCTCCTGTCCAACCTGCATGCGGGCGGCATCGTGTCCGGCGGCTCGACCATCACCATGCAGACCGCGCGCCTGCTCAGCCCGCACCCGCGCTCCTATGGGAACAAGGCCATCGAGGCCCTGCGCGCCCTGCAACTGGAGCTGCGCTATTCCAAGCGCGACATATTGCAGCTCTATCTGACGCTCGCTCCCTATGGCGGCAATCTCGAAGGCGTGCGCGCCGCCTCGCTCTCCTATTTCGGTCATGAGCCCGACAGCCTGACGCTCGACGAACAGGCCCTGCTGATCAGCCTGCCGCAGGCCCCCGAAGCGCGCCGCCCCGACCTGCATCCGAAAGCCGCGCAAGGAGCGCGCGACCTGATCCTGCGCCGCATGCAGGCGCAGAACCTGATCGGCGCGCAGGCGATGACGGAGGCCATGCAGGCGCCCGCCGCCCGCAGCCGCCTGCCGTTCCCAATGCTGGCCTGGCATCTGGCCGGACGGCTGGCGCGGCAGGTAAAGGGCCTTCAGGCGACGATCCACACCACCATCGACGCCCGCCTGCAAACCCGGCTGGAGCAGATGGCCGCCGCCACCGCCAAGGCGCAGGGACCGAACGTCTCGGCGGCGGTCATGGTGGTCGATATCCGCACGCGCGGCGTGCTGGCCAGCGTCGGCGGCGCGGGGCTGGACCGGCCCGGCGGCTGGCTCGACATGACGCAGGCCCTGCGCTCGCCCGGCTCGTCGCTCAAACCCTTCATCTACGGCTTCGCGTTCGAGAACGGCGTGGTCGCGCCCGACACCCGGCTGATGGACGCGCCGACGCGCTTCGGCGACTATCAGCCGGAGGATTTCGACCGCAGCTTCCACGGCGAGGTCTCGGTCAAGGAGGCGCTGATCAATTCGCTCAACGTCCCCGCCGTCGCCGTGCTGAGCCGCATCGGCCCGGACGTGTTTCAGGCGCGGCTGGCGGCGGTCGGGGTGAAGCTGGTGCGACCGAAATCGAGCCTGCACGATGCGGGCCTCGCCCTGGCTCTGGGCGGCGCAGGCATCAAACTGGCGGACCTGGCCGAGCTTTACGCCGGTCTGGGCGATCATGGCCTCGTCAAGCCGCTGGCCTATGAACTGAAGGACGAACAGGCCAATCTCAAGGTGTCGGGCAAGCGGCTGATGCGCGCCGAGGCCGCCGACAAGGTGATCGGCATCTTACGCGAAACCCCGCCGCCGCCCGGACGCCTGCCGGGGCCTCTGATGCGCGTCGCCAACCGCCCTGCCTATAAGACCGGCACCTCCTACGGTTATCGCGACGCGCTGGCGGTCGGCGTGGCGGGCGGCTATGCGGTCATGGTGTGGACCGGACGCCCCGACGGCGGCGCGCGCGCCGACGCCACGGGCCGCGAGTCCGCTGGCCCCCTGTTGTTCGACACGTTCGATCTGCTGCGCGCCCCGTCGCAGGCGCCGCAGGCCATTGCCCCGCCCGGCGCGCCGCTTGCCCTGCAAACCCTCGACGCGGCGCAGGACCATTTGTCGATCCTGTTCCCGCCCAATGGCGCCACCGTCTATGTCGAAACCCAAGGCCGCGCCGTGACAGACCTCAAGGTCGCGCGCCCGCTCAAACTATCAGCCCACAGCGCCGCGCCGATCCAGTGGTATGTCGATGGCCAGCCGCTCAAACCCGATGACGAGGGCGATTTCGACTGGTCCCCGCCGCAGGAAGGCTTCTACGACCTGACCGTCACCAATGCATCCGGCCAATCCGCCAAAACCCATGTCCGCGTCGTCGCCATCCCCGATGGCGGGCGGCCTTGATGGTATGTACAAAAAAGTGTACACTTACAAAATATAGTCGTTGCGCCAGCACAATCTAGGCTGCGCGGCATGGAGTTCCAGTTCGATGAGCAAAAGCGCCAGGACGTCATCCGCACGCGCGGCGTCGATCTCCTCTATGCGGCTTTGATCTTTGAACAGGCCGTACTCACCCGCGTCGATGATCGCCAGGATTACGGCGAAACGCGCCTGATTTCGCTGGGCATGGTGGCGGACGAATGTTTCGTCGTCGTCCATACCGAACGCGAGGGCGTGACGCGGTTGATCACCGCCTGGAAAGGAGGACGCGATGAACGCGACATCTACCAAAAGCATCTCGCTGGATCAGATCCGCCAGATGCAGGACCGGGATGAACTGGTCCACGATCCGAACGCGCCCGAAGGCGAATCCCTCGGCGCCGACTTCTGGGCCAAGGCCGAGATTCGCCAGCCGAAAAAGCCGCGCTCGGTGCATCTGAAACTCGACCCGGACGTGTTCGACTTCTTCGTCGCCGAGACGCACGGCAAGGGCCATCTCACCCGGATGCAGGACGTGCTGAAAGCCTATATGACGGCGCGCAAGGCGGGCTGACCTACTCGATCGCGTGCAAATCGCGCCCGTGGGTTTCCTTCAGGAACAGCAGCGACACCACGGCCGCCACGCCGCCGGTGATCACCGGATACCACAGGCCGAAATAGACATCGCCCGACGCCGCCACCATGGCGAAGCTCAAAGCGGGCTGGATGCCGCCGAACCAGCCGGTGCCGATATTGTAGGGCAGGCTCATGGCGGTGTAGCGCACGCGCGTCGGGAACATCTCGACCAGCAGCGAGGCCATCGGCCCATAGAGCGCGCAGCAGGCGATGGCGAACACCACCAGCACGGCGAACATGATCCAGAGATTGCTCTTGGCCGGATCGGCCTTGTCGGGATAGCCCGCCTTGGTCAGCGCCGCCTTGAGCTGGCCGGTCAGACCGGCCTTCATCGCCTTGACGCCCGCCTTGTCCAGCCCCGCCGCCGAGCCGACGGCGAGGGTCTGGCCGCCGACGCGGATCATGGCCTCGGCCTGCCCCGGCGCGTTTTCGCTTTTGTAGGGCGTGTTGATCCCGGCGGCGACGCTGCGCGCCACGTCGCACGGCGAGGTGAAGGTCTTGGTGCCGATCAGGTCGAACTGGAAGTGACATTGCGCCGGGTCGGCGATCACCGTGACCGGCGCCCGCTGCATGGCGGCCTCCAGATCGGGATTGCCGTACTTCATCAGGGCGTGGAAGCCGGGAAAGAAGCTGACCACGGCCAGCACCATGCCGAACAGCAGCACCGGCTTGCGCCCGATGCGGTCGGACAGGGCGGCGAAGGTGATGTACAGGAAGGCCGACACCAGGGTCATGCCCATGATCAGCGTGTTCATCACCTTGGGGTCGATCTTGACGATCGCGGTCAGAAACACCTGGGTGTAGAAGAAGGCCGTGTACCACAGCACGCCCTGCGCCGTCATGAAGCCGAACAGGGCGATCAGCATGCCCTTGAGATTACGCCAGCGCGTGAAGATCTCCGCCAGTGGGGCCTTGGCCACCTGACCGGCCTCGTGCAGCGCCTTGAAGGCCGGGCTCTCCGCGGTCTTGGCGCGGATATAGACCGAGACGGCCAGCAGCCCCGCCGACACCACGAACGGAATGCGCCAGCCCCAGTCGTCGAAGGCCTCCGGCGTCATGGCGCGGCGCGTGGCCAGAATGACCAGCAGGGCGGCGATCAGGCCGAAGGCCGCCGAGGTCTGTATCCAGCCGGTGAACTGGCCGCGCTTGCCCGCCGGGGCGTGTTCGGCGACATAGATGGCCGCGCCGCCATATTCGCCGCCCAGCGCAAAGCCCTGAACGATGCGCAAACCCACCAGCAGCAGGGGCGCGGCGTTGCCGATCTGCGCATGGGTCGGCAAAAGGCCGATGGCGATGGTGGCCAGTCCCATGACCAGAATGGTGTAAAGAAAGGTGCCCTTGCGCCCCTTGCGGTCGCCGATATGGCCGAAGACCAGCGCGCCGATCGGCCGGGCGATAAAGCCGACCGCAAAGGTGGCCAGAGCCAGAATGACGCCCAGCGCCCCGGCATTGGCGAAGAAGTTTTTCGCAATGGTCGCGGTCAGCGTGCCGAAAATGAAGAAGTCGTACCATTCGAAGGTGGTGCCCGCCGCCGAGGCCGCCACAATGGTTTTCAATCCGCCAAAGCCCTTGTTTTCCGACACTTTCGCCCCTGTCATCCTGCCTGATCCGTTTTTATGGCCCCCATTTGACCAATATCGCGGTTATTGGCAAGCCTGTTGCCGCTGCTGTCGTTAACCTCTGGCGGGTCGCCGGATTTGCGGTTAAGCTTGGCTTCCGATCGAGGAAGGGGCCTGAACATGAAATTTCCCGCACCCGCACGCGCGCCGGAAGGCCCTTCGGCTGGCCTGACCTCCTATGCCCGCCGTCCACGCATCCGGCCCGTACAGATCGCGATCAATATCTTTGAGGCCCTGCTGGGCCTGCTTGGCGTGGTGGTGATCATCCTCGCCCTGCGTTACGGCTCATTTGAAAAGGCGGGCGCGGCGCTGGACGGCGCTTTCGGCTGCCTGAAGCACGGTCTGGCGGGCATGATTGCGCATTTCAGTAGCGAAAAGACTTGATCCACAGGCTGCGCGGTTTATAGGTCGCCGCGATTTGAGGTTTGGGAGAACAGGTTTCATGCTGGACGCGCTTATCGAGAACAACCGCCGCTGGTCGCATCGCAAGACCGAGATCGACCCGCAGTTCTTCCGCCGTCTCGTCGCCCAGCAATCGCCCGAATATCTGTGGATCGGCTGCTCCGACTCGCGCGTCCCCGCCACCGAAATCGTCGATCTCGATCCGGGCGAGATGTTCGTCCATCGCAACATCGCCAACCTGGTCCCGCCGCAGGACTCAAGCTGCCTGAGCGTCTTGCAGTTCGCCGTGCAGGTTCTGAAGGTCAAACACATCCTCGTCGTCGGCCATTATGGCTGCGGCGGCGTGCGCGCCTCGCTGGAATCGAATGGCGACAGCCTGATCGACCACTGGCTGTCGCCGATCCGCGAAGTCGCCCACGCGCACCAGCACGAACTGGACGCGCTGGACGACCATGACAAGTTCGACCGCCTGTGCGAATTGAACGTCAAGCAGCAGGTGCGCAATCTCAGCGTCAATCCGATCGTTCTGCGGGCGTGGCGCGAAGGCCAGCCCCTGGCCCTGCACGGCTGGGTCTATGCGCTCAATAACGGCTATGTCACCGATCTGGGCGTCACCGTCACCTCGCTTGAGGACCGTCAGCGCCATTTTGACGTCTGATGCGGTTTACCTTTCGGTCATAGCGGTTAATCTGCGTTAACCCATCGAATTCATTACCAAAAAATAATCGAACCGCATCGGTTTTTTTTCGCGCGTAAAGACCTTCTTCAGGATTTCAGCCGCACATTCCAGCCGTTACGCCGAGGTTAAGGCGTAGGGTTAATTTTGGAATAAGCAAACGGCATGACGGCCATCCTCGGTCTGGGGACCGCGCAATTCGGCGGCGACTACGGCATATCGAACACGCGCGGGCGCGTGGGCGAGGACGAGGTGCGTTCGATCCTGCAACTGGCCGCCGACTGCAAGGTGCTGGCTCTGGACGCCGCCTGGTATGATGGCGATGTCGAACGCATCGTCGGGCGCAACTGGCCTTTCCCGTCGCCGTTCAAGCCGCAGATCCGCACCCTGCCTCTGGACAAGGGGCTCGACTGGGTGGAGTCGCGCCTGCGCCGCAGCGTCGAACATATGGGACTGGCGCGCGCCCACGCCGCTCTGGTCGATCGCGCCGAAGACCTGACGGGAGAGCAGGGCGACGCCCTGTGGGCGCGGCTGGAAAAGCTGAAATCCGAAGGTCTGATCAGCAAGATCGGCATTTCCGCGACCCATGCCGATCAGCCGCTCCTGCTGGCCAGACGCTTCAAGCCCGACCTGATGCAGGTGCCCGCCTCGATCCTCGATCAGCGCCTGGTGCGCTCCGGCGAGATCAGGGCCATAGCCGATCTCGGCGTCGAGGTGCAGATTCGCGAAGTCTTTTTGCAAGGCCTTCTGTTCCTGCCGCGCGAAGCCCTGCCCGCCAATCTGAGCGCCATCGGCCCGCATCTGTCGCGCGTGCGCCGCATCATGGCCGAATGCGGCGCCGATCCGCTGCACGCGGCCCTGTCCTATGCGCTGAATATCGACGGCGCAGCCTCGGCCATCGTCGGCGTGACCTCGGCGGCGGAGCTGCGCGCCATCATCGCCGCCTCCGAACGTCCGACCCCGCGCATCCCGTGGGAATCGCTGGCGCTTAATGACGAGGTCGCGCTCGACCCGAAACAATGGTTCGCCGACCTCGGCGAACGCGCGCAACGCCGCCTTGTGCGGGTGGCTTAAGAGCCAGATCGCGCGGCTATTGGCGCCTCGTCAGGCGGCTTTGAAAAGAGAACCACAGATTACGCAGATTTACGCAGATTTTTTCGGCGCGATCTTGATTAGCTTCTGCGAGCGCCTGTCCTTAAAGGCGCTTCGCGCCGAAAACCGCATGCTTTTCAGGCTCTATGCCGGGAACCCGCAAAAAAATCTGCGCAAATCTGCGTAATCTGTGGTTCCCCTTCCTTTTCAACCTAACCCGCCGCCGCGCAGTACTGCCGGATAAAGTCCGCATGGCTCGGCGCGTCCTTCGCCATCGCCTGCACGTCGCGGCGCATATGGGCGCACACCTCCGTCAGATCCTGAAGCGGGAAGTTGTCCGTGAACGGGTCATAGGCGTCGGGCTGGATGTCGAATCCGTCCCACATGCACAGCCAGGACGGATCGAAGAAGCTGTCGTGATCGTAGCGCACAAAGACGCCGCGCGCCTTCCACGCCTCGTACTTGGCCTGCAATGTGTCGGGAATTTCCATCTCGCGGCACGCCCGCCACAGCTCGCCGTCCGACCGCTTATTGGCCCAGTAATGCAGGATGATGAAGTCACGGATGCGTTCATATTCCAGCCCTGCGCGACGGTTATATTCCTCCGCCAGAGCCGGAGCGCAATCGCGGTTCGGAAACAGTTGCAACAGCTTGTCGATTCCGACCTGAATCAAGGTGATGCTGGTCGATTCCAGCGGCTCCAGAAAACCGCCCGACAGGCCGATGGCCACCACATTACGGTCCCACAGCTTTTTCGCATGACCCGCCGTAAAGCGCACAAAGTTCGGCTCGCCGATCACTTCGCCGTCCAGCTCGGCGCGCAAAGCCGCTTCGGCCTCATCATCGCTGATCTGAGCGGACGCATAGACATAGCCATTGCCGACGCGGTGTTGCAACGGAATCCGCCAGGTCCAGCCCGCCGTCATCGCCTTCGAGCGCGTCAGCGGCAGAAAGTTGTCAGAATTTCCGAGGGCCGATGCATCGGCCTGAGGCAAGGCCGACTGGCCGCCCGAGCTTATGCGAGGAGAAGCCTGCGTGGCGTTTGAACGCAAAAAATTATGCTTACAGGGAATCGCCACCGCCCGGTCGCACGGCAGCCAATGGCTCCAGTTGTTGAACCCAGCCTGCATGGCGCCCTGAATCAGCAGGCCGCGAAAACCGGAGCAGTCGATAAACAGATCGCCCGCGACCTCGGCGCCGCTGTCCAGCTTCACCCGCTCGACAAAGCCGGTTTCCGGCTGCTGGACGACCCCGGTGATCTTCGCGTCGATGCGCGTCACGCCGCGCTGTTCGGCATAGCCGCGCAACAGTCGCGCAAACAGGCCCGCATCGAAATGCACGGCCCAGTCATAGATGAGAAAATCGCCGCGCGCCTGCGGGTCCTGAGGCCGGAAACGCCCGGCATAGGCCATGGCGTCGCCGAGGCAGTAGTCGCTGAGCGGCCACGGCTCGCCCGCTTCGCGCAGCCTTTGCCAGATGTGGTGAAATTCGACCGGCCCGCCGGGCAGGCCATAACGCCCGAAGGAATGGAAGAAGCGATGCCCGGCCTCGCGCCAGCCATCGAACTCGATGCCTAACTTGAACGAGCCATTGCTTGCCTTCATCACCTCAAAGGCGTCGAGGCCCAGCGAGGCGAAATAGCTGCGGATCGCCGGCACGGTCGCCTCGCCGACGCCGATCGTGCCGATGGCGGACGATTCGACCAGCGTAATGCGCACATCGCGCTGCGCCAGCCGCTGCGCCAAAGACGCCGCCGTCATCCAGCCAGATGTGCCGCCCCCGACAATAACAATAGACCGGATCGGTTCGCGTGAAGCCATGTGCGTTTCCTTTTTGCCGAACCTTAGCCCAGCCCAAGGCGCGCAGGCAATGCGGCTTAATGGCGTTCAGTTGTTGGCTACGGCTTCGGTGCAGGTCTGTACCTGCGCCTTCGTCAAATTGTCGGGCATGACGACCCTCTGACGCTCATACGTCGCCTCGCCCTGAGGCAGATAGGTGATAATTTGTGTCTGGCCGTCCGGCGTCTTGACGCGGAAGCTATACGGCACTGTTGCGTCATCGGAATCGCCGCTCAATCGCGCCAGATAGGTCATGCCGTCGCGCAGACCGGCCTTATAGGCGTTGCTGTCGGGATTAACGCCCGTAAAGACGCCCGTGGCGCCTGATTTATCGGCGTCATAACCGCGGTCGAGCACAGGCGACTGTTCAGTGACGACCTTCAGGCAGCCCCCCAAGACGTCCGCTGTCAACAGGATCGGCACGCCGTCGGTAATATGCTGTTGCAAATCGCTGCGTTCATCGATCCCGAAGCCGTCCATGACCTTGGTGACGCGCGCGACGAAGCTCAGCTTGACGAAGTCAGGATCAGCCTTCGCCGTCGCCTGCATGGCGTGCATCATCTGATCGAGCGTTACACCCTTGGCGCGCCAGTCGGCATTCCACTGCGCGGCCAGGATTGCGCCGCGATCATAATCGGTATGGCTGACAGCATCGTCGCTACTCCAGAAATCGGCGGCGGCCTGATGGTTCGGCGCATTGCGGTCGGCCGACAGGGCGTAGCGGTTCAGCGCCATATTCCAGGCGGAGATATAAGCCTTCAGGTCGATGATCCCGGCGCGCAGGGCCAGTTTACGGCTGTAATAGTCGGTCAGCCCTTCCGAGAACCAGTAACCGGTTGCGCCTTCGGGTTCCGCTCCGCCCAGGGCAATCGGGTTCCAGGTGTGGAAATATTCATGGGCGTTATAAAGATAGAGGATGTCTGGCGATATGTTGTGCGTGGCCATGACGTCGAATCCATCGGAGACGCCGGTGCCCTCATAGGTCTGACCCGCTCCGGCGTCGATCTGGGACAGGGTGATGAGGAAATGATCCGGCCCTTCGCCCCAGAAATCATTTTCGGTCTGCATGGCGTGCAGGAGGTTGCGGTTCATGTTGGCCATATCGAACTGGAATCGCCCTTTGCTGGCGACGGTAAGGTCAGAATCACCAATTTTCAGGTGGACCGTTCGCAGATCGATGCCGCCCAGCACGACGCTGCGGACCACGTCGCGCACCGCGCCGCCTGATGGCGACATGCTGGCCGCGATGGTCCATGCGCGTGGAAATGTAGGTTCGTAGCGCGCAGCTTCTGTTTCGCGCCCCTTTGGCCAGGCGAACATGTCCGGTCCGAAGACGTGAAAGCCGTCCGGCGCGATCACAGGCAGGCTTGTCATATCGGCTGGCGGGACAATGCCAGCCTTTAGATTGGCATCGAGGCGATAGCTGACAACAATGTCTGCGTTCGGCTTGGAATGCAACCGGCGTATGTCAGGCGTCGGCGCTTCAACCTCACTGGCGCCGGTAATCTGAAGGTTGTTAAGGTATTTATAGAGGTCTTTCTCACCGCGATAATGGTTCGGCAATTGCAGATCGGTGACGCCATCCGTATCGGCTGGAAAGCGCATCTCAACGCGCAAGGCCTGTAACTGGCCGTTCCGCATGACTGGTGACAGGCGATAATCGACCTCCGCGCGCGTCGCCAGAGGCGTTGCCAATACGGCCAATGCGCAGATGGTTATCGTCAGTTTCATGATTGCCCCTCGTCTTCACACCAGACTGGCGATGAAAACGGGCGGCTTTATGACTTTAAATCCGTGAAATCAGATTGTGCATCCGCTTCTTCTGCACCGCCCCCGGCACACGCCCAGGAACACGATTGAGCTTGATCAGCCCTTCCGGTTCGCCCCACAGGTCGTAGGCGTCGGCGCGGGTGACCTTGGCCTTGACCAGATCGCCCGCCTTCAGGCCGGTAAAGCCTTTCAGGAAGATATGGCCGTCGATCTCCGGCGCGTCGCCACGGGTGCGCGCAATCGCCGTCCCGTCATTGCGGATATCATCGACCAGGCAGTCCTCGACGCGCCCGACCTTGGCTTGCAGCTTCTGCGCCGAAATGCGCGAGGCGACCGCCATAAAGCGCGCCAGGCGGTCCTGCTTGACCTCCTCCGGCACATGATCGGGTAAGGCCTGCGCCGCCGCGCCGGTGACGTTCTCATAGGCGAAGGCGCCGACGCGGTCGAGCTGCGCCGCCTCCAGCCAGTCGAGCAGCAGGTTGAAATCGGCCTCGGTCTCGCCGGGAAAACCGACCACGAAGGTCGAGCGCAGGGTGATGTCGGGGCAGACCTCGCGCCACGATTCGATGCGTTGCAGCGTCTTATCCTGATTGCCCGGACGCTTCATAGCTTTCAGAATCTTCGGGCTGGCGTGCTGGAACGGAATGTCGAGATAGGGCAGGATCCTGCCCTCCGCCATCAGCGGAATGACGGCGTTCACATGCGGGTACGGATAGACATAGTGCATCCGCACCCAGACGCCCAGTTCGCCAAGCCCGCGCGACAGGTCTTCGAATGAGGCGTTCCAGTTCTGGCCGCGCCATTCGCTCTGGGCGTATTTGATGTCGAGCCCATAGGCTGACGTGTCCTGCGACACCACCAGCAATTCCTTCACCCCCGCCTGCGCCAGCTTCTCGGCTTCGCGTAAGACCTCAGCCACCGGGCGCGAAGCTAGATCGCCGCGCAAAGACGGGATGATGCAAAAGGTGCAGCGGTGATCGCAGCCTTCGGAAATCTTCAAGTACGCGTAGTGTTTCGGCGTCAGATGCACGCCGGGATCGTTTTCGGGGATTAGCGGGCGGAACGGATCGGGTTTGGGCGGGACGATGTTGTGGACCGCGTCCATCACCGCATCATACTGATGCGCGCCGGTGATGGCGGCGACATTGGGGAAGCGTTCGCGGATCAGATCGGCCTCGCCGCCCATGCAGCCGGTGACGATCACCTTACCGTTTTCGTTCAGCGCCTCGCCAATGGCGGCCAGGCTCTCCTCCTTGGCGGAATCGAGGAAGCCGCAGGTATTGACCACCACCACATCGGCCCCGCCATAAGAGGCCGAGGTCGCATAGCCTTCGCCGCGCAGGCGGGTCAGGATGCGCTCGGAATCGACCAGCGCCTTGGGGCAGCCAAGGGAGACAAAACCGACGCTGGGTTGCGATGACGATGTGGTCATGAACAAAGTACTTGAGTTTACGGGGGCGGGGATTTAAGGCGCTTCCATAATCACAAATCCGTCTTCAATGAAAGCTATTCCTGACAAACGCGCTCAGGGATGCTTCCCTCTAAAGGAATAGCTCATGCTGCTTTTCGCCGATACCGCCGATACGAAAGTCCTCGCCGAACTGAAAGAAACCGGCCTGATCGATGGTGTCACCACCAACCCGACCATCATCGCCAAGTCGGGCCGCAACATGTTCGAGGTGATCAAGGAGATCTGCGAGCTGATTGACGGCCCGATCTCGGCCGAGGTCGCCGCGACCGACGCCCCGACCATGATCAAGGAAGGCGAAAAGCTGGCCGCCATCGCCTCGAATGTGGTGATCAAGGTGCCGCTGACCATCGAAGGCCTGAAAGCGACCAAGGAATTTTCGGCGCAGGGTCTGATGACCAATGTGACCCTGTGCTTCTCGGTCAATCAGGCCCTGCTGGCCGCCAAGGCGGGCGCGACCTTCGTGTCGCCGTTCGTGGGCCGTCTCGACGATCAGGGCGCGGACGGGATGCAGCTGATCCACGACATCCGTCAGGTCTATGACAATTACGACTTCGACACCGAGATTCTGGCGGCCTCCTTGCGCAACACGTCGCATATTGCCGAGGCGGCTCTGGCGGGCGCCGACTGCGCGACCCTACCGCCGCAGGCCTTCAAGGACATGTTCAAGCACCCGCTGACCGATAAGGGGCTGGAGACGTTTCTGGCCGACTGGGCGAAGACCGGACAGAGCATCCTCTGATCTTACGGGGCGTGGGGGCGATTGCCCCCACATCTTATCACTTAACAAAACACCCGGCCCAAAAGGCCGGGTGTTTTGTTAAGTCAAAAGGCTTGGGGCCAACTGGCCCCAAACCCCATAAGCGCGGAGCAGACTCTACCCCGCCATCACCCCGGCAATCTCCTCAACCACCGCCTTGACCAGCCCCGCATCATCCCCCTCGGCCATCACCCGGATCAGCGGCTCCGTCCCCGACGCGCGCACCAGCACCCGGCCCGACCCGTTCAGGCGTTCCTCGCCCGCCTTGATCGCCGCCTTGACCTCATCGCGCTCCATCGGGCTCGACCCGGAATATTTCACATTTTTCAGAAGTTGCGGCACGGTCGAAAACTGCTTGCCCAGCTCGCTCATCGGCTTGCCCGTCTCCACACGCTCGGCCAGAACCTGAAGCGCCGCGATCAGACCGTCGCCGGTCGTCGCATAGTCGCTCAGGATCACATGCCCCGACTGCTCGCCGCCGATATTGAACCCGCCCTCGCGCATCCGCTCCATCACATAGCGGTCGCCGACCTTGGTGCGCTCCAGGGCCAGACCCTGCTTCGCCATAAACCGCTCCAGCCCCAGATTGGACATGACCGTCGCCACCAGACCACCGCCCTTGAGCAAACCTTTACGCGCCAGCGACCCGGCGATGATCGCCATGATCTGATCGCCATCGACCAGATTGCCGTGCTCGTCGCAGATCACCACCCGGTCAGCGTCGCCATCAAGCGCAATGCCGATATCGGCGCGCAGCTCGCGCACCTTCTGCGCCATCGCCTGCGGCTGGGTCGAGCCGCACTTTTCATTGATATTGATCCCATCCGGCGCCACGCCGATCGGAAACACCTCCGCGCCCAGTTCATACAGCGCCAAAGGCGCCACCTTGTACGCCGCGCCATTGGCGCAATCGACCACCACGCGCAGGCCCGCCAAAGTCAGATGACGCGGGAAGGTCGCCTTGGCGATCTCGACATAGCGCCACTGCGCGTCATCGACCCGCTGCACGCGGCCCAGCTTGTGCGCCTCCGCGATGCCCTCCAGGATATTGCCGTCCATGCGCGCCTCGATGGCCAGCTCGACCTCGTCGGACAGCTTGTAACCGTCCGGCCCGAACAATTTAATCCCATTGTCGGCGAACCCGTTGTGCGAGGCCGAGATCATCACCCCTAAATCCGCGCGCATCGAGCGCGTCATCATCGCCACGCCCGGCGTCGGCAAAGGCCCGAACAGGCGCACATCCATGCCGACCGAGGTGAAGCCCGCCACCAGAGCCGGTTCGATCATATAGCCCGACAGGCGCGTATCCTTGCCGATCACCACCAGATGGCGGCGGTCGGAATCGGACATGAACATCTTGCCCGCCGCCATGCCGACGCGATAGGCGACCTCGGCGGTCATCGGGAAGCTGTTGGCGCGGCCTCTGATGCCGTCGGTGCCGAAATATTTGCGCGTCTTGTTCATCGCGGACATGTGCGAAGCCATTTCTTCATTACGATTGCGGATCGGGTTGTAGCCATAGAGCGACAGGGCCTGACGAAACTCGTTCATCTTGGCGGTGGCCAGGGCGATAAAAGCGGCCTCCAGCTTATCGACCGTCTCCGGGCGCGGCGCCTTGGTCGAACCGTTCAGCGCGCGGAACAAACTCGATTGCGCGACGCCCGCCGCATCGGCGACATCCTTGATCGACACGCCCGACGCGCTCATCGCGTTTTGCAGCCGGTCCCATTTGGTTTCGCTCATGGCCTTTAGTGTCCTGAATAAAGGAGAATGGGCGCAAACTAAACCCCTTGGCGCATATTTGCAATCATTTCATTGCATAAATTTGCCAGTCACCAGACCAATCTGCGTTAAAATTGCATTCATCATGTTGCAATTGGGGCTTTTGGGCCAAAGGCGGCCATATTTTCGCTTAATCAGCCGAAATTACGTAATGAATTGTCATTCGAATTTATAGCAATTCAAAAATTGGTATGCTATGCGTAAAATGCAATATGGCCTCGCGCCGAGCCTCAGGAGACGTCAGCATGTGCGGAATCATCGGTATTATCGGTCAGCAACCCGTCGCCCCGCGCCTGCTGGAATCGCTTCGCCGCCTCGAATATCGCGGCTATGACTCGGCGGGTATCGCGGTGGCGACCCCAACCGGCGTCGAACGCCGCCGCGCCGAAGGCAAGATCCGCAATCTCGACGCCGTCCTGCATGACGAACCGCTTACCGGTCAGGTCGGCATTGGCCACACCCGCTGGGCCACCCACGGCGCGCCGAGCGTGCGCAACGCCCATCCGCACGCCTATGGCGCGGTCACCCTGGTTCACAACGGCATTATCGAAAACTATGCCGATCTGAAGGCCGGTTTGCAGGCGAAAGGCCACGTCTTCGAGTCCGACACCGACACCGAGGTCATCGCTCACCTGCTCAATGACGCGCTGGAAACGCAAGCCCCGCGCGCCGCGTTCCAATCCGTGCTGGACCAGCTCCACGGCGCCTATGCGCTGGCCATTCTGGTCCGCGGCGAGGACGAGACGATCTTCGGCGCGCGCCGCGGCTCGCCTCTGGTGGTCGGCTGGGGCGAGAACGAGATGTTCCTTGGCTCCGACGCGCTGGCGGTCGGGCCGTTCACGCAGCGCGTCACCTATCTCGAAGAAGGCGACTGGGTGGTCATCACCCGCACCGGCGCCGAAATCCATGAGGCCAGTGGCGATCTGGTCCATCGTCCGGTGACCACGGTGTCGGCCTCGGCGGCTCTGGTCGAAAAGGGGTCTTACCGGCACTTCATGGAAAAAGAAGTGCATGAGCAGCCCGAAAGCACGCAGCGCACCCTGTCGGCCTATCTCGACCCGGTGGCGGGCGCGGTGCGCGCCGACATCAAGGCCGGTATCGACTTCGCCAAGGTGAGCCGCCTGCAAATCATCGCCTGCGGCACCGCCTATTATGCGGGCGCGATCGCGCGCTATGCGTTCGAGACGCTGGCGGGCCTGCCGGTCGATGTCGAGGTCGCGTCGGAATTTCGCTACCGCAGCCCGGCCATGACGCCGGGAACTCTGGCGGTCGCGGTGTCGCAATCGGGCGAAACGGCGGACACGCTGGCGGCGCTGCGCTGGTGCAAGGATCAGGGCTTAAAGACCGCCGCCCTGGTCAATGTCCATACCTCGACCATGGCGCGCGAAGCCGACCTGATGTGGCCGACCCATGCCGGGCCGGAGATCGGCGTCGCCTCGACCAAGGCCTTCACCGCCCAGCTTTCGGCCCTGCTGGCCCTCGTCGTGGCGGCGGCGGCGCAGCGCGGCCGCATCGCCCCGGCGGATGAAGCCTTCTACGTCCAGCAACTGCTCGAAGCGCCGGGCCTGATCGCGGAAGCCCTGCATATGGACCCGGAGGTGGCGCGTGTCACATTCGATCTGTCGAAGGCGCGCGACGTCATCTATCTCGGTCGCGGCGACATGTTCCCGCTGGCGCTGGAGGGCGCGCTCAAGCTGAAGGAGATCAGCTATATCCACGCCGAAGGCTATGCGGCGGGAGAACTCAAGCACGGCCCGATCGCCCTGATCGACGAAAACACGCCGGTGGTGGTGATCGCGCCGGACGACGAACTGTTCGAGAAAACCGCCTCGAACGTGCAGGAGGTCGCCGCGCGCGGCGGCCGCGTGGTCATGATCACCGACGCCCCCGACAAGGCCCCAACCCTGTCCGGCGACGCGGCCAAATCCCTGAAGCTCATCAAGGCCCCGGCCTGCCACAGCTTCATCGCGCCTTTGGTCTATGCCGTCCCGATCCAGCTCCTCGCCTACCACACCGCCGTCCACAAGGGCACCGATGTGGACCAACCGCGCAACCTCGCCAAGTCGGTGACGGTGGAATAACCCCGCCTTGGGTGAAAGCAAGGTTAGCGCAGCAACGACCCGAACGGCGTGACGGCGCCTTGGCGATGAAGGGGTTTTGTTCGACGACACATCTATGCTGAACGCCGATCTTGGCCTAAGTGTCGGCGATCGGCGGCACGCCTGCCCTCATGCACGGACTACGCCATGGCGCGACCTTTAAGGATATTGAACATCATGCTGGCGCGGGTGCGCGGCGGCGTTGAAAGCATGGCGCTGACCTATCATGAAGCCCTCAGGTCGCAAGGGTTTGACGTGCTGAGTCTTGGCCATCCGCAAGGCGTTCTGGCGGAGAACCTTCCGCCCCTGGAGTTCAAACCTGTCAAGGCGCGCTTCAACCTGGATCCCATCGCCATGCTCCGCATCGCCCGGCTGAGCCGGGCATTTCAACCCGATCTCGTCCTGACCCATGGCAACCGCGCCGCCGGACTGGCGCTCAGCCCCATCCTGTCCATTGATGATCGCGTCGTCTGCGTGCTGCATAACGCTTTTTTCAAACCGCACCTCAGGCATTGCCGCGCCGCCCTGTGCGTCAGTTCCAGCATATTGGAGGCGGCGCGCGCCTATATGCCTGAGGTCGACCTGCATCTCATGCCCAATTTTGCCCGGCTTGACGTCGGCGCCGTCCGCAGGCCAAAGCCGGACGCGCCGGTCCCAGACGCGCCAGTCATTGTGGCTCTGGGCCGCCTGCATGAGCAAAAAGGATTCGACGTCCTGATGAACGCCGCCGCGCACCTGCGCCAGATGGGCCTGGATTTCCGGCTTCTCATCGGAGGCGAGGGCGAGGAGGGCGTCCGTTTGCGCGCGCAGGCCCACAGGCTGGGCCTTGGCGACACGGTCGTTTTTCAGGGATGGATCGATGATCGCGCCGCATTTCTGGCGCAGGGCGACCTCATGCTTGTGCCATCGCGCTACGAACCGTTTGGTCTGGTCGTGATCGAAGCCCTGGCGGCGGGTCTTCCGGTTATCGCATCTGATCTTGAGGGGCCACGCGAAATCCTGGATCGCGGGCGACTTGGCGCCGTCGTGCCGGCCGAGAACCCCGAGGCGCTGGCGAAGGCCGTCCAAACGGCGCTGGATCAGTACCCGCAGACCTGTAAGCGGGCGGCGATGGCGCAGCAGGAGGCCCTCAAAACCTATGGTTTCGAGGCCGGGGCGGCGCGTCTGGCCCAGGTCTTACGTTCACTTTGCATCGCCGCGCACTGACCGATTGGCGCGCATCATCTTGAACAGGCGATAAAAGCGCGCCTCGGCGGCCAGATGCGCGCTGATCACCCCGTCCAGCCCACCGGTGAAATGCCGTCGCATTATAAAAAACTTCAAGAAAGTCAAAGGGTATTCAAGCGGAACGCGCAGCCACAGCGCCCAGTTCGGCTTTTTCAAAGTGCGCGCCTGCAAGGAGGCGTAGGCGTCGAGCTTGGCCTTTATGTGGGCGTAGGAGCGCGCGGAATGATGGAGGACGGGCGCGCGTAGCTGGCCCACGGCGTGCGCGCCGGCGTCCACGGTGTCGTGTACGGGACTATCGCGAAAACGCATGACGCGCCGGTCGTAGAGACGAATGTAATTATTATAGTCGGCCCAGAGCCGGGGCGTCATCTTGCCGGGATAGATGTTCATGATGCGCAGCCTGTAACCTGGCCGATCTGGCCCGGCGGCCATCAGCCGGGCGATCTCATCGCGCAGCCGATCCGACAGATATTCATCGGCGTCCAGATTGAGAATCCAGTCATGCCGGGCGCAATCTTCGGCGAAACGCTTTTGCGGGCCATAGCCGCGCCAGTCGTGATGGACGACGCGCGCCCCGGCCGCTTGGGCGCATTCGACGGTCCCATCGGTTGAACCGCTGTCGATGACGACGACGTCATCGGAGAGGCCACGCGCGGCCTCAAGGCAGCCAAGGATGCGATCAGCTTCATTTTTCGCGATAATACAGATGCTTAATTGGTTTGCAGAAGGCATCTTGTCACGTCTGAAATTTTGTTACATCCATATGACACCGCGCCGCCGCGCTGTCTGTAAATTTCTTTACGGCATACGGTGCGCGGTGGTGTCAAAATATAATGATTGCGCCGCCTTATCAGGTCAGGCGCCTACCGGGGAAGACACGTCAATATGTGCGGAATCGCAGGCGTCATGAGACGCGAAACGCCGCCGGAAGCGGCGCACTTGCAGGCCCTGACCGAAGCGCTCCATCACCGCGGCCCCGACGGGTTCGGCGTTCATGTCGAGGGTTGCGTCGGCCTCGTACACACCCGCCTCGCCATCATAGACATCGTCCACGGGCAGCAGCCCTTTGTCAGCGCTGACGGCGGCGTCATCGCCATCGCCAACGGCGAAATCTACAATGACCCGGAACTGCGCCGTGAAATGAGCCGGGCCGAGTTTCGCACCGGCTCGGACTGCGAATGCGCGCTGCATCTTTACCAGGCGCATGGCGCGCGCTTCGCCAGCGCCCTGCGCGGCATGTACGCCATCGCCATTTACGACCGTAAGGCGGACCGGCTCGTGCTAAGCCGCGACCGTTTCGGCATCAAGCCGCTCTATTATGTCTGCCGCGACGACCTGTTCGCTTTCGCCTCCGAGCCCCAGGCCCTGATCAAGGCCGGCCTGGCCGCGCCGTCCCTCAATCCCGCCGCCATCGCCGAACTGCTGCAAATGCAGTTTGCGACGGGCGAAAAGACCCTGTTCGGCGGCGTATGCCGGGTGCTGCCGGGTGAGACTCTGGTGGTTGAGCAGGCCCGCATCGTCGAACGCTTCCGCCAGGGCGATGTCTTCGCCGCCGCCAGGTCATATCCGCCGGCCGTCGCCTTGCAACAGCTTGAGCGCAAGCTACTCGAAAGCGTATCGGCCCATATGCGCTCCGACGTCCCCTATGGCCTCTTCCTGTCGGGCGGCGCCGATTCTGCGGCGTTGCTGGCCGCCATGAGCCGACTCAGCGACACGCCTGTCACAGCCCTGACCGCCGCCTTTCCCGAGATGGCGCACAAGGACGAATCCTTGAAGGCGCAGAGACTGGCCAAGGCTTGCGGCGCGGATCACCATATTGTCGAGGTCGTCGAACGGGACTTTCTCAACACCTTGCCCGCCCTGGCCGCCTGCCTCGACGATCCGGTGGCGGACGCGTCCGCCCTGCCCATCTATACGCTCGGCGCGGCCGCGCGCGATCTTGGGCTCAAGGTCGTGCTGAGCGGCGAAGGCGCCGACGAACTCCTCGGCGGCTATAAGCGCTATCGTCGCGCACGCTGGTTGTGGGGGCTATGGCGTGAACGGACGCGCACGCGCGGCATCGTCGAACGCTCGCCGGGCTGTTCCGGCGTGCTGGCGCGCTGGCGCACCGGTATCGCGGCGGCTGAAGGGGTAAGGCGATCCGAAGATTTGAGCCCCATCCAGCGCCTGCAGGCCATTGATTGCGCAGAATGGCTGCCCAACGACCTGCTGCTCAAATTCGACCGCTGCCTTATGGCGCATGGCGTCGAAGGACGCACGCCCTATCTCGACTCGCAATTTTCTCCGTTCGCGGCGAATCTGTCCGACGATCTGAAGGTGCGCGGCAAACACGGCAAGTGGCTGTTGCGTCAATGGCTGGCCGAGAACCTTCCCGAAAGCGCGCCCTGGGCGCGCAAGCAGGGCTTCGTCGCCCCCGTCGCCTGCTGGACACAAGGTCACGCCGCGCGCCTCGTCCCCCTGCTCAGCCGACACCCCGCCATAATGGACATGAGCCTTGAAGGTCATGTCGAACGCGTCTTCGCCGATGCTCGCCAGGGACAGGCGGCGTGGAATCTGCTGTTCTACGCCCTGTGGCATTCCGTGCATTGGCAAGGCGTTGACGCCAGCGGCGATATTTTCGAAGTGCTTGACGCGGGCGGGCGGCAGGCCCTGTCCGTCCAGACGGAAGCCGCGTAAGCGCATTTCATGCTCTTGGTCCATTCTCTTGGTCCATTCTCCGGGATGGACAAAAAGCGTCAATGACGGATCAGGCCGCTGGCCTTTGTCATGACTTCGCGCCGATCTGGGCCAGCGCCGGTACGGCGTTAAAGCGCACACTTGTCGCGCCTGTCCAGTCGGCGGGCGCGAAAACCACCTGAGCGGCGTGCTTGTGGCCCTCCTTGTCAGTGAAGGCCGCCACGGCGGGCAGGGGCCTGGCTGCGCCATTGGCGAGGATGACCTCGCCCGACGTCACGCCGTAAAACACGACGCGGTCAAGGTTCGGTACGGCCAGGGCCAACAGCCCGGCCAGCGTCTTCGATCCGGCATGGGCCTGACTGACCGCCTGAGCCAGAGCGCGGGCGTCCATCGTCTGGGCGAGGGCGGCGTTGGGCGTGACATTGAGTTCGACGCCGAACCTGGCGCCATCCGGACGCACATAGGTCACGGTGGCGGTTTTCAGTTGTGCGGGCGTCGGCAGCGGTGACAGATCGGTCGGCTTGGCGGTGTCGATGGGGATTGCGCCGCCGCCCTCGTGGAGGGTCAGGCGCACCTGTTCGGGTCTCGCGCCCTGGACGTGCAGGCGGTAGCTGAGGTGAAACTGGCTGCGATCGGCGGGCGCCAGTTTGTAATAGCTGTCCAGAAACGGAAACAGCTTGTCCGCCGGAACGGTCTTGGTCTCGGCAAACGCGGTCGTAGCGGTCAGGGCCGCGCCCAGCAGGACAGCGGCGGCAAAGATCGTGCGCATGGTTGTGAGTCCCCGGTTGTCAGAAGATCATCTCAAACAACCCATTGCGCCCGATTTGTGGCGGGCTGATCTTGGGCGCGATCCGATGAAGCGGAAACCCCTTCTGGCTTCACCGCACCGCGCTTCACTTATCATCACGACGACATACAGGTCAGATGATCGTCAAGGCCTCGGTCTTGACTGACCTGGCTAACATCCGGCGGGCCTACCAGCGCGGATGATGAGGGTGATGACGCATGCCGTGGCGCTCATGCCGCATGGGAGGCCGCATCGGCGTCACCACAATCTCGCGCACCTCGACGCGGCGTTCACGCGGGACGCCGTCCACAAAGTACGGTCCGTCCGGGCGCATGATCACCGGATGGCGGACCGTATCGCGCGCGGGAACGCCACATCCGCAGCCGACCTCGGCCTTGCGGATGACGGTCTTATGCACGACCTTTTTCACGACGACCTTTTTGGCGGGCGCTTTATAAACGGCTTTATGAACCGTCTTATGCGCGACCGGCCTGTGCACCGGCCTGACCGCGCAGTCGGCGGCCTGCGCCGGAAGGCTCAGGCTCAGGCCCAGAACAGCGGCGCCGGCGAGGGCGGCGGGAACGAACAGCTTGATCATGGCGTATCTCCTTCATGTCCAACAGACGACGCCCGGCAGTATGGTTAAGCCTATCTGAACGCGCCTTGATCGCGACATTCATCTGCGTTCATCCGTGACGCGAATTAATGTGCAACTTTTTGGTTGCCAATTGCGGCCGCCCGGCCTAGGCTCAAGCGACATAAGGAGCCCGCCATGTCCGACCTCAACACCGCGACCGCCATCGTCAAGCAGACCACGCTCAAGGCCAGCCTGCCGCGCGTCTGGCGGGCGATTTCCGATCCGTCCGAATTCGGCCAGTGGTTCGGCCTGCGCTTCGACCGGCTGGCCTTCGTGCCGGGCGAGACCATCACCGGCGCCATCGCCCCCACCGTCGTTGATGCGGAGGTCGCCAAACGGCAGGAGCCGCACCCGGGCAAGCGTTTCTCCATCCGCAACGTCGCGCTCGACCCGATGCAGCGCTTCGCTTTTCAGTGGCATCCGTTCGCCATCGACCCGGACGCCGACTATGATAATGAGCCGATGACCACCGTGACCTTCGCGCTGGAGGAGGTCGATGACGGCGTGCGCCTGACCCTGACCGAAACCGGCTTCGAGCTGATCCCCGAAGCGCGCCGCGCCGTCGCCTTCACCGCCAATGACGGCGGCTGGACCGCGCAGATGCGTCTGATCGCCGGATGGCTGGCGCGTGGCTGAGGCCGAGATTTTCGCGGCTTTAGGCGACGCCACCCGCCTGCATCTGGCGCAGCGCCTGCGCGACGGCCCGGCCTCTTTGGTGCGCCTGACCGAAGGCATGGGCATGAGCCGTCAGGCCGTCGCCAAGCACCTGAACGTCATGCAGGCGGCGGGTCTGGCGGCCTGCGAACGGCAGGGCCGCGAAAGCCTGTGGCGCCTGCAACCGGAGGCCCTGCAACTGGCCCGCAGCCAGCTCGACGCCCTGTCGGCGGCCTGGGATGTGCGCCTTGAGGCCCTGCGCCGCCATGTCGAGCGCGAGCATTAGGTAAATCTCCCACTTGACGCAAAAATTTCCGAAACATTTGCGCGACTGCCCGAAAATTTTGCGCGCAGGGGGATGACAAAGGCGCGCGGATGCGCCATATGGCGCTTTCCCTCTAACCGTTTTCTGGTCCAGTTATCGCCATGCGCGACTTTTATCGCATCCGCCGCCTCCCGCCCTATGTCTTCGAAGAAGTCAACAAGGTGAAGGCAAGGCTGCGCGCACAGGGCGTGGACGTGATCGACTTCGGCATGGGCAATCCCGACATGCCGACCGCGCCGCACATCGTCGACAAGCTGGTCGAGACGGTGCAGAAGCCGAAATCGCACGGCTATTCGGTGTCGAAGGGCGTGCAGGGCCTGCGCAAGGCGATGGCGGGCTATTATGACCGCCGCTATGGCGTCAAGCTCAATCCCGACACCCAGGTCGTCGCCACGCTCGGCTCCAAGGAAGGCTTCGCGAACCTCGCCATGGCGATCACCGCGCCGGGCGATACGGTCATCTGCCCGAACCCGGCCTATCCGATCCACGCTTTCGGATTCCTGATGGCGGGCGGGGTGATCCGCCACGTCCCGGCCCTGTCGCCGGAGCAATATCTGTCCGGCATCGACAAGGCGGTCAAGCATTCGGTGCCGACCCCGTCGGTGATGATCGTCTCCTATCCGTCCAATCCGACGGCGCAATGGGTCGATCTCGACTTCTATAAAGAGGTCATCCGCCTGGCCAAAAAGCACGACCTGATCGTGCTGAGCGACATCGCCTATTCGGAAATCTATTTCGACGACAATCCGCCGCCGTCCCTGTTGCAGGTCGAGGGCGCCATCGAGCGCTCAGTCGAAATCAACTCCCTGTCCAAGACCTATGCGATGGCGGGCTGGCGCGTTGGCATGGTGGTCGGCAATGCCGAGATCTGCGCGGCGTTGGCGCGGGTCAAGTCCTATCTCGACTATGGCGGCTTCACGCCGATTCAGGTCGCCGCCGCCGCCGCCCTCAACGGCCCGCAGGACAATGTCGAGGAGATTCGCAACACCTACAAGTCGCGCCGCGACGTGCTGATCGAGTCGATGAAGCGCGCGGGCTGGGACATTCCGCCGCCCCCGGCCTCGATGTTCGCCTGGGCCAAGATTCCCGATAAATTCGCCGATATGGGCTCGATGGAGTTCGCCAAGATGCTGATCGAGGAGGCGCATGTCGCCGTCGCGCCGGGCCTTGGCTTCGGCGAATATGGCGAAGGCTATGTGCGCATCGGCCTCGTAGAGAACGAACACCGCATCCGTCAGGCCGCGCGCAATATCAAAAAGCTGTTGCTGCCGGAAACCAAGGCGGAAACCGAGCGCGCCGCGAAATTCGCCTGACGGTAACCTGAAGCCTTAGAGCGCCGATCTGATGGACTCAGATCGGCGCTCTAAGTTTTTGTTGTGTCGCTCTTCCTTATCCAAAAAGTGGAACCACTTTTTAGGGAAACGCTCTAAAAATGTGATCAGGAAGGTATGACAGCCCTGTCATACCTTCTTTTGGCCTTCTTTTGCGTATGAAACGCTCTGGCTTTCGTGTCACAGGCGTGTCGCAGAGATTAAAGATGTGTTTATTTTCTTTGACTCAGGACAATTTGTGGGCTTCACTTCCTTCATTGTGCAGCGCACATTTTTTGCAGGATTTTGATGCCGGGGGGCATTTAGCCACATGGACGCGTCGTAAGGCGAAGGTCATGGTGATCCTCCTCTGACAAAAGGAGCGTGCAGCGTGGTCAGTCTGGAGTTCGATCTCAGCACCGAATCGGAATCGGACGCCTTTTTCGGCGCCTTCTTCAAATTCGTCGAAGCGGCGGAAGTCAATGACGCCGACGCCATCTCTGTGCGCTCCGATCCGGCGGGCGACCATCAGGTCAAGGTCGTGACCTTCGCAGACGCCTTTCAGGCCGATCAGTTCAAGACCTACTGGACGCAACGCCGCCGCTGGCTGGGCCTGTAACGGTTTCGCCGCCAAAAGCTCTAAACTCTTAAAAGCCCTGTAAGTCGCGACGGTTTGCGACTATATAGGCCGCAAATGACCCGCTCTTTTCTGAAAATGAACGGCCTTGGCAATGATTTCGTTGTCGTTGACGCCCGCAAAGACGCCTTTGCGCCCGCGCCGGAGGAGATCCGCGCCTGGGGCGACCGCGCGTCCGGCGTCGGCTTCGATCAGTTGATCAGCATCGAAAGCAGCGACAGCGGCGACGCCTTCATGCGCGTGTGGAATTCTGACGGCGGCACGGTCGAGACCTGCGGCAACGCCCTGCGCTGCGTCGCCTGGTATCTGAATCAGGACGCCTCCGACCGCACGCTGAAAATCGACACGCTGGGCGGCGCGACCAAGGCCCGCGTCCTGCGCGCCGACGCCAAAACCGGCACGGCCAGCGTCGATATGGGTCAGCCGCGCCTCGACTGGCGCGAGATTCCGCTGTCAGAGGAGATGGACACGCTGCGGCTGGAGCTGAAGGTCGGGCCGTATGACGCGCCGCTCTACCACACGCCCTGCGCCGTCTCGATGGGCAATCCGCACGTCGTCTTCTTCGTCGATGACGTGTCAAAGGTCGATGTCGCGGCCACCGGCTCGCTGATCGAAAACCATCCCTTGTTCCCCGAAGGCGTCAATGTCGAATTCGCGCAAGTGATCGACCGCAACACCATCCGCATGCGGGTCTGGGAACGCGGCGCAGGCATCACCAAGGCCTGCGGCACGGGCGCCTGCGCCACTCTGGTCGCCTGCGCGCGCCGCGGCCTGACCGACCGCACGGCGACGGTGATCATGGACGGCGGCCCGCTGCATATTCAGTGGGCGGACAATGACCACGTCTTCATGACCGGCCCGGTCGAGGTCGAGTTTGAGGGCGAACTGTGAGCAAACTCGATATCGTCACTTTCGGCTGCCGCCTCAACAGCTATGAGAGCGAGGTCATCCGCAAGACCGCCGCCGAGGACGGGCTGGACAACGCCATCATCTTCAACACCTGCGCCGTGACGGCTGAGGCGGTGCGTCAGGCGCGTCAGGCGATCCGCCGCGCGCGCAAAGAGAACCCGCAGGCGAAACTGATCGTCACCGGCTGCGCGGCGCAAACCGACCCGGACGCCTTCGCGCAAATGGGTGAGGTCGATTTCATCATCGGCAATGCCGACAAGCAGAAAAAGGGCGCCTATGCCCTGACGCCCGACAGCGCCCGCATCGTCGTCAATGACGTGTTTTCGGTGAAGGAAACGGCGGGCCATCTGATCGACGGGCTGAAAGATCGCGCCCGCGCCTTTGTCGAGGTGCAGAACGGCTGCGACCACCGCTGCACCTTCTGCATCATCCCTTACGGGCGCGGTAATTCGCGCTCGGCGGCGGCGGGCGATGTGATCGCGCAAACGCAGAAACTGGTGGCGGAAGGCTATAATGAGGTCGTGCTGACCGGGGTCGATCTGACCTCATGGGGCGCCGACCTGCCCGGAACGCCGCAACTCGGCCATCTGGTCGCGCGCATCCTGAAACTGGTCCCCGATCTCAAGCGCCTGCGCCTGTCCTCCATCGACGCCGCCGAGATCGACGATACGTTGCTCGGCGTGCTGCGTGACGAAGAGCGCCTGGCTCCTTATCTGCACCTCAGCCTGCAACATGGCGACGACCTGATCCTGAAGCGCATGAAGCGCCGCCACCTGCGCGCCGACGCGCTGAAACTGGTCGAAACCGTGCGCAAGGCGCGTCCCGACATTGCGCTGGGCGCCGATCTGATCGCGGGCTTCCCGACCGAGAGCGAAGAGGCCTTCGCCAACACCCTGTCGCTGATCGACGAGGCCGGGCTCGCCTTCGTCCACGCCTTCCCGTACAGCCCGCGTCCGCAGACCCCGGCGGCGAAAATGCCGCAACTGCCGCGCCCGGTCATCAAGGACCGCGCGGCCCGTTTGCGCGCCCACGCCGAAATCGCCCTGCATCGCCACCTGAACGCCCAGATCGGCCGCACCGTCTCCTGCGTGGTCGAAAAGCCCGGATTCGCGCGCGCCGCCGACTTCACCGAGGTAGTGTTCCAAGGCGACGCCACGGTGGGCGGCCTCGCCGACATTCGCATAACCGGCCATGACGGCAAACACGCTGTCGCCCTCTTATCCTCCCCTGTAGCGCAGCGTACGGGGGAGGTGGATTTTGCAAGCGTCCGCTTGCAAAAGACGGAGGGGGCAATCCCCGCCATGACTGTTTCCTCTACCGTCTTTCCCCCCTCCCCCGTGAACGGGGGAGGACGAAATGCAATGAGACCTTAATGACCGAAGAGAAGAAAAAGGGCTGGTTCCAGCGCCTGACACAAGGCCTGTCGCGCACCTCGCAGAACCTGACCGAGTCCGTCACCCAGGTGTTCGTGCAGAAGGAAGCGCTGGACGATGCGGCGCTTGAAGACCTCGAAGACCTGCTGATCGAGAGCGATCTCGGCCCCGCCGTCGCCGCCACCATCGCCGACAAGATGGCGAAGGCGCGGTTTTCTTCGACCAAGGACTCCGATGCCGTGCGCGCTGTGCTGGCCGAGGCCTTGGCTGAGGAACTGGCCGGTCACGAAGCGACATTCGATCCCCTGTCCGGCCCCAAACCCTATGTCGTGCTGTTCGTCGGGGTCAATGGCTCCGGCAAGACGACGACGCTGGGCAAGATCGCCGCTTCACTGACCGCAAAGGGCGCCAAGGTGCTGGTGGTGGCGGGCGACACCTTCCGCGCCGCCGCCGTCGAACAGCTTAAAGTGTGGGCCGAGCGCGCCAAAGCCGATTTCATGGGCCGCAAGACCGGCGCCGATGCGGCGGGCCTCGCCTATGACGCCTTCGTGCGCGCGAAGGAAGAAGGCTATGACGTCGTACTGATCGACACGGCGGGCCGCCTGCAGAACAAGCAGCAACTGATGGACGAACTCTTGAAGGTGGTGCGGGTGATCAAGAAGGTCGATCCCGAAGCGCCGCACGAGACGCTTCTGGTGCTGGACGCCACGGTCGGGCGCAACGCCCTGTCGCAGGAGCAGATTTTCGGCCGTCAGGCCTTTGTGTCGGGTCTGGTCATGACCAAGCTCGACGGCACGGCGCGCGGCGGCATCCTGATCCCGGTCGCCAAGGCGTCCGATGCGCCGATCAAGCTGATCGGGGTCGGCGAAGACATAGAAGACCTGCACGAATTCAAGGCGCGCGATTTCGCCCGCTCCATGGTCGGTCTCGAACCGCTCGGAGGCGAGCAATGAGCGGCGAAAACCTCAAGGACGAGATCGAAACGGGCGACAAAATCGTTGACCGCGCCGGGGCGCAGGCCGCTGAAAAGCTGGGCGAAATCAATCCCGAACTGGCTTTGCAGGCGGGCCAGCCGAAACAGAACACCGTCAAGCTGGCGGTCGATTACGGCCCGCTGATCGCCTTCGGCCTGACCTTCCTCGTCTGCCGCTTCCTGAAACTGACCGACAAGAGCGAGCCGCTGATCATCGCGTCAGGCGTGCTGGGCGTCGCCTCGTTGTTCGCCTTTATCGGCGGCCTGCTGCTGGAAAAGCGCATCGCCTGGATTCCGCTGTTGTCGGCCCTGATCGCCATTCCGTTCTCGCTGCTGACGGTCTTCTTCCACGACACCGTGTTCGTCAAGATCAAGATGACGATCATCGACGTGCTGATCGGATCGGTGCTGATCGGCGGCCTGCTGCTGAAAAAACAGCCGCTTAAGGCGCTGCTCGGCGAGGCGCTGAAGCTGAAGGAGACGGCCTGGCCGCGCCTGACCCTCTATTACGCCCTGTTCTATTTCGCGATGGCGGCGATCAACGAGGTCGTCTGGCGCACGCAGAGCGACGATGTCTGGGTGACGTGGAAGATGATCTCGATCATCGGCGGACCGGTCGTCTTTTCCATCGCCCTGCTGCCGTTTTTGATGAAAAACATGCTTGTTGAACCGGATACGGACGGTCAGGCGTAATTTTTCCTTCCGTGTGCGGAGCAAGATGTCGTAAATTCGTCATCGTAACATGCCACTGTGCCGCCACATCCTTTGGAGGGGCAGGGCGATGAAGGGACGAAAAAGCGGTAAATCCATGCACGACGCCTCCGTCCACGCCACACTCGATGATTCGCCATCGCATCTTCTGCACCGTGTGTTGCAGATCGCGCTTGAAATCTACAGCGCCGAACTGGGCGACGGCGCCCTGTCGCAACGTCAGTATGCGGTCCTGAGCGCGCTCGACGGCGCCGAAGGTTTAACGCAGGCCGATCTCGTCAAGACCACCGGCATCGACCGCTCGACCCTGGCCGATCTGGTCGCGCGCATGGCGGCCAAGGGGCTGCTGGCGCGTGAACGCTCGGTAAGCGACGGGCGCGCCAATCTGGTGCAACTGACCGACGAAGGCCACGCCGCTCTCGCCGACGCCGCGCCGAAGGTCGCCGCCGCCGACGCCAAAATCCTCGAACTGCTGTCGCCGCCGAAACGCGACAGCTTCCTCAAACTGCTGCGCAAACTGGTCCACGCCCGCGACGGCGAGACGTCTGAGGACAGGCCCGAAAAAGCCGCGCTGAAGGCGCAGAAGAAGGCGGATAAGTCGGAGAAGAAAAAGAAGTCCGGCGAGGATAAGCCGCGCAAGAAGGACAAACTGGCGAAAAAGCTGAAAAAGCTGCCCATGCCGGACCTGTCGCCGGGCGTGACGGGCGAAGACGACGAACGGGTGCATGCACCGGAAGAAAAAACGGCCTAAAAACCGCAAAAAACCCGATTAAACGACAATATTCACAAAAGAACCCGGACGTTTCACCGTCTGGTCTGAACCCGTTGCTGACAAAGGGGCGGAGGCCAGCGGCGACGCTTTTTGGATGTCCGCCGCCGTATAGGTCGCGGGCGTCACCTTTGGCGCGGTCACCTGCTGAAAAAACGCCTTCTGCGCCGCCAGAGCGCTGGCGAATCCGTTGCCTTGCGCCGCCGGGCGCGGCTGCGCGGCCTGCGGATTGAGCATGTGCGACAGGGAGGGCGTGATTGGGGTCGTCATAGGCAAATTATGCCGCAGATCAGGTATTTAAATGGTTAACAACCTTAAAGCTTTGCGCAAACGGATGTTTACGTTTCCCCGCTAGGATCGCGTCATGCCGATCCTGCGCGCCGCCGCTCCGACCTACCGACAGTCCGCCCTCGACGCCCTGCGCGGCGTCGCGGCGCAACGCCCGCTGCTGACGACGGCGGGGCTGCTCCTGCTCTGGACCTTATTGATCCGGCTGCCTTTTTTGCACGTCATCCATGACGACGAAGCCTTCTACGCTGTCGTGGCGCAACGCTGGCTGCACGGCGAACTGCCCTATGTCGCCAGCTATGACGTCAAGGCGCCGGGCGTCTTCGCCGTCCTCGCCGCGTTTCAGGCGCTGTTCGGCGCGCATCTGCTCGTCATCAAGGCCGTCGAGATCGCCTTCACCGCCTGGGGCGCGCTGGCGCTTTACCGGCTGTTGCAGCCTGTCGCGGGTCCGGTCTGCGCGGGCATCGCCGTCGGCGCCTATCCGCTCTATTCGCTATTCATGCTGGGCGTCGCCGCGCCGTGCCAGTTGATTGAGGCCGCCTTTACGATCGAAGCCTTCGCGCTGGCGCTTGCCGCCGACCGCGCCGGACGCCGCCGCCTTATCCTGATGGCCTTGAGCGGGCTGATGATGGGATGCGCTGTCATGACCAAGCAGACGGCGGCGTTTACGGCGCTTGGCCTGTTCGGCTGGGCGGCGTGGCGCAGCCGGGCGCGGCGCGACCTCTTGCCGCTTGCGGCGTTCTGCGCGGCGGGCCTGTTGCCCGCGCTGGGTTTCTCGGTCTGTTTTCTGGTCTGCGGGCATTTCCGCGACGCCTTCGACGCCGTAGTCGTGAACGCGCTCAGCCGTTCTCAAACCAACATGTCCAGGCCCAGTCCGCTGGGCGTGTTGCAGCGCGTGGCGCAATTTCCCGCCTTCCTCAAACCGATTCTGGTCATCAGCGTCGGAACCCTGCTGGCGCTGCTGCGCTTGCCGCGCCTCAGGGCGGCGGTCGGCGGCGCGTCTTTGGCCCTGCTGCTGATCTGGAGCCTGAGCGAAGCGCTCGGCATCCTGGCCTGCCGTTCGCCGGACATCTGGTACGGTTTCGTGCTGATTCCGCCGTTTCTGGCGCTGGCGGCGATCGTGCTGTGCCACGGCGTCGCCTTTCGTCCGGACCAGCGCGCGGCTTGGATCGCGGCCTATCTGCTGGCTGCGGCGGCGCAGCCTTTTCTCGTGGAGGGCGGCGCTCTGTTCCTGTCCGGACCTTTCCATGCGCCGGATTATACCGGCAATGTGCGCAGCGCGGCGGCGCTGAGGGCCGCAGGGTTGAAGCCGGGCGGTAACCTGCTGGCGACCGGTCGCGGCCAATACGTTTATCTGATGACGGGCGCCCTGCCAAAAGCCAGATATTTCAACGCCATGCACCTGATGTGCGCCTTTCCGACGCCGGACCCGGACCCATTGGTGGCGGCCTTCGCCTCGCGCCCCGATTTCGTGCTGGTTTCCAATCCCAGCCTTTACATGGGCTGTCAGCTTCCCGCCCGCGCCGCCGAACTCCAGAATGAACTGGCCGCGCACTATGTCGCCATCGGTCACGCGCGCGGCGATTGGGACAGCTTCACCATTTATCGCCGCAAATAAAGCCGCAATGCAAACCACAGGGCGAGCCTGATGGGGTGCAATGGCTCTGCTCGCATTGCATGTCGCCCAAAATGCAAAACGGCGAGCATTGGGGGGCAATGCTCGCCGTCGCATGTCGCCGGTTTCGAGGGGGGGGGATGATCCCGGCGACTAACTTGTCAGTTCACAATAACGACTCATCGTGAACCCTTATACTCCATGTAATACTTTGTGCGGAAAATGGAAGGCCGCAGTGCAGCAATTTTCTCTCTATTCTTGGGATAATTGCCCAACTCACACGGAAGTGAACACTTATTTCCTTATTGGAACAGTTTGGCCCACCGCGGCTTCTCGCGCGACTTCCACGCGCCGCGATGATAGGCGTCCGAACCGATCAGCGGCACGACCGTGGTGGCTTCGGCGAAGACCATCTGTTCGTGTGTGGTCTGCACCTTGCCCCATGAGGCGGCTTCTTTGAGCGTCGAGGACGAACAGGCGCCGTCGCGCACATCGGCGACCGTGATCTGCACCGCATACTTGTGCATGTCGGCGTCCTTGCCGAGGATTTCGGCGCAGACCACCGTGTCCTGGGCGAAGTTCTTCGGCACGCCGCCGCCGACCATGAACAGGCCGGTCGTGCCCGCCGCGATCTTGATGTCGGTCAGTTCGCGGAAATCGGCGACCGCGTCGATCATCATATAGGGCTGCTTCGCCGCCATGCGTTCCTTCTGGTGCTTGACCAGGCCGAAACCGGCGGAGCTGTCGACAAAGGCCGGACAGAAGATCGGCACGCCTTCTTCATAGGCGGTCTGGATCAGGCTGCCTTCCTTCTTGGCGTTGCCTTCGGACAGCCACTTGCCCATTTCCCAGATGAATTCGCGCGAGGAATAGCCGCGCGGCTCAAGACGGTTGGCGATCTCCAGAATGGTGTGGTCGCAGGCCTGCAGTTCTTCTTCGTCGATATAGGTGTCGTAGATGCGGTCGATATAGTTGTCGCGCAGCACATTATCGTCCACCTGACCGGCTGCCTGATAGTGCTTGAAGCCGAGCGCTTCGAAGAAGTCCATATCGACGATCGAGGCGCCGGTGGCGACCACGGCGTCGATCATGCCGAACTTCACCATGTCGCGATAGACGTGCATGCAGCCGCCGGCCGAGGTCGAACCGGCCAGGATCAGCCAGGTCGAGCAGCCCTTGTCGTTGAGCGCCATGTTGAAGATGTCGGCGGCGCGGGCCGTGTCGCGCGACGAAAACGACATCTTGCGCATCGAATCGATGATCGGGCGCGCGTCGTAGGAGGTGATATCGACATGCTCGACGGTGTTCTGGAGCAGTTCGGCTTTAGAATTGGAAGTTTCAGCGTTCATCTCTGTGTTCCTTTTGAGAGAGACATAGGTGGACGCCCGTCATTGACCCGGTTTCCTCAGACGGAGCGATGAGGCGGGTGTAGCCGACAATCATGTCAGGCTGATGCGCGGCCCCTATAGCGGAAGGGGCCGCTCTTGGCAATTATTTCGACTTCACGATCCGCTTCTTGCCGCGCTTGCCGCCCTTGGGGCGGTTCAGACGCACGACCTTGTTGTCGTCGGGATCGAAGGCCGAACGCGGATTGTTGATCGAGCGCGGACCAAGGCCGAACAGCGAAGCCATCGGCGCGTCGTCAAGGAACACCGTATCGGTCTCGCCATAGCCGTTAAAGCGCGTCCCCATGGTCACGCCATAGGCGCCCAGCATGCCGATCTCGACATAGTCGCCTTCGGCCACATCGGCGGGCAGCCAGAACGGCCCCGGCATGGAATCGATGGAATCGCAGGTCGGGCCGTAGAAACGGAACGGCTTGAGCGTCTCGGACTCAACCTCTTCGTCCTGCCGGTGCAGGCGGACCGGGAACGGCCATTTGGCGTGGGTGGCGTCGAACAGATTGCCGTAGGAGCCGTCATTGAGATAGAGGGCGTCGCCCTTGCGCAGCTCAACCTTGGTCAGCACCGAGGTCGATTCCGCCACCAGGGCGCGGCCCGGCTCGGCCCAGAGCTGCGTCTCCTCATGCACCTTCATCTCGTCGAAGGCGCGGTTGATCGCATCCATATATTCGCTGAGCGCGGGCGGCACCATGCCCGGATAGACCGACGGAAAACCGCCGCCGACATCGACCACGTCCGCGAACACGCCCGCGCGCACCAATGAGCGCGACGCCGACAGCATGGCGGCGGCATAGGCGGTCGGCTTCATGCACTGCGAGCCGACATGGAAGGAGACGCCCATCAGGCCGGAGGTCGCCTGCCGCGTCGCCATCAGCAGCGACGGCGCCTCATGCGCCTGCGCGCCGAACTTGTTGGTCAGGGGCAGGTTCGCGCCTTCGCCGGAGGTCGCCAGCCGCACGATCAGGTTCAGATCCTTGGCGCCGCCGGTGGCGTCGAGAATCTTGCGCAATTCGTCATGCGTATCGAGGCTGAAGGTGCGCACGCCGTAATCGAAATAGGCCTTGGCGATCGAGACGCGGCTCTTGACCGGGTGCATGAAGGCCAGCCGCGCCGAGGCGGGCAGGACGCTGCGCACCAGCTCGATCTCGTTCAGCGAGGCGACGTCAAACGACGTAACGCCCGACGCCCACAGGGTTTCCAGCACCCATGCGGACGGATTGGCTTTGACGGCGTAGAAGACATCGCCCTTGAAATTGGCCTGAAACCATTGCGCGGCAACGGAGACCGGCGCACGGCGCACGAGGGCGACGGGGCGTTCCGGCGGTTGCTTGCGGACCAGGTCCAGGGCTGATTGGTAGCTATCCACCAGAACATCCCTTGTTGTTAAAGGCCGCGCACCGCGCTGCCCAAAATTACCCAGGCCGGCGTTAGCAATGGGGAATGGAACCTTGAGGGTCCGCCGGAACGGGCTGATATAGGCGAATTTTCCCCTGTGTAAAGCCTTATTTGACGGCTTTTCGTATCCAAAGATACCAGATTTGCCTTGAAGGCTCAAATCACAACGACTTCAAAGGGTTTTGTGCGCGGACCCTGCAGAAATTTACGCCGCGACTGCGAAAGACGGTTGCAAACGTCATCAAATCGTTAATAAGACTCTCTAACGCTAGAGGTTTAGAGTTTCGCCGCCGCCGTATCCGCGCGGCAAAGATGTAAAGGCTGTGCATGACGGCGCCCCTCGTCGAGGTCAAGGCAATCAGCAAGACCTTCACCCGCAAGGCCGCCGCCGCGGGCGGCAAGACGACTCACAAGGCGTTGGACGCTGTGTCGTTCGTCATGGACCGGCCGGAGCGCGTCGCCCTGATCGGGCCGTCCGGTTCCGGCAAATCGACCCTGCTGCGCGCCATTTCCGGCCTGCACGCCATTGATCGCGGCGACGGAACGGTCAGCGTGCTGGGCCAGCCGGTGCAGGCCAATGGCCGTTTAAGCCAGGACGTGCGGCGCATCCGCACCCGGATGGGCCTGATCGCGCAGCAGTTCAATCTGGTGCCGCGCCTGTCCCTGTTCACCAATGTCGCGCTCGGTTTCCTCGGCAAGATTTCGGCCTTGCGCGGCCTGTTCGGCCTGTGGTCGGCGGACGAGAAACAGAAGGTGATGCGCGCGCTCGACCATGTCGGCGTCGCGGCGATGGCCGGGCAGCGCGCCAACACCCTGTCGGGCGGCCAGCAGCAGCGCGGCGCGATTGCGCGCGCCATCGTGCAGGACGCCGAGGTGGTGCTGGCCGATGAGCCGGTCGCCTCGCTCGATCCGGTGACGGCGCGCAAGGTGATGAAATTGCTGGTCGATCTGAACGAACAAAGCGGAGTCGGGGTGATCGTCACCCTGCACCAGGTCGATTATGCGCGCGCCTATTGCAACCGCATTCTGGCGCTCAAGGACGGCAAGGTCGTCTATGACGGCCCGAGCGCGCAACTGAGCGATGAAACCCTGCGCGATATCTATGGCGCGGAAATCGAAGACGCCTATTGGGGTGAAGATCATGCAAGCTAAGACATTTCTTTCCGGCGCCGCTCTTGCTGTGCTGCTGATGACCGGCCTCAATGGCTGCGACAAAAAGAGCGAAGCGCCGGCGGCGGACGGTAAAACCCTCACCTTCTCCATTCTATCTTTCGAGAAGTCTCAGAATCTCGACAAGATGTGGCAACCCATCCTTCAGGACATGGAAAAGCAGACCGGCCTGACCATCAAGCCCTACTATTCCAGCAACTACACCTCGCTGATCGAGGCCATGCGCTTCAACCAGACCCAGGCCGGTTTCTTCTCCAGCGCCTCAGGTCTTGAGGCGGTGCGCCGCGCCAATGGCCAGGTCTTCGCCCACACCACCAATCCGGACGGTACGGACGGTTACGAAAGCCTGATCATCACCCGCGCCGATTCCAAGGTGACGCTCGACGATGTGCTGAAATGCGACCACAAGCTCAATTTCGGCATGGGCGACGTCAAATCGACCTCCGGCACCATCGCGCCCAAGGCGTGGCTGTTCCTGCCGCACAAGATCGACACGGACAAGTGCTTCCGCAATGTCCGCGCCGGGTCGCACGAGGCCAATGTCGAGGGCGTGATCGCGGGCGTGGTCGACGCCGCCACCGCCAATTCCGATACGCTGAAAGAACTGAACGACACGCCCGCGGGCCGCGAAAAGCTGGCCAAGATCAAGGTTCTGTGGTCGTCGCAACCCCTGCCCAAGGGCGTGATCGAATACCGCGCCGACGTCGATCCGGTGATCAAGGAAAAGCTGCGCTCCTTCTTCCTCAGCTATGGTCAGGGAACCGGGCCGGAGGCCGAGCGTCAGCGCGCCAATCTGAAAGTGATGCAGTGGGGACCGATGCAGCCCGCCGACGAATCCTACCTGCTGCCCGAACGCTATCTCGAAGCCATTGTCGCCGAGGACGAGGCGAACCAGTCGGGCGATGCGGCCAAGATCGCCGCCGCCAGGGCCGAGATGGACGCGGTCGAAAAGGCGCAGGCCGCCGCCGCCGCCAAAACCGCGCCGCAAGCCCCTGCGGATGCGAGCCATTGATGAGCGACGCAATGGCGAAACTGGCGCCGCCGACCACCGGCATGGCGCAAAGGCTGGCCAACTGGCTGGCTGTACTGGTCTTCGTCGCTTTTCTGGCGGTGAGATTCAAGGGCGCGCATATTTACGACCTGCACAAGCTGGTCGATAATTCGGCCAATACCGGCGCCTATCTGAGCGACTATCTGCACCCCGATTTCACGGACGGCGCGCACTACGTCAAGGCGATGTGGGAGACGCTGGAGATCGCCATCTGGGGCACCTTCCTGTCGATCCTGCTGGCTGTGCCGATCAGCTTTTTATGTTCGCGCAACATCGCGCCCCTGTGGGTGGTGCAGCCGATGCGCGGCCTGATCGCCCTGTTGCGCGCCTTTCCCGACATCGTGCTGGGGACGGCCTTTCTGGTCGCGGTGGGCTTAGGTCCGCTGGCCGGGGTGCTGGCCCTGACGCTCAACAATACCGGGACGCTGGCCAAGCTGTTCTCCGAGGCGGTTGAGGCCATCGAAACCGCCCCCGTCGAAGGCGTGCGGGCCACCGGCGGAACGCGCCTGCACGAAATCGTCTGGGGCGTGATCCCGCAGGTCGGGCCGCTGTGGACCTCGTTCGCGCTGTACCGTTTTGAATCGAACGCGCGCTCGGCGACCGTGCTGGGCCTGATCGGCGCGGGCGGCATCGGCCAGCTTCTGTTCGACAATCTCAACAGCTTCGCCTACCAGCAGGTCTCGGCCATCGCCCTGATCATCGTCGTGGCGGTCACCCTGATCGACATCCTGTCGCAACAATTGCGCAAGCGGTTGATATAGCGTTTTCCCAAAAAGCGGCTTTGGAAATTGTATCCACAGATGAACACGGATGAGAGACGGTGATGTTTACGTCGTATTGAGCTGTCTCTGAATGCATAGCTTATGACGCGCCTTGCGCGTCAAGACTTATCTTTTCAGTCCGCCCATATCGATGACATCATGAATTTCCGTGTTGTCCGTGTTTTCCGTGGCCAAATATCTCTTGATGCGACTTGGAGCGCAGTAACCGACGCACGAGCGGAGGCCCTGAATTTGAACCACGGAAAGCACGGACAACACGGAAAAGCATAGGGTTGAATACCGGTCATTATGATCCAGATGAAAATCCGTGTTCATCTGTGTGCATTTGGGGATAAAAAATTACGCCGCCTTCTTCCGCCGCAACTGCCGCAGGCGTTTCCAGAACTTGGTGCGCGCCGGTTCGGGATAGGGCTCCAGATTGCGGATGAACTCCGCCGCGCATTCCGGCCAGGAGAATTTCTCGGCATAGGCGCGCACCGCCTCGCGGTCGATTTTCAGCGCTTCCGCAATGGCCTTGCCGAGATCCTCGTCGATCGCGCCCGCGCCGGAGCCGGGGATCAGGTCGATCGGGCCGTGGGCGGGGAAGGCGGCGACCGGCGTGCCCGCCGCCATCGCCTCGGTGATGACAAGGCCGAAGGTGTCGGTCAGGGACGGAAACACGAAGACATCCGAATCCGCATAGGAGCGCGCCAGCTCCTCGCCAAAACGCGGGCCGGTGAACACCGCTTCGGGATATTTCGCCTTCAATTCCTCAAGCTGCGGCCCCTTGCCGACGATCACCTTGGTGCCGGGCAGGTCCAGCTTGAGGAAGGCCTCGATGTTCTTTTCGACCGCCACGCGACCGATATAGGTCATGATCGGACGCGGCAGATCGCCGAAGATCGGCTCCAGACCGGGGCGGAAGGTCTCGGTGTCCACGCCGTGCGTCCACGGCGAGATGTTCTTGAAACCGCGCGCCTCCAGATCCTTCTGCAAGGTCGGGGTCGCCACCATCACGCGCCCGGACGGCTTATGGAACCAGCGCATGAAGGCGTAGCCCCAGCTCAACGGGATCGGCAGGCGCGCCGAAATATATTCGGGAAACTTGGTGTGATAGCTGGTGGTGAAGGGCAGCTTCCATTCCAGGCAGACGCGCCGCGCCGCCATGCCGACAAAGCCCTCGGTGGCGATATGGATCGCGTCGGGCTCGTAGTCGAGGATGATCTCGCGCACCTCCTCATAGCAGCCGAGCGCCAGCTTGACCTCGGGATAGTCGGGCCAGGAGACGGTCTTGAACTGGTTATAGTCGATGATCTTGAATTCGTGGCCGAGCTTTTCACATTCCTCGATCGTCTTGCGCAGGGTCGTCACCACGCCATTGACCTGAGGCTCCCAGGCGTCTGTCGCCAGCAAGATACGCAAAGTGAAAAATCCTTCCGTCTGTCCCGCTTCTTCCATGCCCAATGCGCGACGGATTGGCAAGTCGCCAATGCAGGCGACCGCTTTTCCTGAGATTTTTGACGCCTGCGTCGCTTTGTGCGGCGCACAATTTGCAAATTCCTCGCAAATGACGCCCGTAATCGCGTCTATCGCGCTTGCTTTAGGGCGGAAATGCCATATTTTTAAAAGCGAAACACGTTTTGGCGTAACGCAGCTTCAATGCAGACCGCATCACGCCCTGAAAGACACGCAGATGAGTGAAACCGGGAAAGAGCCGTCATCCCTACCGCAGGTGCGCAATCCATCGGGCGCACGCGGCGGACGTGACGCCAGGGTGAAGGAAGGCGGCGCCAAGGATACGCCCAAGTCGCGGCGCACCCGCGTGCAGATTCTGGAAACGGCGATGCGCCTGTTCGCCGAGCTGGGCTATGACCGCGCGGGCAACGCCGCCATCGCCGAGGCCTGCGGCCTGACGCGCGGCGCCATGCTCTATCACTTCCCGACGCGCGAAGCCCTGATCGAAGCCGCCGCCTGGCACATCCACGCCGCGCGCGAAGCCGCGTTTGAGGCCGAGGCGAAAAAGCTCAAGCCCGGTCAGGACGCGCTGGACGGCGCCATCGACGCCTACTGGCGGCTGCTCGACTCGGCGCCGTTCGCCGCCTTTCTGGCGCTGGAGCGCGCCGCCCGTCAGGACGCCGAGGTGGCGCGCGCCATCGCGCCCGCGCAGGAAGCCTTCGACAAGGGCGCCATGGGGCGGCATACGCCCAACTTCATCATGGCCGGCGCCGATGCGCGCTTTCAGGTCAGCCGCGACCTGGCGCGCTTCGCGCTGGAAGGCATGCACCGCACCGGCCTGACCTACGACCACGACGCGCGCGTCGAGAACCTGCTCACCGTCATCAAACGCGCCGTCCACATGCTCAACCGCAAGGGCGACATCACCGACCTGTGGTCGGAATAGACAGGCCCCGTCGCGCTTTGGGGACATCGGGGGGACGTGAACAGGATGAGCGAAGGCGGATTGCTTTACGAAGACGAGGCCTACGCCATTCGCGGCGCGGTCTATGAAGTCTCCCGAGAAATGGGCGTCGGCTTTCTGGAATCGGTTTATCAGGTGTGCCTGAAACGTGAATTCGCCGCCAGACATATTCCCGCTGTTTCGCAACCGAACCTCAATCTGAGCTATAAAGGCGCTGTTCTCGACCTGTGCTTCCAGCCGGATTTCATCTGTTATGACAAGATCATTGTGGAGTTGAAAGCGTGCCCGGCTCTTAGCGATGTGCATCGGGCGCAAACCATCAATTATTTGCGGGCGACAGGCCACAGGCTGGGACTGCTGGTTAATTTCGGCGCTTTTCCTAAAGCGCAGGTCGAGCGGATTGTGCTGTGAGAGATATTTGAACCACGGAAAGCACGGAAAACACGGAAATCCATGGCGTCATGGATATAGGTGGACTGAAAGATAAGCCTTGACGCGCAAGGCGCGCTGTAGCGCCACCAGCTATGAACCGCGCCATTGCCAACCCTGCGCTTTTCCGTGTTTTCCGTGCTTTCCGTGGTTCAAATCTTAAGGCCCCGCTTACATCGGTGGCTGCGCCCCACCTTGCGTTACAACAGATGTTAGACCGCGGAAAGCACGGAAAACACGGAAATCCATGGCGTCATGGATATAGGCGGACTGAAAGATAAGCTTTGACGCGCAAGGCGCCCTGTAGCGCCATCCGATATGAATCGCGCCATTGCCAACCCTGTGCTTTTCCGTGTTTTCCGTGCTTTCCGTGGTTCAAATCTTAAGGCCCTGCTTACGTCGGTGGCTGCGCCCAAATTGCGTTACAAGAGAGGTTAGACCACGGAAAGCACGGAAAATACGGAAATCCATAGCGTTATGGATATAGGCGGGTTGAAAGATAAGCTTTGACGCGCAGGGCGCGCCGCAGCGCCATCCGCTATGAACCGCGCCATTGACAACCCTGTGCTTTTCCGTGTTTTCCGTGCTTTCCGTGGTTTAAACCTTAAGGCTCCCCCCATGCGTCAGTTGCTGCGTTCCAAAATCCACAACGCCTATGTCACCGAAGCGAACCTGGCCTATATCGGTTCGATCACCATCGACGAGGATCTGATGGACGCGGTCGGATTGTGGGAAGGCGAGCGCGTGCTGGTGGTGTCCAACACCTCGGGCGCGCGGCTGGAGACCTATGTGATCACCGGCGAACGCGGTTCGGGCAAGATCGCCATGAACGGCGCCGCCGCGCACCTGATCGCGGAATCGGAGCAGATCATCATCATGGGCTTTGAGCTGACGGATAAGCCGATTATCCCCAGTGTCGTGCTGGTGGACCGCCATAACAAACTTGACCGGTATTTAAGCGAAACCCCCGACACGATTCTTTCACAGAAATCGTGATTGGGGCGAAAAAGTGTCGCACTTTCGCAACCCCTTGAGCCGCTTGGCGAAAAGCAAAAATTAAGCTTTCATTTACGAAAAATCTTCACCACGACGGGCTTCCCCCCATTGACGATGAGCGGCCCTTATGTCCCCATATATCGGCGGACGGGGCGCTGCAGACACTAGATATAGTTGTTAACAGTCTCCTCCGAGCGGGCGCGGCGTAGCGCAAGGCTCCAGTATCAGGGTGAATGTACGATGTCTTTGAGTGAAGCGGCCAATCGTGTTGCTCCTGTCGCCCAAAAGGCGAATATGATGGTGCGTCCCAAGGCGCGGCCTGAGCTGAAGCTGCATCGCTCCGTGGTCACCGACCCGTCGCGCGACGCGCTTCTGACCGAATTCGGCAAGACGACGCTCGACGACCGCTATCTGATGCCGGGCGAGACCTATCAGGACATGTTCGCGCGCGTGGCGACCACCTTCGCCGACGACGCCGACCACGCCCAGCGCATCTATGACTATATTTCGCGCCTGTGGTTCATGCCGGCGACGCCGGTGCTGTCGAACGGCGGCGCGGCGCGCGGCCTGCCGATCTCCTGCTTCCTGAACGCGGTGCCGGACAATCTCGAAGGCATCGTCTCGACCTGGAACGAAAACGTCGCCCTGGCCTCGAACGGCGGCGGCATCGGCACCTATTGGGGCGGCGTGCGCTCGATCGGCGAAAAGGTCAAGGGCGCGGGCCAGACCTCGGGCATCATCCCGTTCATCCGCGTGATGGATTCGCTGACCCTGGCGATTTCGCAGGGCTCGCTGCGCCGTGGCTCGGCCGCCGTCTATATCGACATCTTCCACCCGGAGATCGAGGAGTTCCTCGAAATCCGCAAACCGTCGGGCGACTTCAACCGCAAATCGCTGAACCTGCACCACGGCATCGGCATCACCGACGAATTCATGGAGGCGGTGCGCGACGGCACGCCCTTCGCCCTGCGCTCGCCCAAGAACAACGAGGTGCTCCGCTATGTCGATGCGCGTTCGCTGTGGCAGAAGATTCTCGAAATCCGCCTGCAAACCGGCGAGCCGTACCTGATCTTCTCCGACACGGTCAACCGCGCCATGCCGCAGCACCAGCGCGAACTGGGCCTGAAGGTGCGTCAGTCGAACCTGTGTTCGGAAATCATGCTGCACACCGGCGTCGATCATCTGGGCCGCGACCGCACCGCCGTCTGCTGCCTGTCCTCGGTCAACGCCGAGACCTTCCTCGAATGGCGCGACGCGCCGGGCTTTATCGAGGACGTGATGCGCTTCCTCGACAATGTGCTGGAGGACTTCATCCAGCAGGCGCCCAATTCCATGGATTCGGCCATCTATTCGGCGATGCGCGAACGCTCGGTGGGCCTTGGCCTGATGGGTTTCCACTCCTTCCTGCAAAGCCAGGGCGTGGCGTTTGAATCGGCGATGGCCAAATCTTGGAACATGCGCCTGTTCAAGCATCTGCGCCGCGAGGCCGATAAGGCCAGCGTCAAGCTGGCCGAGGAACGCGGGCCGTGCCCCGACGCCGCCGACCGCGGCGTGATGGAGCGCTTCTCGCACAAGCTGGCCATCGCGCCGACCGCCTCGATCTCGATCATCTGCGGCGGAACCTCGGCGGGCATCGAGCCGATCCCGGCCAATATCTACACCCACAAGACCCTGTCCGGCTCGTTCGCGGTCAAGAACCCCTATCTGGTCGAGCTGTTGCAGGCCAAGGGCCAGGACACGTCCGAGGTCTGGGACTCCATCGTGCAGCACGAAGGCTCGGTGCAGCATCTCGACTTCCTCAATGAGGACGAAAAGTCGGTGTTCAAGACCGCCTTCGAGATCGACCAGCGCTGGGTGGTCGAACTGGCCGCCGACCGCACGCCGGAAATCTGCCAGTCGCAGTCGCTCAACATCTTCCTGCCCGGCGACGTCGATAAGTGGGATCTGCACATGCTGCACTGGACGGCGTGGGAGCAGGGGCTGAAATCGCTCTATTATCTGCGCTCCAAATCCGTGCAGCGCGCCGCCCACGCCGGCTCCGAAGCGCGCGAATCCGTCGAAAAGATGGAAACGCCCAAGACCGACTACGAGGAATGCCTGGCCTGTCAGTGACCGGCCGTCACCCTTCCGAATGATCAAGGGGAAGGCCCGCCGGCCTTCCCCTTTTGCCGTTAAGATCGGCCGTCTCGGTCACGCCCACAACCCGGCCTTCGTCCGGTCCATTGCCGTAAAGAAGGCTTGCGCTTCGATGCGGGCCAGCCATTGGCGGACGTGCTCGAACGGGGTGAGATCGACGCCGCCTTCGGGGGCGTGGGCGACGTAAGAATAGCAGGCGAGGTCGGCCAGGGTCAGACGGTCGGCGACCAGCCAGACCGAACCGCGCAGGATTTCGTCCATGACATGCAGGAAGTCGTGGGCGATCTGGTGCGCGGCGTCGATATCCTGCGGCGCCTTGAAGATGTTGATGCGCCGCGCCGCCGCGAGGCCAAAGGCGATCGGGCCGGAGGTCTTGCCCAGCCACGCCATGACATGCGCGAAGTCCGCCGGATCGCGCGGCAAAAGCGCGCCGTCGTCATAGGTCAGGGCCAGATAGGTCATGATGGCGATGGAGTCCCAGACCACCACGCCGTTATCGTCGATCACCGGCACCTGACCGAACGGATTAAGCGCCAGAAATTCCGGCGTCTTCTGCTCCTTGGCGGCCAAATTGACCTCGATGCGCTCATAGGGCAGGTCGAGCGCGCGCAGAAGCAGCTCGACGCGGTGGGCATTGCCCGACAGGCGCATGGCGTAGAATTTGATCGGGGTCTGAGGCCGTTGCATGAGTCTTCCCTCCGACGGCCGCGCCGTCACCAGCTTCCGGTATTGATCATCGACGCCCACGGCTGGGCGGGCGCGAGCGCGAGCGCGGGGCCTTTTTGCAGAAGCTCGACCGATATGCCGTCGGGCGAGCGCACGAAGGCCATCTGACCGTCGCGCGGCGGGCGGTTGATGCTTACGCCCATAGCGGCCAGATGGCGGCACAGGGCGTAGATGTCATCGACCTCATAGGCCAGATGGCCGAAATTGCGTCCGCCGCTATAGGTTTCCGCCACGCCGTTTTCGTCCGGCCAGTTCCAGGTCAGCTCGACCTCGGCCTGACCGCGCAGGCCGTCGTGCGCGCCAAGATGCGCGTCCTCGTCCGCCGACAGGAAGATCAGGCTGTAGCGGCCCTGTTCGCTGTCGTGGCGGCGGACCTGACGCAGACCCAGGCCTTCGCAGAAGAAACGCAAGGCCGCGTCCAGGTCATTGACGCGGATCATGGCGTGCAGAAAACGCATCCGGCGGCGGCCTTAGTGGTCGCCTTCGGGACGCGGCGAGGGATCGGCGTATTCGTGGGCGTGATCTCTGTGGACGAATTTGCGGTCGCAATAGCCGCATTCGACCACGCCGTCCTCACCCAGCTCGTAATAGGTCAGCGGGTGACCCAGCGCGCCGCCGCCGCCATTGCAGGCGACCTTGTGCGTCTCGACATAAATGACTTCGGGGGGCGGAATCAGGGCATCGCTCATGGCGGCGCAAACCTCTACTTGCAAACGTCCGTTTCTCCTTAATCGACAACGCCCGGCCCGGCAAGACGGGGTGCGCGGTTTTGGCGGCCTCTTGACGCAAATGCGAAATTGCGCGCATAAGCGGAACACTCATCGAGACCAGCCGAGGGACAGGCCCGACGACGCTGGGGCAACCGCTGCGACGCAGTATGGTGCCAACTCCTACGGGGCTCATTTCCCCGAAAGATGAGAGACGCGAAGTCCGGGCGAGTCCTCGTCCGTCGGTCTCTCGACTGGTGTCGATGTCATCTGAATCAGAGACGATTATGAACGCCATTACGCCCAATGCGCCCGACCTTATCGGGACCGATATCACCGCCGTCCTGCCCGCCGATTTCCGCCTGCAAAGCGGGCAGAGGCTGGAGCAGAAGGACGTCGTGGCGCGGCTTTACGGGCCGAAGGACGGGCCGGTGGTGGTGGCGGCGGGCGGCATTTCCGCCGGGCGCGTGCTGTTCGCCAAGGAGGATTCGACCGAGACGGCGCCCGGATGGTGGGAAGGCGTGGCCGGTCCTGGCGAGGCGCTGGACCTCAACCGCTTCCGCGTTCTGTCCATCGAATTCGCGCCGCGCCTGCCCGCGTTGCGCGTCTATACCATCTCGACCCACGATCAGGCGCGGCTGGTGAAGCTGCTGCTCGACCAGATCGGGGTTGAGCGGATCTACAGCTTTATTGGCGCGTCGTATGGGGCGATGATCGGGCTGGCCTTCGCCGAGCTTTACCCCGATGCGGTCGAGCGTTTGTGCGTCATCTCGGCGGCGCATCGCGCGCACCCGATGGCGACGGCGTTCCGCGGGCTGCAAAGGCGGCTGCTCAAGTTCGGCGCCGAGAACGGCAAGCCCGCCGAAGGGATTTCGCTGGCGCGGCAACTGGCCATGACCACCTACCGCTCCGACGCCGAGTTCGCCGAGCGCTTCGACGGGCCGCCGCCGGAGGAGGCTGGCGGGAACTATACGGTGTGCGGCTATTTGCGCGCGCGCGGAGACGCCTATGCGGCCACCGACGTCAATCGCTGGATCTCGATGTCGGACAGTCTGGACCGCCACCGCGTCGATCCGAAAAAGATTAAGGCGAAGGTGTTTCTGGCCGCCGTGCCGACCGACCGACTGGTGCCGTATGACGATATGAAACTGCTGCACGAGCAACTGGCCGACAGCGTGTTCATCGACTTCCCCTCGCTTTACGGGCACGACGCTTTCCTGAAGGAAATCAATCTTGTGTCCGAAATTGTCCGCACTTCCTTAGCGTAAAGAGCCATGACCAAGGACTATCTCAAAGACGCCGCCCTTGCCACCAAGGCCGTCAATATCGGCGTGGACGCTGACCCGACGCATGGCGCGGTCATGCCGCCGCTTTACCTGACCACCAACTATTCGTTCGCGGGCTTTGGCGAGAAGCGCGGCTATGACTATGCGCGCTCCGGCAATCCGACGCGCGACGTGATCGCCGAGGTGATCGCCGAATTGGAAGGCGGGGCGGGCGCAGTGATGACGGCGTCGGGTCTGGCGGCGCTCGACCTGCTGTGGCAGGACTTGCCCGGAAACAAGCGCGTCGTGGTTCCGCACGACTGTTACGGCGGCACGCAGCGGCTGTTGAATGCGCGGCACAGGCAGGGGATTATTGATCTTGTCTATGTCGATCAGGGCGATGACGCGGCCATCAAGGCGGCCCTGTCCGAGCCGACGGCCCTGTTGCTGCTGGAGACGCCGTCCAATCCGCTGATGCGGCTGGTCGATCTCGAAAAGCTGATCGCGATGGGCCATAAGGCCGGGGCGAAGGTGGCGGTGGACAACACCTTTCTGTCGCCCGCCCTGCAGAACCCGATTAAGTTCGGGGCCGATTTCGTCGTCCATTCGACGACCAAATATATCAATGGCCACTCCGACGTCATCGGCGGGGCGCTGGTCTGCACGACGCCGGAGGATGTCGTCGCCTATCGCTGGTGGGCCAATTGCCTGGGCTCGACCCCGGCGGCGTTCGATTCCTACATGACGCTGCGCGGGGTGCGCACCTTGTTCGTGCGTCTGCGTCAGCAGCAGGAGAGCGCGCAGGCGATTGCCGAGTATCTGGCCGCGCACCCCATGGTGGCGGTCGTGCATTATCCGGGCCTGGCATCGCACCCGCAGCATGAGCTGGCCAAACGCCAGCAAAAGGGCTTCGGCGCCATGATGAGCTTTGAGCTGAAGGGCGGGCTTGCGGCGGTCAAGACCCTGCTGGCCCGTATTGAATTGTTTTCGCTGGCGGAATCGCTGGGCGGGGTGGAGAGTCTGATCGTGCATCCGGGCAGCATGACCCACGCGGCCATGTCGCCGGAAGCGCAGGCGACGGCGGGCATTACCGAGGGACTGTTGCGCCTGTCCATCGGACTTGAGGACAAGGACGATCTGATCGGGGCGCTGGACCGCGGCCTCAACACGATAGGATAAGAACGATGGGCGAGGCAGAGACACGCATCACACAGGACTTCTGGAACGCGCGCTACGACACGCCGGACTATATTTTCGGCACGGCGCCCAGCGCCTTTCTGCGCGATTACGCGGCGCTGATCCCGCCGCGCAGCCAAATCTTCCTGCCCGCCGACGGCGAGGGCCGCAACGGCGTCTATCTGGCGCAGCTCGGCCATCAGGTCGCAGCGGTGGACTATGCCGAAAACGGCGTCGCAAAGGCGCGCAGACTGGCCGCTGAGGCGGGCGTAACGCTCGATATGCGTCAGGCCAATCTCAAGGGCTATGACTGGCCGGAAGCCGCCTATGACGCCATCGCCGCCATCTTCATCCAGTTCGCATCGCCCGATTTCCGCGCCGAAATCTTCGCCGGGATGACGCGCGCGGTGACGCCCGGCGGGCTGATCCTGCTGCACGGCTATACGCCCAAACAGCTCGATTACGGCACGGGCGGGCCGTCGGAGGTCGACAAGCTCTATATCGAAGACCTGCTGCGCGACGCCTTCGCCGACATGGATATCCTGACGCTGAAAGCTTACGAGGCCGAACTGGACGAAGGTCCGGCTCATAGCGGGCGCTCGGCCCTGATCGACCTGATCGCGCGCCGTCCCTGACGGGACCGGTCGGACCGGCAAAGATTAACAAAAATTTAATCCGGGGCTTGCCAAGGTCATATATTGCGTTGCAGGATAATCGCTTCTGCAACCACATGGCTGAGGGCGACATGCTGAAACACCTGCTTCTGGCGACATCTGTACTGGTTCTTGTGGCGTCGCCCGCCGTGGCGAAGACGAAGAAGCCTGCGCAACCTGCGCCTGTGGCCGCCAACGCCATCGTGCAGGCCGAGCAGGATTTCGCCGCCTTCACCGCGACGCACGGCCATGACAAAGGGTTTTTCGCCTGGTCCACGCCCGACGCGCTGAGCTTTGAACCGGCGCCGGTGAAGATTCACGCGCAACTGGCCGACAGGCAGGCCGAACCGGACGCCGCCTCGACCCTGACATGGTGGCCGTCGCGCACCGGCATGGCCAGTTCCGGCGATCTCGGCTACGATCTCGGCGGCTGGACCGACGGGGACAAGGCGGGCTGGTTCCTGACCGTGTGGCAAAAACAGGCCGATGGTTCGTGGAAATGGATCATCGACACGACGGCGGGGACGGCGGACGCCGCCTCCCTGCCCGCCAGGACCGCGCTGGGCGGCGATATTCCGCCCTTTGCGCAGAGCGACAGCCCGAAAACCGCCTGGGACGAGCTGAACGCCGCCGACGGCGCGCTCGATAAGGCGCTGGCGACGCAGGACGCCAACACCGCCTATACCGGCTATCTGACGCCGATCTCCAACGTGCTGAGCGACAGCGCCGCGCCTGCGACCACGCCGGACGCCGTGGCGGCGGCGCTGGCGGCGCGCCCCGCCGGTCTGACCTGGAGCCTCGGCGCGACCACCCCGTCGGTGGCGGGCGATTTCGGGACGACCTGGGGGCAGGCCGCCGACGCCAGCGGCGTCAAGGGCTATTATGTCCGCGTCTGGCGCAAGGACAAGGCCGAGCCGACCGGCTGGCGCATCGTGATGGACCTCTATCGTCCGGCGAGCTGATCCCGACGCGGCCCCGGCATGGCGAAAACCTGCGTCCAGTAAGCGCGGTAGCCGCGCGTCGCCGCATCGCCCGCGCCGTCCACCACCGCAATGCCGGTCTCGCGATAGGCGCAGGTCAAGATATTGGCGCGGTGGCCGGGACTGTTCATCCAGGTGGCGACCGCGTCGCGCGGATCGTCGCTGTTGGCGGTGATGTTCTCGCCGACCATCTGATAAGCGTAGCCCTCGGCCTGTACGCGCGCGCCCGGCGTCGAGCCGTCCGGGTCATTGTGCGAAAAGACGTGGGTATGCGCCATGCTGCGGCTCTGGCGTTCGGCGGCGGCGGTCAGGCGCGCATCAAAGCGCAGGGGCTGACAGCCATGCTCGGCGCGCGCCGCATTGATCAGGTCCAGCGCCTCGAACGCGGCGCGGCTGGGTTGCGCCATGGCGGCGGACGCCGCCAGCATGGGTGCGATCAGACAGACAGGCAACAGGATACGCATGGGACACCGCCATCACAGACACTGCCGTGATGTCAGCCGCAAATCCTGAATCAAATATGAAAACGCCGGTTCAGAAGTCCGAACCGGCGTTCACATTTATCTTGACGACGCAGGGGTTCGCTTAGGCGGATACCGTATCGGCCACCGTCTTATAGTCTTCGATCTGGTCGAAATTCATGTAGCGATAGATCGTATCGCCGGACGCATTCACCACGCCCATCTCCGACTGATATTCGGAAAGGCTCGGAATGCGGCCCAGCTTGGAGGCGATGGCCGCCAGCTCCGCCGAGGCGAGGAAGACGTTGGAATTCTTGCCCAGACGATTGGGGAAGTTGCGCGTCGAGGTCGAGACGACCGTGGCGCCTTCGCGCACCTGCGCCTGATTGCCCATGCACAGGGAGCAGCCCGGCATTTCCATACGCGCCCCGGCGCCGCCCAGCGTGTTGTAATGGCCTTCCTTGCTCAGTTCCGCCGCGTCCATCTTGGTCGGCGGCGCCACCCACAGACGGGTCGGAATGTCCTTCTTGTCCTTGAGCAGCAGCGAGGCGGCGCGGAAATGGCCGATATTGGTCATGCACGAGCCGATAAACACCTCGTCAATCTGTGTGCCAGCGACGTCCGACAAAAGGCGCGCGTCGTCCGGGTCGTTCGGGGCGCACAGGATCGGCTCCTTGACTTCATCGAGATTGATCTCAATGACGGCGGCGTAGTCGGCGTCCCTGTCGGCTTCGAGCAACTTCGGATCGGCCAGCCACGCCTCCATCGCCTGAATACGGCGCGACAGCGTGCGCGCGTCCTGATAGCCGTCGGCGATCATATTCTTCATCAGCACGATGTTCGAGGTCATGTACTCGATGATCGGCTCCTTGTTGAGCTTGACCGTGCAGCCCGCCGCCGAGCGTTCGGCGGAGGCGTCGGTCAGCTCGAACGCCTGTTCGACCTTGAGGTCCGGCAGGCCCTCGATCTCCAGCACGCGGCCGGAGAAGATATTGACCTTGCCCGCCTTGGCGACGGTCAGCAGGCCCTGCTGGATGGCGTAATAGGGGATGGCGTGGACCAGATCGCGTAAGGTTATGCCGGGCTGCATCGCGCCGGTGAAGCGCACCAGCACCGATTCCGGCATATCGAGCGGCATGACGCCGGTGGCCGCCGCGAAGGCGACAAGGCCGGAGCCCGCCGGGAACGAAATCCCGATCGGGAAACGGGTGTGCGAATCGCCGCCGGTGCCGACCGTGTCGGGCAGCAGCAGGCGGTTGAGCCACGAATGGATCACGCCGTCACCGGGGCGCAGGGACACGCCGCCGCGATTGGCGATAAAGGCGGGCAGTTCGCGGTGCGTCTTGACATCGACGGGCTTGGGATAGGCGGCGGTGTGGCAGAAGGACTGCATGACCAGGTCCGCCGAGAAGCCGAGACAGGCCAGGTCTTTCAACTCATCGCGCGTCATCGGACCGGTGGTGTCCTGCGACCCCACGGTCGTCATTTTCGGCTCGCAATAGGTTCCGGGGCGGATGCCCTGACCTTCGGGCAGGCCGCAGGCGCGACCGACCATCTTCTGCGCCAGGGTGAATCCCTTGCCGGTGTCGGCGGGCTGGGCCGGCAGGCGGAAGGTGGTGGAGGCGGGCAGGTTCAGGAACTCGCGCGCCCGCGCCGTCAGGCCGCGACCGATGATCAGATTGATGCGGCCCCCGGCGCGCACCTCGTCGAGCAGGACCGGGCTTTTCAGCGCGAATTCCGCAATCGTCGCGCCGTCCTTTTCGACCTTGCCGTCATAGGGGTAGATGTCGATGACATCGCCCATGTCGAGCGCCGAGACATCGACCTCGATCGGCAGGGCGCCAGAATCTTCCTGGGTGTTGAAGAAGATCGGCGCGATCTTGCCGCCCAGAGTGACGCCGCCGAAGCGCTTGTTCGGCACGAAGGGGATGTCCGCACCCGTAGCCCAGATGACCGAATTGGTCGCCGATTTGCGCGACGAGCCGGTGCCGACCACATCGCCGACATAGGCGACGAGATGGCCCTTTGCCTTGAGGTCTTCGATGAACTGGATCGGGCCGCGCTTGCCGTCTTCTTCCGGCGTAATGCCGGGGCGGGCGTTCTTCAGCATGGCCAGATAGTGCAGCGGAATGTCCGGGCGCGACCAGGCGTCCGGCGCGGGCGACAGATCGTCCGTATTGGTTTCGCCGCTGACCTTGAACACGGTGACGGTGATCTTTTGCGCAACTTCCGGGCGCGAGGTGAACCATTCGGCCTCGGCCCAGGACTGGATCACGGCCTTGGCGTTCGCGTTACCCGCCTTGGCCAGTTCGGCGACGTCATGGAAGAAGTCGAACATCAGAAGCGTCTTCTTCAACGCCTCCGCGGCGATCTGACCGACGACCGGATCGGCCAGCAGGTCGATCAAGGGCTTAACATTATAGCCGCCCACCATGGTCCCCAAAAGTTCAGTCGCCTTTTCGCGGCTGATCAGGGCGACCGCGAAATCGCCGTGCGCGACGGCTGACAGGAAGGAGGCCTTGACCTGCGCCGCGTCATCGACGCCGGGCGGCACGCGATGCGTGATCAGGTCCAGCAAAAACGCCTCTTCGCCTGCGGGCGGGGCCTTGATCAGCTCGATGACCTCGGCGGTCTGCTGCGCGCTCAGCGGCAGGGGCGGAATGCCGAGGGCGGCGCGTTCGGCGGCGTGTTCGCGATAGGCTTGCAACATGGATCGGACCTTTTCGGGTATGTGGCGGCAGGCTTTTTGGCGGTCCCATATCGCAGTTGCGATGAAAATGACAGGTCGCGACGGCAAAAAAGAAGGCCGCCATAAACCCGGCCTTAATCGAATGGGGCTTAGCCTCTTGCGCGACCGACCACCCGCGACCGGAATTCCATGGACCTGACCGCCCTCATTCTGGAAGACAGCGCCACGCAGGCCCAGATCATCGGGCGTATGCTGGAGGCGGACGGCTGGCATTACATCCATTGCGAAACCGTGCGCGAAGCCTCCGAGGCGCTGGCGGTCATGGAGGTTCACGCCCTGCTGCTCGACATCTATGTCGGCCAGCACAATTCGCTTCTGCATATCGAGCGCTTCAAGAGCATGGCCAGGGGCGCGCCGATGATCTTCATGTCGGCGGGCGGCGGCGGTTCGGGCGCGATGGAGACCTTAAGCGCAGCGCGTAAGGCGGGGGCCGCCTATGTGCTGCAAAAGCCGTTCACGCCGGGAACCTTACGCGGCATTATGGGCGCCATCGAGCAGGACCGGCTGAAAGGCCGCAAGCGCCCGCACGCCCTTGTCATCGACGATTCGCGCACGGTGCGCAAAATGCTGGTCAACAGCTTCAAGAGCGCCGACTATCGCGTGTCGGAGGCCGACAGCATGGAGGCCGCCTTCGCCGATTGCGACATCGCCCACGTCGATCTGGCCGTGTGCGACATCTTCATGCCGGGCATGGGCGGGGTGCAGGGCATGGCCATGCTGCGTCAGGCCTGGCCGCGCATCGGCATCATCGCCATGTCGGCGGGCATGGACGGCAAGATGAACGAGGCGCAGGCTCTGGAAGCCGCCGCGCGCGTCGGCGCCGATTCCTGCATCGCCAAGCCGTTCACCGCCCAGGCCCTGCTGATGCGCGCCGAAAGCGTGCTGGCCGCCAAACAGATGGCGCAGGCGAAGGCGGGCGAACTCGCCTGACCGGAAAAGCTGTCTGACTGGAAAAGCCGCCCGGCTTGGCTTATGCGTGTGTCCATGCGCCTGATCATCGACTCTCTGCGCCTGCGCAAAGGCTATAACCGGCTGGTGGACGGACTGGACCTCGTCCTGTCGCCGGGCGAGGCCCTGAGCCTGTCGGGCGAGAACGGCGTCGGCAAGACGACCCTGCTGCGCGCCATTGCAGGCTTTGCGCCGCCCGATGGCGGAACGATCCGCTTCGAGCGGGACGGCGCGCCGCTGGAGGCCGAGGTCGCGCAAGCGCGCCGGATCCACTATCTCGGCCATCACGACGCCCTGTCGCCATCGCGCACCGTGGCGCAGGAGCTGCGCTTTCAGGCCGACTGGCTGGGCGGCGAGGTCGCCGGGCTGGAGGCGTTAAATCTGGCGGCGCTGAAGCTGGCGCCGCTGATGGACCTGGACACGCGCTATTTATCCGCCGGTCAGAAGCGGCGTTTAAGCTGCGCGCGGCTGTTGCTAGCGAAGCGGCCCTTATGGCTGCTGGATGAGCCGATGGCGCCGCTCGACGCCGGGCATCGCGATCTGCTGGCCGGACTGATGCAGGCGCATCTGGCGCAGGGCGGGTCGATCATCGCCGCCGTGCATGATCCGCTGCCGTTTGCGACGCGCAGCTTGCGCCTGACGCGGCCCCAAATGGAGCGCGCCGATGCTTAAGGCGGCTTTGGGGGCGGCTTTGGCGCTGTTGCGGCGCGATCTGGGGCTGTCGCTGACGCGCGGCGGCGGGCCTTTGCTGGCGGCGGGCTTTTACCTGACCCTGACCGCGATGGTCCCGTTAAGCCTCGGCCCAGATCCGACCATACTGACGCGCATCGCGCCGGGTCTGGCCTGGCTGGCCCTGGCCCTGAGCAGCCTGATGGCGCTGGAGCGCCTGTTCGAGCGCGACTATGAGGACGGACTGTTCGACCTGTTGCGGCAGGGGCCTTTGCCGCTCGAAGCCGTGGCGCTGGTCAAGATTGCGGCGCAGTGGCTGGGGTCAGGGCTGATTCTGGCGATCATGACGCCGGGGATCATGCTGGTGCTGGGCGGGCGGCTCGACATGGCGCTCAACGGGCTTTTGGCGGCGCTGCTCGGCTCGCTGAGTTTTGCGCTGATCGGCGGCGTCGGCGCGGCGCTGGCTCTGGGAACGCGCAAGGGCGGGGCCCTGATGGCGCTGCTGGTGCTGCCGTTTTACGCGCCGCCGGTGATTTTCGGCGCGGCCCTGATGGCGGGCGGCGCCGCGCACCTGCAGGCTCTGGCCTTTCTGGCCGCCTATGCGCTGTTCGCCCTGGCGCTCGGCCCCGTCGCCATGGGCGCGGCGCTCAGGCACGGCCTGTCTTAAAAAACGCCGCGTTTCAGCCGGTGGACACGGTAGCTGGAATGGCGTCCGGCCTCCTGACGACCGAGGCGCTGGCGCGCGATCAGATGCGCGGCGGCCATCATCAGGGTCAGGCTCCCCAGCAGGGCGGCGGCGGTCAGGCTGCGCGCCACGCCGTGCAATATGGTGAAACTGGCGCCCGCCATGATCAGCGCGGCCAGCCACGCCGCCCAGCGGCAGCCCGCGCGCAGGCCGCAATGATAGAGCGCAAAGACAATTGCGGCCAGAACGACCGGAACCGTGAGCGTTATCAAGGCTCATCCTCCCGTAACCCACGGAAAGCCTAGCACAAACGGATCAGAAATCTGTTAACGGACAAACCGCTTGCCCGTATGGGCCAAAGCCCCTATCCCTAGGGGGCAAGGTAACCCTATCGCCGGTCGGATGATCAACTTTCTCGCCAATCCCGAACGCTTCAGCCGCGTGACGCGGCCCTTGCGGCCATGGCTCGCGGGGCTGTTCGCGGTGGTGCTGGTCTGGGGGCTTTATCTGGCCTTCGCCTCGCCGGAAGATTATCAGCAGGGCGATACGGTGCGCATCATGTACATCCATGTGCCGTCGGCATGGATGGGGCTGATGGTGTACGGCCTGATGGGCGTCGCCTCGTTCTTCGGCCTGATCTTCCGGCATGCGCTGGCCGACGCGGCGGCCAAGGCGATGGCGCCGATCGGGGCGGTGTTCACCGGCCTTGCCCTGATCACCGGCGCCCTGTGGGGCTGGCCGATGTGGGGGACGCCGTGGCAGTGGGACGGTCGCATGACCTCCGAACTGGTGCTGTTCCTGTTCTACATCGCCTATATCGCCCTGCATGCCTCCATCGAGGACGAGACGCGCGCGGCGCGCATGTGCGCGATCCTGGCCCTGGTCGGGCTGGTCAACCTGCCGATTGTGCATTTTTCCGTGCTGTGGTGGAACGGGCTGCATCAGGGCAACCGCATCGAAACGACCGGCGCGATCCTGTGGCCTTTGTTCGTCATGGTGGCGGCGTGGCATCTGCTGTTCGCCTGGCTGTTTCTGGTGCGCATCGACGCCGAGATTCTGGAGCGCCGCTATCGCGCCCTGCGCGCCAGACTGAGTTATCAGTGAGCCGGAAGTTGAAAACATGATGACGCTCGATCTCGACATGGGCAAATACGCCGTCTTCGTCTGGGGCAGCTATGGCGTGACCTTCGCAGCGCTTTCGGCGCTGGTCGTCCTATCGCTGCGCGCGCAGGCGGTCCGGCGCAGGAAGCTTGAGGCCCTGCAGCAGGCGGTGGAGGATAAGCGATGACCCCGACGTCACTGAAGCGTCTGCTTTACGCCCTGCCCCTGATCCTGTTCGTCGGCGTGCTGGCCGTGCTGGCCTACTATAATTTCCACAAAAAGGCGCAATACGAGCCGCGCGCCATGGTCGGCAAGTCCGTGCCGACAGTGGTGCTGGACGATGTGCAGGGCGGGCCGTCCTCCGACCTGAAAAGCCTGCTGGCCGGTCACAGCAAGCCGGTTCTGGTCAATGTCTTCGCCTCGTGGTGCGTGCCGTGTCAGGCCGAAAATCCGCAACTGATGGCGCTGAAAGCGAAGGGGGTGACCATCATCGGCGTGGCGTGGAAGGATAAGCCGCAGGACACGCTCAACTTTCTGGCCCAGCACGACAATCCGTATGTCAAGACGCTGAGCGATCCGAACGGCGACATGGCGCTGGACCTGGGCATTTCCGGCGTCCCGGAGACCTTCATCGTCGCGCCCGACGGGACCATCACCGACAAGATCACCGGCCCGATCGTGCCGGACACGCTCGATTCGGTGCTGAAGGAAGTGCAGTAAAGCGTCAGCGTGTCGGACCCGTTACAAACCGCGGGCGCGCGAATCCGCCCGTTCCTGCTGCCATTTACCGACAGCGTGGCGGCGCAGTCTGATCGGAACACAGCAGGAGACGCATCATGAAAGCCAGGAACACAATCTGCCTCTGGTACAAGGACGACGCCGAAGCGGCGGCGAACTTCTACGCTCAGACCTTTCCCGACAGTCAGGTGACCGGCGTTTTTCGCGCCCCGACGGATTTTCCCGGCGGCAAGGCTGGTCAGGTGCTGACCGTCGAATTCACGGTCTGCGGCGTTCCCTGCATGGGGCTGAACGGCGGCGATGTGTTTCATCACAGCGAGGCCTTCTCCTTCCAGATCGCCACCGACACGCAGGAGGAGACCGACCGCTATTGGGACGCTATCGTCGGCAATGGCGGTCAGGCAAGCGACTGTGGCTGGTGCAAGGACAAATGGGGCCTGTCGTGGCAGATCACGCCGCGCGCCCTGACCGACGCGATGGCGCAGGGCGGCGCGGTCGCGCAGCGGGCGTTCGCCGCCATGATGACCATGCAGAAGATCGACATCGCGAAGATCGAGGCGGCGGTGCGGGGTTAGGATTGACCTTTGATACGCGCCAGGCTTGATGCGGCGCCGCTTATGGAGGCGGCGTAAGGTTTATCCACAGATTACACAGATGTTCAAGGCGACTTCACGCTACCGCTATCGGCGGAAATGGCCGCTATGCGCCCCTATGCCATGAGCGCTTTGCGCTCGTCGTCCACGCCCAATATGTCGCTAATAATGCGGCGGCGTGGTCGCCGGGGCGGCTTCGGTTGTGCGCTCCTCAAGGCCGAACAGGCGCTCGCTCAACGTGCGCAGCGAATTGCCCATGCGGTCGAGCGTCTTCCACTGCTGGGCAAGCTGTTCGGACAGTTCGTCGATCGTCTTCTGCTGGTGGGCGACGATTTCTTCCAGCTGCGCGATGCGGTCCTGATCGTTCATGGCTGGCCCCCCTTATTGCTGGCCTGCTGACTGGCGGAACGGGTCCATCGGATAGGTGCCGAGCATTTCGACATCGACGGCGAAGAAGCGCAGCTCCTCCAGCGCGCGTTGCAGCGGCGGATCAGATGGGCGCCCGACGACATCGCAATAGAACATGGTCGAGGCGAAGCGTCCGTTCTCGATATAGGATTCCAGCTTGGTCATATTGACGCCATTGGTGGCGAAGCCGCCCAGCGCCTTATAGAGCGCGGCGGGGATGTTCTTTACGCGGAAGACGAAGCTGGTCATGCAGGGCGCGTCTTCGGGCGGCGCCGCAGCGCGCTCGGCGGAGGTCAGCACCAGGAAGCGCGTGGTGTTATGGCGCGCATCCTCCATATTGCGGCGCAGGATTTTCAGGCCGTACAATTCCGCCGAGACTTCCGGGGCGATGGCGGCGCGGTCCGGTTCGCGCGTCTGGGCCAGCGCCCGCGCGGCGCCCGCCGTATCGTGGAAGACCTCGGCGGTGATGTTCAATTCTCGGAGGGCGATCCGGCATTGCAGCAGCGCCATGGCGTGCGAGGCGGCGACCTTGATATCCTCCAGCTTCGCTTCCGGCACGGCCATCAGCATCATCTCGATGGGTAAGAAGCGCTCGCCGATGATTTTCAGCCCCGAATGCGGCAGCAGGTGATGCACGTCCGAGACGCGGCCCGCCACGGAATTCTCAACCGGAATCATGCCCAGTTCGCACGCGCCCGACGCCACGGCGGCGAAGGCGGCCTCGAAGGTCGGATACGGCGTCGGCGCATGATCGGGGAACCAGCGCCGCGACGCCTGATGGCTGAAGGCTCCGGGTTCGCCCTGGAAAGCGATCTTGCGCGGCGTGTCGGGGGTCATGTCGGCCTCAAATCAGCGAGGGAAAACGCCCCGCATATACGTTTTTGATCGGTTGCGGGAGGGGAAAAACGCGCGCCGCCCTGGCTTCGACGCGCGCATGGTGCGACGATTCGCCGCGCCTGCGGCGCTTTTGCCGCCTGCCCCCAAAAGGCGTCTTGCGTCTTCGGCGGGGCCGTGTCACACAAGGACCGACAAGATAACGCCATAATATAGGCGCTGCGGCGACGTCGCAGACGCGGGCGTGAGGAAACACGATAAGGGGTAGCCGAGCCGATGAGCGGTGATCTGCAGGGTAACAAGATTTTGGGCGCCGTGCTGGCGGCGGGTCTGGTCATCATGGTGGTGAAGATCGGTTCCGGCTATATTTACGAACAGAAGCCGCCCGCCAAGCCGGGCTATTTCATCGACGTGCCGGTGACGGAGGCCAGCGGCGGCGAGGCCGCGCCGGTCGATACGCCGCCCGATTGGGGCACGGTGCTGCCCGCCGCAGACGTCGCCGCGGGCGAAAAGGTCTTCGTCAAGTGCGAGGCCTGCCACAACAATGCTCAGGGCGGTCCCAACATGACCGGCCCGAATCTGTGGGGCGTGGTCGGCCGTCCGACCGCATCGCATCCGGGCTTCGACTATTCCGACGGCATGAAGGCGCACGCCAAGGAAAGCCCCAACTGGTCGTATGATCAGATCTACATGTTCCTCGGCGGCCCGCAAAAATGGGTCAAGGGGACTAAGATGACCTTTATCGGCGTCAAGAAGCCCGAAGACCGCATCAATCTGATCGCTTACCTGCGTTCGCAGGGCTCGTCCGGCTATCCGATCCCGGCGCCCAAGCCTGCGGGCGCGGCGACCTCGGCGGCGGCGACGCCTGCGGGAACGCCCGCCACCGCTTCGGCCCCGGCGGCCAGTGCGGCGGTCCCCGCCGACGCCAAGGCGGCGGCGAAATAGGCTCAAACCTGCGTCCGAACGGCCAAAGGCCGTCGTCCGTGGTTAAATCCCTTACGGAGTCGGCTTCATCTGCGGATAGGTTCGTCCTAAAACGGAAACGCCGTCACGCCCTTGATCCATTCGTCGACGTTCAGCGTCTTCACGGCGGGCGGGGCGGCGCGTTCGACACAGTTGGGCCGTTCGCACAGGCGGCACATCGGCCCGGTATGCACGGCGTTCGGCGCGTTCAGGTCGAGGCCCTGCGCATAGACCAGCCGCCCGGCATGTTTCAGTTCGCAGCCGAGGCCGATGGCCTGATCGGCATAGACGCCGCCCGCATAGCCGCGTCCTGAGCGCTCCAGGGTGCGCGAAACGGTGAAATAGCGCGCGCCGTCCGGCGTTTCGATCACCTGGGTCAGGATGCGGCCCGGCGTCTGAAACGCCTGATGCAGGTTCCAGCGCGGGCAGGCGCCGCCATAGCGCGAAAACGGAAACGGCCCGGCGGAAAAGCGCTTGGAGACATTGCCCGCGCAGTCGATGCGCATCAGAAAGAAGGGAACGCCGCGCGCCCCCGGCCGCGACAGGGTGGTCAGGCGCTGCGCCGCCTGCTCGAACGACGCCTCGAACGGGGCGCGCACCAGGTCGATATCGTAGCCGGTCTGTTCGGCCTCGCGCAGGAAGCGGCCATAGGGCATCAGGACGGCGGCGGCCAGATAGTTGAGCAGGGCGATCTTGTAGAGCCGCGCCGAGGCCAGGTCCGGCGCGCGCGCGGCCTCGACCATCGCGGCGATCTCGGCGCCATGTTCGGACAGGGCCAGTTGATAGGCGACCGCAAAACGCCGCGACGAGGCGCCGAGGCTTTCGGAAATCATCAGCCGCCGCCGGTGCGGATCGTAGCGGCGCTGATAGATCATCATCACCTGGGCGGGCATCAGGCGGATATCGACGCCGTGGCGCGCCGACAAACGCTGCGCCGCCGCCGCCTCCAGCGTGTGCGGATCATTGCTCAGGCTCTCGAACAGCGCTTCGCCGAGGTCGTCGAGATCGGGAAAGAAGTTGTGATGGCTCTGGATGCGGTCGCGCACCCAGTCGCTGGGCGACTCCTCGACCCTGTCCTCCGGCGGACGGGCCTCCAGCGCGTCGCGTTTGCGCCGCTCCTGATAGGCGCGGTAAAGCCGCGTCACCGCCTCGGCGGCCATGGGCGAGGACGCCGCCAGATCGGAGATTTCCCGGCGCGGCAGGCGTAAGTCCTTGAACAAAGGATCGGCGAAGATTTCGACCAGATCGGCCTCGCCCGACGGCTCGGACTCGTCGGTGAAGCTGCGCAGATCAAGATCATAGGTCGCGGCCAGTTTCAGCAGCACCTGCGCGGTCACCGGGCGCTGATTGCGCTCCAGATGATTGAGGTAGGAGGGCGAGACGCCAAGGTCCGCCGCCATCTGCGTCTGGGTCAGGTTCAGGTCGTAGCGCAGCCGCTTCAGCCGCCCGCCCAGAAACAGTTTTCGTTCCAGATCCGCCATGCGCGCCTCCAGGCCGCGTCATTAAGCCATCCTGACATTAAGTCACAAATTTACAAAACTTACAATGTCGTCTTTTTCCAAATGACGCGGTTTGCACGGCTGATAAGCTTCTAATTCCTGCATTTAAAGCGCTTAATGCTGTCACACCCAACGACGCCACCGCGTCGGGAAAGGAGACAGATTATGACAAATTCACCCATATCTACACCTCAACCGCCCCAGGATGCGGCATTTTACGCTGTCTCCTTTGGCCTGTGGGGCGGCGCGATCAGCCTGTTCACCCCCGGCCTGCTGCGCGCCCTGCGCACCGACGCCGCCCCGCAACCGACCTCCCCATCGCCTTCAGAAGGATGATCCCCATGACCACGTTCCGCGATCTTGTCCCCCATGCGCCGCAAGGCCGCTTCGACGGGATAATGCGACCCTATACGCCCGATGAGGTTCTGGCCCTGCGCGGCTCGCTGACCATCGAACAGACCCTGGCGACGCGCGGCGCAAACCGTCTGTGGGCCTTGCTGCGCGACGAGCCCTTCATCAACGCCCTGGGCGCCATGACGGGCAATCAGGCCATGCAGATGGTGCGCGCCGGGCTGAAGGCCATTTATCTCTCCGGCTGGCAGGTGGCGGCGGACGCCAACACCGCCTCGGCCATGTACCCGGACCAGTCGCTGTACCCTGCCAACGCCGCGCCGGAACTGTGCCGCCGCATCAACCGCACCCTGCAACGCGCCGATCAGATCGAGCACAGCGAAGGCGGCAGCCAACGCGACTGGTTCGCGCCGATCGTCGCCGATGCCGAGGCCGGTTTCGGCGGCCCGCTCAACGCTTTCGAGATCATGAAGGCCTTTATCGAGGCGGGCGCGGCGGGCGTGCATTTCGAGGATCAGCTCGCTTCGGAAAAGAAGTGCGGCCACCTGGGCGGCAAGGTGCTGATCCCGACTCAGGCGCATGAGCGCACCCTGACCGCCGCGCGGCTGGCCGCCGACGTGATGGGAACGCCGACCCTGACCATCGCCCGCACCGATGCGGAGTCGGCGCAACTGATCACCTCGGACATCGACGAGCGCGACCATCCGTTCATCGACCGCAGCGACCGCACCGTGGAGGGCTTTTACCGCCTCAAACCCGGCACGGGCCTCGACCACTGCATCGCGCGCGGCATCGCCTATGCCGATTACGCCGACCTGTTGTGGTGGGAGACCTCGCACCCGGACCTTGACGATGCGCGCAAGTTCGCGGAAGCCGTCCACAAGGTCCATCCGGGCAAGCTCCTGGCCTATAACTGCTCGCCTTCGTTCAACTGGAAGGCCAAGCTGGACGACGCCACCATCGCCAAATTCCAGCGCGAGCTGGGCGCCATGGGCTACAAGTTCCAGTTCGTCACCCTGGCGGGCTTCCACGCGCTCAACAACGGCATGTTCGAGCTGGCCGACGGCTATCGCGACCGCGGCATGGCCGCCTATTCGGAGCTGCAACAGCGCGAATTCGCCAATGAGGCGCGCGGCTACACCGCCACCCGCCACCAGCGCGAGGTCGGCACCGGCTATTTCGACAAGGTCGCCCTGACCCTGAGCGCAGGCCGGTCCTCGACCACCGCCATGAAGGAATCCACCGAAGCGGCTCAATTTCATTCCGTTGCCGCTGAATAGCGGCAACGGGTTCAAACGCCACGTAGGCTTACGCGCAAACGTGCGCGGCGGCCAGTCGGCCTTGCCAAGGGCTACGCCCTTGGAGGGCGGCCCCCTACAGGAGAACCACTAGGGAAACCAGCAATCGCGACGCCATCATCGCCTACTGCCTGGCGCCTTTGAACCTCAACCCCGACGCTGAGGCGATGCGCGAAACCCGTCGCCGCCTCGACCACGCGCTCAAGACCTTCCAGTCGCAGATCGCGCGGCCCGTTTCGGTCGATTTCTCGCGCATGCCCGCGCTCGTCATCAACGAAGCCGCCCACGGCTACGAATAGCCCCGCTCCCCCCCTCTCCCCTCAGACGAGGGGAGAGGACGGGAAACAAGCCGCGTCAGCGGCGCAGGTGACCGGGTGAGGGGCGCGGTTGCCGTTCCCGCTAAACCTTCTTACATCAAAGGAACCGCTCACATGCCTTTGGACGCGCCCATGCCGCTGCCCCACATCCACGCCCCCGTCACCGGACGCATGGCCGAGATCCTGACCCCGGAGGCGCTCGGCTTTCTGGCCGATCTGCACCGCCGCTTTGAGCCGAAGCGCCAGCAGCGCCTGACGGTGCGCCGCGCGCGGCAGTCGGGCTTCGATTCCGGCCTCCTGCCCGACTTCCTGCCCGAAGCGGCGGAGGTCCGCGCCGCCGACTGGAGCATTGCGCCGATCCCCGCCGACCTGATGGACCGCCGCGTCGAGATCACCGGCCCGGTCGATCGCAAGATGATCATCAATGCGCTCAATTCCGGCGCCAAAGTCTTCATGGCCGATTTCGAGGACGCCAATTCCCCGACCTTCGCCAACTGCATCGACGGCCAGATCAATCTGAAAGACCGCTGGGAAGGCCGCCTCGACCATACCGACCCAAGCACTGGCAAGGCCTACCGGCTCGGCGCCAACCCCGCCGTGCTGAAGGTGCGCCCGCGCGGCTGGCGGCTGGACGAACGCCACGTCACGGTCGATGGCCAGCCCATGTCGGGCGCCCTGTTCGATTTCGGCCTCTACATGTTCCACTGCGCCAAACTGAGTCTGGCGCACGGCTCCGGGCCTTACTTCTACCTGCCCAAGCTGGAGAACCATCTGGAGGCGCGGCTGTGGAACGAGGTCATCGTGTTCGCGCAAGGCTGGCTCGGTCTGCCGCACGGGACGGTCAAGGCGACCGTGCTGATCGAGACCCTGCCCGCCGCCTTCGAGATGGACGAGATCCTGTTCGAGCTGAAGGACCACATTGTCGGCCTGAACTGCGGGCGCTGGGACTATATTTTCAGCTTCATCAAGACCTTCGCCGAAAACCCGGCCTTCGTGACCCCCGACCGGTCGAAAATGACGATGGGCGAAGCCTTCCTGAACGCCTATTCGCTGCGCCTGATCCAGACCTGCCACCGTCGCGGCGCGTTTGCGATGGGCGGCATGGCGGCGCAGATTCCGGTCAAGAACGACCCCGAAGCCAACGCCATCGCCTTCGCCAAGGTGCGCGCCGATAAGGAGCGCGAAGCCTCGAACGGCCATGACGGCACCTGGGTCGCCCATCCCGACCTCGTGCCGGTGGCGATGGAGGTGTTCGACCGGCTGATGCCGGGGCCGAACCAGCTCCATATCCTGCGCGAGGACCATATCCTGCGCGAGGATGTGACGACGACGCAGGCCGACCTGCTGCGCCTGCACGACGGCGCGCGCACCGAAGCGGGCCTGCGCGAAAACATCCGCGTCGGCGTGCAATATATCGAGGCGTGGCTGCGCGGCAAAGGCGCCGTGCCGCTTTACAATCTGATGGAGGACGCCGCCACGGCGGAGATTTCGCGCACCCAGGTCTGGCAATGGATTCGCCACGCCGCCAAGCTCGACGACGGGCGCACGGTGACCAGGGACATGGTTCTGGCCCTGATCGACGAGGAGACGCAGCCCTTTTCAGGCGGTCGCTTCAACGAAGCGCGCGCCCTGTTCACCGACCTGGCCACCGCCGCGCACTGCCGCGACTTCCTGACCGTACCGGCCTACGCGGCGCTCGACTGACCCAGTAGCGCCGCCAGCCTTCCTCCAAAAGCGCCCCCAACGCGCTCTGAGCAGGGATTTAACCACGGACGACGGCCTTTGGCCGTCTTCACGGATCGCCGCTGACGCGGCGTACACGGACGAAAAGGAGAGCGCGGACGGCGCAGCGCCTTCACTTATCTACATGGCTAAAAATGTAATTATTTATGTGAATTTTACCCCATGTGGATTTCCATATATTTGGCGATAGATTTATTTGACACCTGGTATAACTGCGGTATGCGGCCTGGAGCATACTCAACCGCGTCCTAGCGACAATCAATTATACAAAATACATACAGCCGTGATTTCGGAACGCGCCAGCTTTAATTTGCGGACACACTAGACAGGCCCCGGATGTGCGAATATGACTCGTTGATATCACAAGCGGAGGGCGAAAAAATGAGCCCATGGTTTTCTAGGCGGAAAAGGCTTCTCTTTGGCCTAGGTTTTTTTCCCGTGAGCTGGCAAGGCTGGGCAATTATTCTACTTTATATTGTGGCTTGTTGCTTGATACGATTTGAGGCGCCTGCGCATACTTGGATCGTATTATGCGCGATTGCCGGTCTAACCGCCGCACTTTTCGCGTTGATGACGCTCAAGTCCAAATAATACCGGCATCAATGGAAATATCTCCGGCTTTTAAACTGTATTTCTTGCTCTTTTTTTTCTTTACGCTGACCGCTGCGGCACACCGTCAGACGTATTTATGGCGCGTCGTGACGCGACGCTAAAGTCTTCTAGCCCATCTAATTCACGGTAGGGGCAAAACGATGCAGCGGGTGTAGCGTAAAGCTTTGTTTTGGAATAGATTCTGGTTGTCGAAGCCTAAATCATTTCCAATACAGCCAAGGCCACACCCGCCATGGACCAAGATACC
>NZ_JBQCGA010000007.1:0-48998 GCF_051956075.1 Asticcacaulis sp. | reverse complement strand
GCCTTCCAGGGCCGATGGTACTTCGTCTTAAGGCGCGGGAGAGTAGGTCGTCGCCAGGTCTACCAAAAACAGGTAAAATACCCTTCATACACAATACCCAAACCGGGCAGGCACATAAGCCCGCCCGGTTTTTTAATATCTGAGCGCAAGTCTATTGCGTGACATGCCAAAAAATCCGCAGGGCCGTCCCAAGGATTTTTTGTCCGTACAGTCCAGCGACAAGTACACTGAGCGTAAGCGAAGGATTTGCCGCTGATTAAAGGTGACGCGGGGTGGAGCAGCCCGGTAGCTCGTCAGGCTCATAACCTGAAGGTCGTCAGTTCAAATCTGGCCCCCGCAACCACCGATCCCCACACTTCTTGCGGTGGGGCGATATCTTCTAGTAACAGCCTTAGTTTTCCAGCGATTGCGATGCGGACTTCGCCGCGCTTTTCGCCGGGCGCCACTGTGACGGAATCGACCAGGTCGCGGATCGACTTAGACATCTGAGCCGCTGTGGCGTCGCCGGTGTCGATGGCGGCTTTGAGGCTGTAGAGCTGGTCGGCGTAGTGGCGGATCGCCGCTGGGTGCAAGGTGACGACGTCGTCGGGCTTCGGCTCCTGGGCGAGTTCAACGCGAACTTCGTCCAGTTCGGCTTGCAGGCCCTTCATGCGCTCGCCCATGCGGGTCGCGTCGCCGGTTCCTGCGACGATCAGGTCGAGTAGGCGCTCGATCGAAGCGTCGAGGTTGGCTGCTTTTCTCTCCAGCATCCGACGTCGGGTGCCAGCTTCGCGGGCGAATTCACGGCGGGCTTCGTTGTAGGCGGTCACGTATTCGACCAGCATGTCCGGCTGGGTCAGGTTCACGCGCAAGGTCTCGATAACCAGCGCCTCGATCTTGTCAAGATAGTAGGTTCTCGGGGCCGGACAGGCGCGGCGCTCGCGGTGATTGGTGCATATAATGCGGTCGCGTCCGCTCTTGTCGGCGCTGACCACGGACATACCGCCGCCACAGGCGCAGCACTTCAGCAGTCCGGACAGGAGCCGCTTTGGGCGCTTCATCCGGGCCGCTTCCTGTGGCGTTCGCACACGCCCGCCCATCATGGCCTGTGCGGCGGCGAATTGCGGCGCTTCGACGATGCGCAGCTGGGGCGCGTCGATGGTTTCCCATGCCTCCGGAGGGTTTGGACGTGATACGCGGCGACCTGTATCCGGATCCTTGACGAATTTCATCCGGTTCCAGACCAGTCGGCCGTCGTAGATAGGGTTGCGCAGGATGCCGGTTCCGCGTCTTGGCCAGCCATATATGGCCGATCCCTGCCAAGGTCCGCCGCGCGGGCCGGGAATATGTTCGGCATTGAGCTGGTGGGCTATCTCGCGCGGGCTGATTCCGGCCAGATAGTCGCGATAGATCCGGCGAATGATGTCGGCCTCTGCCTCCACGATCGAGGCATGGCCCTTACGCGCAGGGTCGAGCGCGTAGCCATAAGGCTTTCCACCGGCGAAAAGGCCGTCGCGGATCTTCGCTGCCATGCCGCGCTTCGTCTTGTGGACATTGTCTTCACGGAAGAGCTGGCCGACCAGACCGCGCAGGCCGATGGTCACTGTGTTGGCCTTGCCTTCGTGGATTGCGATGATGTCAACGCCGCAGAAGGTCAGGCGTTTGTGAATTCCGGCCAGATCTTCCATATCGCGTGACAGGCGGTCCAACTCCTCGACGATCACGGCGTCGAAGCGACCTGTCTTGGCGTCTGCCAGCAGCTGAAGGAGTCCGTCGCGTCCGAAGATCGAAGCGCCCGACTGGGCGGCGTCAGAATAACGGGCAGCTATGGTCAGGTCATTGCGTTCTGCATATGCGCGCGCCACGGCTTCCTGATCTTCGATCGACTTCTCGTTCTGAAGGTCTGTGGAAAATCGGCTATAGATGGCGGCGCGAGGTGGCATTTACTGACCGAGTTGCTTTTCTAAGTCGTCGACCCGATATTCGAGGTCTGATATCTTCTTGAGTGAGGTTTCGGCATCATCATAGGCATATTCTGATTGCTTAGAGAGATAGAAAATCTGCGCCTGCTGGCCAAGGATAGTTGCGGCGATCAGAATAACTAAGGCTATTTTCCAGCGGACAGTGCGCTGTGTATTTTCGCTTTTCATGATTTCCGCCGATAATTTAGATGATCGGCCCATGCCTGGGCGCGGGCCATAGACCGTACCAGATTTTTAAGAGAGTCGCGCGCCTCCTTTGTGGCGACGATACGGGCCTCGATCGAGACGACGTCAAATGGTGCAACAGATACACCAGCGGGGAGATCGGGCGCCAGGCCTGATCCCTTTCCACCATCCATGCCTATTGCGCGCTTCGTCATCACCAGGTCTCGACGATCTGGCGGGGCGATTGATCGGACGTCCATAAGGCCCGGACGCGGTCCCCGGCGTCGTCGTCGTCATAGGCGTAGATGTATGCCGTCCAGCTTCGACCATCGTCCATGCGGTAGCCGACGCCGTAGAGGTAGAGTTCACGGCCATAACGATCGACGGTTTGAAGGGCGAGGCTCATTCTGCGGCCTCGAACTTATCGGTTTCGTTGCCCCAGACGTCGTGACCGGCCCACGGTTCGCGGGCGAACAGCTCGGCCTTGAAGGTCGAGGGCAGCATGCGGTCCATGATTTCGCGGGCTTCAGGCGGTTTGCGGCTATGTTCGCGGCGCAGGCCCTCGATGGCGTCGGGCCAGGCATCGGGGTCGCGGTCGAGATCGCAGGTGATGATCTCATTGCGCTGGTTTTTTACGGCCAACTCAGGGCGTCCGATGGTGCCGATAAGGTAGGGTTCGCAGGATGAGCGGAAGATATAGCCGGTGCCGAAGCTGGAGCCGCCCTTGCTGCCCTTTTTGAACCATGAGCCACCGGTCTTATAGGTGAAGCCCCATGCCTCGATCAGATCCTGAGCCTGTTTCAGGTGTGGCCAGGTGGACCACATCCATAGCAGGCAGTCGCCAGAGGCGAGCTGCGCCACCGGCAAGGCGCGCAGCGCGTCGATCGACATGGTGGCGTAGTGCGCCTCCGGCGACTTGGCGTAGCCCTTTTCCGATCGCATTTTGTACGACCAGGGCGGATCGACCATGATGGCGCCGTATTTCAGCGGCGTCAGGCCGTCGAAGGGCCAGAGCGGTGCGGGTTTGGTGCGGATCGCGCGGTGCAGGCGCTCGATTTCGTCCAAATAGCCGAAAACTTGATCTGGCCATTCGCGCGCCTGCTTCTCGCAGCAAAATAAGGGGGATGATCCGAGGAAGCCGCTACGGGAACACGGTGGAGGCGATGGGTGTCCGGGTTTGCAGTTGCAGACGCCAGAGTAGAAGGATTTGCGTTTAAAAGGCCAGATCATGCCGCACCGCCTTTTTGGGCCTGCATTTTCGCCCAGTGAGCAAGACGCCACATTTCGGCTTCGGCGGGTAAGCCGAGAATACCTTCAACATGGCGGCGAACGCACATGAATGAACAGTCCCGAAGACTGATTTCAATGGCCCCAGACTGCACCGCTTTCACGCGCGCAGTCATTGCGATATCGTAGTGCTCCTGATGCGTTCCAGCGTTCTGTATCCATCGCCTCGCTACGCCGATCTTGTCGGCCATCGCATCCAGCTCCTCACGGCTGTCTGCGATCATGTGAGACATTTTCATACGTCGAAAGCGGCCCATAGGATAACGATACATGTCGTCGACATAGACGGTCATGCCGCCACCTCCAGGCGCTCGCGCCAGTCGAAAAAGCCGAGGGCGCCGGCGACCTTGATGAAAGGGACTGGTCTGATATTTTCGAGCTGGAAGCCGTAACGGCCCATGAACCACGGGTCATTCGGCGCCTTGTGGGTGCCGGGGCCGATGCAGTCTACCAGGTCGGCGGCGGCAACTCGCCCAGTATGTGGGTCTTGCGATGGCGCATAGCCAGAGCGGAATCGAGCGGGCGGATTTCGTCGATAAAGTCGATGAAGTCATGGAACTCACTGTCCTTCATGCCCTTGGCGGCGTGAAGCGCTATCGGGCCGCGCTTATTGGTCAGCCACATGCGGTTCTCGATGCGCTTGTCCATGTTCAGCATGGCCCAGATCCACGGTTGGCGGATGGACAGGGCGAGGCGTGGGATTTCGGGGTGTCTCATGCGTCTGTTTCTCCTCAAACGCGGATTTTAGACCGTGCGCCCGTCGGGCAAGGTCATGTCGAAGCGGGGTGGGGTTGGTTTCCAGCCTTCGGCGACCAGGTCGGCGCGGACGGCTTCGAGGTCGGCGACGGATGCGCCGTAGAGGAAGCGGGCGAAGACGGCCTGTTTGCCGTCCTCGTCGCGCCCGATCAGGTGGGTTTCCTGTTTGGCTGCGCCACCAGGTGCGAAGGCGACCAGCAGGGGCGTGACGCCCATGTTGGTCAGGACGCGCACCAGGCGGTCGCGCAGGGAGCCGTCACAGAGGACGAGGCGCTCCTCGGCGCGCGGCGCGTTCGGGGCGTAGGCCACGACGGTTGCGGTGTCGGGGATCATGGCAGGAAGTCCTCGTCGGCCCCGTATGGGCCTTCGTCGAAATCTTCGCCGGTGAAGCGCTCAATTCGCGCAGGCTCACCCAGACCAGCGGCGCGCTTGACTGAGTCCGGCAACTGCCATGACTGTTTCGGTTGGGCGCGGGCTGCGGTCTCGGCTGAGCAGGGCGTCAGGCGATAGATAGAGCCGCCGCCCTGAAGCACGGGATCGAGCAGTTTGTTATCGAAAACCGGTTCGATTTGAAGGAATTTTGTACCGAAGCGGTCAATTTCTGCGATGCGTCCGACGATTTGCTGGTGACCGAAAAGCTCTATCAGCGCGTAGTCGCCAGCGGGCAGGCTGACGGTTTGGGTTTCGGGTTCATCCACGTTCATTTCTCCTTTGTTTCGATGGTGATGTGGAAGGTTTTGCAGTAGTGGCAGAGGTAGGGCCTGCCCCGCTTTCCGCTCTTGGCGCAGGCCGAGCGGGCGGCTTTGCGGCTGAGGTAAGAGCGTTTTTCAGAGGGGCAGGGCTGGCGCATCAGCGTTCGCCAATGGACGTCAGGTAGAGGTCGAAGACGGCGTCCTCCTCCTCTCGTTTGACCTTGTCTTTTTCGATGTAGGTGAGGACTTTGCGCAGGATCTTGACGTCGAAACCTTCACCTTTGGCCTCGTCCATCAACTCCTTGAGATCGGCCTGCAGGGCGCGGGCATCTTCGCGAAGTCGCTGGCCGCGCTGAATGAATGTCTTCAGGCGGGTCTGGGCGGCGCCGGTGATGACGTCGACCTCAGCGCCATCGGATCCGGCGTTGAGGATCTGCTCGGTCGTGTAATGCTCGGTCGCGATGCGGGTCGCATTGGCCCTGGAACAGGCCGGACAGCGCAGGATGACGCCGAGACGGGGCGAGGTTTGTGTCCACCAGCCCCGCGGCAGGTCGCGGGTCGAGGTTTCCTCCGCATCACAGCCGGAACAGATGAATGTGCGCGGCTCGCCTTCGGGTTCGGGGTCGTTGTCTGGCGGTGATGGCGCAGGGGTTTCGTCGACGGGCGCGGAGTCGTCTGTCCAGGGCGACACGCCCGAAGCCGACCCGCCGCCCCCTCCACCGCTTCGCGGTCCCCCTCCCCCGTAAACGGGGGCGGATGATCCGGGCTGTGTCGCGAGGATATCGCGCTTGCCGGTATGATCTGCCGGGCTGATAAGGCCCGCCGCCTCCATACGTTCGATCAGGGCAGCGGCCATGTTATAGCCGATTTTGAGCTGGCGCTGGACGTAGGAGGTTGAAGGCTTGCCAGCCTCCATGACGGCATTGACGGCGAAAGGGTACAGGTCATCGAGCAGGGTCACGATCAGGCTCCTTGCTTGGCGCGCGCGACGGCGTCCGGGTTTTTGAAGACCCAGCAGTAGACGACGCGGTCGTTGGTGGTGTTGACGGGTTTGGCGTCCACGAAGGGCCGGGATTTCGACGCCTTCAGGTGCTTTTTGAGGTCGGTGACCGGCGGGCAGCTCACCGCCGCGCGGCGGCAGCGGGACTCAAAGTCCAGCAGGTTGACGGCGATGAGATCGGTCTGGTTGCGGTGCAGGTTGATGTCGCCCAGACCGTCCTTCATGACCATCAGGTCATAGGCGTCCCAGAAGTCGGACACGATAGGATGGTCGGCTTCGAGCGAACGGTCCTTGGTCTGGGCCATCCTGTCGATGAAGGCATGCACCTGCGCGACGATTTCGCTTTCGAGACCCGGCAGGATGACGGCCATCGCATCGAGACCGGCATGCAGCTCGGCATGGGTCAGACGGATACGGCCATTGCGGACCTTTGCGGCCTTGTGCAGATGATCTTCCCAGCCGCGCAGGCCATCACGAAATGTCTTGAGGTAATCGGCCTCGCGCCGGATCAGATGGATAACCGCGCCGCTCAGTTCCTCGATCGGCCAGTTCTCGATGGCTGTCGCCGCCTTCTTGGTCGCGTCCGACCAGCCGTCCTTGGTGTAGTTGAGCGGCATAAGGCGCTCCATGACGGCGGGCGAGGCGTTGACCGGGTAGTTCTGCTCGATGATCAGGGCGCCACGGAAAGGCGGCTCATAGGTCTCGTTGCCAGAGGATTTGACGCCGCGCGCGCGTCCGATGCGCCCGTTGAACAGGGGCTTAATCTCATCCCAGTCGAACTTCTTGGCGTGTGGCGCATCCTCGCCACGGTCGCCTTCCATGAAGACCACGGGCAGATTGCCGACGCGGGACAGGTTGCGGGTGTAGGCGGCGAGGGTGGACTTAGCCGGGTCGAAGCCCTCGTAGTTTTCGCGCCCGCAAAGCTTCCACAAAAACTCGATAATGGTGGATTTTCCGGTGCCGGGGATGCCGGTCATTTCCAGAAAGCCGAGAGATTTGAACTCGCGGCGGATCTGTTCGGCGAAAAACGCCATGATCCAGAAGGCGAGGGTAACGACGCCATTTTCGCGGAAGGCGACCCATAGCGGGCGCAGCCAGGGCGTCTCGAAGCGTTCGGCGTCATAAACGATGTCGAAGACGCGCTCGCGGGTGCGCAGTTTCAGGGCTGATTTGCCGAGGTCGAAATAGTCCTCGTCATTGATGCGGATGACCTTGCCGCCGGACACGGCGATCTCGTCCAGCACCCACGCCTCGTGCTCGCGGGAATAGCCGACGAAATCGAGCGCCTCGACCGTTTTGAGGCTTCCCGCCTGTTTGGCGAAGATACGGTCGAGCTGGCGCGTCGATCCGGACCACATGCCGATCGGCGTGACGGACGCGAGGCGCTTGCGGAATTCCGACGCCGAGGTAATCTGGGCGCCGGTGAAGGTCGCCTTGTAGGGCGACAATGCCGGGAAGTCGACGCGCATGAAGTGATAGGCTTCGTCGACCGCCTCGTCGCGTTGCCAGTAGAGGGAGCGGAAGGCGCAGTTGGCGATCTCTGTGACGGTGGCGCAGGACTTGGCCGCGAACTTCTCGGTAACGCCTTCCTTTTGCACCACCTCATTGATCTGCGCGGTGTCGAAATGCGCCCAGAAGGTGCGGCTGGCGTGGATGAAATGGAAGTCGGTCCACTTGTGCTTTTCCCAGAGCAGGAGGCCCTTTTCGGTGGCGTCTTTGGCCAGCAGGACGCGGCCATTCCAGAGATAGGTCTCGACGTCCTGTGGCGTCATGCGCCCCAGACTCTTAAGGTCGTTCCAATCCTGCTTTTCAGCTTCACCCTCGGCGCGCGGCTGGGCGGCGGTGGCCTTCCAGCCTTCCTCGATGGCGCGGGCGACGAATTTGCGGGTGTACTCAGTCCCGGCCCGCCCGATATCGAAGGCGAAGATCAGTTCCGGCGCCGTCTTGAGGTCGAGCGCGGCCAGGGTGCGGCGCAGCTCGGTCAGCCATTTTTCCGGCCAGTTGTTGACCGACATAGCCGAGACGGCGACCTCTCCGGAATCGCGCCACGCCCAGGCGTCGAAAATGCCTTCGCAGATCCAGATGCGTTTCGCGCGCGCCTGCGCTTCAAAGCCCTGATCCGGCGCGGCCCAGACTTGGCCGCCCCATTCGCCGCCGCGCTCGAACATGGCCTTGCGGTCGAACCGGCCCGGCTGGTCGATCAGCCGTTCCCACCATGTGCCGCCGGGCAGTTTGAAGCGCACGGTGGCCGAGGCGATGCGCCGCTTGCCGTCGTAATAGGTCTCCTGACTGTAGGCCCCGCGCATGCCGGACAGGTTCAGGCGGCGCGCGCCGGTCAGGTAGGCGTCGGCGGCGGCGTGAGGGTCTTTTTCGGTCTGGACGTAGCGCTTTGACCAGACGTCGAAGATGTCGGGATATTCATCGCGGACCGAGCGCTCATAACGGCAAGCGTTTTCGCGCCCGCATTTCAGCAGCCACGGATCCGTGGCGTTGACGAACAGCTCGCGCTTGCCGCAGGCCGGACACTTGCCCTTTTGCAACCACTTGCCTGACGTCGATTTGAAATCGAAATCCGACTTCAGGCGCGGCATCAGCTCGTCAAAGATGTCTTTCTGCATGGCCATGCGGGCGGTCGACTTTCGGAGGCGGAAGGCAAAGAGGTAGCGGTCGCGCCGGAGAGCGCGTTGTGAGGCGTGATGGGTTCAGGGGGGTGAGATCAGCCGCCGGGCGGGCGGGTCTCCGTGGGAGGCCTGCTCAGCGGCGTCGTAGGCGGGAAGCGCGGGTTTGGCTTCCCGCTGGGCGACAGGGTGCGCACATAGGTGATGTGCGACTCCCATGTCATGCCGCACTCGACGTCCTTGCACTGATACATGATGCTACGGAGGGTGCGTGAAATTCGAACCGATGTGCGAACGATCGACGCGCCGCTGCATTCAGGACAGGGAAATCTGGGTGCGCGGTTCTGGCCCTTTACGGGCGGATTGTGAGGTTCGCTATCCATCGATATCCGCCCTGTAACGCGGGTTGGCGGCAGTGATGCTCTGGTTGGCGCCGGGAAACATGTGATTGGTCAGCTCGATGCGGAACGCGGTCCAGTCGCTGTCGGCCAGAGCGGCGAGGCGGTCCTGCGTTTCTGACACCATGCTGCTGATCTCGACCAGGTGTTCGAGACAGGCGCGCGCATCGAACAACAGGGCGTCGCGTTCGGATGGGCCATAGGCGCGGGTGATGCGCGCGACCCGTGACAGCCGGTGAAAGCAGGAGCCGCGGACATTCTGATATCGCGGAGGCATTACAGATTGCCCGGCGCGGTCGCCAGCGGCTCGCAGCTTTGCGGGGTCCGTGACCTTGGGGTTGCGGAACCGGCGCGCCTGCTCGATCAGGTCCAGCCAGGCGGCGAGGTGGATCAGGGTGAAGGGCTGCGTCATGCCGCCACCGCCTTCTTGGCTTTATCAAAGGCGCGCATTTCGGTAAGGATCGCCTTGACCTGAGCGGCGTTGATCTTGTCGTTGCGCCGCAGTCCGAAATTGATCTCCTTGGCGATCTCGTCCGGATTGTTGCCCTCGTCGCTCAGTCGCATGACGGTGTCACCGTGGGTCAGGGCGAGGCGAGAGAGGGTGGGAAGCGGGTGGCTTTGCGCCGTCTGGGTTGCCGTGGGCGCCGGTGTATGGACCGCCGCGCCTGTGGCTGGCCGCTTCAGGCCGAGGATTTCAGCGCGGCGGCGGATGGCTTTTTCCGTCCGATCATCGTTCAGGCGGATTTCATTGAGGAGGTCGCGCCAAGGCCGTCCGGCAGGATAATCCCGTTTGAGAATTTCATCCGTCGTCGCGTGGCCTGAACGTGCTGGGCGCGGCTCGACAGCTTGCTCTTGCCCCGTGAAGGGATCGTCCGCCTGATCTTGCCAGGCCTTCGCAGCGGAGACTTGCGCTTCCGCCGGTGTCGGCGGCGGGGCCTTGAGCGCCATATTCTCGGCTTCCAGAATCAGGATGCGTTCCGCCTTGGCGTGAATGTCATCATGCGCCTTGCCGAGCGCGGCGTTGAGGCGCTGGATTTCAGCGCCGTATTCCGAAACAAGTTCGTCGGCGGCGCGGCCTCTGGCTTCGAGGCCTCCAATCTTTTGGCGCTGATTCTTGGAGGCCACGGTCCATTCGGCCAGATAATTCGGGAAGGCGACGTACGTCGCTATGGCCTTGTTGACGTAGTTGATGGCGATGGGCGCGCCCATTACGAAGGCTTCGGCGCCGTCGATTTCGAAGCTCAGGCAGCGCTGGCGGTCTTCGGGGCCAAGGACGGTGTTCGCCAGCCGAAACAGCCGGTCGGTGACATCGCTCATGACGCCTTCGCCCATGCCGGGGATGTCGCGGGCGGCTAACACATTGGCGGCGACGGCGTAGATTCCGTTACATTCGAATATGCGGCGTTTCATGCGGATGCTCCTGCGCAAGAGCCGCCCGCCGCCCTGGGGGGCAAGGCGGCGGACGGCTCGGCCACGTTCGACGGGGGAGCGTCGAACGAAGGGGGAAATTCATGTGAGGTCATCGCCTGAAGGATGCGCTGGCCTATCTCGCCGCTGGCGCGGCGCTCGCCCAAGGCGATCAGGCGGATAAACTCAGCGGAACACCCAAAAAGGCGCGCGGCGGCGCTGTAGTTGAGGTGGTTGTCGTGCAACCATTTCTCAAACGCAGAGCGGGGACGTGGCGATTCGATCATAACGTGCTTGTCGGTAGGGTGATTTGTTGTAAAAGACAACGATAATGATTAATGCGCGGTTAACTTTACAACAAGATTTTCAGCCTGTGCCGGGGGATGGTCTGCGTATGTCTCGCAGAACCCAGCCCGATAAGGCCTTCGCCGCCGCCATGAAGATGCTCCGCCTCCGTAGCGGAAGAGCGTTGAAGGAGCTTGAGCCCGATGTTGGCGTGAGTCAGCAGGCGATGAACCGGTGGGAGAACGCAACAGCCGTATGGCCCGCCGAAAGGATCAGTCTCTATCTCCAGGCGATCGGCAAGACGCGTTCGGATCTGGACGATGAGTTGGACAGGGTTTCAAAGGCCGACTCTGACAATGTCATATCCTTGCCTGGGCGGCAGAATTCATCTGCGGAAGAGGTTTATGAGGTGTCGGATGAAAGCATGGCGCCGTGGGCGGAGCCAGGCGAGCGCGTATGGGTCCAAAGAGGCGTCCATCCCAAGCGACTTGAGGGTTGCTATATCGAGATGAAAGACGGTAGGCGCCTGATACGCCTTTATGAACGTGGTGCTGATGGCTACTATTTTTTCCGACGCATCAATCCCGACATAACAGAGCGCTTTGACCATGATGAAGTGGCCGCGATTCACCGTGTAAAATATCGCGGCGGATGATGCGTTGTAAATTACTGTTGTAAACAACAACAGGATGCGATATGCAACCTATGCCATCAAGGCATAGGAGAAACAACCGAATGTCACAAGATCACGCGCCGCACCCGATCGACCTCGCCGTCGGGGCCAATATCCGCCGTCTTCGTCGCGTCAGGAAAATGTCGCAGGAGGCTCTGGCCGAACGGATCGACCTGACCTTCCAGCAGGTTCAGAAATATGAGCGCGGCTCCAATCGCGTGAGTTGCTCAAAGCTGGTCGAGATCTGCACCGCGCTGGAATGCTCGCCGGTCGAGATACTGCCGCCGCCGGAACATTCGAAGCTGACCGGCTATGGCGACTGGTCGGGCGAGATGGCCGAACTCTATCACCGCGCGCCGGGCCTGATGGAACTGCTGGCGAATATGGCGATGCCGGAGGTGCGCGCGCTTACGGTTTTCCTGCACACCTTCCTCGGTCATGACGGCGAGATTATCAATCTGACGCCCGCCGATATCGAGCGCTCGGCGGGTCCGGTCGACCTTCAGCAGGTGAGGGCGGCGTGATGATCCGGATAAATCCTGCCCGACTGGAGAATTTCAAGCGCCGCCTGAAAGAGGCCCTTGTAGAAGTGAAACATACGCACAGGCTTGAAGCGATGGCGCGTGGTTTCGGTTACAGAACCTATGCCGCGCTTCTGGCCGATATTGGCGACAGCTACGAAATCGACGTGGAGATCGACGAATTGTCGTTTGCGGACTTTCTGGTCGCGCACGGCTATGGAGATTTGGCTGCTGTCAATCTGGTCGAAGCCTTGCAGATTAAGGAGGCGGCGTGATGGGTAAGGTCATCGCCATGCCTGCGCGCCGGATCGGTAAGACCTTTGCGCGTCAGACCGTTATCGGCGTCGATCCCGGCCACCCTGACGGGGACATCACGGTAATTTCCGATGACGGCAAGGTTCAGAGCGTCAAGACGGAACCGCGTCGCGGCGATTATCTGCGCGGCATTCCCGGCCCGCGCCGCACGATCGCGCAGCGGCGCGAGCTGGCCATGATCGAGGCGGCGGAGACGGCGACCGACGAGAAGGCTAAGGCCTGGTGGTACGCCCAGGCTGACCGGTTGGCCGTGGGCGAACGGGCGCCGATTCCGGCAGGCGAGGCTTTTGCGCGTGAGCAGGCGCGGGCGCCCGCGCCGCGTCTGGCGCCAACGGAAGACTTCGACGCGCGCCACAGGCCGGTCAGTCTGGTTCCGTGGCTGATTCTCGGCGTTCTGGTCGCCTGGGCGATTGCGGTCACGCCAGTGTGGTGGTGAGAGTTTCTCAGCCTGTCGTCGAAATCCTGCCTATGCCGCCGATGACGGATGCCGAGATTAGCACGGCGAAAGCGGCGGCTAAGGCGGGATTGCGCAGGCTGGTGCGGGCGCTGGCGCGAGCGGAGGCGCGTCGCGACCACGAGGCCGCGCTCTTGACAAGACGGCGGGATCGGGCGCACCCTGAGCGTCCGGGCGTCGAAACCCGTCAAGACGAGAGCGGCCAGCAGGCTCCGAAATCGCCTTAGCGACTTCCTTTCCTATGGCCGGATGACACACGTGCATGTCCAGTGGCGCGAGCCTAAAGACGTGTGTGCTCGCCTCTCGTCGAGTTTCGAACATCCGGCCACCAGGGCGCAGCGTCGAAACTGCTCCTCTCTTCGAAAAGGAAACGAGATAATGAATATCACCACCCTCCGCGACATCCATGACGCCGCCGAATCGATCTCGATCACGGCGCTTCATCTGTCCCGCGCGCTCGAAGCCCTATCCGGCCAGACGCACGGCGACGCCGTTCATCAACTCTTCGCCTTTGCCGCCGCCTGCGAACTGGTGTCCGACAAGGCGCATATGATCATGGAGAATGCCGCATGAAACCGATCACCCAACTGCACCCGCCTATTTCCGAAACGAAGTTCATTCCCGCCGATGTCGATGGCGGCTATCTCATCAACTGCGCCGGTGTCATCGAGATAATGAAAGTCGGCGACACACCGCAATGCCGCCGTATCTACCGCCTGTATTTGGCGGAGTATCGTGCCTTGGATGGCCAGCCGCTGTCGCACGAAAAGAAAGAACAAGAGGCGCTTATGGCCGCATTTCGCCGGGCTGGCTTTGCGATTGTCGATGCTGGGGAGGTTGCTCGATGAGATATGAGATTATACCGTTTCACGACGCATCTATCCATGCTGTTGAGAGTATGGGGCGCGTAGATGTCATCATGAAGCCTATCGTAGAAGCCTTCGGGCTCGACTGGGGCGGTCAACATAAACGCATCTCAAAGAATCCGATTTTGCGGGAAGGTATCTCCGTAAAGGAGATACCTTCAGCGGGCGGCGTTCAGAAAATGACGACGCTCGAACTCACGATGTTTTTAGGGTGGCTTGTCGGAATTTCTATTGATCGCATTAAGGACGAAAAAATACGTCACCTTGTGGGGCTATTTCAACGCGAAGCTTTGGATGCGATTAGGGCTCATTTCTTCGGTGATAGGCCAAAAGATCGAAGACCCTTCCCGAACGCGCAGGAGCGGGTCACGCTGCAACGCGAAGTGACACGGCTGATGGATAAGATCCAGATTACGCGCAATCCGGAGGCGCTGCGGCAGAGCGCGGCTATGTTGCAACGGACTCTGGGTCAGCTTGATATGGGCGAGGCAGATATTGCGGCGCTGGCGCCGAAGGCGCTGGCTCACGATAATGTGACCACGCCTTTCTGGGCGGCGCTGGAGGCTCTGCGGGCGCGCGGCATCGAACCGAATGCGCATCGCCAGCCGGATCGCTTTCTGGCCGTGAGTCCGGCCTGGCTGAAAAAGGTCTGCGCGCGGGAACACATAAATTTATGTGTTTCATCAGGTTTGCTGAACGCGCTGCGGCTGTCGCCGGAGTCCGGCTTTATCGCCGCCAAACCGGTGAACACGCGATTTGGGCGCGCCATGCACTGCTGGGTGTTCGCCTTGCAGCAACAACTTATTGCGGCGGAATAGCCTTTGCGGCTTGACGTTGCAGATTAAAACGTGACACCCCTCCGGTGTAATCACTGGAGGGGTATTATTATGGTTAAATCTCACGCAATTTGTTTTACCGCTTTGCTTTTTTTGACGGCCTGCGGCTCGTCGTCGTCGAACAGTTCAGACAACGACGCCACAGCGGCGGCGCCGACAGCGCAGTCGCAGATCGGCGACACTTTTAAAGACGACGATATGGAGATCGCCGTCACGGATGTTTTCACCCGCAAAAAGGTCGGGATTGAATATGGCTATGAAAATGCGGGCGACGGCGCCGTTCTGGTCGTGGTCAAGACGCGGATCAAGAATATCGGGGATAAGCCGATCAGCGCCTTCAGCCTCCCGGAAGCAAAACTGGTTGATGGCAATGGCACTGAGTACAGTTCAGACGGCGGTAAAACCGTCGCCTACCAGATGGAAGACACTTCGCAAAACGCGAAGCTGGCCAGCGATCTTAATCCAGATGTAGCGCAGACCGATGCGAAGGTTTTCGAGGTCTCGGCCACCCGGTTCGATCCTCAGACCTGGTCTGTTGAGATCGACGGCAAGAAGGTGTCGTTGAGCCATATGGCGTCAAAATAGGTTCGGACACGCCTTAGCGGTCAATTGATCATTATCCCAGCGCGCGACGTACACCGCCGCGCGCTGTTTTATTTGCCAGCAGGAGAGGTTCTTTGCGCCGGACCAGACCTCGGCCAGGGTGCGGCCATAGCGGTCCTTGCCGACGCGCTGGATGCGCGCCGGGCCTGAGCGGATGGCGGCTTGCAGGCTGGCGCGGCTGGCGAAGGGATCGCCCGCCACACAGGCGCGGCCTTTGCGGCAGTGGCCGGGCAATTCCGGGGCGTCTATGCCGAGCAGGCGGATATGCTCTTTGCCGCATTTGAGCGTATCGCCGTCGATGACGACAAGTTGGCAGGCGAGCAGGGCGGCGGCGAACATGGCGCGGATATTTCCACAGAAAGGTTAATGTTGCTTAACGCCTTAGCTTGACTCGCGCGTCGCGAAAATGGAACAAATGTGGAACATATGAGCGAGGGGAAAATCGTGACGACAGTTCTGCATGCCGACATCATCAATGCCGCCAACGATCTGGGGCGGATCGCGCTGGCGATGCGCACGGCGCTCGACCATCTGGCCGCATCGGCGCATCGCGATCAGCGAGCGCAGTTGACTGTCTTGGCGGCGGCGGCGGAGCTTGCTGGGGACAAGGCGGAGATGATCCGGGAGATAGCGGGATATTAACCCGCTTCCAACTGCAACCGCGTCATCAGCCCACCGCGTCCGTCCATGCTGTGGGAGGTTTCGGCGACCAGCCATTTCAGCGCATTGATCTCGGCTTTAAAGCCGGTGACCTCGATCGGGCGGTCAGGGTATAGGTCGGGGCGGCCCAGGGCGAGGGGGAAGGTGAGGCGGGCCTTGCCGCGCTTCATGCGGCTCAGTTCGGATTTGGCGGCGCGGATGGCGTCGGCTTCGGTGGCGTAGATCTTGCGCAGGCGTTTCGGCGGCGGATTGTCCGCGCCCGCCAGCGCGGTTTTTTGGGTTCCGGTGGCCAGATCGTGCCATTTGGCCTCGACCCCGCCGTACTGGCCCCGGTCGGCCTCTTCGAAGCGCGCCTGGCCGCACTGGCTGCGGTCGATGGTCAGGGGCGGGATGATCAAGCCGGAGGTGGTGACGCCCTTGCCTGCGGCAGAGAAGATAAGGTTTCTGGCCTTGACCGTCGCGATGGCGTCGAAGCGATGGCCCAGCTCCTGGAGCAGGGCGGCGTCGGATTTCGCGCCGTGGCCGAGAGCCGGGATGATCTCGGCAGCGAGATCCGGATCGATCTTGGCGGTGAGGCCGTTTTCCGCCGCCAGCAGACCGATGACGGCCTGCACGGTTTGTCCGACGAAGCTGCGTTCGCGGCGGATGCGGAAATTGCCGGTCAGGTCCGCCGAGCGCGCGCGCAGCACGATCTTGTCCGGCGGGCCTTCCCAGCTTCGCTCGTCGATCTTGAAGTCGCCCTTGTCGATCAGGCCGATCGGCAGGTTCGCGCCGCGCTTCCAGCCCATTTGCAGCGAGAGCGTCACGCCAGTCGGCGGCAGGGACAGTTTGCCGTCGGAATCATCGAGCGTGATGTCGAGCTGGTCGGCCTCGCCGCCGCGTTTTTCGTTGAGCGTCAGGCCCAGCAGGCGCGGCTTCAGGCGGTCGGTGATGTCCTCTCCGGCCAGTGTCGCCTTCCAGTCGGCATAGGGAAGTCCTGCGGCCATTTACGCCGCCTCGCGTTGCAACTCGATCGCCCCGTCGCTCTTGCGCGCCACGCCATCGCTGAACAGGTTGGAACGGCGGTCGGAGATCGAGCGGATCGACCAGTAGCCGAGGATGTCGCCGGTCCCGGCCATGAGCTGCCAGGCCTCGCCCTGATCGGCCATGTCGCGCAGGGTGTCGAGCGAGGAATAGAGGCCGAACTGACCCGGATAGATGATGAAGGGCAGGGTGATCTTGTCCGCCCCCGGACCGATAAACTGGCTGGCGTCGCGCACGCCGAAGCGTTCGGCGCTGGCGAACTTCCATTCGGTCTGGCGCTGCAATTCCTGATACAGCAGGGTGTCGGTGCGGAAGATGAAGGTGTCGAGCGCCATCAGCATGTCGGCTTAATCCTCGTCGTCACGGAAGGCCGAGCGTTTTTTTGCGTCCAGCGCCTCGGCATGGCGGTCCAGCTCGGCGCGCACGGCCTTGGCGATGGCTTCCGCGTCCTGACCCGGCTGGGTGTGGATATGGATGGTGATGTTTTGTGCGGGCGGAGGCGGCAGGTCGCGCGGCGGGGCGGCGGCGGCCATGCCGGGCGCGGTCAGGGTCATGGCGCCGATGACGCCGCCCGCCATGCGCCGGGTCTGGCGCATCGGGCCGTCCATGCCGCCCTCGATGCCTTGACGCAGGCCCTCGGCGATATTGCCGCCGAAGGCCATAAAGACGCGCGACGGCGAATGGATGCCGAGATGCTGTTTGAACCAGTTGGCCGCGCCATCGGCCACCGATTTGATGGTCGATTTCAGGGCGGTCCATTTGGCCATGATGCCGCCGATCAGGCCGTCGATCAGGTGTTTACCGATTCCCAGCATGTCGATCTTGCGCAGCCAGTCGAGCGCAGGCGAGACCGACTGGATGAACCAGCCGAGCGGGGTGAAGTTGAGGAAGGCCTGCCACGCCCAGTGGACGCCTGTGACGAAGATATGTTTGATATTGGTCCAGAGGTTCGACAGCCACGGCCCGACCTTGTCCCAGTGCTTGATCAACTCATAGACGCCGAAGGCCAGTAGGCCGACTGCCGCGACGATGGCGACGACGATCCATGTCACCGGGTTGGCCAGCAGCGCCGCCGTAAAGGTCCATACGCCCTGCGCTCCGGCGATCATGCCTGCGCGCACCGCCGTCATCGCGCCGCTTAAGAATGTGCTGGCGGCGGTCCAGACCTGGGCGACGATGGCCGATTTCTTTAGGAACATATAGGCGTTGTAGAGCTTCATGACCGGCCCGACCGTCCCGGCATAGGCGAGACGCCCGGCGCCGACGACCAGGTTGAGCGCGGCGATTCCGGCGACCGCTCCGGTCAGGATGCCGGACGCCGTCTTGTGCTTATCCGACCAGTTGGCGACGGCGTCAGCCAGATGGACGATCGGACCGGCGACGGAGTTGACGGCGGGCAGCATCTGTTCGCCCAGCACCACGGCGACATGCTGGACATCGCCCGCGAGGATCCGCGCCTGCACCGAGGCGTTCTGTGATCGGATCTGGAAGTCGCTATCCACCGTTCCCGCCGCCTTCATGGCGTCGGCGCGGATCTTGCGGTATTCGTCCATATTCTGGATCAGCGGGCGCAGGGCGTTCTGGACCTGCATGTCGTTGAACAGTTGCGGGATCCTGGACAGGTCGCCGCCGGTCGCCTTTTTGGTCAGCTCCGAGATGGCTTCGAGCGGCGTCTTGCCCTCGGCATAGGCCTTCTTCATGGCGGCGGGCAGGTCGATACCGAACTTTTTGAAGTTCGCCACCGTCTCGTTCGAGTTGATCTTGGCTAGCAGGTTCTGGACGTTGTTAGCCGCTGTAGCAGAATCGCCGGTTGCCATTCGAGCGATTTGTAAGGCTGATGCCAAATCTGCCACGGCACTAACGCCGTGTTGTCCAAGCCCCTGCGCTGCTGCGGCGAGCTGCGGGAAATACATGGCCATATCTTTGATTTCAAAGTTCCCATCCTTCCCGGCTTGAGCCATCATGTCGATAGCAAGCGCCGTCTGGTTGAAGGGCACTTTCAGATTACTTGTGGCCGCGAATGAAGCTTGCGCTAGATCTTGGATCTGCGCGCGATAGGCGGTGGCTGCACGAGAGACTGGCGTGATAATGCCCATGAGCTGCCTGGTGTCGGTGACGCCAGCGCCTGTCAGATAATCGACGCCCTTGCGCATCTCCTCCGGCATCTGGCCCGCCGCGCGCGCAGCCAGCATGATGCGGTTCTCCAGCTTCTGGGTCGCGTCAGCGCTCAGGTTAGCCTTCTGGCGGATGTCGGTCATGCCATCCTGAAAATCCGACGCGGCCTTTCCGGCGAGGATCAGCGGCGCGGCCAGGCCTGCGCCGATGGCGAGGTTCTTCGTCCCCGCGTCCCTTGCTTTGCGGGCGTCCTCGCGCGCCTGAGTCAGGCGCTTCTGCGCGGCCTTTTCGAGGTCGATGCGCTGGGTGGTCTTTTCCAGTTGCGCGGCCAGTTCGGCTTCGCGGCGGCGCATCTCGTCCGTGCCGCCATTATTGCGCTTCATCTGGTCGCGTAAGCTCGCCAGCTCACCCTTCTGGGCGCGCGCCTCGTCGCTCAGGGCGCGGATCTTGCCTTTGGCGTCTTCCGACACGCCCATCAGGGCCTTGAGCGGACCGGACAGGCTGTCGAAGCCCTTGAGGAAGACAGATACGGCTAATTTCTTCTCGGCCATTTAATCCTCGTCTATGCCATTCATGAGCTGATAGCGGCGCAGGGCGCGCTGCTGGTGGGCGTACAGCTCGTCGAGCGTCAGGCCGTAGAGGTAGTCGGGTTGCCAATGGTAGATCGCGGCGATGTCCGCGACGATCTCCTCTACTGATCCGCCGAGGAAGCCTTGCTCGGCCTCTGAATAAAAAAACCGGTCAGGGTGCCGGACAGAGCGCCCAGGTCGAAGGGGTCGAGCGTTTCGACCTCGTGGACCTGCAACAGAGGCACGGTGCAGCGCGACAGCAGAACCTTGACCTGGTCGTAGTCGCCGCGAATGATCGAGCCGATCTCAAGGCCGCGCAGCTCGCCGCCATAGGGTTTGCGCACCTGCACCTTTTCGACCGCGCCGCTTTCGCGCGCGATCGGCTCAGCCAGTTCGATAGGTTCCGAGATTTTCGTCATGGCTTAGATTCCGAGGATTTGACGCATTTCCGCATAGCGGTCGACGCCGTTGACGACATAGATCGAGGCCAGCATGTCGATCTCGATGATGTCGACGCCGTCGATGGTGAGTTTGTAGTAGCTGAGCGAGACGGTGGTGGTCTGGTCGCCCGACTCGCCGGGCTTGGCGGTCCCCATGTCCATCGTGGTATGGCGCCCGCGCGTGACGATCTCGACCGCCGTCCATTTTCCGGTCGAGTCGTCCTGATAGGAGCCGACCCAGCGGTGCAGGGTCGCATCGAGCGCGGGCGCGCCGAATATCCGCATCGCCGATGCCGACAGGCCGCCGGTCTTGTAGCTCAGCTCCAGCTTTTCGAGGCCCATATCGATCGCCACCGGGCCAGGCATGCCAGCGCCGCGATAGTCCTCGGTCTTGACGGCCAGCTTCGGCGGGGTGACTTCGGAGACAACGCCCAGCATCGAGCCGCCGTCTTCGAACAGGTTCATATTCTTGAGTTTGCGGGGCAGGCCCATAGCGCGGTCTCCTGAAGGTTACGCCGCCAGTTGCGAAGACAGGCTGGCGTAGTAGGTGTCGGTGATGGTGGTGTTGATGGTCAGCGACTCCAGCGGCGCGCATGGCGTGAAGTCGTAGGAGATGGCCAGTTTGCCGCCCGCCAGATTGACCTGGCTGTTGAGGGCCTCGTTGTACCAGGCCGTGGCGCCGATGATCAGGCCCTGATTGGTCAGGCTGCGGAAGGCGGCGTTGATCGTTTCGAGGATGTCCTTGACCAGAGCGGCGGTGATCGGCTTATCCATCGCCCAGGTCAGGCCTGCGGCGATGGTCTCCTGCAGCACGTAATTGGTGCGCGTGGCGACCTCAAATGCGTAAAGCGGGTCATCGGAACAGGTGCGGTTGCCCCAGAAGCGGAAGCCGCTGTTTCGGATCAGGGTGGTGATGGCGGCGTCGTTAAGCGTAGCGGCGTCGGTATTTTCGCCACCCATGTCCCAATGGACGTCGGCGCTGATCCCGGTCACGCCATTGACGGCGTAGTTGGAGAGTGAGCGATTCCAGCCTGCCTCGGAATCGATGCGCGCGCGCGTCCCCAGGGCGCGGGCTACCGCGTCTCCGGAAAAACCCGTGAAGTCCGGCCAGATCAGCATCAGTTCGCGGTCTGAGAAGTTGGCCTTGTAGGTCACGGCGTCGGCGATGATGTCGGCCTGGGCGCGCGCATAGGCCATGGCCTTGAGCTTTTGCGCGATCGCGACCAACTCGGTCGTGACGGCCTGCGTGTCATAGCCGGGAACGCCGAGGATCTTCGGTTTGACGCCAAGCTGGGTCTGGGCGGACAGGAGCGCCTTCAGGCCGGTGAACTTGCCCTCCGGCGTGGTCGTGCCGATGATGGCCGTATCGGTGGCGGCGCTGTCCGCGCCTTCCGTAACCCGCACCACCACGACCTGGGCGTTGCACTGATCGGCGATGGCCTGCAGGGCCTTGGCCAGTGAGCCGTCCGCCCCCGCCTTGCCGACCGCGCTTTGCACATCCGTGATCAGGACGGCGGTGTCGAGGGGAAAGGTGGCGACGTCTGCGTCGGAAGCAATCGCGACCAGGCCGATGACCGAAGCCCCGGCAATCGTGATCGGGCGCGTCCCCGTCGTGGTTTCAGCGATTTTAATTCCGTGTTGCACGGGCATGGCGGCGGTCCCTAAAGCGAGATGTTGAGCGAGAAGTCAGGCTGTTTCGGCAGGTCGAGGCGGTAACCGGCGATGGCCAGCTTGGCCCTGCCGTCCGCGCCGCCGTCGATGATTTTGGCGCTGGTGAGGCTGATCTCCGGGATCCAGCGCGCGATGGCGGCGGCGGAGGCCGCGCCGAGCAGGAGTCGTGTGGCGGCGTTGTCGGGCATGTCGATCAGCTTCGGCAGGATCGAGCCGTAGTCGCGGCGCATGACGCGTGAGCCCTTGGGCGTCGTCAGCACGTCGGCGATGCGCTGGGCGATGCGCGGCAGGCCGTCGATGCGCTTTCCGGTGTTGCGGTCCATCCCAACGGTCATTTCATCATCACCGTGGTCGCAGGGCTGTCATCGGCGCGTTTGGCGGCCTTGTCCGCGCCGTCGCCAAGGGTGGAATTGCCCTTCACGTCGAGGTCGCCACCGATCGAGACATTGGCGTCGAAGGTGACGTCGCCGGTCACGTGCAAATTGCCGTCGTGGTCCATGTCGGCGATCAGGCTGGCGCCGTTCGGGGCGGTGATTTCGAGCGCGGCGGCGACGAGGGAGACGCTTAGCTTCTTAGCGTCTGCGTCATAGGTGAAGGTCGAGCCGTCGCCGCATTTGAGGACGATGGATGGACCTTCGCCGGGGGCAGGAAAGGCGTCGGAGAACAGGCCGTGCAGGATGACGCCGCCGCCGATATCGCCATCGGGACATAGCACCATGGCTTGCTGCCCCATCGTTGGGGCGACCCAGAGCGAGAAGAAGCCTGCAAGGCTGAACCAGGGCAGGGGCGGCGAGACGATGTCGCCGCATTTGATGACGGCGCGCGCACCGTCCACCGACTCGATCACGCCTTTGCGGATCATGTCGCCGATGGTCGCGGGGATGTCATGGTGTGCGGACGTCATGACGGCATGATGGCGGCGGGTTGGTCCGCCGCCAGTCATCATCGGTGTAAGAGCGCCTTTTACAGGCGATCAGCCTGAAACGATCAGGAGATGACGCCGATCGCGATCTTGTGCGCGACGCCGCGAGCGACCTCTTCGACGCGGCTGGCTGTCGCCTTGGCGTCATATTTACCGCTGTCGTCATGACAGGCGTTCACGTCGCGATTATGCGTCACGCCGCCTTCGACGAATTTGACCGGCACCTGGCGGGTCTTGTCATTGTACTTGCCGATGGTGGTTTTCATGATGGCTCCTTATTTTTTGCCGACAGCGACCCAGGGGATGTCGATTGTCGAACCGGCGGTCGTGTTTCTTACGGTCATACCGTTGACGGCTGGCGATCCTTCGATGCCGCCGCCCGAGTCGGAATTGGCCACGGGGCCGGATGTCCGGCGTCCCGCCAATGCCCAGGGTGGTTCCGAGAAATTGCGAGGAAAGGCGACCCACTCGGTCTGATTGGCGCCCACGGTCATGGCCCAGCCCATCTGGACAAGGTAATCGCCAATTTCGAACTGGTAGGCAGGCAGTGCGCCGCCGCCGCCAGCGCTGTTCATCGCCGCAGCCAGGTCAGTCATGATGTTGACTTTTTGCACCAGGGCCGATGAATCCAGGCCATCGAGCAGATCCGCGTCGAGACCGGATCCCGCGCCATCCTGAGTCAGCATCTTGGCCTTCACGTCGGGAGCGGAATAGGACGAAGCGGGCAGGAAATATCCGCTATCGTGACCATCGAGCAGATCTGCGTCGAGACCGGAGCCCGCGCCGTCAATCCCCAGCAAGGCCGCATCCGTCAGAAGATTGCCCTGGTCTGTGACGTCAACCTGCGCCTTCAGGCGGCTGCCGGACCAGCCGATATAGATTTTGTTCGCAAGCTGACCGGAGCCGCCGCCTTGCTGGACGGGCGTGAAGCCAAGACGCGCGACGATGTCCGTGAACCAGGAGCCCTGCTGGCCATCCAGCAGATCCGCGTCAAGCCCGGATCCTGCGCCATCGTTCGAGGCGCGCCAGACGCCAAAAGAGGCCAGCCAGCCGGTAAAGGCTGACAATGCACCCATAGGCGTCACAGCCCGTGTGCCGTCTGCGCCGGTCTGGGTTTCCGCCGCCGTCGCCAGCTCGACGATCCCTCTGGCGTCCGTCGTTGCGCTGGCTGTGGTGCGGACAAATGCGGTCGAGTCCAGACCATCGAGCAGGTCGGCGTCCAGCCCGGAGCCTGCGCCGTCGTTTGAGGCGCGCCAGACGGCGAAGGAAGACAGCCATCCGGTGAAGGCTGACAAAAGACCGGATGGCGTCACCGCGCGCGCGGCGTCAGCGCCGGTCTGGGTTTCCGCCGCCGTCGCCAGCTCGACGATCCCTCTTGCGTCCGTCGTTGCGCTGGCTGTGGTGCGGACAAATGCGGTCGAGTCCAGACCATCGAGCAGATCTGCATCAAGTCCGGAGCCTGCGCCGTCGTTCGAGGCGCGCCAAACGGAAAATGAGGCCAGCCAGTTTGTAAAGGCTGACAAAAGGCCTACAGGCGTCACAGCGCGAAGGGCGTCCAGGCCAGCCTGGGTCTCTGCGGGCGTCGCCAGCTCTACGACACCCTGCGCATCCGTCGTCGCTGAGGGATTGATGAAGCTGGCGTCGCCAAAGGTAATCGCGTCCGCGAGGACATCGGCAAACTGAACGTCGATCGAGAGGAGCAGAAGAGCGACCGCTGATTTTTCAAGGATCGGGTCTGCCTGGCCGTAGAGCGCGAACAGCGTCCCATCTGACAGATAAAGACCGAAGGAGCGCATCGAATAGACGTCGCCGGTTTCATCCTTGATGGTGACGTGGATGGTGTCGAAAGCTGTCGTGGCGCCGGAGATTGTCGCAATCTGCTTCAGTTCGTCCGGAAGCGCCGTCATGGCCGTTGTCGGCGCAACCTCAGTTTCCGACAGGCCTACCGAGGCAATCGTGACGGCGTTCGTCCCGGCGTGGTTCGCGGCGACCAGGGCGGCGCGCCCGGCGTCGGTAACGGTGACGATCAGGCTCATGTGGCCTCCGTAACAAGCAGTTCGCCGCCGTCCAGCGCGAAATAAGCGCCGTCATCCGCGACAAAATAGGTGGGGTAGATCATGTCGCCGGACGCATCCGGCGCGGCGGCGTTCATCCGGCCCGACAGGGCGGCGCGGGTCGCGGCGATGACGCCGAGTGACGATATCGAGGAAAGGCCCTGTGACAGGGTGAAGTGCGAGCGAAGCGGCTTGACGCGCTCGATCTCTTTCCCAAGGGCTTCGATAAAGGCGGCTTCGTCTTCGGGCGCGCCTTGCCCGCTTGCAGACACGACAACGGAGAAGGTATGCGGCTCGCCGACCGGGTCGGTCTGAAACCATTCGCGCATGGCGACATTCTGGCCGAAGGCATGAACGATATTCTTGACCGATTGCACCGTGCCGAGCTGACGGGCCTGCGGTATGGCCTGTCGGATCTGGTTTCGCTTGATGGCCTCCGACCAGGTCGGATCCCATGAGCGGACGCCAAGCGACCAGGCCAGCCACGGCAGAAGCGATACCGGGCAGTCATCCGCCGACCACAGAGCCTGAAGCGGCGTCGGCACATTGGACTCGGTCGTCACCGCCTCAAGGCTGAGTTCAAGACTGTTGGCGTTGGGCGGCAAAAGGCTCATTCGCCCGTCCCCACATTATGGAGGGCGATATTGGTGCAATAGGCGGCCTGGGTGTCATCGATGACGACATCGGCGGCGGGGCTGTTGATGATCGCGTTCTGAACGCCAGAGACCCGAACGGCGGCATGCAGACCGTTCAGGGTAATGTCGCGTCCAAGCTTCCTGTTGCTGGCGACATACGACTCAACCGCTGTCTGGGCTGAACCGAGTACGAGAGACGAGTCGGGACCGGCATAGGTGTAGATGTCGATATCGATGGCGTATTCGACGATGGCGGCGCCCTCGACCGTGACATTATCGGTCATGGGGCGGACCGCGTCTTCCGTCAGGGCGGCGGTCACCAGCGCAATCAGGGCTTCATCGGCTGCGCCATCCCCTGCTTTTGAGAGGATGGTGACCAGCACGTCGCCCGGCGATGGGCTGATAGCGGTCGCGTCGGCGATATCCTGGCTGGCCGATTTGGCGTGATAGACATAAGCTCCTGAAGGACCGGCGATCGAGAAGCCGTCCGGCGCCGTGGTCAGGCGCGCGCGGTAGTCGTCATCGTTTTCGCCATCGAGCCGGGGCGTCGCCAGCAACAGTCCCAGATTGTCAAGGTCGCCCTTCTGAGCATAGGCCAGCATGGTCGCGCGGGCCGCATCATTGACGCGCTGCCGTATCAGCGTTTCACGGTAGGCGGCGATCTGCATCACCTTGACCGCCGGGTCTGACTCGTCGCTGACGTCGAATTCAGGCATGAGTTCGCTCATGCGGGCCGTAAAACCCGCAAGAATGCTCTCATAGGACAGCGCCTCGACGACGTCGGGCGCAGGCACCTGAGACAGGTCAATCGTATTCCCGGCCATGCCGCCATCACAGCCGAAGCCGCCTGTTTTCGCGCGGGCGTAGGTATGTAAGAGGAGCTTTTACACAGGCTGGCTATGGCGATCCTCAAGGCCAGCGGTGACGCTTAAGCGACATGTCCGGGAAAGATCATGCCGCTTAATCTCCAAATCCTGAACGCTGGAAAGCTGGCTGAGCTTCTCGGTTATATCCCGGCCAGCCCCGACGATATCAGCAGCCGCGCTGCAAGCGATCTGAGCAATGTCGAAACAGGCCGGATCCTGCGCGGCCACGACACCGCCTGGATCGCGGGCCTTGCCGGAGGCAACTATGCCTATCTGAGGGACGCGGCCACCTTTAACGGCATCGCCGATCTCAATGAAATCGCCGTCTCAGGCATCGCCCGGTCGAGCGCGGTAGGAACCGGAGCGAGCGCATCCATCGGCGTCGCAGGCTTTTCCATTCGCGCCACCGTAGGCGACGATTCCGGCAGTTGGGCGCTTTACGGGACCGCGCGGAGGGAAGCCGGTGTGCTGGGCGTCACCCAGGGGCTGGAAATTGACGCCTCCTGCGGTGACGACGCGCCCGCCATCACCCCCTACAACATGTTCCCAGCGTCCGGCCAAGTTGTCGCCGCCTGGGTCGCCGCAGGCGGTGAGAGCGCCAGCGGCGGCCTCGATCAGGCTCTGATTTCCGCCCACATCGGCATTCTTTCCAACGACGCCACCCATACGGCGCGCGCGCGCTCCGGCGTCGTGTTTCACCAGTACGCGCTGGAGGGATCCGACGGCCTCGATGCGGATGTGACGAACGCGGAGGCTGTGGCGCTGGCGCGCAGGCATGCGTTGAACTGGTATGATAGCAGCGGCGCGATCAAGGCGCAGCTATTGTCCTCGGTCACGACGGCGGGCGGGCTGATCCGCATGGAGTTCGGCGACGACGGCGTCCTGTTCTCCAATGGCGGCGGCGTCACCGCCTTCCAGGCCTACTACACTGCGACATCAGTCAACGGCCTTCTGGTCAACTGCGGCGCTGGCAGCGGGCAGGCCGTTGAACTTGCCGCCCAGGGAAGCGACGCGGATATCGCCTTCAATTTCCGGGCGAAGGGCGGCGCGGATCTCGGGGCATACGGACAGAACATCTCTCTTAACGCCCTTGGCGCAGGCGGGCTGATCGCCTTTTCGGCGGACGGCAGCTTTGTCGGCTACGTCTCTGAATACGGCATCAATCTTTCTGCCGGGAAAAACTACGCGATCAACGACCATCAGGTGGTTGGCGAGCGAAAAACCGGCTGGTCTCGCTGGACGGGCGTCAAGACGCGGTCCGAATTCGATACCGCGACCGCGACCGTCGAAGACGTCGCGCAGGTGCTCGGCGCGTTGATCGACGATTTATACGATCCGGCGATTTCGTCCGGTCATGGCCTCATTGCAGCCTAAGGAACCACCATGAAACTCAGGATTTCAGAAGCCGTTGAACTGGCGAATTCCATCGCTCAGCTTAGCGGCTACAACAAGATCGTCACCGATGGCGGCAAGAATCGCCCCGTGCAGGTTCCCTATGATTTCACCGGCGCGACCCGATTCAGCCTGGCGAAGAACTTCAGGACGTTGCGCACCGAGGTCCAGGCTTACGAGGCCGCGCGCAATGAAGTCGTCCGGGCGAATGACGACAGGGGGCGCATGGAGGAAGAAATTTCGGCATTGCTGCGAACAGAGATCGAGGTCGATCTCGTCATTCTGCGCGAAGCCGACTTCAAAACCGAGTTGAACCCGATTCCGCCGACGGTTCTGTCGGACCTTATGCTGATCATGGAATAGGCGGCGGCGATGCTCGATCTCAAGACATGGCTGAAACACTGGTCCACATGGCTGTGGGGCGCCGCCCTTATCCTGCTCGGCTGGGCGCAGTGGTGTCTCTTGGCGTTGCCGCATCTCGGCCTCCAGCTGCTGCCCGGCATGCTCCCGTTCGTTGGCCCGAAGCTGGCCGGGCCGGTTGGGTTCGCACTGGGCGTTTTTGGCTTGCTGGCCAAGCCCATCGTACAGGATGAGGTCAAGGCCCGGCTTTTGAAGCTGGGCGCGTGGATCAGGCGCATGGGCGATGCTGCTGGCGGCGGCATCAACTATGACAAGGCGAAAGGTTACGGCGTCACGGCGGCAATGATCGCCGCCGCTCTGGCGGTGGCGCAGCCTCTCGCGGATCGGTGGGAGGGCTATCGCTTCACGCCATACCGCGATGGCGGCGGCGTCTGGACTGTCTGCAAGGGGCATACTGGCGCAAATGTCGTTCCGGGTCGGACGTATACGCATGATGAATGCAGGGCGTTTGAAGACGCTGATAAAGCCGTAGCGGTGAACGCTATTCTGAGCTGTACGCCGACGCTTTTTTTCAATCGATACGCCTCTGGCGCGACCATAGATTTCGCGTTCAATGTTGGCGGGATGGCCTACTGTTCGTCGACGATGGCGCGGCTCTTCAAGGCGGGCGACATCGAGGGCGGATGCGCGCAGCTCGTGCGCTGGTCCTACGATAATCACGTCTGGGTACGCGGCTTGTGGAATCGGCGTCAAGACGAGACGCGCACCTGCGTGAGGGCGCTGTCATGAGCGATCCCGTCCAGATCGTCAAAGAAGCCGCCGTGGCGCTGCTGGTCGCCGTCGCCGCGTTCAGCGGCGGGTATTTCACGCGGGCGCTGACCTACCACCCGGCGCCGACCCGGGTGCAGGAAAAGGCGGTCGCCAAGGTTGAAAAGGCGGAGGACGCCAGCGCCAGCTCGGCGACCTCCGCCGCTGTCGAGCAACAGGAGAAGGTCCATGTCGTCTATCGCACCATCGCGGTCGCAACGCCCGCCATTGTCACGCCTCAAGTGGATCATGCCTATCCTCTGCCTGACCTCGCTATCAGCGTGTGGAACGCCGCCGCCGCTGGCGATGTGTCCGGCCTACCGTCAGCCTCCGGAGGCGCTGCGGCCCAGCCCTCAGCCGTTCCACTCTCTGCCCTCCTCGACGCCCACACCGCCGACATCGAGCAGTGCCGCACCGAAGAGGTGAAGTATCAGCAGCTTTGGGACTGGGCTGAGGCGCAGGCGAAGATCAGCGCGGAGGCGGTGAAGTAATGCGACCCACGATCGGTGAAGCTTTGCACAAGGCCGAGCAGGCGCTTGGTCAGATCGAGACGCATGAGCGGATCTGCGCATTGCGATATGAGGGGATCGAGAAGGCGCAGGCCTCTACGGCCAGGACGCTGGAGGGAATCGCTGACAGCCTCCTGAAGCTCGATGAAAAGCGGAGCAAGGACACGTCGGGCATTTATGCGCGGCTGTGGATCTTCGCGGCGGGCATCGGAAGCGGCATGTTCGCCGTCATTATGGCGCTGATCTTTCACTGATCAGCTCGCGCCGGTCAGATCCTCGATCTTCTCGATAATCATCGCCTCATCCTCAGCCGACAGGCCGATCAGTTCACGCACGGGGTGCCAGTCCTTGCCTTCCTGATGGCTGTCGGCGATGCGGACCACGTCGCCCCGGAAACCTGCCGAGACCGCGTCCGCTTGCGACCAGCCTTGCAGCCATTTGGGCAGCCGGATTTTCTTGAACATCGCCTGTTCTTTGACGCCGGGGGTGTACCACTTCCCGGCGCTTTTGTTCTGGTCGGCGGCGTCCAGGCTCAGGAAGCGGATGATTTTGTCGCGGCGGAAGGTCCGGGTCTTGCCCTCCTCGATGTCAAAGCCGACGACGTATTTGCGGCCCACGAACGACCAGGACTTCATCAGCACCACGCGCGGCGCGCCGGAGCCGTGCATCGGGTAGAGGAATTTGGTCGCCGACAGATGCTTGCGCATCGGCAGCTTTTTTTTGCGCGGCGCAAAGGCCTCGCCATCCGGATTTTTCTGCTTCTTGATACGCTCGGACTGACTGCGGCGCAGGATCCGGCCAATGTCGGCCAAGGCGCGGTTGCGGTGCGCCGGGGCGGTTCGCGACAGGATGTCGGTAATGGTCGCTTCGAGGCCGTCGAAGCCGGACAGATCGAGGTCCATATCTATACCTCGTCAGGCAGGAGCTGATCCTCATTGCCGAAGAGCTGCTGGAGCAGGCCGGGAATGTCCGGGATGTCGATTTGCAGGCCGGTGTCGATCTGCGGCGGCTCTAGCCTGCGGTCGAGCCGGTAGCCGCCGTTCTGCATCGTGACATCGACCGCCTCGGTCAGCGGCAGGGTGAGGGCGAGGTCGATGGTCTTGGCGTCGATCTGATCGACCTGAAACGAGATCGGCGATGCGCCGCCGGTCATAGACTGGAAGAGGGCGACTTCGTTGGTGCGCAGCCACAAAAGGACGGGCAGGAAGATTTCATCCGGGGATCCGGCGAAGTCCTCGACGACGATCGAGGCGTCATAGCTGTAACCGTAGGAGAGCGAGGCGGTCAGCCACGATTCCAGATTGCCGCGCGTGGCTGAGATGTGCAGCTTGTCCGGGTTGCGCTTCAGTTCGGGCGCGTACTGGATCAGGAAGGCGCGCAGGGCGTTGAGCTTGTTCATAATGGCACTCTCAGGTCAGGACCAGAGCTGAACCAGCTCCGTGGTTGGCGTCGGGGCGGTCAGGACGAGCGGCAGGATGACCACCTGGCCTTCGGTCAGGATGGCGCCCGCATCGGCCAGGCCGCGATTGAGTTCGAGCGCCTGTTCGACCAGGCCTTCGGTCGCGCCCAGCTCGCGCCAGACGAGGAGGTCGAGCGTGTCGCCCTGCCGGGCGTAGGCGGTCAGGGTTTGGGCAGTCCCCGCCATCAGATCAGCTCGGAGGTGACGCGGCGCTGACCCAGCAGCAGGCGCGTGGCGTGGACAGCGTTGCGTTTATGATCGTCGGCGGTCAGGGCGATCACGTCGCCGCGTTCGGCGCCGGTGGCCGTGGCGGTCATATCGCGGTGGGTTTCGGTCAGATCGGCGCAGGCATAGGCATAGACTATGCGTTTCCAGAGCTTGGCGGCGCGTTTGCCGTCGCCGACAGTGACCGGCGCAGCGGCGTCCACCTCGTCGAGGGTGGCGTAGCCCGCCGCGACCTGCGCGGCCTGCCAGTCGGACAGGTCGTCGAAGGCAGTCAGAATCGCGCCCTCTATGGCCATGACCAGGCGCGGATCCGGGATGACCGAATTGCCGATGCGCATGGCGTCGCGTAAATCGTTGAGGTCGATGGCGGGCCAGAAGTCGCCAGCGGCAACGGTAGCGCCAGATGGCGATGCAGGATCGGGCGGGATGGCGATGAAGTCGGACATATGCGGCGATTCCAGGGGCCTCGGATCCGGAAAGGACGGGTAGGGGGGTGAGGATCAGGTGCGGATGCGGGGGAGAAAAACCCGATCTGCGTTGATCCGCCCCCCTGGCGCCGTGGGGCGGGTCAGGCGCCGGCGGATGAACCGTCGGCGGATTCGGGAGGTGTTTCGGCGGGCGCGTCCTGCGCGGGCGCAGGCAGCTTTTTGAGCTGGCGCTTCAGGGCCTCGATTTCCTTCGTGACGCCGATCTTCGGCGACAGGCGGAAAGCGGACTCGTACATTTCGAGCGCGGCGCTGAGGGCGTGTTTGTGCATGCCCGCCGGACCGTTTTCGCTGTCCTGGGCGGCCAGGCGCTGCAATTGATAGCCGAGCGCCTTGCGCAGCTTGGCCTGGACGATATCGACAATGTCGTAGGGCTGGGCGAGAACCAGGACGCGTTGCAGAGTGTCGACCGGGAAGGCTTCGTTGAGTTTGGCGGCGGACAGCGCGGTCTCGGCGATCTGTTCGACCACGAAGGTCGGGGCGTCGCGTTTGAAGCGCTGCGGCAGTTGCAGACCGAAGCGGAGGACGTGTTCGGCGATATCGAGCGCGCGGTCCCAGTAGGTCAGGTCCAGCGCCCAGATCATCATGGTGACGACAATCTCGTCCTGGACGGCCTTGCCGGTGCTTTCGCCAGCATCGAGCACGGCGTCGACATAGTCCTGATAGGCGTCGAACATCTGGCCCTTGGCCTCGATCTTCTTCTCGGTCGATTGAATATCCTTCAGGCGCCAGTTGTCTTCCTGCAGCTTGGTCATCAGCAGCTTGTAGGTCTGGGCGTCCTCGCCGTCTTCCGGGTGTGGCGGGGCGATGAGGACGGATGACGCGGCGAGCGCGCCTGCGGCGAGGGCGATAGCGGAGGCCCGATGGCGGGCGAGGTGGATCTGAGCGGGGCTGAGGCCCATACGGCGTCTCCTTATGAAAATGGCGGCGTCTCAGTTACGCGAGACGCCGCCCGTACTTGGTTTCGCGCTACCGCTTCGCTGCTTGAGCGCAGGGCTCGCTGCGGTCTTGACGCGGGCGTTTAGGCGTCCTTGAGTTCGATATTTTCGATCAGGCAGCCGTAATCGAGATCCTCGATGACGTAGTCAAGATTGTCCGACTGGAAGTCTTCGAGGCGCGAGCGGCGCGGGTTGTCGATGATGTGACGGCGGTGCTTTCCTTCCTGCGCGTAGATCGACAGATTGTCCGGGCGGGTGATGAAGATCTTGCCGTCCGGGAAGAACGGCACGGCCATAGCCTGCAGGCCGCCGAGGCGCTTGGTCGACATGATGGTGTCGGTCGCCAGAGTGTTCATGGCGTCCTGATCCTTATTGACCAGCGGGAAATACTTATCGTGCAGGAGGTTCTGGTTGCAAATTGCGACCAGGCCGGTGTCATCCTTCGCCCAGGTCGGCAGAAGGGTGTTCTTGGCGTCATAGACCAGGGCGTCGAGGTTTTTGTAATCGCCCGCCTCGCCATAATAGACGTGACCCGCCGTGCCGCCTTCGGTCATGACGCGGGCTGCGTTCTGTTCGCGCATCTTTTGCAGCCAGCCCTTGTTAACGTCCTGCAAGAGCGGATAGGTGGCGCGGTCGGTCGGCTTGGCGATCGAGACGCCGTTCCAGCCGACCATGATCAGGTCGAGCGCGATACGTCGGGCGATCAGGTCGGCCCAGCGGGTCTGGAAGTCCGGGAACTTGGCCCACTGATCGAGCTTCGACCACAGGATGGCGACGTCGAACTCGGTGAATTGCAGATTGTACTGGCGCTCGTCGAGATCGGTCGGATCATCGCCCAGGCGGTCATCCGTCGAAGTGTCCGTGCGACCGGCAATGGTCGAGGTGATGCCCATGCCGACCAGCGAGCCGACCATTTCGGCCACCATGATCATATTGATCAGTTGAAGGAAGGCGCTGGATTCCTGCACCCTGGACCAGAGCTTTTGCTGAACGGTGGGAACGACGGTGAAGTCGTTGCGGACGTCGCCATCGCTGACGCCATTCAGACGCGCAACGTGGGAAATGTAGCTATTGACGAGGACGCGGGTGTCGTTGCGCATGCGTTCGGTTCCTTAGAAGTCGGACAGGGTTTGGCCATTGCCGCCGGTGGCGGGCGGGCGGGCCGTGTAGTCGGTGGACTCGGTGGTTTCGAGCTGGGTCTTCAGGGTGTTGAAGTTCTGCTCGAACTGGTTGATGCGCGCGTCGGTCGCCTTCTGGTTGGCGTCGATCACCTCGGCGACCTTGGCGAAGCCGTCGGTGATCGACTTGGTGAAGGCGGCGTAGTCGAACTGGACCGAGGTCGCGGGCTGGGCAGCGGGCGGCGTCGCCACCGGAGGCGGTGTGAAGGTCGCGGGCGGGTCGGCAGGCTTGTTCGAGGGCGGGAACAGGTTCTTGAAGAAGTCCGTGATCCCGGCGCGCAGCTTGGCGGCTTCGTCCTCGGCCTTGCTGGCGTCGCTGTATTCCAGTTTCACTTCGGTCGGCGACGAGACCAGATTGCCATACGCCTTGGCGTGGGCGGTGAAGTGGAGGCGTTCGGTGCCGAGCGAGGCGGGCGAATCGGTGAAGGCGAGACCGGCCAGATAGGCTTTGTCGCCGCCCGCGAAGTTGGACAGGATCTCGACCGAGGAAAAGACCTTCTGGTCCTGCTTATTGAGCGCGACGAATGCGTCATTGACGTCCAGTTCGGCCAGCAGGGCGGTGCGCTTTTCGGTTTTGCCACCGACATTGAGTTCAATCGGCTCGGTTTTCAGGGCGAGGACGTCGCCGCCGGTCTGAAACGGCGGTTGGCCGGTGACGCCACGGAAATGCTCCAGATTGATCCGGGCGGTGTAGGTGACCGGATCATAGGTCTGGGCCATTTGTTCCAGTTGGGCCGGGTCGATGTTGCGACCGTCGATGGTCGGGCCGGAGGTGGCGACGCGGACGAATTTGGTCTTGGGCATGGGCGAGGCGGCTCCGTAGCGCGGTTCAAGCTTTGGGCTTCAGGAGAGGCGCGCGCAGGAGATCAGGCAACAAAGCCAATGTGTAAGAGGCGCTTTTACATGCAGGGCGCCTCACGCGCGCGCGTGGCGGGGCCGTATCGTCGGGCCATGTCAGCCGAGACGCCATCGCCGGTTCCTTTCGACGTCCGCAGACGCGCGCGGTCGCTCTACTGGCTTGGCTGGGGCGTGACCGAGGTCGCCGAGGAGCTGGGGCAGAAGCGCCCAACCGTGCAGAGTTGGAAAGAGCGCGATGGCTGGGATGACGCTTCGTGTATCCGGCGGGTCGAGGACTGTCTTGAGGTCCAGTTGCAGCGTTTGATCCTGAAGGAGAAGAAGTCCGGCGGCGATTTCAAGGAGATCGACCTGTTGGGTCGTCAGGTTGAGCGCATGGCGCGGGTGCGGCGCTATGAGGCGCCCGGCGGCCATGAGGGCGACCTCAATCCGAAGGTTGGCAACCGCAATGCGGGCGAGAAGAAAAAGGCCCGTCCGAACCTGCTCGACCGCGAGGCCTGCGCCAAGCTGGAAGCGGCCCTTTTACAGGGTTCGTATGCATTTCAGAAGGATTGGTGGGACGCGCAGAACGAGCGCATTCGCATGCTGCTCAAGTCGCGGCAGATCGGCGCGACCTATCATTTCGCGCGCGAACGGTTGGTGCGCGCGCTGATCACCGGCAACAACCAGATCTTCATTTCGGCCAGCCGCGCCCAGGCCAATATCTTCCGGCAGTACATTGTCGAGTTCGTCCAGCAGGTAACCGGCATCAAGCTGAAGGGCGATCCACTGGTCATCGACCGGGGCGAGGACGAGAACGGCGAGCGGCTGGAGTCGGTGTCGCTCTATTTCCTCGGCACCAATTATCGCACAGCCCAGGGCTATCATGGCGACGTCATCATCGACGAGTGCTTCTGGATCTACGGCTTCGAGCAGCTCTATAAGGTCGCCAGCGCGATGGCGACGCAGAAGCGCTATACGATCACCCTGTTTTCGACGCCATCGACGATCAACCACGAGGCCTATGGGCTGTGGTCGGGCGAGCGATTCAACAAGCGGCGTCCGAAGGATCAGCGCGTCCGGGTCGATGTCAGCCATAAGGCGTTAAAGCTTGGCAGGCGCGGGCCGGATCGGGTCTGGCGCCAGATCGTCACGCTGCAAAACGCGATCGACAGCGGCTATGATCTGATCGACATCGAGGATCTGAGGTTTGAATACAGTGTCGAGGAGTTCGCCAACCTTTTCGATTGCCAGTTCGTCGATGATTCCGCCTCGACCTTCCCGATGGCGCTGCTCATGCCGTGCATGGTCGATAGTTGGGAGGTGTGGCGCGATTTTAAGCCCTTCACGACCAGGCCGCTCGGCGACAAGGAGGTCTGGCTTGGCTATGACCCCAACGAGAGCTCCGAGGGCGACAACGCCTCGCTGATCGCCGTCGCGCCGCCGGTGGGGCCGAAGGGCAGGTTCCGCATCATCGACAAGCTGCAGTTCCGTGGGCTGAATTTCGAGGGGCAGGCGCGGCTGATCAAGGAGTGGTGCGCGAAGTACCATGTCACGCGCATCGGCATCGACGTGACCGGCGTGGGGGCCGCCGTCTTCCAGCTTGTGCAGAAGTTCTTCCCGACCGTGCAGGGCTATCAGTACAATCCGGCGATCAAGACCATGATGGTCCATAAGGCCAGGTCCGTCTTTGAAGCCAGGCGCATCGAGTTCGACGCCGGGTGGACGGACCTCTGCCTGGCGCTGATCTCGATCCATCCAGAACTGACCAAGGGACAGCGCCAGCTCACCTATAAGGCGCGCCGATCCGAAGAGACAGGCCATGCCGACTTGGCCTGGGCGCTTTTGCATGCCCTCTATTTTGAACCGCTCGACGCCACGGACGGCGTATCGCGCACGACTGTGGAGTTTTTCCAATGAGCAAGAATTCAAAGATTTTCACGTCGGAGGGAGGCGTGGAAACCGCGAAGACGGGGGCGGCGCCTGCTGTGACGGCCTTCAGCTTCGGGGATGCGGAGAGCGTCCTCGATCGGCGCGACCTGCTCGACTATGTCGAGTGCTGGGCCAACGGGCAGTGGTATGAGCCGCCGATCAATCTGCGGTCGCTGGCGCGGGTGCTGAATGTCACGTCGCACCATCATTCAGCGCTGTCGGTCAAGCGCAACCTGCTGGTCAAGACGTTTCAGCCGACGCCGTGGCTCAACCGGTCGAACTTTGCGCGGTTCGCGCTCGATTATGTCGCGATGGGCAACGCCTATCTGGAGCGGGTCGATAATCGCCTCGGCCAGCCCTTGCGCCTCGATCACAGCCTGGCGCTGTTCACGCGCCGGGGCGTGGCGGCGGGCAGCTATTATTTCCTGCGCGACGAGGCGGGCCGGTACGATCCGCATCAGTTCAAGACTGGTGCGGTGTTTCACCTGATCGAACATGATGTCAGCCAGGAGCTTTACGGGGTGCCGGAATATCTGTCGGCGCTGCAGTCGATGTTCCTGAACGAGGCGGCGACCCTGTTCCGCAGGCGTTATTACATCAACGGCGCGCATGCGGGCTTTGTCTTTTATCTGTCCGAGCCGTCGATGGACGCCAAGGATGTCGATGCGATCCGCGAGCAGCTCAAGGGCGCGAAGGGCGTCGGCAATTTCAAGAACCTGTTTATCCACGCCTCCGCCGGGAAGAAGGACGGGGTGCAGATCATCCCGATCAGCGAGGTGGCGGCCAAGGATGAGTTTCTCGGCATCAAGAACACGACGCGGGACGATGTGCTGGCCGCGCACCGGGTGCCGCCGCAACTGCTCGGCGTCGTGCCGCAGGCGGCGGGCGGGTTCGGCGACGTGCAGAAGGCGGCGGAGATCTTCTATCTCAATGAGATCGAGCCGATCCAGGCGCGCATGCTGGAGCTGAACGACTGGCTGGGCGTCGAGGCGATCAGGTTCGGGCCTTATGACGTGGGGGCGAGCGCTCCGGTCCCGGCGGGGTAGGGCGACGCCGTCTCCGAACGCCGCCCCTTGCTTTACAGGCCTTGGAACATTAAGCGAACATTTGGAGATTGAGCAATGGTGCCTTTGCACTTATCCCCCGTCGCGCCGGTGCGTCCGGTGGCGCCCTATATCGGCGGCAAGAAAGCGCTGGCGCGGCGACTGGCCGCGCGTATCGCCGCTGTGCCGCACGTCACCTATGCCGAGGTGTTTGTCGGCATGGGCGGGGTGTTCCTGCGGCGAGAGGCGCGACCGAAGGCCGAGGTGATCAACGACTATAGCGAGGATGTGGCGACCTTCTTTCGGGTGGTGCGTCATCATTATCAGGCGTTCCTCGACATGCTGCGGTTTCAGATTAGCAGCCGGACGGAGTTCGAGCGGCTTGCGGCGCAGGATCCGGGGACGTTGACGGATCTGCAGAGGTCGGCGCGGTTTCTGTACCTGCAGAAGCTGGCCTTCGGCGGGAAGGTGGCGCGGCGAAATTTTGGGGTCAGTATGGGGCGGCCTGCGCGGTTCGATGTCACGAAGGTGGCGCCGATGCTGGAGGATCTGCACGAGCGGCTGGCCGGGGTGACGATCGAGCGCCTGCCCTGGTCGGAGTTCATCCGACGCTATGATCGGGCAGGGACGCTGTTCTACCTGGACCCACCCTATTATGGCTGCGAGGGGGACTATGGGCGCGAGCTGTTCGATCGGTCGCAGTTCGTGGCTATGGCCGGGCAGCTCAGGCGGATCAGCGGGCGGTTCATCCTGAGCCTGAACGATCATCCGGACGTGCGAGAGATCTTCGCCGGGTTCGAGATGGAGGAGGTCGGGCTGCGCTATACCGTCGGCGGCATGGCTAACAGCCAGCAGGCGCGGGAGCTGATCATCAGCAACTGACGCGACATCGCGAGCGGGACCACCGGCCCCGTCGGCACGTCCGGCGGGGCTTTCGCATGCGCGAAGGCGGGGCGGGGGCGCTGCCGATGATTCGCCAGCGGCCCCGGCGCGCCGCGCTCGTCCCCACGCCTCGCCCGCCCACTACTCATATCGGCTTTGATGCACCGGCTGGGAGGCGGCAAGTCGGGACAGAGTAAAGGCTTGCGTCACATGGGGTTGCAGGCGGCGTCATGGCGAAAAGTTGCGCGCGCAGGGCCTATTTCCGGAGTTGGTTGTCACGGGCCCGCGTTGAGAATTTCAGCGTGGCCAAGCCAGCCAATGTGGGAGGTAGGCGGGAAAAGTCTTACATCCATAATATTTTGGCGGCGACCGACAAAATACGCGAAAAAGTCTTTTAAAATCAATCGTCTATGCGGACTAAGAATGTAAGGCTTGCACCATTACCAAACATAATATTTTCGAGACAAAAAACTTACATCATTGAATTTATTAGATAAAAATATGACGAAAAATCAGGTTTTGAGACCCTAATCTGGTTATGTTCATGTAAGAAAAATATTATGTGATTTCCTCAATAAAAACAGCCATGTAAGAAATGTAAGAATTTTCCCGACCACACCCGCACAATTTTTCGTGCCTTAGCCTTCAGCAATGGCTCCGAAACCCCTCAGCCATGCTTCTCTGGGTTGCAACCTTGCCGTTGCAGAATTAAGGTTTTACAGGCAAGTTCAGTTCGAGGGGCGAAATGGCGATACTATCTAAACATGAGCGAAGGGTGTTCCAATGGCGGATATCCGCACGAGCGTTCCCGCAGGAGGCCGTTCGACGAGGTTGTGTTGCGACCTTGGACGAAGTCATCTCCGTTCTGGAAGGTGAGTTTGGGCGTGGCCGCGCGAGGATCTATCTCGGAAAGGAAAATAAGCCGATCGACCTCGGAGACCCGAGCCAAGATGAAAAGAACCAAATTTACATCGCTCAAATTCACAGAGATATCTCGAAGAACTACGTGGCAATTTTGATTAACCGAGGCGATCCCAATGCCGTGAGCCCCGCGTTTCTAAATCCGGTTGACAATTCTGTCCGGACGCCATCGGCAGAACCCAGCGAGAGCCCTGGGTGGTCAGCTCACTTGATCATTTCAACGAAGGATCAAAACGGATATCATCGTGCGTGCCTCGAACAAATGCCCCACGTCCCAAGCAGTTCCATTTTAACCGCATTTGATCAGATCGTCGAACGCGCCTTGGAGAACAATCCACAGTACACGTATGAATTTTTCACGCGCACAAGCGGCAAATTGGTGACGAGCCATCGCCCTTATCGACCTCGAATCGAAGTCAGTAAAGTTCCTTCTGAAGCGTTGGCAAAAGATTTGAGGCAAGGAACCTTGAGTAGGATCACTCTATCCAAGAAGGCGGAACAATATCAGGGGCCGGGCGAAGGCGACATGATTAGGAAGCAACGCCATCAAATTGTTTTGGCGGTGACACCTGAGAAAGACAAAAACAAAGTAACCGCTCTCGTAAAAGGCATCCTAAGCTACGCCAAGGAGCAGGATTTTGATACAATATCGTTCAAGGTCAATGATCTACCAGGCGGCCGTAGTAGTGAGCCGAGGGTTCCGGTTGACGAAGAAAATGCGCTTGATCAGTTGTTCGTTAGGTCGATTCGGCTCACCGATTTCCCTCAGGAACTCGCACAATGTTATGCTAAACTTTCTCCACAAATTGTGTCGAAGATGCACATTTTGTTAGAATCCGATGAATTTTGGAAATAGGAATGCTTTGGTTCGTCAAGCAATTGCTGACACCATGTAAATACCTTCTTATAAAAGAAGGTAAAAGCTCTTTGCAATCTAAAGCTATGTATGATTATTACCTGCCTATTTTGTTCTCAATTTTAACCGTATTGGTCACTTATGCTTTAGGCCAGCCAGCTGTAATCCATAAGCATCCGGGCCTCGCTAAAAGCCTTCAAGACTTGCTTGCTCTGTTGATAGCGTTCTACATGGCGGCTTTAGCCGCAGTCGCTACGTTTGACCGTCCAGGGATCGATGACGTATTAGACGGTGAGGGAGCTAGCCTCAAATTCTGGAATAATGATGAAAATGACTATGTTGATGTTGAATTAACCTACCGACAATTCATATCATATCTTTTCGGCTACCTATCTTTCGCTTCTCTTATACTTTTTGGATTGCTTATATTTTTTACTAAAGCGTGGCCTATAATCGAGAATAAGACTCATGGCGCATTAATTCGGCCAGATTTGGTGTTTGTGGCGGTCGATCTTATCATTTTTTGCGTCGTGTTCTTTCTTCTATGGCAGTTAATCTTCACCTCTCTCCTAGGGATCTATTTTCTTTCGGAGCGGTTGCAAACGCTGGGCAAGGGTGGAAAATAGCTGAGGTCTGTATCTTTGGGGATGCCAATGTCACAATTCGACGGCACTACCGTGGTTAAGCTCTACTGGTCGCACGACTAAGCCGCTGCTCGCAAAATGAACAAGGGTTCGGAGCCGCGAGAATGTGGGGTGCGACCAAATCTGGCCCCCGCAACCAAAAACAACACAAAATCAATACGTTCTCAGCCTCCCTCGGGAGGCTTTCTGCATTTTAGGCCTAGCACCGGTCTAGCACACCGATTTGACAATCTCGACCAGGAGTCGCATGATGGCTTTGCACACGCAAAAGCTAGGGATTTGCGATGACACGGCACGAGATTTTAAGCGGCAAGGTTCAGCTCTATCGGCGCACGACGCGGGTTTGGCATTGTTCGGCCTCCATCAACGGCGTGCAGCACCGCGCCTCGACGCGGGAGGACGATCTGGCTCTGGCCAAGGTGGCGGCGGAGGACTGGTATCTGAACCTGCGCGGCATGGCGCGCGCGGGCCTGATCCAGAAGAAGGAAATCACCTTCGACAAGGTCGCCGATCAGTTCGAACGCGAATATGTGGCGATCACGGAAGGGCAGCGCAGCGAGCGGTGGGTTGAAGGCCATCGCATGCGGTTGCGGCTGCACCTTCGGCCTTTCTTCGGCAATCTCGGCATCTCGGAGGTGACGGCGGGCAAGGTGCAGGATTATCGCGTCCATCGCGCCGGGCAGAGCGGACGCAAGCCCGCCAGGGCGAAGGACGGTGAGGCGCAGAAGCCGACACGCCCGCCCTCACGCTCCACCCTCCATGATGAAATCGTCACCCTGCGCCAGGTGTTGAAGACGGCGCTTCGGCACGGCTGGCTGACTTCGCTGCCGGACTTATCGGCACCCTATCGCACCCAGGGCAAGGTCGTGCATCGTCCGTGGTTCTCACCGGCGGAATATAAGGCCCTCTATCAGGCGACGCGTGCGCATGCGCAAGAGGCGGGCCCGCGCCATCGCTGGAGCGCCGAGCAATTGCATGACTTCGTTCTGTTCATGGGCAATACCGGGCTTCGTCCCGACGAGGCGAAGAACCTCCAGCATCGCGACGTGACCATTGTGCGCGATGCGGGCACCGGCGAGGAGATTTTAGAGATCGAGGTGCGCGGCAAGCGCGGCGTTGGTTATTGCAAGTCCATGCCGGGTGCTGTCTTCCCGTATAAGCGGCTTCTCTCACGGCCCAAGCCGGTCGTCACTGGGCGGCAGGTTGAGCGCTTGCGTAAAGAGCGGCGAGGGGAGGTGGTCGAGGCCATTGTTGAGATTTATCCCGAACCGCAGGATCCGCTCTTCCCTGGCGATCAGGTCAAGATGTTCAATCGCGTCCTCGACGCCTACCAGCTCAAATATGACCGCGACGGCCAGGCGCGGACCGCCTATTCCTTACGCCACACCTATATCTGCATGCGCCTGATGGAAGGGGCCGATATCTATCAGATCGCGAAGAACTGCCGCACCTCGGTTGAAATGATCGAGCGCTTCTATGCCGCCCACATCAAGAACACCCTCGACGCGTCCGCCATCAATGTGCGCCGCGCCCGCCACGCGCAGAACGAAATCATCGAGAAAGTGTTTCATGGTGAGGCTGGCAAGCACGACGAAACCGGAGGCCAGCAGAACGCCGAATGGGATTAAGCCCGTGGACACGGGCGGACTTGAAGGAGCCGAACGGCGATAAGCATACGAGCTCGGACGAGCGAAGCTATGTGAGGCAGATCGGGCAGTTCTTTGGGCATTAATTAGATGAAATACATGGGCTCGAAACGAGTCATGCTTAAAAGCGGATTGGGCGAGGCATTGGACAGCAGCATTACCGGCGCTGCTCGCGTCCTCGATCTGTTTACTGGTTCAGCCGCTGTGGCATGGCATGTGGGGCAGAAGTACGATGTTCCGGTCATAGCGTCAGACCTTCAGTTGTATTCGACGGTATTGGCGGCGTCGGTAATTACTAGAACGCGCCCACTTGAAGACGACCGCTGGATTGACGACTGGTTTGAACGAGCGAGAGGTCGATTATCCGGCAAGCGGAGATTTATCTACGCTGAGAATTTGCAAACCCAGTTGAAAGAGCTTCCAGTCCAGTTTGCGGCACAAACTGCAAGGTCGTTGTGTGAAAAGGCCTTCGGGTGGCCTATTACACTTCGGTATGGTGGATATTATTTTTCCCCCTTGCAAGCACTGTGGATCGATGCTTTGCGCATCAGCCTTCCCCTAGATCCTGAATATCGAAACGTAGCGCTTGCTAGCCTTATTCAGGCAGCTAGTAGAGCAACTGCCTCTCCGGGGCATACTGCACAACCGTTTAAGGCCAATGAGACCGCAGGGCGCTTCTTGATTGAAGCATGGCGGCGCGATCTCATAACAACTGTTAAGACTTCTGCCGCTGATATCGCATTGAAGTTTTCGAGGAAGTTGGGCGAGGCAGTGTGCGGCGACGCGTTAGAAGTTGCTGAACGCGCACGCCCTGGAGATATTGCGTTTCTTGATCCACCCTATTCAGGGGTTCACTACAGTCGCTTTTATCACGTGCTTGAGACAATTGCGCGTGGGGAAGCCAGTGCTGCCGAGGGCACGGGACGCTACCCACCGCCGGAGGAGCGGCCTAATTCAGATTTTAGTGTAGGTCGGCGTTCAGCAGCGGCCTTCGACCGCCTTTTGAATATTCTAGCACAACGTGGGGCATCAGCGATCATAACCTTCCCCGCTGGTACGGCATCGAATGGGCTGAGCGGAGAGAGGGTGAAAGAAATAGCCGAGCAACACTACAAAATAGAATCGGAGAAAATTTCATCTCGCTTCTCGACGCTGGGAGGAAATTTGAAAACAAGAATTGCACGTCACGACACTCATGAGCTTATCTTAAAGCTGTCGTTACCGTGAACTATGCGCAAATTTGAAACGTCAAATGATAGAAGAAATCCGAGTGTCGCTTGAAAATAAGTAAGCGCGTAGCCGTGGCCGTTTAGGTCTTGTGGTTTCAGGGCATCAGGGCTTCGATTTCGCTGCTCGGCCAACGGTTGGCGATACGCGTCAGCGTCTGCGTCAACCAAGCCAGTGGGTCGCTCTCGTTCATTTTGCAGGTCTGCAGCAAGGTGGACTTGCCCGGAAAAAGTGGAGAGCGAACTTCTAAAATTTGCTAGGAGTTTGATCCATGGAGGACGAGAAGAAGACATTAGGCGGGCGTGGTCGTCATGCTGGCGTGACGCCGGAGTTTCGCGCCGAGGCGGTGCGTCTTGTTGAGACAAGTGGCCGGTCTGTTGCCGCAATTGCAGAAGATCTGGGGATTGGGAAGTCGACGCTGACGCGCTGGCTGACGCAACATCGGGAGGCCGATCTTTTGTCGGGGCCGCACTCAGACGCCAGCAAGGAGCTGGCGCGGCTTCGCAAAGAGAATGAGATTTTGCGCCAGGAGCGCGACCTTTTAAAAAAAGCAGCCGCCTTCTTCGCGCGGGAGACCACGAAATGATGTTTCGGGTTATTGATGCGGAGAAGGCCATCGTTCCTGTCCGCCGCAGTTGCGCCCTGTTCGGCGTCAGCATGAGCGGCTTTTACGCTTGGAAGAGCCGTATAAAGGCCGCCAGGTTCAAGGTGATCGTTCAGGCTGAATAAAGACTGCGGATCCATAAGGCGCTCCCCGGTGGCGGTGGAGCCAGTGAATCATCCCAAGCCCATTTGCGCCACAGTTTTTTGCGGGTCTCCAGCTCCCCTCGCGTGAAATTTCGCGGTCGGGCGTTAGGGCCAAATTATTCTTTGAAATTACTCGAAAACCGACTTTTTCAACGATATCGGCACTTACCCTCAAGATAAATTCGACCATTCATCGACCTTGCAAAAGGCCGCGACCCAATATTTTTTATGTGTCACGGTGGAGGCCCATCGGATCTGCCCCATCGCTTTTCCGACAGTTGCGACTCGCGCGCCGGGGATGAAAGCGGTTGCGAACTGCTTTGCTGAGACAGTTTTGGGATCCTCGAACATAAACGATAGCAGTTTCATAAATTGCCGTCTGATCGGTTTTTGTTCTTTTTGGTTCATGAGCTTGACGATCTCGCCTTCGCGCCAAACAATCATTACGGCCTTTCTAACTTTCCACGCACCTGTAAGATCAGGCATTTTCAGTTTTTTCCTCCCGATGCCGGCGTTGATGTCGCTGAAAGTAATGTCTCTTATTTTGAGTGCATCCATTGAAATCCCGCCCATCATCGTTTTGGCGTACTTCTTGAACTTTATCTCGAGAAGAACGGCCACTTTTTTCCTCTCGTTCAACAACAGGAAGTCGACCTCCTTGGAGCTGCCGCGCTGTTTCGTTTTACGAGGCAAGGGAAACTCCCGTTCTACTTCATAGCCATTGCGCGATGCAATTTCTGTAATGGGAGGATACAAGACGCTTTCATCATGATGACGGACGTTTCCTTTCATATCTTCGAATGTCAACCATCCTGCGATACCTGAAGATATTTTCGCAATGATATCCATTTAATTGCATCCTTTCGAAACTCAGCAAAAGGTCGACGCCTAAAGTCAACAAGTGGTTGGACGGGTGTGCTGCTGCCTGTCTTTTCGCCCGATTAATAGCCGCGATTCTCTCGGTAGCCGGATAACCCTACTACATGCCCCTATAACGATACTATCTCTCTGTGCTAGTTCTGTTCGGGCAAATCCAACTACGCAACCAACATTGCCTACGGAACTTAATCAGGCATTTCTGCGTAAGGACGGCATCACCCTTTATGTCCGGTTTTCCGCCAACTGGCCTTCGTTTGATTATCCTGACCAGGGCGAAGAGGCGCTGTCAGCGGTTCTTACCGGCAATCTCCCGAGCGATTGCCTGGTGAATCTGTACATGCTGAGTTGGGATGATCAGGACAAGGGCTCAGCGTGGACAAGCGTCGCCGACTTATCGCGAGCCCAGTTGTTGCGTCGCATGAATCCTCAGAGGCCCTACGACCGGCGACATAGCTTTGACGCCTGGGCCTGCACGACGCACGTGCGCCGCCTGTTGGGGCACCAGGGCGTCAATCTGCCCACTGATGATGGAGGCGATCATGATTAAACGCATAACAGACCGCCGCCTTCAGGACGAACTGCCCGACGCAGACATTCCGGCCTTCGGCTATGGGCAGAGGGAGTTGCAGGTCATCGACAAGCTGTTCTCTCCCGATATGCCCGATGGCGAGCTTCTGAACCTCTATTTCCTGGTCCATGACTGGAATTGCGACCTGACCGCTGAGCCATTCCAAGAACCGCTGGCGCGCATCGAGGCGGTGGTGACCACCCGCATGTCCGGGCAGGATACTGAGCCGGAAAGGACGAACCTGCCGGGCTTTGAGCCGGAGGCGTTTCGCGAGGCGACCGAGGCCGTTTGCGACGGCGGCCTCACCGACCTGCAACTGCTGGAAATGTACGCCATCGCCGAAGCGATGCGCGGCGACGAAGAGGTGGGCTATCGCTGGCAGGCGGTGATGGACCTGTGCCGCGCGCAAATCCTGCGGCGGATGAAGACGGCCCGCGCGGCGATGTCGCCATGATGCGCACGTCGCCTGCGGTTCACGCAACTCATATGCCGCCACAAATTATGATGGATAGGGAGTGGATTTATCAATCATCATGCCGTAAGTTCATGATCTATAAATCGGATATTTATCGATCATGATCTGGAACTGGCAGCAGGACGACTGGCCGAACTTTCGTTGGGATGCGCGCAAACTCGCCGCCGCCGAGACCGCCTTTATCGAAGGCGCGGGCGTCAGTATCGGCGTGTCCAAACATCTCAGCGCGCCAGAGCAACAGAACCTCAGCGTCGAGATCCTCAGCCATGAAGCCGTGGACACCTCGGCGATCGAAGGCGAACATCTGGACCGGGATAGCGTGCAGTCCTCCATCCAGCGCCAGCTTGGCCTTGCGCCCGGCAGACGATCCGCCACGCCCGCCGAGACGGGTATCGCCGAGATGATGGTCGATCTCTACCGCGATCTGGCCGCGCCGCTCGACGAGGTGACATTGCTGCGCTGGCACCGCTTGCTGATGCGCGGTCGCGACGACCTAAGCGACATAGGCCGCTATCGCACGGACGCCGAGCCGATGCAGATCGTCTCCGGCGCCATCTATGACCGGAAGGTGCATTATGAGGCCCCGCCGTCTGAGCGTGTTCCTTCAGAGATGGCCCGCTTTCTGGACTGGTTCATGGCGACAGGGCCGGGTCAAGCTCAGGCCTTGCCTGCCGTGACGCGCGCAGGTCTTGCTCACCTCTGGTTCGAAAGCATCCACCCGTTTGAGGACGGCAATGGCCGCGCGGGCCGTGCGATCTCGGAGAAAGCGCTGGCGCAGGGGTTATCCACGCCCGTCATCACGGGTCTGTCGGGAACCCTGCTCAAGCATCGCAAAGCCTATTACGCCGCCCTGGAGCGCGCGAGCCGGACGCTTGAGGTCACGGACTGGCTTATCTGGTTCGCCGATCAGGCGCTTCAAGCTCAGAAACGCACCCTGACGCAGATCGAGTTCATTCTCGCTAAGACCAAGCTGCTGCGCAGGATCAAATTCGATCTCAATCTGCGGCAGGAGAAGGCGCTGCTGCGCATGTTCGCCGAAGGCCCCGACGGCTTCAAAGGCGGCTTGAGCGCAGGCAACTATATGACCATCACCGGCGCGCTGTCAGCGACCGCCACGCGCGACCTGGCGGCGCTGGTCGAGATGAGGGCGCTCACCCGAACGGGCGATCGCAAATCGACACGGTATTATCTGAATCTTGGCGACTGACCTGACGCGTCGAAGAACCATCTGCTCCCATCATGAACCCGATCACCTTCACCTTCCCACAAATTCCCTTTCCTCAAAATACCTGATCTTCCTGGCCACGACGGGCCTCATCCCATTGAGGAACAGCAACTGCGTCGTCTCCGGCAGATTACGCACCTCATCGGGGGTGAGCAGGGGCCTGCCGATATGCTGATCGGACCAGCTTATGCCGCTGTCGTTGGAGTCGAGATTGCGGCTCATGGCGGAGAAGACGACGGTGGCCTGTCCGAGCAGATCGGAGACGAGGCGGGCGCTGTCATGATCGTTGACGCCGAAGACCTGAAGGACGCCTGCATTGGACAGGAACGTCCCCGCATGCCGGGCGTAGGTCGCCTTAAGCTGATGCACGTCCTGAAGGATGGCCCAGAGCTGGACGCCATACCCCGCCATCAAGCCGAACGCCCGCTCCACCGGCGCCAGATGACCCAATGCGGCAAACTCATCCAGCAGGAACAGGACGGGCTTTTGCGATGTGCGCGGCGTCCTCGCCATCGCGTTCAGACTCTGCGTCACCATCAGCCGCAGCCAGCGCGCATAGGCCTCCATCCGATCCGGCGGCAGGACGAGATAGACGGTGCAAACGCCATCCTTCAGATCGCCGAAGCTGAAGTCCGAACGGGAGAGGACGCTCGCCATTCTCGGACTATCCAGAAAATGCGTATGCCGCTGCGCCGAGGACAAAACGCCCGTGGCCTCCCGGTCCGACTTGCCAAGCTGCCGGTTGGCCGCCCGCGCAACCAGCCCGTTGCAGGCCTTTGACGATTGCATCTCGGACAACAGGGTCAGCATATGATCCGACGACAGGGTCAGATACTCCCGAAGCCGTCCGAGGTTGCGGTCTTCCGCCTCTTCGCATGAGACGATATGCAGGATCATGCCCGCAATCAGCGCCTTGGCTTCCTCATTCCAGTGGGCCTCGCCCTGCGCATGCGGATCGTCATAAACGAGGGCTTCCGCGATCACCGCCGCATCCTCGGCGACGTCGATGCTGCCCGCATCCAGAGCAGCCAGCGGATTATAACTGGCGCAGGGTTCAGCGGTGACGCCAAACGGGTCCAGCACCAGCACCCGCCCGAACCGCTTCCTCACCTGAGCGGTCACCTGCACATTCTCCCCCTTCGGGTCGATGCACAGGATGGACCTATCGAGACATAGAAGGTTCGGGATCACGGTCCCGACGCCCTTGCCGGAGCGCGTCGGCGCCATTGTCAGAAGATGGGCCGGACCGTCATAGCGTAAGAGCCGCCCCGACTTCTGTTCTCGCCCGATCACTAGGCCCGATCCGCTCAAGTCGGAGAGCAGGTGTTTTACCTCTCCATCCGCCGCGAACCGCGCCGTGCCATGCGCATCGCCGCCGCGATCCCCGAAGTGCATCAGTAAGGGCCAGGTCAGGATGCGGAAGATGGAGATCAGGAGCAGTATCCCCAGCATGGTGCAGATGAGCTTGAACAGCCACCTGGGCGCATAATGCTCCGCCACGAGTTCGATCAGGGCGGCAATGAAGACAAAGACCAGCAACCATGCGCCGTTCCGCACCAGGTAGATCGCGACAGTGACCGGGCTCAGGATCAGGCAGATCAGCATGGAGACAGGGTTGCGTACGCACCAGACAGCGAGGTTGCGCAGCGCCCGCCCGACGGCGAACAGTTCGTTGAACATGATCATCAGGCCTTGTCGCCAAACGCCGCCTTGCCTCTGGCGTCCTGAAGCTTCTCGTCCGGCAACAGATCATCGAACAGAAGCACGTCCCGTTCGCGCGTCAGGAAGCCGCCCAGCTCGCGCCGGACAAAGTCTTTCAGATAATCCGACGTGGCCGCCGAGCCGTCTTCGATCCGGTGCAGCACCAGCGCCCCAAGCAGCACCTTCCGCCGCGTATCGCGCGCCCGTTCTTCCTTGGTCAAACGCGCTTGCAGCGTCTTCTTCTGCGCTTCGAGCTGCGCCAGCCGTTCCGTC
>NZ_JBQCGA010000006.1:0-76023 GCF_051956075.1 Asticcacaulis sp. | reverse complement strand
TGCACAACGCAAGCGCGTTGCACACATCCCCACAGCCTCAACAGCAGGAAGGGGATTCAATCGATCAAGGAAAGATGGTAGCTTGAAACACCGAGATTCTGGCGGCACCGCCAGCGACAATTAACCGGCAAGACTCTCTCTTAAGTCTGCACAGTTTCTGTCCAACTCATGGGGTCCACCGCACCTTCGCTCACGCCCTCGCGATGAACAACAGAGCCAGCAAACGTTTCACGCGCTCAGCCAAGCTGCGGCCGATAGTTACGGTTTAGGTTAGGAGTCCGCGCTTAACGCCTTGAATCTGGTAGCCATAGTCTGTCTGCGTTCAGATGATGCTTTACGCGCGTTTTCGACCGCAACCAGCTCTGTCGCGCGTAAGAGATGTTCGATCACCCGGTCCATGTGATCGTGCATTGACTGCCGCGCCGCGACCGGAGATCGGGTTCTCAGCGCATCGAGAATGTCCGTGTGCTCACGTATGCGATCATTCATGCCAAGATTGGCGGCGCGCGCGAGGATGTTACGGGCGAGCTGGGAGGTATAGCGCCAGTCCCAGAGATTTTCGATGCTCGACACCATAGCGCCGTTCCCGGTCGATTGCGCAATCAGCATATGAAAGTCGCGGTCGGCCTTTTCCGCCTTGCCCTGATCTGAATCGCCCATATCCTTGATCAGGTTTTCAAGTTCGCTCAGTTGCTCGTCGCTGATCAGCGGAGCGGCGAGGGCGGCGACCTAGCCCTCAAAGAGGCGGCGCGCTTCGATCAGCTCAAACGCGCCGATTTCAGAATCGGTGATAGGCGGTGAGCGGTGCTTGGGCGGCGACACGGTGATGCCAAGACCCTGCTTGGCTTCGATGAGGCCCATAATTTCAAGGGCGATCATGGCTTCGCGCAACGAGGGTCGGCTGACGCCGAACTGCACGGCCAGTTCGCGTTCGGTCGGCAGGCGGTCGCCCGGCTTATAGTGGCCGGACTCGATTTCGGCGGCGATGGAATCGGCGATGCGGCGATAAAGCTTCTTGGGGTCGGACATAGAGGGTCTTTATTATAAATTGCCCGCCAAGGGTATGACCTTTATGCCAAACTTTCAACCGGATCGTTTTAGGACGCTTTTTCAAGACCAGGCATAGGCGCATCGCTCAAGGCGTTCTCAAAGCCGATCAGATTGACGGCTCGGACAAGGCGTTTGCCGGTAAAGTCCTCGGGAAGGTCTAAAAGGGCGGTGATGTTCCGCGTTAAGATGGCGTAGGCGTGGTGGAGCAGGCGCTCGCGTTCGGCGGCGTCGCTCGCAGAACTCGGGTCCGGAATATCCCAATGCGCGATCGGAATGCGCTCTAAGGAGGAAAGGCACATCTCGCCGACGGCGTTATTGCAAAGCGTGATCGCCAGGTCGATCCTGGGTTCATGGCCACCCACAAAGGCGCGCCATGATTTTGGGTGAAGCCCGTCTGTCGAGATGTCATGTCTCTGCAGCAGGCCTAACACCATAGGCGAGACCTTCTCCTTCGGCGCTTCGCCGGCTGACCAGCCTTTTACGCGCTCGCCGTCGAGCGCGTTCAGGAGCGCCTCGGCCATGATCGAGCGGCCGATATTGAATGTGCAGAGGAACAGGACGTGCATGGCGAACGCAACTCCAGGGGTTGAGGCGTCCATTATCGCTTGCAATCCTTTGCAAAGGGATACTGCAGGTCGTTAACGGATGTTAACGCGCCCTACTGGTATCGGTAGAGCCGCAAGCGCAGGATCCAGGTCTGACCCGACGGAATCTGCAACTGGCGTCCCTGATGGATTTCGTCGCCGTTCAGCCAGCGGCCCTCGATGAACTCGCCATTTTCAAAATGGCCTTCGACCACCTGTTCCATGCCGATCTGATCTTTCCCGTCAGGATCGCTGAATCGGAGCGTAATGCCCGTCCCGGCGACGATGAATTCGTCCTTACCGGTCTCTATGATCATGCCGCCATGCTCTGCGACATTCTGTTTATCCTTAGCGACCCACGGATAGACCATATTGGCGGAAAAGCGCACGCCGCCCAGATCAAAGACCTGTGGCGTCTCATCGACGGTTCCGTCATAAGCGACCGGGGCTCTAAAGCCGCGCATCAGGTCTTTGCCCTGACTTTGCAAAATCAGCGGCGTCAGTTCTTTCAAGGCGGCATAGGTCGCGATGATCGGATCGTGATCGGGCAGGTTTTCGATCGAAAAGGGCGAGAAGCTCATCGCGTCGAGCTGGCCGAACGCGTACCAGGCGTTGCCGGGCGCCTGAATAAAGCCCGCCTGATTGGACTCCGGCGTCAGGAAGGGATTGTCAGGGCGTTTGAACTGTTTGGCCCACGCGATGAAGTCAGGGAAATAGTGGTCGATGCCGATGATGTCGATGGCGGGGGCGCCGGCCTTCCAGACATCGAAAAGATGCGGCAGGGGGCCTGCGCTCGGATAGTCTCCGGGGGCCTTGCCGGGGCGGTTCAGTGCGACATTGACATACATGGGAAGGTCATAGGCTTCCTTGCCAGCGCGCGTCACCGCGTCAGCGTAGCGGGCGAAATACCAGGCCTGAAACACTTCCTGTCCCGCGGCGTCAGAGCCAAAGACGTCGCTCCAGCTTCCGGTTTCGCGATAGCCATGGGCCGCCCAGAGCTCAGTGAGTTCAGGGCGCAGACTGGCCTTGTGCGCCTTCAAATAGGCGATCAGCTCTGGCGCGACGGGGCCGTTCCAGGCGGAATTCGCCGCGGCGCTGTGATCGCGCGCGCATGAAAGCATGCCGATCTCGTTTTCGACCTGCATCATCAGGACGGTATGGTCGGCGTCCGTCGCCTTCAGATGCGCCAGCAGCGCGGAAAAGGCGGCGCTGTCGGCCGTGAGCGTATCGGAATCGAACGGTGAGAGAATATCCTGCGCCACGCCCTTCTCATCGCGGGCGCGGCTATAGGTTTTCCAGTCGTGTTTGACCCATGCAGGCGCATAGGTCGACATCGAATTTTTCCAGGCGCCGAACCAGAGAAGAACGAGATGGACATGATGGGCTTTCGCCTGCGCGATATCGGCGTCGATCACTGAAAAATCGAAATACCCCTTTTTTGGTTCGATCTGATCCCACTCCACAGGCATGAAGAGGGTGTTCAGACCGATGCTGTCGAGCTTGCCCCATTGCGCATTGAGATAGGCGGGATCAGAAGCGGTCGAATTGCCCAGTTCGCCGCCGAGCATCAGGAACGGGTGATCATCAAGGATAATTTGCGTCGCCGAACCCTGCTTGGCCAGATGCGGCGGCTCCGATGCGAGAGCCTGGCTGGTGAGGAGGGCTAAGGCCAGGCTGATGAGCGGCAATGTGCGCATGGGCGAAGTCCGATCGATAAAAAAAGACGGCGGCTCGCCAGGAGGACGGGCCGCCGTAGTCTAACGCAAAAAAGCCAGATTGCGTCGGGGAGAGAAAAACGCGACGGCGGGCAGGAAGGCCCCCGCCGTCGCAAGGGGTTGGCCTAGTACTGAGCGCGCCAGCCGATATAGATGGTCGAGCCCGGGTTGTTATAGCTATAGGGTATGTTCTTGAGGGTATAGTAGTTGCGATACCCCTGCTTATCGAGATTGACCGCATCGAGCGTAATGCTCTGGTCAAGCCCATAGAGCTTGAACTTGTACGCCGCCGACAGGTCGATCTGGTGGCGTTCGGCGCTATACCAGTTATAGGCCATGTTGTTGGCGGAGGGCATGATGCCGATCGGCGTGCGGCTGACGTCGGCGTAAGAGGCGTGCACCGAGAACGGACCCTTTTCGTAGTAGGCGGTCAGGTTATAGGTGTCGTCTGGAATGCCGAGCGCCAGAGCGATATTGTTGTAGCTGAAGTGGGTGTAGTTGACGCTGTAGCCCAGACCATTCAGCAGGAAGTCGAGCGGTTGCACCCACATGAACTCCTCGCCGTTCAGCTTCAGCTTGGTGCTCGCATTGATCGGCTGGGTCAGGTTGATGTTGAAGCTGTTCAAGAGGCTCGGATTGGCGGTGATGGCTGCAACCGTCGTTCCCAGCTGCGTGGCGATCGCCGTCTGCTGCTGCGAGGTCGTGTCGGTGTAATTCACGCCCAGAGAATTGAACGGCACGATGCTCGTGACATTGGTGGTGTAGTTGCTGATAACCTTTTGGAAGAAGGTCAGGCCGACATAGCCCGCGCCGCCCGTATAGTACTCGCCGCCAATATCGAAATTGTTGGAGTAGTAGGGCTTGAGCGCCGGATTGCCCGAGGACGCATTCTGCCCGCCCGGATCAGAGTAGTTGAGCTGGGAGGTCATTTGCGACGGATTGGCGCGCGTCATGGTCTTGGAGGCGGCGACGCGCAGATTGAACTTATCGGTGACGTTGGCCACCGCGTTGAACGAGGGCAGCACGTCACTATACTTGTGCTCGGTCGTCAGATAGATGATCTGGCCGTTGACGCTCGACGGCGAGGTCACGGTCTGGTCGGTTTTCTGATAGCGCAGGCCAAAGTTCGATTTCACCGGAACATTGAACAAGGAGCCGTCATAATAGGCGACGGCGAAGGCGTTATTGATCCTCTCCTTGATGAAGCCGGCGCCGGCGCCGTTATAGGTGGTGCCGGTCGTGATGCTGCCGTTGGCGTTCAGATAGGTGTCGTAATTGGTCGCCTGCTCGATCTTGGAGAAGTTCGGCTCAATGAAGCTTGTGTAGCCTGTGCCCGAGACGCCGCTCATCATGTTTTTGACGGTCATCGGAACCAGATACTGGCCGAGGGCCGAATCCGGGATCGCCGCCTTGAACGCATTCGAATAGTTGGTCGAGTTGTCGTGCACGTCGATGCTGCGGACGTAGGAGTCGTACGCAATGCCCGCCTTAAGGCGCCACTCGCCCAGTTCCTTGGTCAGGTTGGTGTGGAAGGAGTGGGCATTGACGTAGCGCTTGTCGCGTTGCAGCAGCACCTGGAAGGTGCGCCAGCCCAGATTCGGATCGTTCAGATTGACGTTCGGATTGATGGTCGGGATATCATTGCCGCCGTCGTTCTTGTAATCGACCGTGATGTTGGTGTTCGCGGGCGTGGTGAATTTCAAGAAGGTGACGTCGCGCTCATAGGTCGAGTGCGTGTAGGCCAGTTCCGCATCCCAGGTCAGGGTGTCGGTCAGCTTCCAGTTCATGCCCGTATTGAAGCTGGCTATGCCGGTATCGTCGACATAGTGGTTGGTTTCCGACAGGAAGGCCGAATTGGCGAAGGTTCCGGACGTCACGACATTGTTGCTGTCGACCTGCATGTTCAGCGGGATCATGCCGCCATTATAGCCGTCATTGGCGCCGGTCGAACGGATCACCCACATCATGTCGGTGCGGATGGCGTCGCGCTGCGCCTTGCCGCCGAAGATGTCGAAGGTGAAGCGTAAATCGTCGTTCGGGCGATATTCCATCGAGATCAGGCCGATGTTCTGTTTGGAATCGCCATCCAGCAGGTAGTTGCGACCCAGGCGCGGCAGGACGGCGCTCTTGAGCTGAGTCTCTGTCAGGCCTGGGTTGAGGGCCAGCAGGTCAGCTTCGCTCAGGGTCGTTCCCGGCGTCAGGCCATTGCCCGTGTACGGATAGACGGTGTTCGAGAATTTAAATCCGTTGGAGCCGCCGATATTGACCGGATTGCCGCTGGAATCGAAGCTCAGGCTGGGATCGCAGCCGGTGCAGAAATTCGACAGGTTCGGATCGGACCAGCCAATGGTTTCAAAACCGTCCGAGAAAACCTTCTTTTTCGACGATACGAAACCGGCCAGAATGCCGAACTTGTCCCACGTCTTAGAGGCGACCGCCGAAAAGCGCGGGGAGTAGTCGCGCGCATTGGTGTTATAGCTGCCTTGCAAGGACAAGGACAGGTGCGCGCCCTTGCGGTCGAACGGTCGGGCGTTCTGCAGATTGACCGTCCCGGCGATGCCGCCTTCCATGGTGTCGGCGCTGGGCGTCTTAGAGACGTCCACGCGATTGAACAGCTCGGTCGGGAACATGTCCAGATCGACCTCGCGGTTGGGCGAGGACGAGCCGGTAAAGCCGAAGTCAGAAGCAACCGCGACGCGGTTGTCATTCATGGTGACGAGCGTAAAGCTGGCCGGCAGGGCGCGCACCGAGATCTGGGTGCCGTCGCCGGTGAGGGCGTCGCGCTGAACCACCATGCCCGGAACACGCTGCATGGCTTCGGCCATGTTCAGATCCGGGAACTTGCCCATATCTTCAGCGAAAATGGATTCCGTGAAATTGGTGGCGTTTTTCTTAGCCTTGGTCGCGTTCTGCAAGGAGGCGCGATAGCCGGTGACAACCACGACAGTCGAATCGTCTTTTTTCGCCTTGTCAGCCCCTGCGTCCTGCGCCTGTGCGGCGAGGGCGAAGCCCGTGCTCAGCGCGCTCGCGCCGAGCACGGTTGCGCCAAGCAGAATCGTCTTGAGCGCGCCGGCGCGCCCCTTCGTCTTTAACATGCTTGTTCTCCTTAACCTCGTTTACGAGGTCAAACCCTGTTTATGATTGCGGCCTGACCGCATGTGCGCAAATTTCACGAAATGTTATCGCTCACATTGTGTGGCTGTGTAACCAAGTCTGCAAATGCTGTCAATTTGGTCTTACCTATAATCCAGATTCTTGTCGGACTAATTATAGATCCGGCTTCGGGCGTGACTTTTTTGCCACGTCTACGCACTGGAAAACCCCTGTAAAAAACTCGTAAATGCATTATTTTGCAGATAAAAGGTCGTGAATGGGCGGCTTGGGGCCCCAGTAGGGAAATTCTCGGGTTGATGTCGTTGGAAAAATGATGCATTGGTCAGGCCAATAATTTACGCGCCTCCGCGTTCAAGGTGAAAACTCACATGTTGCATACCGTTCCCGCCCCTCAGTCGCCTGCTCAGAACGCGTCTCAGGGCGCGTCTCAGGGCGCGCGCATTCTAAGCGCCCGCGTTATCGTGACCTGCCCTGGGCGCAATTTTGTGACGCTCAAGATTGAAACCGATCAAGGGGTCTATGGCGTGGGCGATGCGACGCTGAACGGTCGCGAGCTTGCGGTCGCCAGCTATCTTGAAGACCATGTCATCCCCTGCCTGATCGGTCGCGACGCCCACGCCATTGAGGACATCTGGCAGTATCTTTATCGCGGCGCCTACTGGCGGCGCGGCCCTGTCACCATGACCGCTATCGCCGCGGTCGATATGGCCTTGTGGGACATCAAGGCCAAGATCGCTGGCCTGCCGCTTTATCAGCTCTTAGGCGGCGCATGCCGCGAAGGCATGATGGTCTATGGCCACGCCAACGGCGTCTCGATCGAGGAAACCGTCGAGGTGGCGCAAAGCTATAAGGAAAAAGGCTATAAAGCGATCCGCCTGCAATGCGGCGTGCCGGGCCTTAACTCGACCTATGGCGTCTCCAAGGACAAGATGTTCTACGAACCCGCCGACGCCGATCTGCCGACGGAAAACCTGTGGGACACCGAGGCCTATATGCGCGTCGTGCCAAAGCTGTTCGCCGCCGCGCGCGAGGCGCTGGGCGATGAGCCGCATCTTTTGCACGACGTCCACCACCGCCTTTCGCCGATCGAGGCGGGCCGTCTGGGACGCGATCTGGAGCCCTATCGTCCCTTCTGGATGGAGGACGCGGTCGTGGCGGAAAATCAGGACAATTTCCGACTGATCCGCCAGCACACCACCACGCCTCTGGCCGTCGGTGAAATCTTCTCATCGCTTTGGGACTGCAAGGATCTGATCCAGAACCAGTTGGTCGACTATATCCGCGCCACGGTCGTGCATGCGGGCGGCGTCACGCATTTAAAGCGCATCGCGGCCTTCGCCGATGTGTATGGCGTGCGCACCGGTTGCCATGGCGCCACCGACCTGTCGCCCATCACCATGTCGGCGGCGCTGCATGTCGGCCGCTCGATCCCGAACTTCGGCATTCAGGAATATATGCGCCACACAGAAGCGACCGACGAAGTCTTTCCACACGGCTATCATTTCAAAGATGGGCTCCTCTATGCCTCAGAAACGCCCGGGCTTGGCGTTGACATCGATGAGGAAAAGGCGGCCAAATACCCGTACCAACGCGCCTATCTGCCGGTGAACCGGCTCAAGGACGGCACGTTGTTCAACTGGTAGGGCCATCAAGAGCCTTCTCGGAGAGCCTGCGCAACAGGCCGTCACCCGTAAAGCGCTGACACAAGGCGCAAAGGAAACGCTATGGAAACGTCAGACATGACGCCGGATGATGCGCGTCCACCCGTCAAGCCTGTGGGCTATACGCGCTGGATTGTCTGCTTCATCCTGTTTGCCGCCGTCGTTTTGTCCTATATCGACCGGCTTGTGATCTCGGTTCTAAAGCCGCATCTGGCCGCGCAATATCACTGGAGCGAGACCGGCTACGCTGACGTAGCCCTCTATTTTCAGCTCATCTATGGCATAGGCTTTCTGATCGCCGGACGCATCATTGACCGTATCGGCGCCAAGCTCGGCTATACGCTGGCCATGCTGCTGTGGACGCTCGGCCATATGCTGCATGCAGTGGTCACGACGACGACGGGTATGATCTTTGCGCGCATACCTCTGGCCATGGGCGAAGCGGCGACCTATCCGGCGGCCCTGGTTGCGGTCAATGACTGGTTCCCCAAGCGCGAGCGGGCGCTGGCCATCGGCATTCTCAACGCAGGCGCTAATGTCGGCGCGGTGGTCACGCCCTTGATTGTGCCCGCCATTATGCTCGCCTTCGGCTGGCGCATGTGCTTCATCATTACCGGCGCCCTGTCCTTCATCTGGCTGGCGGCGTGGCTGTTATTCTATCGCAAGCCGCGCCAGCACAGGATGGCCAGCGCCGGTGAGGTGGCGTGGATTGAAACGGATCCGTTCGTCAGAGAGACGCGCAAGGCGCCCTACAGCAAAATCCTGAAAACCCCGCAGGCCTGGGCCTATATGGCCGGGCGCTTCCTGATCGACCCGGTGTGGTGGACCTTCCTCTTCTGGCTGCCGTCCTTCTTCGCCAAGCAGTTCGGCGTCAAGGACATGGGTTTTGGGCCGCCTCTGGTCGCCATCTATGTGCTGGCCGATCTGGGCTCAATCTTCGGCGGCTGGCTGTCTGGACGGTTCTTACATGCGGGCTGGACCACCAACTGGTCGCGTAAAGCCGCGATGGCGGTCATGGCCTGCGTCGTTCTGCCGGTCGCCTTCGCCGGGTTCGCGCCTCATATGTGGATCGCGGTCGTGCTGATCGGCCTGGCCTGCGCCGGGCATCAGGGCTTTTCGACCAATCTGTTCACCGTCCCGGGCGACTTGTTCCCGCATTATGCGTCTGGCACTGTGGCGGGTCTGGGCGGGCTGGCCGGGGCTTGCGGCGGCATGCTGATGGCCAAGTTTGCGGGCGTCATCCTGCAAACCACCCATGGCGACTATGCGCCGATCTTTATGGTCTCATCCGTGGCCTATCTCCTGGCTCTCATCGTCGTGCATCTGATCTGCCCGCGCTGGGGCCGGGCCAATATCGAGTAGTTCATGCGCCCCCCAAAAAATCTGCACCCCCAAAACCTGCACCCCTTGCGTCTGCACCCCGACCGCCTGTTTCCCGCCGAGCCCTCGCAGCGCGCGCTCGCGAGGAGACTTTACGACGAGGTAAAGGACCTGCCGATTATCTCGCCGCACGGCCATACCGACCCGCAATGGTTCGCGGACAACGCGCCGTTTTCCGATCCGGCCGCCTTGCTGATCCAGCCGGATCATTACGTGTTCCGAATGCTTTATTCCCAGGGCGTGCGGCTCGAAGACCTCGGCATCCCGGCCTTGGACGGATCAACCGTTGAAAACGATCCGCGTAAGGTCTGGCGTCGTTTCGCAGAGCATTATCACCTGTTCCGTGGCACGCCGTCACGCATGTGGCTGGACTGGGTGTTCGCCGAGGTGTTCGGGCTTGAGGTGCGGCTGGAGGCCGCTACCGCCGACCTCTATTACGACCGTATCGACATGCTGCTGCGCGATCCGGCCTTTCGCCCGCGCGCGCTTTTTGAGCGTTTCAAGATTGAGGTCATCGCTACGACCGAAGGCCCGCTCGACGATTTGCGCCATCACAAGGCCATTCGCGACAGCGGCTGGGCGGGCAGGGTGGTGACCGCCTATCGCCCGGACGCCGTCACCGACCCGGAAGGCGTTGGCTTTGTTGATAATCTGCGCGCCTTCGCTGAGATCGCCGACGAAGATGTCGGCGACTGGCGGGGATATCTGCGCGCGCACGAAAAGCGCCGCGACGCCTTCCGCGAGATGGGGGCGACCTCGAGCGATCACGGCCATTTGCGCGCTACGACGGCGGACCTGTCAATCGTTGACTGCGAGGCTCTCTATGCTCAGGTGCGCACCGGAAAGACCAGCGCCGCCGAAGCCGACCTGTTCCGCGCTCAGGTTTTGACCGAGATGGCGCGCATGTCGATCGACGACGGCCTGGTGATGCAACTGCATCCCGGCGTCTATCGCAGCCACAACCCGTCTCTGCTGGCCCGTTTCGGCGCCAATATGGGCGCCGACATCCCGCTGCCGGGCGAGTTCGTCCACGGGTTGAGGCCGCTGCTCGATAGGTTCGGCAATGATCCGCGCCTGACGCTGATCCTGTTCACGCTGGACGAGACGACCTATGCGCGCGAACTGGCCCCGTTGGCGGGCCACTATCCGGCGCTGAAGATCGGCCCGGCCTGGTGGTTCAACGACAGCCCGGAGGGGATGCGGCGTTTCCGCGAGCAGGTCACCGAAACGGCGGGTTTTTACAATACGGTCGGCTTCAATGACGATACGCGCGCCTTTCTGTCGATCCCGGCGCGGCACGACGTAGCCCGGCGCATGGACTGCGTGTGGCTGGCGCAACTGGTCGCCGAACACCGCCTGCCGGAGGACGAGGCGCATGAGGTGGCGCGCGCCTTAGCCTATGATCTCGCCAAATCGGCCTATAAACTATAAAAATCAGGGAGAAACGTCATGAAACTCAGAATCCTGTTGAGCCTGATGCTCATGCTGTTCTCCGCCTCGGTGGCGACGGCGGCCAGCCTTCCCGACGAGGATGGCTATGACCTGTGGCTACGTTATCGCCCGGTCGAAGCAGCCTATGCGCGCAACCTAAATGTCAGCGCGATCCTCGGCGGTGACACGCCCTTGCAGCGCTCGGCGGAATCTGAACTACAGCGCGGCCTGAAGGGGCTGCTGGGCCGCGACGCGGCGCGCGTGAAAACTGTGCAGGCCGGGGCGCTGATCCTCGGAACGCCCGCTTCGTCCGGCCTGATTAAAAATCTGAAACTACCTTTGCAAGGCCTTGGTGAAGAAGGCTTTTTAATTCGCAGCATAAGCTTGAACAGCAAGCCGGTGACGGTGATCGCGGCCAATAGCGACCGGGGCGTCCTCTATGGCGCTTTTCGCTATCTCAGCCTGATCCAGACGCGCCAGCCGCTCGGCCACCTGAATATATCCGACGCGCCGAAGACGGATTTGCGCCTGCTCAACCACTGGGACAATCTCGACGGTTCGGTGGAGCGCGGCTATGCGGGCGCCTCGATCTTCGACTGGTGGCGGCTGCCCGACCTGAAAGATCCGCGCCTGACCGACTATGCGCGCGCCAACGCCTCGATCGGGATCAATGGCGCGGTGATCGACAATGTCAACGCCTCGCCACTCGTCTTGAGCGACCGCTACATCGCTAAGGCGGCGGCCATCGCCGACATGCTGCGCCCGTGGGGGATGAAGGTTTATCTGTCGGTCAATTTCGCCTCGCCCAAGGCGTTGGGCGGCCTGCCCACAGCCGACCCGCTCGACCCGCAGGTGATCAAATGGTGGCAAGAGCGCACGGACGCCATCTACAAGGCGATCCCGGATTTCGGCGGTTTCCTCGTCAAGGCCTCAAGCGAGGGCCAGCCCGGTCCCGGCGATTTTGGCCGCACGCATGCGCAAGGCGCCAATATGCTGGCGCGGGCGCTGAAACCGCATGGCGGCGTCGTGATGTGGCGCGCCTTCGTCTATGCTAGCGACAATCCGGAGGATCGCTTCAAGCAGGCCTATGACGAGTTCAAACCGCTGGACGGCCAGTTCGACGATAATGTCATCATCCAGATCAAGAACGGCCCCATCGACTTCCAGCCGCGCGAGCCGTTCTCGCCTTTGTTCGGCGCCCTGACCGAGACCAATGAGATGATGGAGGTCGAGATCACCAAGGAATATCTCGGCCAGGCCACGCATCTCGTCTATCTGGCGCCGATGTGGCGGGAGGCGTTGCAGTCGGACACTTATCAACAGGGCCCCGGAACCACGGTCGCCAAGGTGCTGGAAGGCAAGGTTTACGGCAACCGGCTGACCGCGATGGCGGGCGTGTCGAATATCGGCGCGGATCGCGACTGGACGGGCACGGACTTCAATCAGGCCAACTGGTATGCCTATGGCCGTCTGGCATGGAACCCGGACGCCGATCCGAAAGCCATAGCCAGCGACTGGACGAAGATGACCTTTTCGGACAATCCGGCCTTCGTGACGCCGGTTGTGAACATGATGATGGGCTCGCACGAAGCCGTGGTCGATTATATGACGCCGCTCGGTCTGGCGCACCAGATGGCGACGGGCCACCATTACGGCCCCGGCCCATGGGTCTGCGATCTGGCCCGCCCGGAATGGAATCCGTGCTATTACGCCAAGGCGGACAAGGGCGGGATCGGCTTTGACCGCACCGCGACCGGTTCGGACGCGCTGGCGCAATACGCGCCGGAGGCGGCGGCGAAGTGGAGCGATCCGAAGACGATGGATCCGCGCTTTTTGCTCTGGTTCCATCACGTCCCATGGGATTTCGTCTCCGCCGACGAAAAGCCCTTATGGCCCGATCTGATCGCGCACTATGATGTGGGCGTGGACTATGTGCATGACATGCAGACGACCTGGGCCGACATGAAACCCTATGTCGATGACAGACGCTTTACGGCGGTCAGCGAAAACCTCGCCATCCAGGCGCGCGAGGCCAAATGGTGGCGCGACGCCATGATCGCCTATTTCCAGAGCAAGAACGGCCTCAGCCTGCCCACAGGCGAGGCGCCGCCGGAACACGACCTCGGCTATTACGAGTCGCTGCAATTTCCCAATGCGCCCGGACAGGGCAAGTAGCGGTCGGAGCGTTTACGCCGCCCGATCTGCAAGGTCGTTCGGGCGGCGCCAGCGTTTCAGCGCCAGTCGTACGGTCACGGCGATCGCGCTCGATAAAGGCAGCCAGGCGAGGGCATAGGCCCAGACCCAAAGCGCCGCCGTCCAGCCAATCGGGTGTACGAAGACGCCATAGACGGCCATAAGGGTGCCGATGACCTGCGTCAGCTCGCAGGTGAGAAACAGCTTCAGATCGGGCCAGGGCTTGCTGAAGAACCAGCCCTGCGAGCGCGTCACGTAGAGGGTCAGGTGACCGGCTACCAGCAGTTTGAGGAAGATCAGAGTCTGGATCGTTTCGCGCAGCAAATGCAGGACGCTGTCGCAATACCAGAACAGGAGGAAGCTGGCGACGACGCCGGATACGCCCAGCACACTCGAAAGCGTCAGAACGCGGCTCATGTTCCAGCGCACGGGCGCCTTCGCCAACCGTGTCTGGTCATAGGCGATCATCATGATCGGAAAATCGTTGAGCATGGCCAAAAGCACGATCATGACCGCCGTGACCGGATAGAAGTTATAGACGAGAATGGACAGGGTCATGAACAACAGAACGCGGATGGTTTCGGCGATGCGGAACACGGCATAGCTGGTCATGCGCCCGAAGATGCGCCGGGCCTCTTCGATGGCGGAGATGATGACGCTGAGGCCGGGGGCGGTGAGGACAAGGTCGGCGGCGGCGCGCGCTGCGTCCGTGGCGCCGCTGACGGCGACGCCGATATCGGCCTGTTTGAGCGCGGGGGCGTCGTTGACGCCGTCGCCGGTCATGCCGACAATGTGGCCGTCGGCCTGCAGGGCCTTGACGATTTTGAACTTGTGTTCGGGAAAGACACGCGCGACGCCCGCGGCCTTTTCGAGCAGGGCGACGATTGAGGTCTTTGTCGGATCGGCGAACACCTCGCTCGCCGACAGGATGACGCCCTTGAGGCCCAGCTTGCCCGCGATCTGCCGGGCGATGGCTTCATGATCGCCGGTGATCATCTTGACCGATACCCCCATCGCCTGCGTCGTCGCAAGCGTCGTCGCGGAGTCTGCGCGCGGCGGGTCGAAGATCGGCAGCAGGCCCAGCCAGACCCATGCGCCATCTGCGCCTGTACGCGCCACGCCCAGCGCGCGGTAGCCCTTGTCCGCCAGCTCAGCGACCTGCGCCTCGGCGCGCGCGCGCTCCGGGTCGTTTAAGCCAACAAGGTCAAGGATCGCCTGCGGCGCGCCCTTGCTGACGCGAAAATCGCCGTTCGGGCCCGTGACATCAGCCTGGGTGAGTTTGTGCACCGGGTCAAAGGGCGTGAATGTGCGGTGCGTAAAAGCTTTGAGCTTTTTTGCGTCGCACCCGGCCAGAACCGCCTTGTCGATGGCGTCCGGATGCGCGGCTTCGCTGGCGAGGCCCGCCGCCAGAAGGAGTTCCGCCGGGTCTGCGCCTGATGCCTGAGGCTCGCCTAAGGTCAGGACGTTTTGTGTCAAGGTGCCGGTCTTGTCGGCGCACAGGACGTCCATGCCGGCCAGTTCCTCGATGGCGGCGAGGCGCGAAACGATGGCCTGCATCTTAGCAAGTTTCGCCGCGCCTACCGCCATGGTCACGGAGAGGACGGCGGGCATGGCGACCGGGATGGCGGCGACAGTGAGGATCAGCGCAAATTGCAGGGTTTTGAGGAAGGATTCGTGCCGGAACATGGCGACGATGAAGATCAGCGCGATCAGGCCGACGGCGGCGAGGATCAGGAAGTTGCCGATCTTCAGCACGGCCCTCTGAAAATGAGATCTCGTCTGCGCTGTTTCGACAAGGCCCGCCGTCTTACCGAAATAGGTGTTCATGCCGGTCTTTGTGACCTGGGCGCGCATGGCGCCCAGCTTCACAATGGCGCCAGAATAGACAGCGTCGCCGACCTTTTTGTCGACAGGCAGCGACTCTCCGGTCAGGGCTGATTCATCAAGGCTGATATAGGCGCCGTCGATCAGACTGGCGTCCGCAGGCACGATATTGCCGAGCCCGATGGCGATAATGTCTCCGGGAACAAGCTCGCGCGCGGGTATGTCCGACCATTTAGTCCCGTAGCACTCTTGCGGACGGCGCCAGGCGCTGTTTAAGCGCCTTGATGGCGTTGTCAGCTTTAAAGGCCTGCCAGAAGCCGACCCCGGCATTGGCGATCAGCATAACGAGAATAATCGAAAAATCAGCCAGATCCCCGAGGATAAGGGACAGGATGGCCGCCGCCTCGATCATCCAGGGGATCGGCCCCCAGAAGAATTGCAGGAGCCGTCGCCAGACGGGAACATCCTTTTCCGCAAGCTCGTTCGGCCCGAACCTCTGAAAGCGTTGACGGGCCTCCTCAGCGCTCAGGCCGACGTCTGGCGGGGTCGGCGAATCGAGCTCGGTCTCAGTCATAGCTGATGATCCAGCTGGCGATGTCCGGCCAGACCTCCTTTAAGGTGCGAGATCCCATGAAGAGACCGATATGCCCGCCGGGAACGAGCCGTCGGACAATGTTTTGCGGCGGCGTGCCGATAAGATGCTCGGCGGCGAAGACCTGTTCCCTGGTCGTAATGTCATCAGCTTCGCCCGCCAGCAGATAGGTCGGACAGGTGACGTCCTTTAGGTTCAGCAAACGCCCAAGCCCCTTAAATCGGCCCTTGGCGAACAGATTGTCCTTGAACAGGTCCTTGATCGCCTGAAGATAGTAGCGACCCGGAAGGTCGAGCGGGTTTTCGTACCAGCGCTCGAACTTCTCGGTGCGGACAATGTAGCTCTTATCCTCGATATTCCTGTAAAGGTCGGCGTATTTTTCGAGGTACTGCGCCTTGGGGTGCATATTCTTCCATCCGGCCAGCATGAAGCGACCCGGCATCAATCCGCCGCCAAGTTCGACCATTTTCTGATAGGTTTGAAACGGCAGGGCGTGCGCCATGTGTTTGATCGGCCCATCTCCGGCGTCGGTGTCGATCGGCGATCCCGCCAGCACAAGGGTCTTCACCTTGTGCGGAAAACGCGCCGCCAGCATGGCGCTCAGCCATCCGCCCTGACACAGACCCACGAGATGAACTTGCCCGCCCAGTTCGTCGATAGCGACATTGAGTTCGGCCAAATACTTGTCGATATCAAAGTCGCGCATTTCGGGAGTCGCGGGCTTCCAATCGGTGACGCATACGCGTCGCAGGCCGCTGTTCATCAGGGTTTCTACGAGACTTTGCCCCTTGTCGTAATCGGCGATGGTGGATCTGTGTCCTGCATAAGGCGCATCGATCAGCACAGGCGTCGCCGCGCCGGCGGCGGCGTCGCTGAAGTCGAGCAGCCGCATCGTATCCATGTCGAGGCGCATCTTGTTACTGGTCGCCCATGTCGGAGGCTTGGGATCATTGAGCTTTTCGGCTTCGGCGAGGAAATCAAGATTGTCGCCGAAGATGCGGAATGCGTCTTCCTCCAGGTTTAACGCTGCGGAGACGGGCCAGAAAAAAGGCAGGCTCTGTTCGAAGGAGGGCGCGGCCTTGTGAGCCGCTTCGGCCCCGGGTTGCGATGGAGACTCGGTCATGGCGAATTTAATCCTTCCCCGGCCCTCGCAGTTTCAATGCCATATTGCCGTGCGGCGCGAATGAACCGAAGTCAACTCAACTTGAGATGACTGCGGCAATTTGACCAAAGGCCAAGATCCGGCGACTGCGCCGCCCAATTCGTATAGGATGTTTATCGCGTCTCGCCTTAGATGCGCCTGCAACCGGCGGGGCAAAGACAAGGAGACGTAGAATGACCCAAGCAACCCTCGCCAATGTGAAGGTCGCCATCTTGGCGACAGATGGATTTGAACAATCCGAAATGACTCAGCCGCGTCAGGCGCTCGATCAGGCGGGCGCCAAGACCGTGCTCGTGTCGCTCAAGCCCGGTGAAATTCGCGGTTGGAGCGGCAGGGACTGGGGCGATCGTTTCAAGGTCGATCTGGCGATTACCGATGCCCATGCGCGCGACTTCGACGCGCTTGTCCTACCCGGTGGGGTGATGAATCCAGACCATCTACGCATAGACGCCGCCGCCGTGGCGTTTGTGAAGGCGTTTGTCGACGGCAAAAAGCCCATCGCCGCCATCTGTCATGGTCCATGGACGCTGATCAATGCGGGCGGCGTGGCCGGCAAACGCATGACCTCATGGCCGTCGCTGGAGGCGGACCTGCGCAATGCAGGCGCAAACTGGCTCGACGATCAGTGCGTGGTCGATGGCGCCCTCGTCACCAGCCGCAAGCCCGACGATCTGCCCGCCTTCTGCGCCCATATGGTCAAGCTGTTCGACAAGGCGGTCACGCACGCGTAATGACGCGCACTATCCGTGGCTGACATTGCGGCTCCGAGCCGTTTCAGCGCCGCTCAAGCCCTTTGCATCTCAGACGATGCAGGCGTCTGCGCGGCGAAGACGCGCCCCCTGAGGCGCCTGCCGCGACGTTCTGGCGCAGCCTATATTGAAGTTCTGATTAACTACCCACCTTTAAACTCATCTGGCCAAAGCGATCTGATCCGCGTAGCGCTTCACGCTGTAGTGCTGATCGTGCAGACGGCCGTTCTGGCCTGGATCGTGCGTCAGCTTCAGGCCCTGTTTGCAAGCGCCCAGGCCTCTCTTGCCGCCGCGCAGCAGTCAGAAGCCGAGGCGCGACGCCTTGGCGAGGAACAGGAGCAGATGTTTGCCCAGGACCGTACGCGCCATGAGGCTCGCGAAGCGCTTTCGTCTAGCTTTATCGCGCGCGTTAAAAATCGGCTCGAGGCTCTGGCCGAGACGTCCAAGATCCTCGCTTCGACGTCGCAGCACCTCAACGAAAACGCCGACACAACCAACACTGCGGCGAATACGCTGGCCGCCCTGTCCTCAGACACCAATGACAGCGTGACGACGGTCGCCTCGGGAAGCGAAGAGCTGGCGACCTCGGTCAACGAGATTTCAGGACGTGTACACCTGTCGGCCACCACGGCTGTTGAGGTGGTGACAGAGGCTGGACGCGTTCAGGCCCAGGCCGATACGCTGACGGCGTCGGCTCAGAAGATTGGTGACGTCATCGAGTTGATCCGCGCGATCGCAGCGCAGACCAATCTTCTGGCGCTTAACGCCACCATCGAAGCGGCGCGCGCCGGGGAGGCTGGCAAGGGCTTCGCCATTGTCGCCTCTGAAGTTAAGCAGCTCGCCGCAGCGACGGCCCGCGCGACCGATGACATCGCTGCGCGCATAGCCGATATTCAGGGCGCGACCCAGATGACGGTGACCTCCATTGACGCGGTCGCCAGCACGATTGAGCGTATACGCAACGCCACAACAGAGATCGCTGGCGCTGTCGAGCAGCAGGGCGCGGCCACTCACGATATCGCCTCGCACACCCACCGCGCGGCGAACGCTACGCGCGACGTCACCGCGCAGATCGGGACGGTGCGCGGCCTGACCCACGCGACGGCCAGCGTATCGACGCAATTGCTTGGCCTGTCTCAGCAACTTGATGTCGACGCCACAGCTCTGCGCAGCGATTTGCAGGATTTCGTGGCCCAGCTCAGCGCGGCTTGACGGCATAGGTGGTTGGGATGCGGCCCGCCTCAAGGCCTTGCCATCAAGGGACGGCTGCACCCCAAGAGCGTAAGGCGCAAATGCGCCTTAGCCGACCGAAAGCTTTATGGATGACGACTTCAACCCGTCGGATTCGGCTGTAACGGTCACAGAGCCTGATCCGTGCGCCTGGACGATGGCGCAGGCCAAGCCATTGAAAGCCGAGCGCTGCGTCGCCTTGTCGGCTTCGTGGCAGTTGGGATCGCCATTGCCGACGCCGATCACGTCGGCGGGACCGGCGACGGTGAAGCGGATCAAATTGTTCGCCTTCGGAACCGGACGGCCCTGAGCATCGAAGATCTCCGCTCGGATCGACGCGCAGTCCTTTGCGCCGAAAAGCTGTGAGCGGTCGGCGGTGAGAATGACCTTCGCGGCCGGGCCTGCGGTTTCACGTTTGTCTTTCAGGATCACCTTATCGTTCTTGAACGCGAAGGCTTCGATCTTTCCGGGCGCGTAGGGGACATCCCACTGCACGTGCCGGTCTTTTTCCATGGCCTTTTTGCCGAACGACTTGCCGTTGACGAACAGCTCGACCGCATCGGCGTTGGAATAGGCCCAGACCTGCACGTTTTGGCCTTCATGACCTTCCCAGTTCCAATGCGGAAACAGGTGCAAAAGCGGCTCGTCGCGCCACCATGATCGGTAGTAATAATAAGCGTCCTTGGCGAAGCCGCAGGTGTCGACCACGCCGAACTGCGACGAGATCGACGGCCATTCCGAATAAGGGGTCGGCTCGCCGCGATAGTCAAAGCCGGTCCAGATGAAGCCGCCGCCGATGAACGCTCTGGCGTCGAAATGCGGCCACCAGCCTTCGGCGGTCGTCGCCCACCACGGGGCGGTTGTGTCATAGGCGGGGACGATATGCGCCGCGTCGTCCTTGACATATTCGCCGCGCGTGCCGACGCAGGAGGCGGTTTCGGTGCCGATGATCGGCTGATGCGGATGGTCGGCGTGGTAAGCGTCGATCAACTGGTCGCGATAGTTGAAGCCGATCACGTCGATCACGTCGCTGATCCCCTTGCCATAGCCATTGTCCATGGCGGCGGTGATCGGACGGGTCGGGTCGAGAGCGTTGCAGACGCGCTTCATGTGACGTGCGATGACCGCGCCGCGTTCGGTCCCCTGCTGCGGCTCCTCATTGCCGATCGACCATAAAATGACCGAAGGGTGGTTGCGGTCGCGTTTGATCAGGGTGGCCAGATCGTCGAGGCCCGCTTGCGACGAAGTCATCATGCGCGTTTCGTCGATGACCAGTATGCCCATCTCGTCGCACATATCCAAAAGCTCCGGCGTCGGCGGATTGTGCGCCGAGCGGATGGCGTTGCAGCCCATGCTTTTCAGCACCTCCAGCCGGTAACGCTGGATCGCATCAGGAACCGCCGCGCCTACGCCCGCATGGTCGTGGTGGTTGCAGGTTCCCTTGAGCTTGATGCTCTTGCCGTTCAGCCACACGCCGGTGTCGGGATCGAATTTGATGTCGCGGAAGCCGAAGCGGACAGGCATTTGATCGAGAGACGCGCCTTGCGCATCGGTGATCTCGACCATGGCATGACTTACACGCGGGTCATCCAGCGACCAGAGCCTATATATTCCTGACTTGACGGTCAGCGTCACGTCAGCGGATGAAAAAGGCGCAAGAGTTACGCCCTTCTCAGAATAATCGAACACGGGGACATCGTTTTCTGTCGCAGGCGCCACGCGGGCAACAACCTTGAGCGCTTGAGCCTGATCTGTGTCGTTGTGAACCGTCGTCGTGACCTCGACCGTCCCGTCCATCTTAGGGCGAATGCAAACACCGTCCTTCGGAATATAAACCGGGTTCGTTTTCACCAGCCAGACATGTCGGTAAATGCCGGCGCCTTCATAGAACCAGCCTTCGCCAAGCGAGGCGTCGACGCGCACCGCGACGATATTGGGCTTATCGTCGGTGTTTAAAAAATCGCTTATGTCGATGGAGAAGGGGACGTAGCCCCCCTTGTGCTCGCGGACGATATAGCCGTTGACCATGACTGCGCAGGCCTGAAACACGCCGTCGAATTCCAAAAACACCTTTTTGCCCTTATCGGCAGGCGTCAGGCTGAAGGTTTTTCGGTACCAGCCTATGCTGGTTTCTGGATAGTCGCGACCCAAAGGCTTATAGCCGTGATTGGCCGCGCCGTCCCAGACCGCGCCGTGATCGTCGGGTTTTAATGGAGGGTTCGGTTCCTTATGCACGAAGGGCAGGGCGACGGCCCAGTCGTGCGGCAGGTTCACCTTCGCCCAGCCGGAATCGTCGAACCCGGCCTGCGAAGCCAGACCCGAATCCGGCCCCTGTTTGGCGTAGGTGCGCTGATCCTTGCCCCAGCCAAAATCCTTGTCTGTGTCGTCAAGATGGCCGAAGGCGAACCTCCAGCCGTCGTCGAAACTGACCCGCCGATCGTCAGCAGCGCCTGGCGCCGTTTGCGCGCGCGCAGGCGTCAGGGCCAGGGCGGGCAGGAGGCCGAGGGCGGAGGCGCCGATCAGAACGTCGCGTCGGGCGGGATTCGGCATGATCTTCCTCGTTTTGTATGATTTTTCATGGCAAATTAAAAAAGGCCCGGCCTTGGGTGTCAAGGCCCGGCCTTTCGTCTGACGCAACCAATCAGTACCGGAACGTAATGTCGGCCAGATAGCTATGACCGTAATAATCCCAGCGGCCCAAGCGGTCGATCTGGTTGTCATTATAGGTCTTGAGCGGCGTGTTCAGCAGGTTATAGGCCTGAAAGCGGACCTGAACGTGCGAATTCACCGTGTAGCCGATCGAGAAATCCATCGTCGTCTCAGGGCGCACGCGGATCAGTTGCGAGTCGTTCCAGCCATAGATGGCGGTGTAGGTCGAATGGTATTTCGTCCCCAGCCGCGCGTCGATTCCATGATTGGAATACCACAGATCGAAGGTGGCGGTGTTCTTCGCCAGTCCGTTCATCGGCAGATTGGCGCTCATCTCATGCAGGTTTGAGGTCGCATAGGCGTAATTGGAATAAACGCCGAAATGCTCGCCGCCGGGAATGAAATAGAAGGGGGTCTGGAAGGTGAGTTCCGAGCCCGCGATATAGCCGTCTTTGGAGGCGTTCACCGGCGAGGTCAGCGCATAGACATTACCGTCGATCGTCTCTGTGCGGCTGGAATAGCCGACATAGTTGGACACCTTCTTGTAATAACCGGCCAGGGCGAACAGCGAGTCCTTGCTGAAATACCATTCGTAGCTGAGGTCGAACTGCGTCGCTTCGAACGGCATCAGATAGGGATTGCCCGACGCGCCGGTAAAGGGCGCGGACGACGAGATCTGGCGCGTAATGATCATGTCGTTGAGCGGCGGGCGCGACACGACCTGCGCGGCGGCGGCTTTCAGATAATGGCCGTCGCCGAAATCGAAGCGCATCTGGAAGGACGGCAGCAGGCGCGTGTAACTGGTTCCGCCCGACACCGGCGTGGTCACCATCTGCTGCACCCAATTGCCGCTGCCCGGCGGGGTTTCAACCCAGCTTCCGGCCACGGTCTGCGTTCCGTGGCTGTCGGTGTTCACGCTGAGCACGCGCACGCCCAGGTTTCCGTCGACCGGCACGCCGCCCATCTCGGTGGCGTAGGCGCCCTCGACATAGGCCTCAGAGACCTTTTCTTCGACGCGGTCGGTGTCGGGATAGGCCTTTGGATCGTAATGCAGGGTCTGGCCGTACAATGTCTTGGCCACCGTGTCGAAATCGCCGGTCAGAAGAGAGGGGATGTCGAAATTGTCGAAGTGGTAGGCGGTCAGACCTCCGGCGGCGATGCCTGAGCCCGACAGAGCTGACACCGTCCCGCTGGCGCTACCCAGAACCTTCTTGCGGTCGGCGTAGCGCGCGCCAAAGCTCACCGAGGTCAGAACGCCGGCGCCGAAATGGCGCGTGGCGTCGGCCTGAACAGCGCTGAGCGTATCCTTGACATGACCGGTCGCCCACTGGCCTGAATCGCCGGTCTGCCAGTTATCCTCCGGCGCGGATGACACCGTGACCGTCGGTTTGCCCGTGAAGTCATAGCTCATTGTAGCGGGCCAGTACTGGAGCTTGGAGGCCGCCCAGACATTGTAGCGCTCGGCCTCTGAATAGGAGCCGTCGAGGCTGACCGTCCAGTTCTGCGTCGTCCACTTGCCGTTCAGGCCGGTGACGATTAGCGTCTTGTCTTCATTGTACTTCGCGATCACCGATTCATCGGGCGCCCAGGTCACCGTGGCGGCCACCACGTCTTCATTGCCCAGGATCGTCGGCTTCTTGCCCGAAGCGGTCGCGCCGTCATAATAATTCGACGCATTGCCGCCGTCCCAGTTGCCCCAGACATTATTGCCCCACCAGGCCTGATCCTGATCCTCATCAATCTTGACGTCAGAATAGAGCAGGTCATAGGCCAGTTCGAACGTATCGGAGGCCTTCCATTGCAGTCCCAAGGACGCGCCCTTGCGCGTCTCGGTCAGCTTGTCGGCTTCGGCCTGACTGCCCCAGGGCGTGTTGTAATGGGTGGCGTCGCCGGCCACCACCGGGCCGTTGTCGGCGCCGGAATTGTAGCCCCAGCCCTGCACCGATTCATAGCCATTCTTCTGCTGCTGTGAGGTCAGGCCGATGGCGACGCCGAAATTGGGGGCGGGCTTGAAAATATAGGCCAGCGACCCACGATAGCCCATGCCGTCATAGCCGGGGAACGCCTTGCCGCCGTCATAATAGAGGGGGCCTGCGCGCACAGTGAGAGCGGGACCGGAATAGTCGAGCGGGCGGATGGTGCGCAGGTCAATCGTGCCGGAAATGCCGCCCGAGATCAGCTTCGCTTCGGAGGATTTATAAACTTCCGCGCCAGCGATCATTTCGGAGGGATAGATTTCCCATCTGACGCTCCTGTCGGGCTCGGACGAGGCGACTTCGCGCCCGTCGACCGTGCCCAGCACCATGCGCGAGCCGAGGCCGCGGATCGAGGCCTGGCTGGCGTTGCCGCGGTCGCGCGAGGTGTTCACGCCTGGCAGACGGTTCAGTTCCTCGGCGATGGTCACGTCGGGCAGGGCGCCGATATCCTTGGATGAGATGGCCTCGACAATGCCGGTCTGGTGGCGCTTGACGTCGAGCGCGTCGCGCAAGGATTTGCGCACACCGACCACGACGACTTCCTGAGGATCGGCTTCGGGCGCCGCCGCACTGTCGGTCGCCGCCCCAGCGCGCGCCAGAACCGCCGATCCGGCGTCGCGCGTGCGCACGGAAAGGCCCGTTCCCTTGATCAATTGGTCGAGCGCATCGCCCACGCTCATCTGGCCCTGGACGGCGTTGGTGCGCACGCCCTGCAGGTCGTCGGCCTTGGCCAGCACCTGGTAGCCTGACTGTTGCACGAAGGCCGGAATCGCCGTGGCGGCGTCCTGAGCTGGAATGTTGAAGTTCTTTTCGTTTTGGGCGAAAGCCGGCGCCGAAATGACGGCCATCATCGCCGCGCCGCTGATAAGAAGCGCGCGGAAGTCCCCGGATTTACATACGGACATGGTGGTTCCCTGTTTAGATCTTGGTTCCCTGTGGATTCTATCGAGGCGTTATGATCGCCTTCATAGGACAAGATGGAGGGGGGTGTTTTTTCCGCCGGATTTATACGATAATTTTATCAGCGGAAGAGATGTGTGACAAATATGCGACGTGACCGATCTCAATTCATTCCAAATCGCGTAAGCTTTGCCTGTTTCCTTCACATGCGCCCTTCGGCTTCGAATGGAATAGCTAGGCAAGCATAGAACTCTGGCGACTGCTTCGACGGCATGTTGGAAAAGCGGGTTAAAGGGGCGAGTCTTCTGGCCATTGCCGCGCATTGTGCAATACGCGCACGGCTTCGGAGCTGACCTGATAGGCTATAATGTAAGGAAGGCCAGAGACGATCCATTCACGTGTATCGGCTAGGCGGCCAGGCCGTCCGATTTCGGGGTGGGCTAGAAGCTGATCCGCCGCGGCTTCGATGCTTTCGTCAACCTTAACCGCAGAACGAGGACTTTCCGCTTCTATGTAGTCGAAGATGGATTCGCGATCAGCGAGGGCTAAGCGCGACCAGTCGAGTTTCACGTCTGCTCCTCAGACTTGCCTCTGGCCACCGCTCTACGCCTGGCGAAATACGCTTTAACCTCGTTGTTTGAAACGCCAGGACGCGGATCGTCCAGAGCTGCTTGCACCTTGGCTCTAAACCAGGCTTCATAGGCGTCATGATCGACCGTAAGGCCGGCAGGCAGCGCCCCCTCGTTCGCGACCCGGGTGAGCAGAATTCGCACGGCGTCAGAGACTGTCAGTCCCATCTTTTCGAGGACCGCGCCAGCGCGCTCTTTGATGGCCGAATCGACGCGAGTTTGAACAGGAACCGTCGCCATAAGCACCAACCTTTCAAGCTCTATTGTATTGCAGATGCAGTACGCACGCCAGCTGATTTTGCAACCGAAACATGGCGGGGCAATGTCTCGCAGCCAAGTATCCGGCACTCAGCGCGAACGTAGCCGACAAAAGGAAGGATCGCATAATTAGAGCGTCATGAATGTGAACTCTCCATAGTCCCGATCACGATCTGCGCGTCGCTAATACTGACCGGCGCATCGAGGGCGGCGTGGACGGCTCTGGCGAAGCTGTCAGGTTGATCGACGTGGAAACCGCCGACCAGACGCTCCCGCCCCAGTGCTGGATCGGCAATCACGATCTGCACGTCATTATAGCGGTTGAACTCGGCGGCGGCGTCGCTCAGTGTTTCCTGACGCAGGATGATTTCGCGCTCGCGCCAGGCCAGTTTGCGCGTCACCTCGGCGGGTTGATAAGCGACCTTGACCGTAGCGGCGTCCTGATAAGGCACGAAGGCGGAATCGCCCGCGCTCAGTCGTGTCAATTTATCGGGCGCAGAGGCGCGCCAGGTCTCGACGACGCCCTCGGTGACCAGCACATCGGCGCCGTGATCGTGGCGACGGACCGAAAACGCCGTGCCGACGGCGCGCACGCGCACATCGCCCGCCGCGACCACGAACGGCGCTTCGGGATTTTTCGCCACCTGAAACCACGCCTCGCCTTTGACCAGCTCGACATGCCGGGCCCGCGACGTCATCGCGACTTCGATCTGGCTGTCGGTATTGATCGCGGCCAAGGACTTATCCTGCAAGGGCACGTTGCGCAGTTCGCCGCGTTTGGTCGCCAGCCGCATCTGCCCGCGCCACACGCCAATCCCGGCCAGAGCGGCGAGGGAGGCCGCCGCCGCGCCGGTCAGCAAAAGGCGACGGCTTACGCCTTTGCGCGGCGCACATGCAAGGCTGAGCCCCTGCGCTTCGCCCAGAGCCAGCCACGCGGCCTCGGCGCGCAGGAAGGCGCCCTGATGACGCGCATCGGCTTCGCACCACGCCGCAAAGCGCGCTTCGGCGGCGGCATCCATACGCCCGGAGGCGCGGCGCACAACCCAGGCGGCGGCTTCGTCATCAATCCGCGACATGGCCGCCCTTGGTCTCGCTCATGCGTTTGAGGATCAGGCTGAGGCCGCGCGCCGTCTCCTTTTCGACGACATTCTCGCTGACGCGCAGGGCGCGGGCCGTCTCCATTTGCGACAGGCCGTGGATGCGGCGCAGTTCGAACACCTTGCGGCAGCGCTCAGGCAGGCCCCGGATCAGGTGCAGCGCCCGGGTCAGTTCGGCGCGCGTCGAGGTCGCCGCTTCCGGGTCCGGTCCTTCGTCGGCGACGCCCAGTTCGTCGAGATTCTGCATGGTGGCGATGGAGACGACGCGGTTGCGCCGCATCTGCTCAAGCACGATATTGCGCGCCGAGCGATACAGATAGGCGCGCGCGTCCGCGATGTGATCGAGCGCGTCGAGGCGTAAGATGCGGCAATAGACCTCCTGCACCACGTCATCGCGCTCCGAGGGCCGCACGCCCAGACGCGCCAGCCACCCACGCAAGCCCGGCTCGTGGGGTAGAATGTGCGTTGCGACGAAACGCACCCGCGCCTCGCGGTCGATGGCGGCAGGTTTCAGACATTCGCCCAATGTATCCGACATGGTCATCGCCCCTGTTTCGGCGGCGTGCATGCGCCGCGCAGATATTTTTGCGAAACCATAGCATGATTTTGTCAGCCCGCCAGATAATTGTACGATAATTAGGGTTGCCGGGTGGATAGGGTGACATTTCCGCCCATTGCAGGAATGACCGCGCTGACGGCGGGCGCATCCTGCACAGCGTCAGCGGTCGCCGCCGTCGCGGCGAGGACGGACGCGCCGGGGCGAAGCCAGACGCGATAGACAAAGCCTTTGTCAGTATGGTTCATAGCGACGGGAACGCCGCCGGTGAAATCGCCCGCCAGATATTGCTTTGCCTGCCCCGTGTCGGGCGCGGTGAAGCTGACCGGGACCGGCAGGACATAGTTGGCTTTCGCCCAGGTGAGCGCGGGCAGGGCCTTACCGTGAAAATCGAAGAAGGCGGCGTTCTCCCAGTCCGACCCTTGCGCCCAGCGCGTGCGGCATTGGGTCGAGACCCACGCCGGCTCCCAATAGACGACGCCTGACCCGCCCGCGTCCAGCACGTCCTGCATCAGGTCGTGCATATAGGCCACCTGACCTTCCGGCGTGACGGGATAGCCTTTCAGCGCGGAGTCCGAGCCGAGTAGGTTGGGCGCGCTATCGTTATAGGCGTCTGTGAAGGCGTAGCCGGTTTCGACCACCACCACGTCCTTGTCGAACTTGGCGTGAACGCGGCGGATGGTCTCAGAGAGGCCAGACAAATCCTCCTTCGACCACTTGCTGTAATAGCTCATGCCGATAATGTCATAGCCGGTGACGCCGGCCTTCGTCGCGGCGTCGAACCACGGCTCGACGTTTTCAGGCTGGGCGATGTGCAGCATGATCAAAGGTTTGATCACGCTGTCCGATGCGGCGTCATGCACGGCCTTGATGCCCGCATTGAACAGGCGGGCGTTGCGCGCCCAGTTTATCGCGGCCTTCTCCTCCGGCTTGTCTTTGAGGATTTCGCCATTGGTTTCGTTGCCGACCTGCACCATGTCGGGCATCAGGCCCTTAGCCTTCAGCGCATCCAACGTGTCGAGCGTATAGTTGTAAAGCGCTTTGACCTGTCCGTCCTCGTCCAGATGCGCCCAGGCGGCGGGGACGATCTGTTTGCCGCCGTCGGCCCAGTCATCGGAATAGTGGAAGTCGAGCAGCACCTTCATGCCGTTGGCTTTGGCGGCGGCTAGGGTCTTCTCCACATCCGGCAGGTTGGAGTAGTGCGTCCACTTGGCGTCCACCCAGATGCGAACACGCACCAGATTGGTCCCGGCCTTGGCGAAGATCGCATAAGGATCTGTCAGGCCGTCATAACTGTAGCTTGCGCCGCAGTCCTGCATCTCGTTGACATAGGAGAGGTCCGCGCCGAACCAGATCGGATGCGCAGGCGTTTGCGCCAGGGCGGGCGAGGTCACGGCGACCGGCATTATGGCGACCGGCATCATGGCGGTCTGGATCAGAGCGCGGGCGATGAAATGTGGGAGTTGTTGTTTCATATGGGCTAAGATGATCGAAAGGCGGGTTTCCGCCGGTCAGGGCGCGACTTATTCGGGGCCTGGGCTTGCGTCTGATCCGCCAGACGCTTTTCGTTGATCAGATTGAGCAGGTGCGCCGCCGCGCGCGCGTCGGCCAGGGCGCGGTGATGTTGTTCAAGCGGGATGGCGTATTGTCGGCACAGATTGGCGAGGCTGTACGAGGCGTGACCCGGGTACCAGCGCCGCATCCCCGATACTGTGCAGAGTTTCGGATGGCGAAAGTTTCTCCCAATACGGCGGAATTCGCTGGCGATAAAGCCATGATCAAAGCCGGCGTTGTGGGCGACGAAAACGGCGCCGTCGAGAAAGGCTGAAAATTCCTCGGCGATATCGGCGAAGAGGGGCGCCTGCGCGACCATCGCGTCGGAAATGCCGGTCGATTGCGTAATGAAAGCGGGAATGTGTTTCTGAGGATTGATGAGGCTCGACCATTCTGCAATCACCTCGCCGCGCCGCAGCTTGACCGCGCCGATTTCGGTCACGCGGTCATTGGGCGGACGCCCGCCTGTGGTTTCGACATCGACCACGACATAGGTCTGGTCCGGGTCGACGCGATAAGCGACGCGGCAGATATCGGCCTTGAAACCCAGGGTGCGCAAGAGTTTAAGACGCGCCAGCTGATGGCGTCTTATCTGATCGCCTTCGCCTTTGATTTCGACAAACCAAAGCTCCGCGCCGCGCGTCAGCGCCAGATCCGGGAAGCCGTCGCGATGTCCGCCAAAGTCGCGCGCCATGACGTCCAAAATTGCGGCCAGGGCGTGCGGCGGCGCGGCGGCGGCGATGGGCGCGAGGCGGGTTTCAAGCCCTTCGTCCCAGACGAAAAGGCCATTGGGTTCGCCAAAATGAAGCGCGATCGCCTCCTTGATGAGGGTTTCTGCCTCGCCTTGGCGAACCTTCTCCAATATGGCCGCAAGTTGCGGCTCAAAGCGATCGGCGAAACTGTTGTCCCGAAGGGCCAGAGGCATCCAGTCAAAATCGGACGCCAGCGCTTGCCTGGCCTCAAATAAGGCCTCCCAGAATAAAAGCCCGAACAGGCTGGGCCACAGGGCGTTCTCGACATGATGAGCGCGCCAGCCCTCATATGAGAAGTGCTGCATGGCGGCGAATTCGGCGTCGCCGCGATAGAGTTCGTCCACCTCGATCACTTCGGCTTCGCGCAAAACTTCGGTGAAGACGCCTGTGCGTTTGCGGCCGAACTTGCGGGCCGAAAAGTCGGCGGCGAAGAGATGCTCTTCATCATGCTCCGGGCTCTGCAACATGCACTCAAGCAGGCTTTCAACCTCGGCATGACGACCAGCGCCATGGAGCAGGCGCACCCTGCGCTCGCGGCAGGCAAAGGCGTCTGCCCTGGCGTAGAAGGCGAGGGCGCCCGCTACGTCGCCGTCTTTTTCCGCCGATTGACCAAGGCGCAGCAGGAGCTTGTCGCGCAGGGCCTTGTTATTTTCGCCAACAGGTTCGGGCCAGCCCATATCGCTCGCCTTGCCGCCCTGCCGCACGGTCTCCAGCATCCGGCTATAGAAGAAACTGGCGCGCGCCTCCTCAGGCGAGGCGAAGCGCGCGGCGTGGCTGGAACGCGCCTGTACCTTTGCGACGCCAAGATCGCGCAAGGCGTAGCGGGTTGTCGTTTCGCGCAGATGGCCAAATTGCAGAAAAAGCAGATAGTCCAGAGTTTCGCGGCGAGCAGGGGCAAAGGCGTCCGTATAGGCGGCTGCGAAGTCCGAAAACGATAGGTCCGCGACGAGGCGTGCGACAAGGTCCGGCTTTTTCGATGTGGATCGGACCGGAAGGTTTGCGCGTCGGGCGAGCGAAATCAATTCAGCCTTGGCGAGTTCGTTGAGGACGGGCCTGAAATCGCCTTCGTCAAGGGCGCGCGAGAAGCCAGCCTCTTTAAGCTCGCCAAGGCCTGCTTCAAGGTCCTCAATTTCCGGATAGGGCAGATCGGCCGGTCGAAAGGCCGTCTTCTTGCGATTGATCATGCGGACATAAAGACGCTGGGCGTCGTCGCCAAGCTGCCGGAACCCCCGAACAAAGTCTAGCTCGGCGTCACCGAGGAGGCCGGAGCTGGTCGCGCATACGAAATCGAGCATTTCGTGAAAATGCTCGACATAGTAAAATTGCGACAGGACGATCCGAGGATGCGGCATAAGCGTTCTATATATGTTCTGGATCGGCGCGACAAGATAGGGGGTGGGCTTATGAGCGTCTGGTCGTCAAAACTGTTGCGCGGCATACGATTCCCCGGATTCAGATGGTTTGCCTGAAGACGTTTTATGATGAGTTCGCAGTGAGGATGAGCCGGGCGAGGTATCCAGATTCGGAGCGTCCAGATGAAGAAACGCATTGATGAAAAGATATGGACGCGCGTCGACGCCTGGGCGCGGAGCGCCTAGGAATTGTTCGCCCGCTCAATCATCGACCGCGCTGGCGCCCGAGGCGTATTCGCTTAAATCGAGCGCCTTCAGGCGATGAAGCGTGGGCTTAAACAGCATGTTGAGGACCAGAAGGCCGAAAAGTAGCGCGCCGATGGCGGTCGCGAGGGCAAAGCTGGCCTTCGCATCGCCGAAGTGGTCGCTGACAGCGCCCATGGCCAGGGGCGCCACCGCTGCGCTCAGGCAGGTGAAGAACAAGATGACGCCGCTGACCGCGCCGTGCTCGGCTTTGGGGAAGCAGCTGATGCCTTTGGAGTTCAGCGTCGGATAGATGACCGACATGAAAAGGCCGGACAGGGGCAGGCTGATCACGGCGACGGAGACGCCCCCCAGCAGGGCGGCGAGAAAGCACGCGAGAATCGCGCCTGATGCGACAACCAGCACCGAACTCCACGACATTCTGGCCAACATGGCCGCACCCAGAAAGCGCCCGCTCGCGCGCAGTATGAAGAATGCGGACAGGGCGTAGGTGGCCAGAAGCGTGAGCGAACCCGAATAGGATTTCAAAAGGGTCGGCATCCAGACATAGATCGCCGCCTCAACCGCGACATAAAGCATGGCGCCAAGGCTGAAGGCGAGGGTGAAGGGATCGCGCAGGGTGCTGACCGCGCTGGTGATCGAAACGGGCTTTTTGTTGTGGTGGACGGTTCTGGGATATTTGACCAAGAGGGCGGTCAGAATTAGCAGCAGACACAAGGCGCCTGCGATAACGTAGAGCCATTTCCAGGAGAGGCCCGCCTTGACGAGTTGCGTTACCAGGGCGGGGCCGATGATGGCGCCGACGCCGAAGAAGCCCTCGACCATGTTCATGGTGCGCGTATGGTTATCCGTTGAGGTCGAAATATCGCCGATCAGGGCCAGGGCGCCGGTCTTGAACACGCCGATCGATGCTCCGGAGACGAACAACAGGATGAGGAAATAGCCGAAGCGGTCGCCCGCGATGAAGAGAAGCGAGTTGAGCGCGAACAGGACAAGGCCCAGCACGATGGTGGCCTTTCGTCCGATGCGATCGGCGAGGAAGCCGAGAAAAAGGCCCGCCGCCGCAATGCCGCCCATGGTGGCGTACTGAAAGGCGCTGGCCTCGGCGTTGTTGAGATGAAAGGCCTTTTCGATTTCGGGAATGATCACGCCGACGCTGTCCGTTGTCATGGCGAACATCATGAACATCAGATAGGTCAGGGCGCGGATCAGGCGAAGCGAAGCGGCGCTGGCGTTGGACATGACGGCTTTTTCCTCAGGCTTCGATGCGGATCATGACGGCGTTTTGCGCTGTCCGGCAAAGATTGGCGATATAGTCCTTGTGGCGTGGCAGGCCCTCGGCGGCGGCGCTCATGGCGCGGCGCACCTTTTCCAGCCACTCGGACTGGTCCGGTCGATAGGCGAGAAGGGGGTCGAAGCTCTGCGGTCTGTGGCCCTGGCCAATATGGACGGCCAGCCAGGATGGAGGACCGAACAGGTCAAGATCGCGTTGTAAAAGCCTTCCGGCGACACGGAAATGCTCAATGCGCGTGGATAGAGAATCGGGAATGGCCATATCCGCCACGGCGCGCCAGAAGGGCTCTTCGCGCCGGTTCAACTTATAGTGCAGGATCAGGAAATCGCGAATGCGCTCAAATTCGCCCGAGGCCACGCGATTATACTCATCGCGCCCCGCAGTTTCGAACGTGCGCGTCGGGAAGAAGGCGAGAAGTTTGGCAATACCCGCCTGGATCAGATGCAGGCTGGTCGACTCCAAGGGCTCCATAAAGCCTGAGGACAGGCCTATAGCGATGACGTTCTTTTCCCAGAAGCGTTTGCGCCGACCGGTCGTGAACCTCAAACTGCGCGTATGCCCAATCGGCTCGCCGGCAAGGCCGCCCAGGAGGAGGTCTTCGGCAGCGTCGTCCGTCATGAAGCTGGAGGCGTAGACATGGCCATTGCCGGTGCGATGCTGCAAAGGTATGCGCCAGCGCCATCCTGCAGCCTCCGCTGTTGAGCGGGTATAGGGCGGCAGATCGGCAAGCGCCGGGCTCGCCACGGCCAGGGCGCGGTCACAGGGCAGCCAGTGCGACCAGTCTTCAAAGCCCACCCCCAGCGCTTCGCCGAGAAGCAGGCTGCGAAATCCGCTGCAATCGATGAAGAGCTCGCCGTCAATCCGGCGCTCGTCAGCAAGCCTCAGGGCGGCGACGTGGCCGTTAATGGGATCAAGCTCGACCTGGCCGATGCGGCCTTCGACGCGCGTGACGCCGCGCGCCTCGGCATAGGATCGTAGCATGGCGGCGTAAAGGCTTGCGTCGAAATGATAGGCGTAGTCATGCGTTGAGAGGACGTCGCGCGGATTGGCTGCGGGCGGGGCAAAGCGGTTGCGGCTGGCGCAGGCCCACGCCATGCAATAGTCGTCAAGCGATCCGGCGGCGTCCTTGGCGTTCGCTCGCAACCAGTGCTGATGCACAGGCACGGCGTCGAAGGCGCGGCCATAGCTGCCGAAAGGATGGAAATAGCTCGCTGCTGCGTCGCCCCAACCGCAGAACTGAATGCCCAGTTTGAACGTGCCTTGCGTCGCACGCAAAAAGTCCGCCTCGGCTATGCCCAGAGTCTGGTTGAACAGCTTGATGGGCGGGATCGTGGCTTCGCCAACCCCGATCGCGCCGATCTCTTCGGATTCCACGAGGGTGATTGAGGCGTTCGCGCCCAAGGCATTGGCCAGGGCCGCCGCCGTCATCCAGCCCGCAGAGCCGCCGCCGGCGATGACGATGCGTTGAATGCGCGGATCAGACATGGCGTTACCCTTTTAGGAAAATGGGCGGATGACGGGAAAATGTCATCCGCCCCTCAAATCGCCTTCCGGTATCAGGGGCTGGAAGGCGATAAGGCTAGAACCTGTAACGGATCGACGCCGTTACAGTGCGGCCAAGGACGGCCGAGTTCTGGAAAACGCCCTGGCTGGCGCTGATCGGCAACAGACTGCCGCTGCCGCGATAACCGAGGGTATTGAAGATGTTGTTGGCGTTGATCGCCAGTTCCAGACCCTTATAGGGGCGGAACTTGACGAAGCCGTTGACATAGGTCTGACCGATCACCTTGTAGGTGTTGGCGTCGTCAACCCAGGTCGCGGTCTGGCCATTGATCGAGGCGCCCAGCGCATAGCCGCCCGCATCCCAGGTCGGCGAGATCAGGAAGGTCAGCTTCGGCGTGGCGTGTGGAACCTTGCCGGTGGCGACGATCTTGGCGTTGACAGTGGTTGCGTCGCTATAGAGCGAGAAATTGCCCCAGCGCAGATTGCCGGACATTTCCAGACCGTCAGAGTGATAGACGTTGGAGATGACCGGGTTCAGCCCCAGCGTGATGCGGGTGAAGTCGTAATTGTTGTCGGTGAGCTGAGCGCGGAAATAGGTCGCTTCGACATTGTAGACGACATCGCCGATCGCGCCCTTGCGCTTGAGGCCGGCTTCCTGCTGGTCGATGAAGTTCACCGCCGTCGTCGCGCCCTGAGCGTTCAGCGTGCCGTCGGCGTTAAAATTGCCGCCGAGGATCTGGCGGTCGGCGTTGAACCGGCCGCCGCGCGAGACGCGCGCAAACAGCGACGTATCGGGGTTCAGACTGTAGAGAAGTCCGACCGAATAGGAGGTGTAGGACTTGCCGTAGTTGAGAACCTCCATCGGACCATTGGCGACAAGCGAGGGGAGGGTGGCGCTGCCGAGATTGTCGGTGACCGTCACATTGGGGCCGGCGACGCCGCCCTTGGCCCAGCCCGACGCCTTCATCGTGTCCTGGCGCAGGCTGGCGTCGATATCGAACTGTCCGATCAGATAATCGAGCGCCAGATATCCCGCGTCGTCAACATAGGACAGATCATAGCTGCGCGAGCAGCACGAGCCCCAGTTGTCGTTGAACCCGGCCTGACCGGCGGCGGTCAGTTGCACGCCCGTGCCGTTCGGGCCGCTGAAAAGGTCAAGCTGGGCGGGATTGTCGCCCGATAGTTCATTATACTGGCGATTGACATGCCAGTCCTGAACGACGGACTGCCGCATATGGAACCAGCCCGCCTTCGCGGTCAGCTTGCCCGCGCCCAGTTCTGTCTTGCCGGTCAGGGTCAGGTCGTTGACGAACGAGCCCATGTCCGGCATTTCGGTGTCGATATTGGGGTTGTTATTGACATAGGCGCCCGTAAATACCTGGCCTTGCTTGGGGCCATTGGCGTAGACGATCGAGCCGACCGTCTGGCCATTCACGCTAGAGCCAAGAATGCTGCTGGTTGTGGCGACATTGACGAATTGCGTGCGAAATGCCCCGCTTTGGTCGGTCCAGCGCAAAGCGTCGTGCACCGAGAAATTGTCGCTGAAATCATAGTGGAATTCGCCGCCAATCGAGGTCGATTTGACGTGGATCCCCTCCATGGGCACAGTGGTCAGCTGGCCATTGTCCTGCAGAACCTGGAAGCTCTGGTTGTAGATCGACTGGTTGGAGTTCTTGCGCGCGTCAAAGCCCGGCAGGACCGAAAAGCCGGTGATCTTGTCACCGCTGACGCTGGCTAAGGACGGGGCGGTCGTATAGGTCGGCTCCTTGTCGTCCAGGCGCTTGACATTCAGACGGATATAGCCTTTGCCGCCGTCGAGATCCTTCGTGATATTGCCTTTGAACTGATAGCCCTGCTCGGCGTTATAGCCGATATGGGTGGGGCCGGAGCCGTCCTTGACGAAGCCGCCGATGTGGAAGCGCAACGTGTCGCTCAAATGACCGCCATAGGCGTAGTCGATCTTGGTTTCATTATAGCCCAGCGCCTTGTTCAGCGCGATGACGCCGCCGTCGCGGCCGCCGGTGTCAGACACATAGTTGATCACGGCGCCCGGCGCCTGCGAGGCGAAGGTCGAGGCGCCGCCGCCGCGTACGGCTTCGATGCGCGCCACGCTGGAATCATAGCGCGTCCAGTAGTCGTTATTACCAAAATTCATATCGCCGAACAGGACCGTCGGCAGGCCGTCTTCCTGCAATTGCACGAATTCCGAACCGCCTGTCACGACCGGAATGCCGCGCACGCTGATATTGGAGTTGCCGCCGGGACCGGCGGTGTCCTGCGCCTGAATGCCTGGGATCAGGCGGAAGACTTCGGCTTCGGAGCGCGGCGTAAAGTCGTTGATCTGACCCAGAGACACGGTCGAAATCGACATCGAGCTTTGCATCTTGGTCTTGTCGCGGCCTGAGGCCGTCACGATGATGACCTGACCGAGATCGTCGGCGGATTTTTGCGCGGCGGGTTTATCCTTGGCCGCGGGTGCGGCGGGCGCGTCCTGGGCGGCGGCGGCGGGGGAGGCGCTGATAAGGGCGGCCAGCACAAGGGCGGAGGCGCCGCCGGCCAGAAGTGAGTGTCGATGCGTCGTCATAAAAAGCGTTTCCTCGGCGGCTCTCCCGGCGTCCGTCTGACGCGGCGCTCATGCGGGAGGCGGTGTGTGTTGAGCCTGCGAAGACATCTGTGCGGCAGAATGCAAACGTTTGCAATTCAGATTTCGCAATCCGCTTTTATTTTCGATCTCTGTGTGCCATTTTTAGCACGAAAGCGGTGAGTACAATAAAAATAATCGTATTTTCGGCGCGATCATATTGCAAACGATTGCATTTTGTGAGGCAATAGGCGTGGAATGTGAGCGCTTCACATATCCGTCCCAGCCTGCATTACGTCCCGCGCCCAAGACCACTCGGCGCGGGACGGATTTTCAGGTGGACCTTCAGTGACCAGGTAGTGAACAAGACATTATGGCCGACGCTTACGATCTTCAATCTCAGACCCCGGCTGCGACCCGTTTGCGGGCGCAGGCCGCGCTCAGGCGCCTCTATGGCGACCGCGATGATTTCGAGGCGCTTTCACGTGAGGTTGACGCCATGATTCAGGCCGCGGTCAGCGCGCGGCCCGCCGCCTTGCGCGCTTTAGATGCAGACCGCGCCAACAGGCCGCACTGGTTTTTAAGGCCCGGCAGACCTGCCTACTGCGCCTATATTGATCGCTTTTCCGGTACGCTGGCCGGATGCGCCGCAAAAATCCCGTACCTTAAATCCCTTGGCGTGGGTTTATTTCATCCCCTGCCGCTTCTGAAGCCGCGTGAGGGCGATTCTGACGGGGGGTTCGCCGTCGCCGACTATCGTCAGGTCGATCCAAGACTGGGCGATTTTGATGACCTCATTGAGCTGGCCGACGTGCTGCGGGAAAATGATATATCGCTCGTCCTCGACGTCGTGTGCAATCACACCGCTAAGGAGCATGTCTGGGCGCAAGGCTGGCTTGCCGGAGATCCACGTTACAAGGATTTCTATATCGGGCTTAAGACGCTCGATGAGGTCGAGCAGTGGAGCGAGACGCTTCATGAGGTGTTTCCCGACACCGCGCCGGGCAATTTCACATGGGATGAGACGGCGCGCGCCTATGTCTGGACCACCTTCTATCCGTTTCAGTGGGACTTGAACTACGCCAATCCGCGCGTCTTTCTGGCCGTGCTCGGCGTGCTTTTCGATCTGGCCAATGCCGGCGTCGAAGGTTTCCGCCTCGATTCGGCGGCCTATCTGTGGAAAATCAAAGGGACGGCTTGCCGTAATCTGCCGCAGGCGCACGATCTGTTGCGGGCGTTTAAAGACCTTCTTAGCCTCGCCGCGCCGGGCGTATTCCTGCTGGCTGAGGCCATTGAGGGGCTTGACGAGGTTCTGGGCTATTTCGGGGATGCTGCGTCCGAACGCGAATGCGACATGGCCTATAACAACACGGCCATGACGGCGCTTTGGGGCGCGCTGGCGGACAAGAAGGCTGACGTTTTCGCGCAGGCCCTCGGGAAGACGAAGCAGAAGCCCGCGCACGGGGTCTGGCTCAACTATGCGCGTTGCCATGACGACATTATCTGGCAGGCTTTGAGCGGATGGGTCGAACAGGACCGCCTGCGCGCCTGGTCTTCCTTCTACGCCTCAGGCGAGCGTGGCCTGGCGTTTCAGGCGCCGGGAGATCTGGCGCCTTCGACCTGCGGCATGGCGGCCAGTCTCAGCGGATTGGCCGCCGACGCTATGGGCCTTGAGCGTCTGAAGCTCGCCTATGGTCTCACCTATGCGCTTGACGGCGTGCCGATGCTTTATATGGGCGACGAGATCGCGCTCTTGAATGACGAGACCTTTCTGAACGATCCTGAGCGTCGTCTGGAGTTGCGTTGGCTGCACCGGCCAAGGATGGACTGGGCGCGCGCGGACGAACGTCATGACAGCGGATCGCCCGCCCAGCTGATGTTCTCCCATATTCTGCGTCTCAACCACGTCCTTGGGCAAATGCCGGACTGGTCTGAACCTGTGCCGGCGACGCCGGTCCCCAGCCATGCTCCGGCGCTTCTTGTTTTTGAACGCGCCTTGTCGGGAGGCCGATTTGTCTGCCTCGCCAATCTGAGCGGGGAGTCGATTGATCTTTCGTCTGAATGGGCTGGCGAGGATCTCATCAGCGGAACGTCCCTCAAAAGCCTCGCGCCCTATCAGCTTATGTGGAGCCGCAAAGCCGACGGAGGGCGATCATGAGCTATATCGGAATCGAGCTTGGCGGCACCAAGGTGCTTCTTGCGCATGGCGACGGGCCGGATCGTCTGAGCGCGCCGTTGCGCCTGCCTACGCTCGGGCCGGACGAGACCCTCAAGGCCATAGTCGCCGCGACGCATGATCTGATCAGCGCGCATGGCCCGGTCAGGGCGATCGGCGTCGCCAGTTTCGGTCCCATTGGCCTTGACCCGGCCCAGGCCGACTACGGTCGTTTCTTAAGCACGCCCAAGCCCGGCTACAGCCATGCCGACCTCCTGGGTCCATTGCGGCGCGCCTTTCCTGACACGCCGCTCGCCCTGGATACGGACGTCAATGGCGCGGCGCTTGGCGAACAATGCTGGGGCGCAGGAAAAGGGCTTGAGACCTTCGCCTATGTCACGGTGGGCACCGGCGTCGGCGTTGGCGCCATCGTCGGCGATCAGCCTGTCCACGGTTTGTTGCATCCCGAGGCCGGACATATCCTGGTGCGTCGCGATTCCAAACGCGATCCCTATCCAGGCCTGTGTCCGTTTCACGGCGATTGCCTGGAAGGTCTGGCCAGCGGACCCGCGATTGCGGCGCGCGTCGGTCGTCCCGGCGAGGACATCGTCGATGACGATCCGGTGTGGGCGCTGATCGGCGATTATCTGGCGCAGCTCTTCTATAACCTGACCCTGACCCTGTCGCCGCGGCGGATCATTGTCGGTGGCGGAGTCGGATTAAAGCCGACCGTGCTGAAGGCCGCCAGGGCGCGACTTGGCGGCTATCTTGGCGGCTATATCGAGGCTCTGACGTCACCGTCGGCGCTTGACGCCTTCATTGCGCCCGCGGCCTTGAGCGATCGCGCTGGCGTGCTCGGCGCCATCGCTCTGGCGTCACGCGTCGACACGCACGCTTGATCCGCGCACAATCAGGCTGGCGGGCACGACGGCCGATGAGGTCTGCTCGCCGGCGATACGCTTAAAGAGCAGATCGACCATCATCTGGGACGCCAGGGCCAGATCCTGACGGATGGTGGTGAGCGGCGGGTTTAGCGAACGGGCGAGGGCGACGTCGTCAAACCCGACCAGAGCCACATCCTCGGGTACGCGAAGGCCCGCTTCGGCCAGAGCCGTCAAGGCGCCATGGGCGATGACGTCGGAGGCTGCGAACAGCGCGTCAAAGCGCACGCGGCGGCGCAGAAGGTCGCGCACCGTCTCAAGGGCTCCGTCAAAGGTGAAGTGGGACTCAATCAGATCGTCTGGAACCTTTTGTCGGGGGGCGTTCTTGAGCGCCTCAAGATAGCCCTGATGGCGGGCCTCGACTTCCGGCACGCGCGGCGGCCCGATGAAGCGGATCGCCTTGCGGCCCTGGTTGATCAGATGCTCTGTGGCCAGGCGGCCGCCATAGACATTATCGACGCCCACTGTGCAGTAGCTCTGGTTCTTCAGGCGCTCGCCCCAGACCACCATAGGCGGGTAGCGGGTAGCGATCTCCTCAATGGCCGCGTGCTGGTCGCTCTGCCCCAGCATAAGCATGCCGTCGAACCGGTGCGATTGCACAAGGGCGCCAAGCCAGCCCTCAGTCGGCGTGGTCACCTTGGTGAGCAGCACGTCAAACCCGCGCTGGATGACCCGCTCGGACAGGTGGCCGATCATCTCCAGAAGGAAGGGGTCGGTGATCTGCTGCCCTGTCTCGTGTCCCAGAGGCAGGACAACGCCAATCGTCTGGGTCGTCTGCAGGCGCAGATTGCGCGCGGCGTGATTGACGACATAGCCATGCTCGCGCGCAATCGCCGCGATCTTGTCGCGCATGGCCTCCGGCACGAGCGGACTGCCTGCCAAAGCCCGCGATACGGTCGAGACGGAGACGCCGGCAAGCTTTGAGATGTCGGACATCTTCGGCCGCGACAGGGCAGTTTTGGGAGTGCGGGACATGATGGATCGGTTACGACTTCAAGGGAGCGAATCCTAAGGTATGTCGCATGCGAGCGCCACCTTATTTCGTGATGACTTACTTACGAGGAGGTGGGGTTGATTTGCGGTCAAGGTGCGAAGTCCGGATCAATTGACTGACTTGGCCGCGCTGTCTGGACGGGAGGCCGCACGTACAGGCGGCAAATTGCGAACAACGTCGCGTATATCGCCTTGGAGGCGACGTAGAGCGCTCAGGTCATCATCGGAATGAAGGGTGTCGGTCAGCGGCGCGTAACCGCTCGGGCGCAGGCCCTGCCCGATGAGAACGGAAAGCCAGCTGGCTTCTCGGAACAGCTCATCCGAGCCCAGGACACTGCGACCTGAACGTTTGAAATGCTCCATGCGGTAGGAAAGGGTATCAGGTGGCGACATATGACGACAATAATTCCACAAAGGATCGCCGCTGCGTTCCTTCAGGTGATAATGAAGAATGAGCAAGTCGCGGACGCCTTCCTTTTCCTCCGCCATCAGACGAATATACCGTTACGCCGTCAAAGCGTCTAAGCCTTGTCAGGAAACAAGGACAGCAGTTTGGCAAGCCCCCTCTGGATAAGGTGAATCAACGTCGATTCCATCGCTCCAAGGAAGCCTCCCGAAAGCCCGCCCGCGACAACATAGCGGTTCCACATCTTGCGTCGGCGGCCGGTGCAAAAACCTATCAGCCGCGGCTCGCCCGGCAGACCTGGATCGACGCCCTCCTTTCGCATCAGCGTCGGACATGAACGTGCTCGAACAAGCCTGAGCGGCGCATCGAAGCGGTTAGTCGCATCCTTGGTAAATGATAAACCCAGGCGCACGCTTTGCGCAGAGGCGCATATACGCTCTCATTCATTATGATGAAGGCGCGTCGGTTCAGCCAATGAAAAAATTTGCAACTTTTTACACATAAAGAAAAAACGTAGGAAATTATCCAATGCAGTTTTCGAATTACATTAAATTATTGGTCAATTTCCTAGGCATATTAGGTAAAAACTGTAGGAGCCGAAGCAAAGATCTTAAAATTTACATTTTATAAATGCGTCATCGCCATCCTGACGACATGTCAGGCTCCATCGCTCCGCTTTCGTTTAACAAGCAGCGTCCGGCTTGACGCAATCGATTGTGGTTACAAATCCGTTAGGGCCAAGCCATGAACATATTCAAGGAAGACCATGACCGGCTGGTTGTGGAAAGCCTGGGTCGATCCTCCGCCGTTATCGAGTTTACGCCTCAGGGCCAGATCCTCACGACCAATGAGAATTTTCTGTCCGCCATGGGCTACCGGCTTGAAGAGATCAAGGGGCGTCCCCACGCAATCTTCTGCGGCGTCGATTACGCGCGGTCTGTGGACTATTCGGCCTTCTGGCAGGATCTGCGCGCCGGCAAATTTCGATCCGCCGAGTTCAAGCGGCTCCGCAAAGACGGAACGACGATCTGGCTGCAGGCGAGCTACAATCCGGTCATCAATCGCGCTGGCAGGGTTATCAGCATCATAAAGTTCGCTACGGATATTACGGACCTGAAGAAGATTTCGCTAGATGACGCAGGTAAGCTGGCCGCCATCAGCCTGTCTCAGGCCGTCATCGAGTTCACGCCGCAGGGGCGCATACTGACCGCAAATGATAATTTTCTAAAGACCGTCGGGTATGAGCTGCGCGAAATAGAGGGCAAGGAGCATAAAATATTTTGCGAACCTGACTTCGTCGCTTCGTCGGCCTATGGCGAGCTCTGGTCGAAGCTTCGCGCTGGCGAGTTCGTCGCCGGAGAGTTCAGGCGCCTGAGTAAAGGCGGAACTATTGTTCACATACAGGCCGCCTACAATCCGATCTTCGATGACGAAGGCAAGGTCGTAAAGGTGGTGAAGTTTGCTGTGGACGTGACGGCGCTTGTCGAGAAGCGCCTGCGCAACGAAAAGATGGCGTTGGGCGTCAATGACGACTTGGCGGGCGTCCTGGAACAGATCAAAGCCGCCGACGTCTTGGCGGGCGGCGCGACGGCGGCCTCTTCGGAAACCCAGAGCATCATCAACTCGGTTGCGGCTGCATCGGAGGAGCTAAGCCAGAGCGTCCGGCAGATTGCCCATAGCATGGATCTGGCGAGAAGCCGCGTCGAGGGCGTCTCCCTTTCGGCTGAAAAGGCCAATAGTTCGGCCGATGAATTGAGAACGAGCGCGAGCGCCATGACCGGTATAGTTGCGCTGATTCAGGATATCGCCGCGCAGATCAATCTTTTATCCCTCAACGCCACGATTGAGTCGGCCCGGGCAGGCGAAGCCGGGCGCGGATTCGCCGTCGTCGCCAGCGAGGTGAAGACCCTCGCCAATCAGGTTAGTCAATCGACAAAGACGATCGCGGCTGAAATCGACCGTATGCAATCTGTTTCAGAAACAGTTGTGTCGGAGATGGAGCAGATATCCGTCACTATGTCCGAGGTTCTAAAAAATGTCAGTGAGGTGTCGCAGGCCATGAACCAGCAAAGCGATGTCACGGGTGAAATTTCTCAGAATATGCAAGCCGCGGTTGGCGCTGTTACTCAGATCTCAAGCGGGCTGGTCGATATAAGCCACACCTTCTCCGAGGTCGCGAGAGCCTCCACGGATGTAAAGCTGGCCGTGGAGACGCTGGTCGCTTAGGGCGCTGGGGACAGCGACGCTAGACAGGTCTGCATGTGATGGTGGGCGATGACAGGCGGCTCACCTTTCGAAGCGACCGCGCCGCTTTCTTAAAGGGGATGGTCGCGGATCAAGTCAGATCGGCATACCGCAAAGGCGCTGTCAGGCTTTATGTGCGCGCCCAAGCCTCGTGTTAAGGGGGCGCCGGGTTCGCGGCCGTCTTCCCAGGCAGAAGTTCGAGCACCAAAGGATTTGGAAAGTCGCGCTGCGCCAAAATGGCGTAGAAGGTTTCTCTAAGATCTTCAAACGTCTCGATCTCAAAGAGATCGCCCGCGGCGAGTTCGTCTTTGAGTACGATCGGCGGGGCGATGGCGAGCCCCAAGCCTTCGCGACACAGAACCCGCATCATCGCCATGTCATCGATCTCGGCGACGATGTTCGGCGAGACCTGCAAGCGCGATAAAAGCGTATCAAGGCCAGAACGGATGCTGCTGGTCGGGCCGGGAACGATGAGGGGCGCGTGAACGAGATAGTCTTTGAGATGCCTGTGCCGGCCCTTCCATTCGGCAGGCCCGATCAGACTGATGGGCTGATCGGCGATAGGATGGGCGATGAAGGGGCGGGCCCGGTTTCTGGGCGGCGCGATATTGGCCAGCACAATGTCCAGATCAAGATGTTCAAGGGCCTCCAGAAGTTCCTGCTCGGAGCCCGACCGCAACACAAGGTCGAGATCGGAGCGGGAGGCGAGGGGCTTTAGAAACTGCGCCTGGAAGTTACGCGACAGGGTGGATTGGGCGCCGATTCTCAAAATCTGTTTGCTCCGACCTGCGCGGGCGTTAAGCAGCATGAAAAGCTCGTCGCCAGCCTGAAAGATCGTCTCGGCGTATTTGAGCGCAATCTTGCCGGCTTCGGTGAGCAGGAGGCGTTTGGCCACGCGGTCGAACAGAGGCTGGCCAAGGCTGAGTTCAAGCTCTTTGATCTGCACCGACAGGGCTGATTGCGAGACGCCAAGCTCCTCAGCTGCGCGCGTCAGGTTCCCCATATTGGCCACGGCGCGAAAATAGCGCAAATGCTTGTAATTCAACTGTGACATAGGCGCTCCATCCGGGTATGGGGCGCTGTGGCGACCCTCAGCCTCCCACCGCTCATCTCACGCCGCCTCATGGATTGCAATCCGGGCAATGGGCCGGATCGGCGGGGCAGGCGTCTTCGTCCTGACGATAATGGCCGCACTTCAGACACTGGTAGCGTCGATAGCGCGGCAGAAGCGTCTCTGAGCGGCAAATCTGGCAGGGGCGGCCGCCAAAGGCCCTGCGCATCGAAAAATCGGGGTGTCCGCATTGCGGGCATGGCGAGCGAAGACGCCTGACAAGATCCTCGCACGCATGCGCGATCGCGAGTCTACGCGTAGGATTCATATGGGCGCGCATATCGGTCTGAACGAAAGCGGCGCCGAACCGCTTCACAACGTCCCTGACACGAGTCTCCAGCGCGTCGTGGCGTTTCAGGCCTTTGAAGACGGCAAGGTCCGGTCGAGGCGCATGTTCTGGCGACGCCGAGACGATCATGGCGTGCTCTGGAAAGCCGCAGCGCAGGGCGAACTCGAACGCCGCTCGCGGGCTCGTCACCCGTAGACTGGCGTAATTGGTCTGAAAGCCGACATCGTAGCCACAGACCTCAATGCCCCATTCGCGATCGACGAACATGACGATTTCCTCATAGGTCGCCAGCACGCCGATCTGACGATCCGGCGAGAAACTGCCTTCGCTCGCCAGTCCGAAGCGCGCCCTTGGCGTATAGTCAAAGCCGGCGTCGATCTTCAGTCGCAGCGCGTCCAGCGCCGTGCCCGAACGCTCCACCTCACCGCTGAAGGCGCCAAATCTGTCTGTGTCGACGCCGTAGGTGACGCCAACGATCAGACCGAAGGCCTGCGCCATAATAGGGGCGATGATGTCCTCTTTTTGATGAGAGGTCGTCAGCACCGCAACGGCGTCCTGCAGGGCGCCAAGATAGTCATCAAGGTCTGTGTTATCGCCTTTAAGCATCAGCTTTACGGCGCCAGTTCAGATGTTCGCCGCCCCGAAACACGGCAAAATCGCCAAGCGTCTCGGGCGTCGTCTGAGGCTTCCGCACCCAGGCGACCCGCGCCTTGTTGCGCGCGAGCCCGTAAAAGTCGGGACCATTGAAGGCGGCGAAGGCTTCAAAGCGATCAAGAGCCTCCATCTCCTCAAAGACCTGGAGATAGCAGGCAAGCGCCGTCGGCGCATTGAAAACGCCCGCGCATCCGCAGGCCGATTCCTTGGCCGCCCGCGGGTGAGGCGCTGAATCGGTCCCCAGGAAAAAGTAGGGCGCGCCCGAGGTGACGCAACGTCGCAGCGCCTGGCGATGGCGTTCGCGTTTGGCGACCGGCAGGCAGTAAAGGTGCGGTCGCAAACCGCCTTTGAACATGTCGCTGCGATTGATCATCAGATGGTGCGGCGTGACCGTGGCCCCAAGCCTTCCGTCGCTGGCGCAGACCAGTTGCGCCGCCTCTTCGGTCGTGATGTGCTCGAACACGATTTTAAGCGCCGGGAAGTCCCGCATCATAGGCAAAAGGGTCCGATCAATGAACACAGCTTCGCGATCGAAGATGTCGATCGACGGGTCGGTGGCTTCGCCGTGGACGAGCAGAGGCATGCCCAGCCTTTGCAAGGTCTCGAGGACGGGATAGATTTGCGCAGCTGAGGTTACCCCTGAGCCTGAATTCGTGGTTGCATGCGCCGGATAGAGCTTGCAGGCGGCGGCCAGCCCACGCGTGAAGGCCGTCTCGACTGTCTTGGGATCGGTCATATCGGTCAGAAAGAGCGTCATAAGCGGCTCAAAGTCTGAGCCTTCGGGACGGCGCGCCAGGATCTCACTGCGATATCGGGTCAGATCGGCAAGGCTTGTCACAGGCGGCGACAGGTTGGGCATGACGATCGCCCGCGCAAAATCTCTGAGCGTGTGCGGCAGAGCTTGGCCCAGCGCATCGCCCTGGCGCAGATGCACATGCCAGTCATCGGGTCTGACGAAGGTGATCTCAAGCGTCATGGCGGTTCTCTGGCGGCGTCTGTAGAGGTTCGCAGGACCGGGATTTAGAGGCCTCGCCCCATTCAGACCGGGTCCATCCGGACCGGGTCCGCTGATGCAGGTCAGCGCCTTCGCTCAGGGCGAAAAGCCGTATCCAGCGATTTTCGACCAGATCGCGCAGAGGCTTGTGCTTTTGCAGCACACGCTCGATTGCAGCCTGGGAGGCGGCGATGAACACGCTCAAACGCTGCGCGGGATAGCGCAGGCCTGAGGCGTCATGCACGGACTGATAGGGCAGGCCAAGCCTGAGATCGCCGCCATTGCCTTCGATCACGCCCGCGCCGTGACCCACAATATTGTGCAAGACCTTGTCGCCTGCGCCAAAGACGTTAGGCGCCTGACTGGAGGCGAAATATTGCAGATTGATCCAACTGGCGACGATGACCGGCGCGGTCAGGATCTGCTCAAGCGCCGCGCCGTCAGGATCGGACGCCTGATCATAGTCGTGCAGGAAGACGCGCCCCTCCAGATCCTTTTCGCGAGTCAGGCCTCTGGGCGCGGCGATAAAGCAGGCGCATCCCGCCAGGCCCCATTCGGGCAGGGTCTGGGAGGGATCGCGCCCACGCCGCCGCATTGCGGCCAGGCTGGCGCGTTCATTAAGCAGCAGCGCGCGTTCCGCACGCGTGCGTTGACCCGCCAGTTCGGCCGCCGCTTGAAAGTCTCTCAGCGCGTCATCGGCGGCGGCGTCATAAAGGGTGATCTCATCCGTCGTCGTGTTATGGACGCCTGCGACGAAGAGGGTTTCGTCAGGGATGACAAGTCCATGCGAGGCCGCCAGGCGCGCGCGCACGCCAGGATGGTTGAGCGTCTGGGCCATCACCTGCGCATTATCCGCCCCGCTGCGGCCGCCGCAGGCGCCGCATTGCAGGCCGGCGGCATGGGGATTGTTCGCGGAGTGCGCCTCGTGACCCAGCAAAAGCACGCGCGGGGCGAGCCTGTCGCCAAGACCGGACGCTTTCAGGAATCCGGCGGCGCACTGCGACAGGACCTCCTCATAATCCTCCAACGGCGCCATGGCGAGCGGCGCGGGTCTCTTGGCTGTCGGCGGCAAGCCAAGCGCCTGGCCTATCATCGGGGCGAGGGCTGTTGCGCCGAGGGCCTCGACATAGGCAAAGGCGGCGCTGCCGCGGGCCTTCAGGCTCTGCAGGGCGAGGCTGAGCCTTGATGCGAAATGGGGGGCGGGCGCGACAGCCTCGCAGACAAAGGCTGGCCGCAATAAAGGCGGGCATGACGGTTGCTTCGTCCCATCCCGCTCGATCGCCACGGGCAGACCAAAGAAACCGGCGAAGCCATGTGTCTGGAGCTGCGATGAGGCGAGTTCAAGATGTCGGCGCATGCGTTCAGAACGAACGTCGATGCAGAAGACGGCCTGGATCAGGGGGCTGGCGGCGGGCTTAGGCGAGGTCTTAAGGCTGGCGATCGTCCTGGCGACGAAGCTGGCCTCGCTCGCCTCGACGCCGCCTAAATCCGCGTCAGGCGCCCTTTGAACGTCCAAGGCGAGAATCCCGTCGCAGAGCTGCGAGTTGAAGGCCTCGAGGGCGGCGTTGTCCAGTCGCCTGCCGAGCAACACGTCGTAGGCGAGGCGAACCGCCAGGACGCCTAGCGCGACGGCGCCGTCTTCGCCGTCTCTTGCCCTCGTCCAGTCGAAATGCCGGGCATAGGCCGTCCAGCCTGGAATGGAGCCGACGAGCCTGTCAAGGTAGAGCGACTGGCTGTCTTCAGGCAGATCAAGTTCATCAAGCAGCGCCTGGGCGGCGCGCGCGGCGGAGCTCGGAAGATTTTTTACGTCTTCCCGAAACCGGCGCGCGCCCCAGATTTCGGGGGTGACGTCAATTAAAGCGTCCTCTCGCCAGTCACAGAAGGGGTCACGCGAGGCGAACGCCTCATCTTTGATCGACCGACGCAGGTCAAAATAGCTCGCCGCCCATTTTGACACCGCGTCCGTCGCTAAGGCCTCGCCGTCAAATCCCATCCGGCGTCCAAACAGGCCGGCGAGCGTGTCGATGGTGACGCCTGGCGCATTCTGGGGGAGGATCGTCGCCCTATGGGTCAGCGCAAGACGCCTCGCCGCCGTCGTGATGTCCATATCGGCGTAACCCAGGAATGGATTGACGGCGACGAAACTCTTCAGGGGCCATTGCGGCGCGACTTTTTCCAGCGCGGTCCGAAGGGCCGCAGCGGGCGTCGCCACGGTGAGAAAGCCTTTGCTCAGGGCGTTCATAGGCTCAGGCTCCGATTGAGGACGGCGTTGATGTAAAACCCGTTGCGCGCATGCACCTTCAGGGCCTTCTGGATAGGGGCCAGAGAAGGCGCGCTAAGGGCGCGTTGAACCAGGGCGAGAAGAACGAGGCCCAGAGAAAACAGCCGGTCTAAGACGCCGTTATGCGGGCGCAGGTCCGGCATTGAGATACCGATCCTCCAGATCAGATGATTGAAGCCGATCAGAGAGACCAGAAAGACGCCTGCGGCCAGGGACGCCATCGGGCGGCGCGCTGACATTTGAGATATCGCGGCCAGAAGCGCGCAGCCGGAGAGGGCGAGGTCGGGCGAGGGCGCAAAGATAGCGATGGCGGCGCCACAGGCTAAGATGAGCGCGACGGATGGCCAGACCGAGCCCTCAGGCCTCGCATCTTCCGTAAGGTCCGGCGACGCCTCGCCAGCGCTCAGAAAGGCCTGCGCCTTATAGAGGGCGTGGACGATGATGTGAAACAAGGCTGCAGCGAAAGCGCCAATCGCGCACTGTAACAGCATGAAGCCCATTTGAGCGACCGTGGACCAGGCCAGACGCGCTTTGACGCTGGTTTGGGCGGCGATGGCGAGCGTGCCCATGATCATTGAGAGGAGAGCGAAGCAGCCCAGAAGCATAAGCGGCGATGGATTGTGCGAGAACAGAGGCGCAGCGCGGATCAGGAGCACGCCGCCGGCATTGACGACGCCGGCATGGAGCAAGGCGGAGACGGGGGTTGGCGTCTCCATCACCTCGACCAGCCAGCCGTGGACAGGAAACTGAGCGGATTTCAGAACCGCAGCGGCTATAATCAGTAACGCGCTCGCCAGGCTCCAGTTGAAGGCGCCGTCTTGTGCAGGCGTTGCGAGGCCTCCAAGATCCGAAAAGGCGCCGATCTTCAGGACGAAGGCCCAGATGACACATGCGCCGATCAGACACACATCGCTTGCACGAGCCAGGAAAAATTTCTTGCTCGCCGCCGCCTTCGCGCCGGGACGTTCCGGGTAGAACAATAAAAGTCGGTGTAAGGTGAGCGATATCAGCACCCAGGCCGCAACAAAGAGCCAGATATTGTCAGCGATCATAAAGGTCGATATCGCCGCCAGCGTCAGGTGCAGATCCGACATAAAATGCGGCAGCTTTGGATCAGCCTGCAGGTAACGCACACTGAAGCGTAAGACCGAAGCGCCGACGAGACAGGTCAGGGCGCTGAGAGCGCTTGTGACGGGATTGACGATAAAACCACAGGCATGAAGGCCCGCGCCTGAGAAGGACAAATAAGCGAACGCGCAAGATGACAGCACAAGTGCTGTTCTGAATATACGATGTAATAAAGAATAATTCTTATATGATGGTCCTATTTTTGCGATTGCCCATAGAATTAAATTTCCAAATATTGGGAATGCAAATAGAGGAATGATAATATTTTTAACTTCGATTACATGCATAGCGCCCTCCTATATCCGCTTCATAGGCGGGCGACTGATTTTTATAAAATACAAAGATCACATGGTCATGTTCTAAAAAATAGAACGAACCCGAGACGGCCCGGAAGAGGGCTTCTGGGTCAAGCGCCTGGCAATCTCGTCTAGCCGCAGCCCTTTAAGCCGCGAGCGCGGAGGTCAGAAGATCAGGCGCGCTCGTTTTGAGCTGGGCGGTCTGTTCTTTAAGCGCCTGAACCTCTCCAACAGCGTTGTTAGCTTCGCGGCGGTTTGCTGAACGACGGCGGCGCAGATGCTGGTTTAAATATCTCGTTTCGCCAGAACCGTGCCGGCGATGGAGAGTCTTTAAACGAGAGGCTTTTGCGATTCAGGCGCCGGGTTCGCCGCGGGTGGTTGCGCACACGATCGTCAGAGCGGCGCGCCCATTTGTGACGCACCATTGATATGAAGACGATGCCCGACCAGAGCCTCACGTCTCCGGGTTAGCGACCTGTTGGATAAAGCTAAATTCAGACCTTCATCTTAGGGCGGACAACGCCAAGCCCGCCATCGACGCCGAGCACCTGGCCCGTGATCCAGGCATTGTCCGGATCGAGCAGGAAGACGATGGCTCTGGCGGCGTCCTGCGGCGTTCCGACCCTGCCGAGCGGGTGCATGGATTCCGAGACGCGCCGCGCGGCGTCGCTGGCAAGCAGACCCTTCGTCAGCGGCGTCTCGACCAGGCCGGGCGCAATGGCGTTGATCCGCAGATTATTGGCCGCGTAGCTGGCGGCTGCAGACAGGACAAGCCCAATGATCCCGGCCTTGGCGGCGGCGATGGCTTCGTGGTTTGGCAGGCCAAGGCGCGCGGCCGCAGAGGAGACGAGGACCACGGAACCGCCCGAATTCATATGTCGTCCGGCGGCCCGGACGGTTGCGAAGGCCGTGGTGAGGGAGGCTGATATGACAGCGTCAAACTGCGCCTTGGACGTCTGGTGCGCTGACTTCAGAAGGAGGGAGCCAGCGCAGTTCACGACCCCGTCAAAGGGGCCATGGGTCTGGAACAGGGCGTCGACCGCGTCAAAATCGCTGGCGTCGAGTATGGCGTCAGGGGTGATGCGGTCTTCTGTCCGCGCCGTGACGAAGGTTTCGTGGCCAGCCTGGTTCAGAAGCGACTTCGTCGCCTGACCAATGGCGCTTGATCCGGCGATAATCAGGAAGCGGGCCATGTCGTCACCTGTTGAGCAGAAAAACGCCGAGATTCAGGGCGGACGCAAAGGCCACCCAGGCGAGATAAGGCGTCATAAGAAAGGCTGCGGCTCGATCCAGAGGGTAAAAAGCCGCTATGGTCGCGATAATGGCGATTAAAAGCACGCCGATGACCATCAGGCCTAGAAGTGGGGAATGCAGGCCAAAAAAGGCTATGGACCAAAGCGCGTTCAGCATGATCTGGACGATAAACACGCCAATGGCGATCGGTTTGCCCTTTAGGGGCGCAGCCAGGGTCAGGACGCGCCAGAAGGCGAGCGCCATAAGGAGATAGAGTAGCGTCCAGACCGGCCCGAACAACCAGTTCGGCGGCGTAAAGCCTGGTTTGGCGAGATGCGCATACCATGTCGGAATATTCGCAAAGGTCGCCAGACTTCCGATCGCGCTCGCAGAAAAGACCACGACCAGGGCCAGAAGCGCCATGCTGACCCTGTGTTCGCGCCTCGGCCTTGGGGCGCGGCTGTCGTCTGACGTCATCCTCTTTGTGCTCATAACTTAGGTTACGTCAAAATAACTTCGCCGGTTCACCTGAAGTTCCAAATCGCGCCCATTGGCGCGCTCAGTCGTCTAGGACAGCAGCGGCGCTCAGCGGCGCGCTTGATCCCTTGAGCCGATCAAACCAGATCTTCCTGAAGGCGAGGGTTGGTCGATCGGTGCGAACAGAGCGCTCCTCATGGGCCGGCGGCGCCTCGGACGGAAGCGATGACTCGACGATCGCCTTGTCTTCCAGGGCAATGCGCGTGTTCAGGCGACGAAAGACCGGGTCAAGAACAGGCAGGCGCGCGAAGCTGCGCAGGGTGTAGATGCTCAGACGTGTTTTGCCGGCGGCTTCTGGCGTACAGACCGCCATGAGCCTGAGGCATTTTCCGGGGGGATCGATGATCAACTCCATGATATTGGGAAAGCGGTAAATCAGCCCGGCCCCGCGCGGCTCACCATCTATCTGGCTATAGATACGCCCCCCATAGGACTCGGGCGTCCAGACCATGGTCATGTCTCGACCGAGCTGATGTTTCAGCGCCCGGCCGATTGTACGTTGATGCACAAACGGCAGGTGTGGCGTGTCCAGCATGTTTTCCATCACCCGCGTCCAGTGGACATTCCAGATCATGTGCTGGCCGGTCACGCGAAGATCGCGTCGTAGCAGGGTCTCGCCCGCCTCAGGATCCTGGCTGGGCGAGAAGCCGGTATAGAGCCAGACCAGTCCGCCAGCCTCGGCGGCGGGCAGGGCCAGCGCGCCTAGCTTGTCGCGCCGCGCATCTAAATTCCAGGGCACGTAACAGTTGCGGCCATCGCCGTGGAACCGCCAACCGTGGAACGGACATTCGATGACGCCGTCGCGCACCTTGCCCAGCGACAGGGCGACGCCGCGGTGCGGGCAGCGGTCGATCAGGGCCGACGCCTTGCCAGATTCGTCGCGGAACACCACGACCCGTTGTCCGGCGACGACAAAAGGGTAGGCCGCTCCGGCCCGGATATCCTGGCTCTGACACAGGGGCGTCCACAGGTTTGCGAAATCGTTGAACATAGAAACCAAACCTCCCGGCGCTCTGGGCGTTTTACGTCGTTGGCCGTCGCCTGGTTTTGCGGCGCGCGACGAACCGGGACGGCGGGACATGCGTATCATCGCATAAAAGGTGCGAACATGTATGTTGACTTTGACGCCGAGTGGCCGCCTCCGCCGCCCTGGAGACCAAAACCCAAAGCGGTCAGGCGACTTTCGAAGAGGCAGGAAGGCTGGATGATGTTCGCGATCATCCTTTTCCTTATTCTCTTTACGATCGCTCCTCTCGCAGGCGCCGGCCTTATCGGTCTCGTTGTCGCCCTGTCGCAGGCCGGGTGACGACAAAGGCGGCTCATGTGCTGGGGTTTACACGCGATCTTAGCTTGTCAGATCACGCGCCATCTGCTCGAAGCCTCGCTTCGCGGCCCGATCCTTCCTTTCGTGGCCATTGAACTGTACAATGGGCGCGGAGACGATGTCTCGGTCTGGCTGTAGCGTTTCTGGAAGCGCTGCGTTGATGATCCTGAGCAGGCGATAACGCCCAGGGCAAGGGCGTCATCTGTCATCGCGCCTTAAAGGCTTGCGCCAGAAGCTACGACGCTGAGACAGATCAGATTCGGCTTTGTCAGGCCGGATGGGCTCATGCGCCGATCGCGCCCGTCGCGACGAGCTCCATCAGCATCGCCATAATCGGCGCGCCGGAACCTGAAAACGGATCCAGTTTTGAATGAACCGAATATTTAAGGACGAGTCCCGGATTGAGCGCGGCGAGATTGACCTTGCCCATGGTCCATCCGTTGAAGGCGCGTTCGGAGACTTCCTCGTAAAGCAGTAAGGTGACGTCCTTGTGCCGCTCATCGGCCATGATGCGCGCAAGAAGCTTTGACACCTCTGTCCGTCCTCCCTCCAGAACCTGCACGAAGACGTCCGAGGTGAAGCAGAGGAGACCGGTGACGCCGGCGGCGATATTATTGCGCCGTGACTGGGTGAGGATGTCGCTCAGGAGGGCGTCATTGACATCTGAAATGACGCGGCTTGCGTAGAGGCATCGCACGAGCATGTCGCTTAGTCCTTCAGATTGACCAGGGCGAGAAACTCCCTGCGAAGATCAGCATTCTTTAAAAAGGCGCCGCGCATGACGCTGTTGACCATTTTGGAGCCATTATCGCGGACGCCGCGCCAATGCATGCAGAAATGGTCCGCCTCCATTACGATGGCGACGCCGTCAGGCTTGACGCGGTCGACGAGGTAGGCGGCCATCTGGGTGATCGCCTCTTCCTGAATTTGCGGACGGCTCATGATCCATTCCGCGATGCGTGCATATTTGGACAGACCGATCAGGTTGGAATGTTCATTCGGCATGACGCCGACCCAGATTCTCCCCATGATCGGGCACAGATGGTGGCTGCAGGCGCTGCGCACCGTGATCGGACCGACGATCATCAGTTCATTAAGATGCGAGATGTTCGGAAATTCGGTGACGTCGGGCGGCGGCTGGTATCGACCGGCGAAGACCTCGTTCAGGTACATTCTGGCGACACGTCTGGCGGAGTCTTGCGTGTTGTGGTCATGCGCCGTATCGATGACCAGGCTGTCAAAAACGCCTTTGAGCTTATCGGCGACTTCGTCTTCGAGAGATTTAAGCTCGCCGGGTTCGATGACGTCATGGATGTTGTCATTGGCGAAAAATCGCCGACCATGCGCGCGAAGTCTCTCTCGGATCTTATCTGAGGTGAGGGCGAACCCTTCTGATTTGTCGTCCGCCATCAGGCCCTCCATGTACCAGAGATTTACGCCATCGCCCCGGATCTGGATCAGTCGTCCAGAACGACCCTGAGCAGCGCTTTGGCTTTCCAGGACGGCGCGGGCCCCAGGTTCCTGCAAAGTCGGTCAGGTTTACAATCGCCTAAGGCTGGCATGATTTGAGTAGGCGACGGTCAATGTCGTCTGACAGGGCCGCCGCCTCTGAAGCAGGATGATGGGCGTGTGGCCGATCACGCCCTTAGATCGAAACGACTGACGGTTATGCCGGGGTCGCGCGCTCAAAGAGCCTTCCCAACCTTTCGACAAAGGCTCGCGGATCCACGGGTTTCTCGCCCTCAAGAACAAGCGCCTGGTCCAGGAGCAGCCAGGCGGCATCTGAGCGTTGGTCCGTCGCCTTCATGTCCGCAAGTCGCTTGATAAGACTGTGGGTGGGATTGATCTCAAGCACAGGCTTTGTCGTTGTCTTCAACCGACCCGATCCTTGCAGAAGCTTTTCCAGCTGCCGATCCGGCCCCTGATCGCTCGCGACAAGACAGACGGCGCTTTCCTTCAGCCGTGACGAGGATCGAACCGAAGCCACTTGCTCCTTCAGCGTCTCCGCCAGATAGTCGATGAAGGCCGCGACATCGCCTGAAAGCTCGGCCTTATCGCTTTGCGCCGCTTCTGCGTCTGAAAACTTGTCGAGGTCGGCTTGCCCTTGCGTGACGGACTTGAACGGCTTGCCCTCAAATTCAGGGGCGCTCGTTGGCCAGAAACTATCGACGTGGTCCGTCAACAAGAGGACTTCAATGCCCTTTGCCTTAAAGCCCTCCAGATGGGGCGACGCTTTGAGCTGCTCTAAATTCGTCCCGGCGATGTAGAAGATGTCAGTCTGCCCTTCCTTCATGTCCGCGACATAGTCAGATAGCGCGCGCCCTCCGTCCAGGGAGGCTGTCGAGACAAATCTCGACAGCTTAAGCAATTGGGTCCGGCGTTCGGAATCCTCGTAAATGCCTTCCTTGATGACGGCGCCGAACTGCTCCCATAGCTTGGCGAACGCGTCCGGATCCGTCTCTGGCAGTTTTTCGATCGCGGCGAGAATGCGGCCGCAAACGCCCTTTTTGATCGCGTTGAGGACGGGACTTTGCTGGATCATTTCACGTGAGATGTTCAGCGGCAGATCGGCTGTATCCACGATCCCGCGGACGAACCTAAGATAGCGCGGGAGAAGATCGGCGTCATCGGTAATGAAGACGCGGCGAGCATAGAGCTTCATGCGCCCGTGTCGCTCAGGATCAAAGAGGTCAAAGGGTTGGCGGCTCGGCACGAAGGCGAGCGCCGTGTAATCGTGCAGTCCTTCGGCGCGGAAATGGACATTGAGCAGCGGCTCATCGAACTGGCCTGAAACGCTCTGGTAGAAATCCTTGTATTCCGCCTCGGAGATGCCCGATTTGGGTCTGGACCAGAGCGCCCCGCCGTCCGTCACCTCGACCGGCTCTGCCTCAGGCGTCTCCTTTAGCGAGACCGGTACCGGCACATGCCCGGATTGCTCGCGGATGATGCGCTCTATCGTCCATTTTGACGTAAAGGTCTGGGCGTCCTCCATAAGGTGGAGGCGCACGCAGGTTCCTCTGGCGGGCGTGTCTGCTTCAGTCGCAGGTTCTACGGTGTAGCTGCCTTTGCCGTCTGAAGACCATGTCCAGGCTTCCGCCTGGCCTGCGGCGCGGGAGGTCACATCGACGCGATCGGCGACCATGAAGGCGGAATAAAAGCCAATCCCGAACTGGCCGATCAGTTCGGCCTTGCCGTCGCTTTTGGCGGATTCCAGTCGTTCAAGGAAGGCGCGCGTACCGGACGTGGCGATCGTGCCCAGGGCGTCGATCATTTCATCATTCGTCATAACGACGCCATTGTATTCGATGCACAGCCGCCGATTGGATTCGTCAAGGGTGATCAGGATCTGGCCCTTGGCGCCGGCCGGGGCAAGCTCAGGTCTGGATATCGCCTCATAGCGCAGCTTTTCACAGGCGTCGGCGGCGTTGGAGATGAGTTCGCGCAAGAAGACATCGCGGTCGGAATAGACCGAATGGACCATCATGTGGAGCAGTCGGCTGACATCGGCTGCAAAGGCGTGCTCTTCCTTGGCTTTTTCTGTTGTCATCGTTGTCATGTGACCTCCATCGAAAAAAACGATGAGATGGCTTTGGGCAAAATTTGTGTCAAGGCCGCCCGACGGTAATTCTTGCGTTCGGATGATGGATCAACGGCCCCGCTCAGAGCTTCAGGGATCCTCCAGACGCCGTTTGCGGCGCGACGCCAGGGCGCTGTCGTTGATTATCGGCCCTCTACGTTTTTGTTTCGTCGTTCTTTCTTATCCAGGAAGAGCCTTTTTTTGGGGAAAACGCTAGGTCAGGGAGGGCTGATCCAGGCGCGCGGCGCCATGGGCGGCGGGATCGGAGAGCGAGGGCGCGCCGGTCTCTACATGGCCGGCCAGACGCACAAGGCTGGCGCCGCAGCGCACGATCAGGTCGTACCAGTTATGGCTGGCGCAGAGGTCGAACGGCAGGACGCGCGATTCGTTCGGCCCCAGGTCAAGCGTCTGTAGCGGCGCGCCATAGGCGCCGTCTTCTACACTGACCGTAGCGCTTGCTGCGCTCAGATTGTCGAGGCGCAGGCCGTCCTCGGACAGGTCGGCGCTGATCATGGCCGGGCCGACCAGGTGGCGGTGAAAGCCGTTCGGCCCCAGAATCCACAGGTCCGGCGCGTCGCCTGCGATCTCGGCGTCGAGGCTTTGGCCCGCCGCGACCGTATAGCGGCGCGGGGCGGTTTTCAGGTCGTTGCGGTCGTAAAGATGAAAGACGGCGGCGCGCTCGCGGCTGGCATTATGGAAGCTGAGTCCGATTCCACCTGCGCGCGGCAAAAGGCTGAGGCCCAGGCGATAGGGCGTGGCGCGGCGTGGGCGCAGACCTTCTTCCTGCACAGGTGCGACGGCGGGCCGGGGCAGGGGCGGTACGGAGCGACCGAACAGCTTATCGGCGCGGCGGCTGGCGTCCGCGGTCGCGGGCAGGGCCGGAAAGGAGCCGTCCGGGTCGGCGAAGTTGAAGCAAGACGTCAGGTCGCCGCACACCGCGCGCCGCCAGCCGGAGATATTGGGCTCATGCACGCCGAAGCGCGCCTCGATGAAGCGGATCACGCTGGTGTGGTCGAAGGTCTCCGAGGCGACGAAGCCGCCCTTGCTCCACGGTGAGACGACATAGAGCGGCACGCGCGGTCCGAGCCCGAAGGCGCGGCCATAATGGTCGTCCGTCTTGCCGTGGACATAATATTCACCCGTCGTATCGACCTGGGAATCGCCGCGCGTCACGCCGCCTTCCTGCGAAGGCGGGGCGGGGGGCGGAACGTGGTCGAACAGACCGTCATTTTCATCGAAATTGATCAGAAAGACTGTTTTCGCCCAGACCTCAGGATTAGCGGTCAGAGCGTCCAGTACGCGCGCTGTGTAGTCCGCGCCCTGCGCCGGGCTGGAGGGCATCGGATGCTCGGAATAAACGTCCGGGGCCACGACCCACGACACCTGCGGCAGCTTGTCCGCCAGAACGTCGGCCTTGAGCAGATTGAGGTCGCGCGTACGGATCGCGCGGCGGGCGATCTCGGTCAATGGACCATCCGTCGCCTTGTCGGCCTCGCGATAAAGTCTGAACCCGACCAATGGATTGTCGTCGTAATTGTCGCCCATCTTTTGATAGACCTGCCAGGTGACGCCCGCCGCCTGCAAACGCTCAGGATATGTGGTCCAGGTATAGCCGCCGTGACCGTGCTCGTCCGAACTGAGCTTGTCATAGGCGTTGTAGACGACCGGTCCATGTCCGAGGGCCTGAGGGTCGTTCGCGCCGCTGAAGATGAACAGGCGATTGGGATCAGTCCCGGCGTGCAGGGCGCAGTGATAGGCGTCGCATAAGGTGAAGGCTTCGGCCAAGGCGTACTGGAACGGAATGTCCGTCCGCGTGAAATAACCCATGGAGTGATTGTATTTCGCCCTCGGCCAGGCGTCGAGCCGCCCGTCATTCCAGGCGTCCTGCGCGTCCGACCAGGTGTGCGGCGTGCCTTCCAGACGCATATATTTGAAATTGGCCTGGGTATCGACGTGGAAGGGCAGGAGCGTCGCGTCCGAGAACTTGTCCGGCTGGGTCCAGACCGTTTTGCTCTTGCGGTTGGGCGCGTCAGGCAGCGGGATCGGGAAGCGGTCGCCAAAGCCGCGCACCCCGTTTAGTGAGCCGAAATAGTGATCGAAGCTGCGATTTTCCTGGGTCAGGATGACGATGTGTTCGACATCCATCAGCGTGCCGGTCTTCACACGCGCCGGAATCTCCAGCGCGCGGGCGATAGCGGGGTGCAGGGCGAAGGCGGCGGCCAGGCCTTTGAACAGGCTGCGGCGATCAACGGTCATAGGGCGGCTCCTTTGGCGGCGAGGAAGGCGTCGCGCGCCTTGACGCCTGTGTCGGCGAAATCAGTGAACAGGCCATCGACGCCCATGCCGAACAGGTCGAGATATTCGGCGATCGTGTCGCCTTGGTAATAGGCGGGCAGGCGGTCGTCGCGCATGGTCCAGCTATGCACCTTGAGGCCTGCGGCGTGGGCGTTGGCGATAATGTCGGGCCGCCGCACTGGGGATTGCCCGGCGAAGCTGAGCAGCCACGCCTTCCACGGCGCCAGCACGTCGGCATAGGTCGCGACCTCGCGCACGCCGTCCGGCGTCAACAGGTCGGCATAGGTTCCGGTGCGGCCCGCCAGCGTCCAGTCATAGGGTTTGTCATCGGGCGGGTTCAGGATCATGCCGCCAGTGCGCGGATCCGTGTCCGAGCCGCTGATCAGTTGCATCAGGCGCACATCTGTCTTGCGGCGCAGGCTTTTCAGATTGGCCTGCTCAAAGGACTGGATGATAACGGGCGATGCGCGCCGCGTCAGCCCTGCGCGCTGGAGCGTGTCGAGCAGCCTGTCCTCGATCGGCAGGCCAAGGCTTGCGTGAAAGCTTGAATGCTTGATCTCGGGGTAGACGCCGATCATGCGACCGCTGGTTTTGGAGGCGGCCTGCGCCAGGTCGATCACCTGTTGCAGGGTGACGATCTCATAAAGACCGTCATGGCTGTGGTCGCGGTCGGCGAAGGCCTGGCGCGCGCGTAAGGTCTTGATCTCGGCCAGGGTGAAGTCGCAGACGAAGAAGTCGTCGGTCGGTATGCCGTCGAGCAGACGCGTGCGCTTGCGGTCGGCGAATTCTGGCCGCGAGACGACATCTGTCGTGGCGGACATGTAGGCGTCGTGGCGCACGACCAGGTGGCCATCCTTGGTCGCAACCACATCGGGCTCGATGAAATCGGCGCCGTAGCGAATGGCCAGCTCATAGCCGGGCAGGGTGTGCTCGGGCAGATGGCCAGGCGCGCCCCTGTGGCCGATGATCAGCGGAGGCTGCGAAGGGGCGGCGGCGTGCGCGGCGAACGGCATGGCGAGGCCTGATGTGAGGAAGACGCGGCGGCTGAGCATGGCGTAAATCTGAAAAGAAGGGAAGGCTGGCCGCAGAACACGCGGCCAGCCTCAAGTTTACTGGGACGGTGAAAGTCAGAAGCTCTTGCGCACGGTCAAGAAGACCCGCCGCGGCGCGCCGACCATGACGGTCTGCGCGGTGTTATTCGGATCGCTGTTGACGAAGCCGGCTTCGCCGATCGTGCCGATATAGTTGGCGTCGAGCAGGTTGGTGACGTTGAGCTGCAGATCAATCTTGGCCTGGCTGAAGTGATAGCCAGCGCTCAGATCGGCCACGGTCGAGGCCTTAACCCTGCCGCCGACATTGGTGTAGGTGTAGTAGCGCGGGCCGAGATAATTGGCCGACAAGGTCGCGAACAGGCCGCCATTGTCATAGGACAGCTCGGTCTTGACCATGTTTTTCGGCGAGTTGACGACGGTCTTGTTCTTAGTGTTGGCCAGAACCGCGCCGGTCGCGTCGACCACGTCATCCTTATATTTGGAGTCGTTGTAGCTGTAGGCGGCGTAAAGCTTCCATTCCGGCGTTATGCGGTATGTGGCCGCCAGTTCCAGGCCGTTGGTCTGGACCGAGCCGACGTTCGACAGCACCGGGGTGTTGCCGAGAATAGCCGGACCCTGCTGAATGGCCAGGATGCGGTTCTTGAAATCGACATGGTACAGGGCCGCGACGCCTTGCAGGCGATCCATGCGGAAGCGCCAGCCGCCTTCGATCGTCTTGGAGCTTTCCGGCTTCAGGTGGTCCTTGATGTAGTCCACGACGTTCTGTGACTGGGCTGCGAACGGACCGGCGGTGGCGGCGGAGACGTAGGCGTCCATGTTTTCGGAATAGGAGGCGAACAGTTCGTTGCCGCGGTTCAGCGTATAGACCGCGCCGACCTGAGGCAGGAACTTGTCGCGCGATGACAGGCGCGCTTCCATCGGATTGCCGACAAGGGTGTGGACGCGGTTGATGACCTCCAGCGACTTGAAGCCGTAGTTCAGCTTGAAGGCGGGGGTCAGCGACCAGACGTCCTGCACGTAGAGATTGGTCGTCTTGGTGTTAAAGGCGTATTCCCACTGGGTGTAGAAGGGATCCGACTGGAAACCGAGCGAGTCGCGGTGGGTGGCGGCGAGGCTCTCGCCGTAGAAACGGCGCGCCTGATTGAAATTATTGTCTTCGTACCAGCCGCCGGCGGAGACCTGATGCGCGCCCAGGTCGAATTTCAAGCCGAAGGTCATGCCCGTGCGATTGATCTTGTACTCGGTTGTGCGGATCGAGATGTAGGCGTCATCCGTGCTGGCCGGATTATAAAGCGCCGGGGCGAAGGCCGCCATATCGGCATTGCCTGGCGAGGGCAGATAGGGCGTGGTCCACAAGCCCTGGCCCTTATTGTCGTGGTGATAGATCTCGCCCGTGAAGGTGACGACGTCGCCCAGATGCTGTTCGGTTGAGATGGCCGACAGCGTATCGTTGCGCACGCCGGCGCCGTAATAATAGGCGTCGTCCACGGTCTCGATCGGCGCCGGATATACGGGCGCGACGCTCGTTCCGCTCATGGCCGAGGCGATCACCGAGGTCTGATAGGCCTTGGCGACCTGGTTGGCCAGCGCCCAGTCGGGCTGGAAGTTGTCGAACTTGCGCCCCAGACGGTCGATCATGCTGAGCGACAGATCCTGATAGTCCTGCTCGCGGCGTTCGGAGTGATTGACGAAGGCCGTAATCTCGCCGGTATCGCCGGTCGGCAGCACCCACTTGGTGTCGGCCTGTTTGGCGCGCTGCTCGCCATAGCCCTTCCACTTGTCGGTCTTCTGATCGACCAGCGAGACATAACCGCGCAGGCCGCCGAGCGCGTCGATGGCGCCGGTTTCAAAGCGGCCATAAAGGCGATGCATGCTGTCCTGACCCAGCGTGCCGGACAGTTCTGCGCCCATCTTATGCGACGGATCGCGCGAGGTGAAGACCAGCGTGCCGCCGAGGTTCGAGGACGAGGCCGTTTCGAGCGCGCCGGCGCCCTGCGCCAGTTCGGTGCGCGCGACGTCTTCGTTAATGATGGCGCGAGAAATATGCAGGCCGTTATAGTTGCCGTAGGACATATCGCCCAGGGTGACGCCGTCCAGCGTAAAGCCCATCTGGTTCTGGCTGAAGCCGCGAATGGTCATATAGGCCGACCATTCGTAGGCGCCGAACGGATCGGCGGACTGAAAGTTCACGCCTGGCAGCTTGTTGACCACTTTCAACGGGCTGGTGCCGGGCGCGCTCAGGGTGATGTCCTGCGCCTTGACGGTTTCAGTCTGGCGGCTCTGGCCGTGGCCATAGACCACGACTTCCGTCGTATCCGTGGCGGCGGCGGGACTGGCGGCCTGAGCATAAGCGCCGCTGGCGGCGAGAAGCGCGGCGGCGGCAACGGTATGGATAAGCGTGAATTTCATGTCACATTCCTCTGAGGCCGGAAGCGGCCCCCTGGAGGTGCGCTCATACCGAAGCTTCATGACGGATCAGAGATGAAACGCTGACGGTTGCATGTCAGAAGCGCTACAGAAATGCGAAAGCTATTAGTATTTGAAAAACAATGACTTTCCCAAAATAATATTGTTGCTGCGACGCAACATCGCGGTGCGAAAGCAAGCAGAGACGCCGCGCAGTGTTGAGCGCCGGGAGCGGCGGGCGTCTTCGGACTCGCGCGGCTCGGTCGGCGCCGCGCACGGGCCGGACATTAAGCCTTATCGCAAGGTGGTCTACGGCGGCCTGCTTAGCGAAAAAGGCCGCAAAGGCTTAGCCATAGACGGCTAGTTCAGCGCTGAACCGGGCGGCGATGGTGTTAAATAGCCAGAGACTATTTTCCCATAATGTTTATTAGGCGAAAAAACATTGTAGCCGCCATTTAGTAATGTCGCACCTCTCAACCCAAATCCCTCAAGGCCCAACTCACGGCTTGAGGACGCCCGATGCCTTCAGAATGTCCATCACCTTGTGCGTGCTCGCCACGCGATCATCAAGATTGGCCGAGCCGTACCCATGCGCATAAAGGATCTTGCCATAATCAGGGGTTTTGATGGGGTTAAAGTGGATGAGTGATATTGGGTCAGACAACGCGCCTATAGTGGCGGCGCTGTCGAAGCGCGTACAATCAGGCTATAGTCAAGCTTTCGCGCGGTCTTGACCTTCTCCGCCCTGTCGCCGCCCAGCTGGCTGACCAGCATATCGCAGGCCGCTTCTCCAATGTCGGCGATCGGCTGGTGAATGGTGGTCAGGGGCGGCCAGACGCTTTCCGTTCCGGGGCTGTCATCGAAGCCGACCAAAGACACGTCGGCGGGAATGTTCAGGCCATGTTTGCTGGCCGCGGCCATCACCCCCATCGCCAGAAAATCCGTCCCCGCAAAAATGGCCGTCGGCCTGTCAGGTCGCGTCACCAGATCCTCGCCTGCGGCAAAGGCGGTCGCGCTAGTCGTGTGCTGAACCTGAGCCTGAGCATAGGGCGGCGCCAGTCCTTTTTCGCGAAAGAACTGCACATAGCCGGAATACCGGTCCGCGCTCGCCGCCGTGTCGGCAAAGCCCAGATAAGCGATCTGTCGATGTCCCAGTCCCCAAAGATGCTGGACCACATCATAGGAAGCCTGCACGTCATCCATGAACACATAGGGCGCGCGCTCCAGGGCTACGGTCGGTGATATGCGCACATAGGGTATATCCGCCTGTTCGAGAAGGCCGAGAATGTCGGGATCGTCACACACAGGCGGCGCCACCACCATACCGTCATAACCGGAGGTGCGCAGCCTGCGAACAAAGCCTTCCCGATCCGAGGCTATATCCTCGGTCGTCTCGATCATGGTGTGATAGCCGTGACGCCGGCACGACGCCATCACCCCCATCTGCAAACCGCTGAAATAATAGTGGCTTACCAGATTGCGGATCAGCATACCGACCATGTAGCTGCGCGAACTGGGCAGAGAACGCGCCGCCGCGTTCGGCTTGAAATTATGCGCCTTGATGACGGCGTTGACGCGCGCGCGCGTCGTTTCGCCAACCCCCGTTTCATGGTTGAGCACCCGCGATACGGTCTTGATGGAAACCTCAGCCTCACGGGCGATATCGACAATGGTGATCTTGCGCACGGCCTGAGGACGCCTTTATTCAAGTGCCTCCAGTCTTGAAGTCATTCCATTTGTTTGTAAACGCTTTTTCGTAGCCGTCGCGCCTTAAAGCTCAGGCTCGACAGGCAAAGCTGGCGGCTTTTTCAGGGTCGCCGCCCTGATAACGCGCGACCTTGGGCCACGGGCACAGGGGACGGGTGCGCCCCGGCCAGGGCGTGGCGGGTCCCGCAGTGGCGATGATCTCGTCCGGCTTAATGCCATGCTCGACCCAGGCGGTCAGAGCCGAAAAGGCGTCATACTGATCCGTGGCGACGCCGCCGCTGCAATGTCCCATATCGGGTACGGGAAAGACGCGGACGAAGTCCGCCGCCCTGCCGCCATTGCGTTGATCGACCTCGTCGTACCAGGCCACGGTATCTTCCAGTGAGAACACCGGGTCGGACGCGCCCTGCGGTACAATCAGCTTACCGCCCCGCGCCTTGAAGGCGGACAGGTTCGCAGAATGGGCGCTGATGTCGCTCCAGGCCGAGGTTCTGAACGCGCCGCCCGTCGTATAGATCAGAGCGGCGTCACGGTCGAAATCGAAACTCCACAAATAACGGCCGAGCGTCATCGGATCGGCCGGCATCGCCGTTGGCGGCGTCGTGAAAATGCCCGCCAGCGCGCCTCCGCCAAGGATCACATTCAGGGGCGGAACCTGACCATTGGACGAACCGATTTTCCAGATACGCCAATCCTCGGCCGATACGCCGGCTGACCACGGCCAGGCTGCGTAAAGAGACCGTCCGGCGCTGGTTTTGGGTCCGTTATGTGAAAGGATCAGCGCCTTGACCTGGGCTGCGCTCAGGCAGCCTTCTGCCTTTTCACCCGTACAGATTTTAGCGCGCAATTGCGGTTCGACCTTGGCCGTGGTGCAGGCGGCGGTGTCCGCCACCATACCATCTTCCAGGCCGTCATCCTTGTCGCAGGCCTCAAGGACCGCCTTGCGCACCAGCGCCATGTCGCCGGAACTGAAGGCCTTGTAGAGATTCATGGCGTTAAAGGCCTGCCCCGGCGGCGTAACGAGGCGTCCGAAGACCTGCGTGTCCCAGGCTTCGGCCAAGGCGGCGCGCGGCAGCGCAAAACCAGGCGCAGCGGCAATAATGCCGTCGAACATGTCCGGATAATATTGGGCAAAAGCCATGCCCTCCTGCCCGCCTTTCGAGCAGCCGACAAAATAGGCGTAACGTGGCTTCAGGCCATAATAGCGCACGATCAGACGTCTGGCCGCCTCAGCCGACGCCTTCAGCGACGCGCGTCCATAGTTCAGACGGCCCTCCGGATCGAAGCCGAAGGCGGAAGCGCCATTGTGATCCGGGCGTGTATTGCGGGCATTGTCATGGCCGGAATCCTGGCTTTCGACGGCGTAGCCCTGAGCGAGCGCGGAGGTATCGCCCATCCGTCCGATCGCGTCGCCAAGATCGCCATCCGTCCCACCACCGCCCTGAAAATAGAAGCGCTTGTTCCAGTGCTCAGGCAGGCGCAGGTGAAAGCGGATCGCATAGGCCTGTCCGTCAACGCCGGTGCGTTCAGCCAGGACACCGGTAATGTCGCAATGGGCAGGCAGCGACGGCGACGGCGCGCCCATCGCACCTGGCGTTTCGGCCTTTTCGCCCGTCTTGCGCCAGACCGCCTCGGCAATACGCATGCCCGCAGGCGCGTCCTGCCTCAGCGCCTCGCACAAGGTCTGAGCCCGCGATATTTCGGCATGAGCCGCCAAAGGCAGGCCGAAAGACGCGACCAAAGACGTCGCCAGCCCGGCGATTGCAAATTTCAGATACCCTTTGGACATGACGAACCCCCTGCATTTTAGTTTTGATTATGGTCTGTATTCAGATCCTCATTCAGACCGTCTTTATGCGGGCTGTACAGGGCAAAGTCTATGCTTGCGCTTGCATCGGGCGGCGATGCAGGGATCGCCGCCCGTATCAGGCCCTTACTTCCTGACCGGAAGCGCGGCCAAATCCGTATTGATCTTGCCCAGCACATCGTCGCTCAGGGTCGGCACATAGGCCTGTAGCGCGGGCAAGGTCATGGAGCGCGCCATGCCGATCTGCGGGCTGTTGATCAGGTCGGGGAGATATTTTTCCAGAACAGCTTTCGCCGCCGGATCGTCCAGCATATCGCCGATGGGGGTCAGCCGGCTGCTGTAGTGTCCATCGGGGGTGCGGGTAGCCGGTGGCGGGGGTGGCGGCAGGGTGCTGGCTGCGGCCGTCACATCCATGCGCGCCTTCACCGGATCGGTCATGCCAACGGGCGCGCCTTCGGCGGTGAAGTTCATCAACTGGTCCTTCGTCGGATCATAGCGCGGCCATACCGGCAGGCCCGCGCCGTTCGGATTGCCCGTCTTGGCGAAGTTGGCCCAGTAGCTGTTGGTCTCATCCGCGATCTTTGCGTCGGTTGCGGACAACTGATCGCCTTACTTGGACTTGACCGTGTCCATCACATACGGGATTTCCGTCGCATGCGGCGCACCGGTTTTCCACTGATCCTGCATCGAGGTCGCAACATAGGAGAAGCGATACAGATAGGTCGGCAAGCCCTGTTTGGCCAGGGTCGCCGCCACGAAGCGACTGGGCTCCGCCATGGCCTTATCCATGCCGATCTCTGCATTGACCTCTTGCAGCGATTTCGTGCCGTCCGGATCGTATGCCTTGCGCGCCTGATCCGCATAGGGGCCGAACGCCGCGAAGGCAGCCTCCTTGGTCGGCGCGAAACCGAAGCCAATATCAGCCGTATTGGAGCCGATCATGACCGGCACTTTGGCCTCGCCACCGGCCTCATAGACAGATTGCGGGCTCTTGACGACAATCTTGCCGTCCACCATCGGACCGCCATAGGTCTGTTGCGCCTGCGCCATGGTCATCATGCCAAGGCCGTCATTGACCGCTTCGGCCGGCAGGGCGCGCAACTTGGCCAGGGCTTCAGGCCCCGTGCCTTCGATGCCGTTCTTCTTCGCGAAATTGACGCCCAGCGTCTCGGACGAAGGCAGGTTCGGCTTATCGGCGCTCAATGTGCGGTCGCCCATCAGATTAGACCGGCCGCCGCCGGATTCCACGATGGCGCCGCGGAACAGGCCCTTTGATTCCGGTGAGGTCAGAAGCACATTGACCGAGCCGCCGCCCGCCGATTCCCCGAAGATCGTCACCTTGGCCGGGTCGCCCCCGAATGCCGCGATATTGCGCTGGACCCATTTCAACGCCGCGATCTGGTCCATATAGCCGTAATTGCCAAGCAGGCCGTTATCCTTGTTTTCCTTCGTCAGTTCCGGGAACCCAAAGAAACCGAAACGACCAAGGCGATAGTTGAAGCTGACCATAATCACGCCCTTGCGGGCAAAGGCCGAGCCGTCATAAACGGGTGGCGACGAGCCGCCATTGACGAAGCCCCCGCCGTAAAGCCACACGATCACCGGCAGCTTGTCTCCCGGCTTGCTGCCGTCGGGACGCCAGACATTCAGCACCAGACAGTCTTCCGCCGGGGTCGTTCCCAGGGGCGCGGCGTCACCGCCGAAGGGCGTCTGCATGCAGTCATGCCCGAACTGTGTACTGTCGCGCACGCCTTGCCACGGGATCACCGGCTGCGGCGCGCGCCAGCGCAGGTCGCCGAGCGGTGGCGCAGCGAACGGAATGCCCTTGAACGATTCAACGCCATTCGAGGTCGATCCCGACACGGCGCCGCTGTCGATTTTCACAGGTGTTCCGGCGTAAGCGGCGCCTGAAACGGCCAGCAAGAGCGCCGTAACAGCGCATGACTGAGACAACTTCATATGATCCTCCCTGTGGCGTTTGCCGCCTTAGTTGCCGGGCGCGCAACCTCGTTTATATTTTAAGCCCTTATCTCCAAGACGAACGCCATCAGGCGCGCCTACGGATTTTCAGAAGACTTAGCGATTAAGATAACGTTGTCAATCGCGAACTCCATACTATTCGCCTTCCATTACGTGCCAACCCTATCCTGTCGTCTTTCATACTGAATTCAGAGGCTGCTCAACGTCAAAAGGACGCTGATCCATAGAGCTTTTTTGGCTTTTAAGCTTTTTCGCAGCGGCTGGAGCGGCGCGCCGACGCTTGACACCTTAAAAATTTGATGAATATTAAGACAACGTTGTCTATTATGACATATCGCACGGGCCTCTCCCGCCCAAATGGCTCACAGGGGACATTACGATCAGAGCTGACAGCCTGCAAAAGCAGGTCGCCCAGTCCAGAGCCATCTCTCTATCGACGACAGTGACGTACAAACAAAAAAGCATAAACTTACAGGGACTCTCATGAAACGCTCACGTAAATTTGCCGCCGGTCTGAGCCTGGCGGCTTCGACCCTTGCCCTGGCTCTGGCGGTCGCCACACCGGCCCCGGCGCAGACCGCCTCCGCGCAGCCGTGGATGAACCCCACGCTGTCGCCTGATCAGAGGGCGGCCCTGCTCGTCAAGGACATGACGCCCGATGAAAAGCTCAGCCTCGTGCACGGCGTCATGGCCCTGCCCTTCTTTTTTGGCGGCAAGCTGCCCGAAGGCGCGATCGGTTCGGCAGGCTATATTCCGGGCATTGCACGTCTGGGCATTCCGCATCAGCAGGAAAGCGACGCGTCCCTTGGCGTGACCAATCCCTTGATGATCCGTCCGGGCGATTACGCCACGGCCCTGCCATCCAGTCTGCTTCTGGCCGCCACCTTCAACACGAAAATCGCCTATGACGGCGGCGCCGTCGTCGGTCAGGAAGCCTGGGCCAAGGGGATCAATGTGCAGCTGGCTGGCGGGGTCGATCTGGCGCGCGATCCGCGCAACGGGCGCAATTTCGAATATGCAGGCGAGGATCCGTGGCTGGCGGGCAATATTGTCGGCGAGTCGATCCGCGGCATTCAGGATCAGCACGTCATTTCGACAGTCAAGCACTACGCCATCAATGATCAGGAGACCGGCCGCAACTACGTCAACAGCGTCATCGATGAGCAGGCCATGCGCGAATCTGACCTCTTGGCCTTTGAAATCGCTATTGAGAAGGGCCAGCCCGGTTCGGTGATGTGTTCCTACAATCTAGTGAATGGCGCCTATGCCTGCGGCAACAGCCATCTGCTGAACGATGTGCTCAAACGCGACTGGGGCTATAAGGGTTACGTCATGTCCGACTGGGGTGCGGTCAAGGCGACCGATTTCGCGGTCAAGGGCCTTGATCAGCAGTCGGGCGAACAACTCGACAAAGAGGTCTGGTTCGGCGCGCCGCTCAAAGAGGCCATCGACAAGGGCGAAATTCCCGCCGCGCGCCTGACCGATATGGCGCAGCGCATCCTGCGTTCGATGTTCGCCGCCGGTCTGTTCGACCATCCGCAGCCCGCGCCGGTGTTCGGCGACAAGGGCTATGACGCCGCCGCCCATGCCGAGGTCGCCAAGGCCGAAGCAGAGGAAGGCATTGTTCTTCTGAAAAATGAGGGCGGAATTCTGCCGCTGGCCAAATCGGCGAAGACCATTCTCGTTGTCGGCGGTCATGCCGATGCCGGTGTGATCTCCGGCGGTGGCTCCTCTCAGGTCGTCGCCGATCCCAATCAGGTCGCCATTGCTCAGGGCGGCGACGGCATGATGGCCGCCTTCAGCAAGATCAACTACCATCCCTCCTCGCCGCTCAAGGCGCTGCGGGCCGCCCTGCCGCAGACTCAAATCAGCTTCGATGTCGGCAACTATCCCGAAGAGGTGGCGCGCAAGGCGAAAAACGCCGATCTGGTCATCATCTTCGCCACGCAGTGGATGGGCGAAGGCGCCGACGCGCCCAATCTAAACCTTCCGGATGGACAAAACGCGCTTATCCAGGCCGCGGCCGAGGCCAATCCGCATACCGTCGTGGTGCTGGAAACCGGCGGCGCGGTCAATATGCCCTGGCTCGACAAGGTCCCCGCCGTCGTCGAAGCCTGGTATTCGGGTCAGAAGGGCGGCGAGGCGATTTCGGACATTCTGACCGGCGCCAGCAATCCGTCGGGTCATTTGCCGGTCACTTTTCCGGCCTCGCTCGATCAGTATCCGCGCAGCGGCCCCCTGCCCGGCATTGACCTGCCCGATGGCCAGCAGTTCGACGTCTCTTATGACGAAGGCGCGGATGTCGGCTATAAGCGCTTTATCAAACTGGGCATGAAACCACTCTATCCGTTCGGCTACGGTCTCAGCTACACCTCCTTCAGCTACAGCGACCTTAAGGTCTCCGGCGGCGACACGCTCACGGTTAGCTTCACGGTCACCAATACCGGCGATGTAGCGGGCAAGGCCGCGCCGCAGGTCTATCTGAACCGGACGCCGAATGAGGCCCTGAAACGCCTGATCGGCTTCAGCAAGGTCGCCCTTAAGCCCGGTGAAAGCCAGACGGTGACCTTAAGCGCCGATCCGCGTCTCTTGGCGCATTTCGACGCCAAGGCGAACACATGGTCGGTGGCGGGCGGCGCCTACGCCGTCGCCGTGGCGCAGGATGCTGAAGACCCAGGCGTCAGCGGCTCAGCAAGCGTCCGGGCGCGCCAGATCAAACCCTGACTCAGGCGCCAAGCCTTGCAAAGGGGCAAAGGCGGGTTTTCAGGGGCGCGCCTTCAGGGGCGCGCCGCGATAGAGCAGGGTTTGACCTGACGATGCGGACAGCGGCGTATCCCCCTCTCCCATCAGCCGCAGCCTCAAGCGTCTGTCCGCGCCCTTGAAGCCGCCTTTTCGACCACCGATGCTGAGGCTCGCCGTTGTCTCGTCCCAGCGCAGGGGGATCACGCCACCCGCGCCCTTTTCGTAAGCATAGCTGAGGCCATCGTCCTCATAGAGGTCAAACTGGCCGTCTCCGCCCGGAAAGACGCACAGATCCAGTTCACGCCCCAGCGCGCCCGCCGTCGATTGCACAACCGGACCCAGGGGCAGAACGCTGCCGGCGCGGACGTGCAGCGGTATGCGCTCTAGCGGCGCCTCAACCTCATGCCAGGCGCCGCCTTCGCGGTGCGCGCCGGTCCAGAAGTCGCGCCAGCCGCCCTGGCTTTGCGGCAAATAGACCCGCCAGGTCGCAACGCCCGGCGCCAGCACCGGCGCAACGTGCAGGGCCGGTCCGTACATGTAGGCGTGCGTCTGCTCCAGCGCCTGCGGATCGTCAGCGAAGTCGATGACCAGAGGCCGGATCAGCGGCAGGCCCTGGCGCGTCATCTGCGCCGCCAGACTGTAGGTGTAGGGTAAAAGACGGTAGCGCAGCTCCAGATACTGACGCGCAAGGGTCTCGACCTGATCGCCGTAACGCCAGAACTCGGTGTCGGTCTGATAGCCGTGGACGCGCTGCAACGGCAGGAAGGTCGCGTACTGGAGCCAGCGCACGAGGCGTTCGTGATAGGCGGGATCATTATACTGCCCGTCGCCCGGTCGAAAGAAGCCGCCCGCATCGACCGTCCAGTACGGGTAGCCCGCCGCGGCCATATTCAAACCCGCTGGAATTTGCCGCTTCAGTGTCTCCCAGTCATTGCCGATATCGCCCGACCAGGTGGCCGCGCCATAGCGCTGCTCGCCCGGAAAGGCCGAACGGGTCAGGATCATCACCCGCTTGTCTGGATGCGCGGCGCGTTGCGATTGATAAACCGTGCGCGACACCTGCACCGGATAGGTCAGCCGAACGCGCTCGCCCGGCCCGGCAAAGGTGCGCCGTCCGGCCAGATCGTCATTCTCCGGTTCGGTCGCGTCCTGCCACCAGGCGTCCACGCCCAGGGCGGCCAACCGCCGGTTCTGACAGTCCGCGTAGAAGGCGGCGGCGGACGGGTTGAAAAAATCGACCCATTCGGTGTCGCGAATGTAAAACCCTTTCGCAGCGAAAAGCTTGCCAAGGTCGGTTTCACGCCCGATCTTCGACCATACCGACAGCATGAAGCGCATATCCATGCCGTGTAGCTGGGTTATCATGCCCGCCGGGTCAGGATATGTGGCCTCGTCAAAGCGCATGGCGTTCCAGCCATACTTGCCCCAGTACTGCCAGTCCTGCACCATGACATCGACCGGCAGGCGGCGCTGGCGGAATTCGCGCGCAATGCTCAGAATTTCGTCTGACGAATGGAAGCGTTCGCGGCAATGGATATAGCCGAAGGCCCAGACCGGCGGCAGAGGCGTCTCGCCGATGAGGTCGCGATAGCCGCGCAGACAGTCTTTCGGATCGGGTCCGGCGATCACCACATAGTCGATGGCGTCGGCGACCGGTGACCGCCACAGGGTCTGGTCGGCGCAGGGTCCGCACCAAAGCTCTGGCGCATCGGCGGCGTCGGCCTCGATGCGCACCGTGTGCGCGCCCGCCGACAGATGCTTTATAAAACTGGTCGTGGGCGGCAACCACAGATTGGCGTGATCGACCACGACCTGACCGTCGATCTCGATATGATAACGCGACGCCATCTTGCGCCCGCAGTCATAGAGAAAGGCGATATCGCCCGACGCCGCCAGCTCCAGTCCGCCCTCGAACACCGCGCTGCGGCGCTCGACGCGAGCGTTGCCGGTGGTCGTCGTGACGTCCGCCATGTGCGCGTCGCCAATCGCCCGCTTTTGCAGCTCAAGCCTTTGCTTTGGCGGATTGAATTCGCTTAGACCGGTATTGTGCCACAACAGGGCGTAGCCTTTGCTGGATAAAAGCACCGGCTGACTGATCTGGGTATTCACCTGGGTCAGGCGGCGCGGCAGGCCGCGCAAGTTCAGATGGCCGTCCTGAAAACAGCCGGTTCCGAACAGACGCTCATCGGCAGGGCTTACAAAGGCCTGCTCGACCGTCAGGGCGGCCTGCCCCTGCACAGTGGTGGGGCTCAGTCGCCGCGTTCCTCCGGTCTCGCGCAACAGAAGGCCGCCCTTCGCATCGTAAAAGCTCAACACGCCCGCATCCGCGTCCCAGTCACAGCGCAGGTGCGGCAAATGCAGCGACATACCCCCCGCAAGGATCGCGCGCCGGGTTTTTGGCGGCGAGACGCGCGGCGCCAGGATCGCGCTTGACGGCGCGCGGCCCTCACGTCTTGGCGTGACCCGCACCCGCACGGCGCGATCGCTTAAGGCTGTGACCTGAACCCAGCCGTCCGCCGTCTGAGCGATAAGGTCGGCCTCGCGCGCCGCGCCCTCAGCGGCCGCGCCCGTCAACGCCATGCTGAGGCTCGCCGCCGCGCCCGCCATCAAAGCGTCGCGACGGCTGACGCCCCACCGTGTCATAACCGGCCTCAGTCCTTGATCCCGACCTGCTGGCTGATCTTCAGCGGCGCGCTGTCTTGGGCCGCATCCGTGTCCGGCTGGCCGGAGCCGACGCTGATCGTATAGTCGCCCGGCGTCAGCTGCCGCACGCCGTCACGCGTTACAAAGCTTAAATCGCGCGGCGACAGGGTGAAGGTGACCGTGCGATGTTCGCCCGGCTTCAGCGAGACGCGGGTGAAGCCGCGCAGGGCCGTTTTTGGCGCGCCGTCAAAGGCGGGCGGCGTCAGGTAGAGTTCGGCGACGTCCTGACCTTCACGCGCGCCGGTATTGCTGACATCGGCGGTGACCGTGACGCCATTTTCGACCGCGCCGTCCACCGGCTCAACCTTGACCGCGCTATAGGAGAAGCTCGTATAGCTCAGGCCGTAGCCGAACGGATAGACCGGCGCGCCAGTGAAGTAGCGATAGGTGCGGCCCTTCATGCTGTAATCGTCAAACGAAGGCAGGTCCTTGACGCTTTCATAGAAGGTCAGAGGCAGACGTCCGCCCGGATCCTCGGCGCCCGCCAGCACCCTGCCGACCGCCAGACCGCCGGATTCGCCCGGATACCAGGCCTCGACAATGGCCGAAGCATTGGCCTTGGCCCAGGCCAGGTTGATGGCGCTGCCGTTCATGGTCACGACCACCAAAGGCTTGCCCAGGGCCTTCGCCTTTTGCAGCAGATCGATCTGATCGGCCGGCAGGTCCAGCGAGGTGCGGTCGCCGCCGTCAAAGCCCGGCGCGTGCAGGCCGCTTTCCTCGCCTTCCAGATCGGAGGTCAGGCCGACCACGGCCACCACGACGTCGGCCTTATCGGCGGCGGCCTTCATGTCCTCATCGGGGTGATCCGAGATGCGCTGCCAGACGATACCGGCGCCGAACGACTTGCCGCTTTCCATTTCGAACTTCAGCGGATAGCGCTGGCCCTTTTTCAAATGCACCTCAACCAGCTTGACCGGCGCGCCCCAGTGCGAATACTCGCTCATCTCGATGGCGGGCTTGCCATCGACCTGCATGGACCCGACCACGCCCGATACGCCGATGCGATAATCGCCGGTCTCAGGCGCGACCAGGGCGCCGGTCCAGACGATCTTGTTGCGCTCGCTGACGCCCTTGAGCTGATCGACGCTGGAACCCAGACCGCTTTCGACATGAACGGCGGCAGGCTTGGCGTTATAGCCCGTCGCCTTGCCGTCCGCGCCCGTACCGGAAGCATTGTAATAGGTCGCCAGCAGGCCGGGCTTGCCGTCCGGAGTCACGAAGGCCGAGGCCGGAATCGGATTGCCGTCCGTGATCGACGGCGCGGACGGGACATAGCTGATGTTTGCCGTCGACATGGCCTGACGCAGACCCGCCAGCACCGAAATCGGCGGCGCGCTGGCCGGGGAGGAATAGTTGCCCCGCAGTACGCGTGTGGAATCGGCCAGTGGCCCGATCACGGCGATCTTCGTCGTGGCCTTCAAAGGCAGGGTCCCGTCATTCTTGAGCAGGACCAGGCTTTCGATGGCGGCCTTCAGCGCCAGGGCCTGATGTTCGGGCGTGTTGATGGCGCTGACCGGCACCGGCGCATCGGTGCGGATGCCCGGCAGGTCGCCATTGCGGAAGCGCGCCGAGAACAGACGCACCAGCGCCTTGTCGATATCGTTCATGCCCAGAAGGCCGCGTTCATAGGCCTCCTTGTAGCGCTTGCCGAGGCCCGGCGTGTCGGACAGGGTCTGGGTGTTGCACTCATTGTCCACGCCCGCCTTGAAGGCCGCCGCGACAGCCGCCGCCGGATCAGGCGCGTATTTGTGGTTGATCGAAATGTCGGTAACCGCGTCGCAGTCTGACACCACATAGCCCTTGAAGCCCCAGTCGCCGCGCAGGTGGTCTTTCAAAAGCAGGTCGCTGGCGCAGGCGGGCTGGCCCCAGACGCTGTTATAGGCGCACATGATCGAATTGGCCTTGGCCTCGACAATGGCGGCGCGGAAGGCGGGCAGATAGGTGTCCTCGATATCGTGCGCCGAGGCGAAGATGTCGGCGACGTGGCGCGTCGGCTCAGGCCCGGAATGGACGGCGAAGTGCTTGGGTGTGGCCACCACATAGGGCAGGTCTGGGTTCGGCCCCTGCATCCCCTCGATAAAGGCGACGCCCAGACGCGCAGTCAGATAGGGGTCTTCGCCATAGGTTTCCTGACCGCGGCCCCAGCGCGGATCGCGGAAGATGTTGATATTGGGCGACCAGGTGTCCAGCCCCGTGCCGATATGGCCAAGCTTGCCCGTCTGGCGGCCCAGCGTATGCAGGGCGCGCACTTCTGTGCTGATCACCCCCGCCACATCCTTGATCATCGGCGCATCGAAGCTGGCGGCCAGGCCGATCGGTTCCGGGAAGTTGGTCGTCGGCACGGACCCGAGCGCGCCGTGCAGGGACTCGGTCCACCAGTTATAGGCCGGAATGTTCAGGCGCGGGATCGCGGGCGCAACATTGACGAGCTGGCCGATCTTCTCATCCAGCGTCATCTGCGCGACCAGCGCTTCGGCCTTGGCGTTGGCTGCGTCACGCACGGAATCGGCCTTAGTTGCGTCTTGCGCGGCGGCCTGGGCCGAGGCGTGCGCCGCCGGGGTGAAGATAAGACAGGCCGCAAGGGCCAGCGTCGATGCGCCGCGTTTCAGCATAATGAGAGTCCCTGTAGGTCTTATTGATTTTGCACGCTATTTGATAGCGCTACCAAACGGTAATATAAAAGTCGGACAAGTGGAAGCAGATTTTATCGGTAAACCCAGGAATCGAAAGCGCCGACAATTCCTGTTTCTAATCAGGATCGTAAATCAGCGCTAACGACAGACGCGGACCGAATTCGCAAATTTCACTTGCAGGTGAGGCCCGCCGGCTGTTTAGTCTGACAATAAGGCGGACCAAGCCACGGCTTTAAAAATAACGGATGGCCTTCGCAGCCGTCGCAACAGGGAGACATTCATGAAAACGCAAGTCCTCATCGGCGGCCTAGTGACAGCCGCGCTGGCCCTGATCGCGCCCGCGGTTCAGGCCCAGGTCCAGACCGTCGTGCCGCCCGTGGTTCAGGGCGCCAGGCCCGTGATCGTGCAGAATATCGTCGTCCACTCCAAGGCGCTGGAGGGCAATCTCGAAGGCGAATCGCCCGACCGCAAGGTCATCGTCTATC
>NZ_JBQCGA010000005.1:0-9702 GCF_051956075.1 Asticcacaulis sp. | reverse complement strand
GGGAGAGGGGGCTGTGGCGGAACGCCATCGTCAGGCATGGGATGTCTCCTTCGCGTGTTTGAGCAGGCACTGTTTCAGTTCGCCCTTGCATGAGCCGCAGGACGTACCGGCCGCAGTGGCTTCGCCGATGGCCTCGACGCTCGAAGCCCCATCGCCGATGGCGGCCATAATGGTCTTTTCCCCGACGCTGCGGCAGGCGCAGATGATGTGGCCCTTGTCTTCGACGCCCGGCAGGCGGCCGATCAGCAGGGCGGCGCGGTCGTCATCGCTCAAGGTCGCATCGCCGAACCGCTCCAGCAGCCAGTCGCGCGGCGGCAGCTTTTTATGGATCGGCGCGACAAAGATGACTCGCGTCAGCCGCCCGTCCTCGATGCGCGCGCGCCGCGTCAGGCCGGTCGCGGGATCGTCCAGCATCATATTGACCTCAATGCCGGAGACATCCACCGGCGCGACGCCCGCAATCTCGAAACAGTCGGCGAAGGCGTGCGGCGTGCGGCGCCAGATGGTGTCGACGCGCCATGTCGGCAGGTCGCCGTCGAAGTCGCGCGGCGTCATGACAAAGCCGTGCCACGCCTCGTTATAGGCGTGGACGCGCGCGGGCGTGTGCTTGAACTCCGGCTGGCCGGAAATCGGATCGACCGCCGGGTTGACGAGTTGATTGCAGCGTCCGAACGGCGCGAACTGCCGCGTCCAGTGCATCGGCACGCTCAGATTGCCTTCGCGCACATCGTCGGTGACGCGCGCCTTGAGGATCGCTTCGCCGTAAGCGGTGGTGACCACAGCCAGCCGTCCGTCGCGGATCGTGAGACGTTTGGCGTCTTTCGGATGGATGTCGAGCAAAGGCTCCGCGATGTGGCGGTTCAGTTCCGGGGCCAGCGCCGTGCGCGTCAAGGTGTGCCAATGGTCGCGCACCCGCGCGCTGTTGAGGCTGAACGGGAAGTCGGGCGAGGTCGCCTGCGCCGGGCCGGAGATTTTCGGCGCGATCAGCCGCGCCCGCCCGTCCGGCGTGGCGAAACGCCCGTCCGCGAACAATCTGTGCGTCGAGCCTTTGTCCGTCACCGGCCAGCGCGTCGGGACCAGGGCATCGTAGTCGCGCCGCGTCAGGCCGGTCAGGCCCGACAGGTCAAGGAAACGCTGGCCGTCATTCTCGAACGCGGTCAGGCCCGCATGTTCGGTGAAGACCGCGTCCGGCCCCTGCCAGCCGAAGGCGCGGTCCCAGGCGCTGTTCATGCGCCGCGCCACGTCCGCGATAATCATCCAGTCCGGGCGGACACCGCCGGGCAGAGGGGCCATGCGGCGCTGGCGCGAGATCGTGCGCTCGGAATTGGTGACCGTGCCATCCTTCTCGCCCCAGGCGGCGGCGGGCAACTGGATATGCGCCATATCCATCGTGTCGGTGCGCGCGATCACGTCGGACACCACCACCAGTTCGCAGTTGGACAGCGCCTCATGCACCTTGTTGGCGTCGGGCAGGGAGACCATCGGATTGGTGGCCATGATCCAGATCGCCTTGACCTTGCCCTGCCGCGCCGCCTCGAACATATCGACGGCCTTCAGGCCCGGCTTTTGCGCGATCACCGGCGAGTCCCAGTAGCGCTGCACGCGCGACTTCGCCGCCTCGTCGAAATCCATGTGCGCGGCCAGCATATTGGCCAGCCCGCCGACCTCGCGTCCGCCCATGGCGTTGGGCTGGCCGGTGATCGAGAAGGGGGCCGCGCCGGGCTTGCCGATCTTACCGGACAGCAGGTGGGCGTTGATCAGGGCGAGGCCCTTCTGCACGCCCTGCGCCGACTGGTTGGAGCCCTGGCTGAACAGGCTGACCACCTTGTCCGTGTGCAGGAAGGCGTCATAGAAATATTTGAGATCAACCACCGAAATCCCGCAATCGGACGCGACGGCGTCGAGGCTCTGATCGTCGGCGGTCAGCGCGGCCATGAGGCGGCTGTAACCTTGCGTATGCTTGTCGATAAAGTCGTGGTCGAGCGCGTCGCGTGCGATCAGGTGGGCGCACAGGCCGTTCCACAGCCGCACATCGGTCTGCGGGCGGATCATCAGGTGCAGGTCGCAGGCCCTGGCCGTATCGGTGCGTTTGGGGTCGATGCATATGCGCATCTGACCCTCCTTCGCTTCGATGCGGCGATACAGCACCGGATGCGTCCAGGCGGCGTTGTGGCCGGAAAAGACCAGCACATCGGCCTCGGTCAGGTCGTCATAGGTTCCGGGCACGAGGTCGGCGCCGAAGGCCAGCTTGTGCGCGGCGACGGCGGAGGACATGCACAGGCGCGAATTGGTGTCGATATTGGCCGTGCCGATATAGCCCTTGGCCAGCTTGTTGATCGCGTAATAGTCCTCGGTCAGCAACTGGCCGGAGACATAGAAGGCGACCGCGTCGGGGCCGTGTTCGGTGATGATGGCGTTGAAGCGCTGCGCCACCGCGTCGAGCGCCTGATCCCATGTGACGTCGCGTAGGCTCCCGCCAATGCGCATGCGCGGGCTAAGCAGGCGGCCCTCCAGCCCGAAGGTCTTGCCCAGCGCCGTCCCTTTCGAGCACAGCCGTCCCTGATTGGCCGGATGGCTATCATCGCCGCGCACGTCGAGCCCGCGCGTCCCATGCCGGTCGCCCAGCACGCCGCAACCGACCCCGCAATAGGGGCAGGTGGTCCTGACGAGGGCGGTGTCGGCGTCTCTGGGCATGATCAGGCGGGCAGCCCCAGCAGGATGCGGGCGTTTTCGATCTTCAGCGGCACGGTGGGCGCGCAGCCCTTGCCCGCGTCGGCGCCGAGCGCCTCGCCGCTTTCCAGCGAGATCGACCAGTTGTGCAGCGGGCAGGCGATGGCGCGGCCATGCACAATGCCCTCCGACAACGGCCCGCCCTTGTGCGGGCATTTGTCGAACACGGCGAAGTACTCGTCCATCACCGTGCGGAACACCGCGATGGGGCCGAGCACGCTTTCGACGCGGCGGGCGCCTTGCGGCGCGACTTAGCCAGCGGGGCCGACATCGACCCAGTTGATCACGACATTTGCGTTCATTCCGCCAACTCCTTTTGCGGGCGCAGGTCGGCCAGCGGCGAAAACACCCTGGCCGGTTCGGATTGCGGGTTAAGTTCGGCCCACGGGTCGGTCTGGAACACGGCCTGACTTTCGAGGAAACGCGCCTTCAACGCCGCGCGCGCCGCATCGTCAGACAGGGCGGATTTGACGAAGTCCAGCCCGACGCGCTCGATCCACGGCGCGGTGCGCTCCAGATACCAGGCGTCCTCGCGGTAAAGCTGCACGAAGGCCATCGACCAGTCGATCGCTTCGGCTTCGGTGGCCACCTTGGTCAGAAGGTCGGTGGCGCGGACATGGATGCCGCCATTGCCGCCGACATGCAGCTCATAGCCGCTGTCGACGCAGACGACGCCGAAATCCTTGATCGTGGCCTCGGCGCAATTGCGCGGACAGCCGGACACCGCCATCTTGAACTTGTGCGGCATCCACGACCCCCAGCTCGCCTGTTCCAGCTTGACGCCGAGCCCGGTCGAGTCCTGCGTGCCGAAGCGGCACCATTCGGAACCGACACAGGTTTTCACCGTGCGCAAAGCCTTGGCGTAGGCGTGGCCGGACACCATGCCCGCCGCGTTGAGGTCGGCCCAGACGTGCGGCAACTGTTCCTTCTTCACGCCGAACAGGTCGAGCCTCTGGCCGCCCGTGACCTTGACCATCGGCAGGTCGTACTTGTCGACCACATCGGCGATGGCGCGCAGCTCTTTCGCGCTGGTCAACCCGCCCCACATGCGCGGCACGACGGAGTAGGTGCCGTCCTTCTGGATATTGGCGTGGTTGCGCTCATTGACGAAGCGCGAGCGCGGATCGTCCTTGTATTCGCGCGGCCAGGCGCACAGCAGGTAGTAGTTCAGCGCCGGACGGCACGACGAACAGCCGTCGGGCGTCGCCCATTTCAGCGCCTGCATCACGTCGGGAATGGTCTTGAGTTCGAGATCGACAATCGCCTTGCGCACATGCGCGTGGCCGTGGTCGGTGCATTTGCAGACCGGCTTCGGCCCGCTCTGCGCCTTGAACGCGTCGCCGAGCGTAACCTTCAGCAGGCTTTCGACAATGCCGGTGCAGGAGCCGCAACTGGCCGAGGCCTTGCAATGGCCGCGCACCTTGTCGAGCGTGTCGTTCCCGGCGCAGATCGACGCCACCACCTGACCCTTGGACACGCCGTTGCAGCCGCACACCTCGGTGTCGTCGGGCCATGCCGCAACGGCGTCAGAAGGGTCCGCGCCGGCCAGGGCGCTGGTCACCGCCTGACCGAAGATCAGAGTGTCGCGGATCGGGGCGATGTCCTCGCCCTTCTTCATCAGGTCGAAATACCAGCCGCCGTCCGCCGCCTCGCCGAACAGCACGGCGCCGACCAGCCGGTCGTCTTTGATGACGATGCGCTTATAGACGCCGCGGCCAGGATCGCGGAACACAATGTCCTCGCAGCCCTCGCCGCCGCCGAACTGACCGGCGGAGTAGAGATCGACGCCCGAAACCTTCAGCCGCGTCGCCAACGAGGTTCCGATAAAGGCGGCGTCGGGGTTCTTACCGGTCAGCACATCGGCCAGGGTGCGGCACATATCCCAGATCGGCGCGACCAGACCGTAGCACTGGCCGCGATGCTGCACGCATTCGCCGACCGCGAAAATGTCGGGATCGTCGGTGCGCATCTGGTCATCGACGACAATGCCGCGCTCGACAGCCAGTCTGGCGGATTTGGCCGGTTCGACGTGCGGACGGATGCCGACCGCCATGACCAGCAGCGAACACGGAATGACGCGCCCGTCTTTCAGTTTCAGGCCCTCGACATGGGTTTCGCCCAGAATAGCCTCGGACTGGGCGTTGAGGATCGAGGCGACGCCGCGTTCCTCCAGCGCCTTTTCCAGCAGCCGCCCGGCGGCCTCGTCCAGTTGCCGCTCCATCAGGACATCGACCAGATGAATGACGGTGGCCTTCATGCCGCGCTTGGCCAGCCCGTAGGCGGCTTCGAGGCCGAGCAATCCGCCGCCGATCACAACCGCTTCGCCGCCACTTTCAGCCGCCGCCTGCATCGCATCGACATCGTGCAGGTCGCGGAAGGCGACCACGCCGGAAAGGTCTGCGCCGGGCAGGGGCAGGCGGATCGGGTCGGAGCCGGTGGCGAGTATGATCTTGTCGTAACCGATGCGCTGGCCGTCGTGCAGAACGACCTCTTTCATCGCGCGGTCGATGGCCTGCACCCAATAGCCGAAATGGGTCTTGACGCCGTTTGCGTCATACCAGTCCTGCGAATGGGTCACGATCTGATCGAACGTCTTTTCCCCCGCCAGAACCGGCGAAAGCTGGATGCGGTCATAGGTGGGCAGGCTCTCGGCGCCGATGATGGAAATCTCGAAGCGCGTCCCCCTTTTTTCAGAAGAATTGGCACGTTTGAGGATTTCCTCGACGATGCGGCCCCCGGCCATGCCGGCGCCAATAACGATAAGCCGCTCTTTATGCTGGGTCATGCGAACCTCTTGAGCAAAAAAAAGAGCCCCGAAACGCGCCTTCCAGATGGAAAGCCGCTTCGGGACTCCGTTGTCCTTGATGGTGCGTTGCAAAAACCGCCGTTGGTGTCTGCGCCGCAAATGTCGTTTGGCCATCTATGGCCAGTCCTTACAGCGTATGACAGATCTGCGGATTGTCAACGCTGAAAATGCGCGGCGCACAGGCTTTGTGCGCCGCAAAATCGTCTTAAATCTTCGCATCCAGCGCGCCATAGACGTGCCAGGTGGTGCGCCAGGTCTTTTTCACCAGGGTCAGGCCGATCAGCGCGATGAAGGCCAGGGCGGCGAAGATCAACAGGCTGGCCATATAGGAACCGGTCATCTGCTTCGACAGGCCCATGCTGGCGGCCAGGTAGAAGCCGCCAATGCCGCCGCACATGCCGACCAGGCCGGTCATGACGCCGATCTCGGCGCGGAAACGCTGCGGCACAAGCTGGAAGACCGCGCCATTGGCCATGCCCAGCGCTACCATGGCGGTGACGATGAACAGGGTTCCGAGCAGGATATTGCCCAGGCCGAGGCTCATCAGCAACAGAGCGACGCCCGCGATCGAATACATGATCGACAGGGTGCGGATGCCGCCGATACGGTCGGCCAGCCCGCCGCCGACCGGACGCACGATCGAGCCGAAGAAGACGCAGAAGGCGGTGAACAGGCCGGCGGTGACCGGGGCCAGGCCATATTGGGTGTTGAAATAGATATTCAGCGACGAGGACAGGCCGACAAAGCCGCCGAAGCTGACGCCGTAAAACAGCATGAACCACCAGGCGTCGACCTGCTTCAGCACCGAGAAATACTCGGCGGTCTTCTTGGGCGCGGGCTGGTTGGGCGAATCCTTGGCGAAGATCTGATAGACGATGAAGGTCAGGATCAGCGGGATGGCGACAAAGGCGAAGACGGTGGTCCAGCCATAGGTCTTGGCGAGCGTGGGCAAAAACAAAGAGGCGAACACTGTGCCGGAATTGCCCGCGCCCGCAATGCCGAGCGCAATGCCCTGATATTTCGGCGGATACCAGCGCGAGGCCAGCGGCAGGGCGACGGCAAATGAGGCGCCCGCCACGCCCAGCACGACGCCAAGGCCAAGCACCGACATATAGGAATGGATGTTGAACAGCCACGCCGCCAGAAGGCCGCCGATGACGATCAACTGACCCACGGTTCCGGTCATTTTCGGCCCGATGCGATCGACCAGCACGCCGTTGACGACGCGCAAAACCGCGCCAGCCAGGATCGGCACGGCGACCATGAAGCCTTTTTCAGCCGGGGTCAGGCCGAGCGTGGCGGTGATCTGCACGCCCAGCGCGCCCAGAAGCACCCAGACCATGAAGCTCATGTCGAAGTACAGGAAGGCGGAGAACAGGGTGGGCGCATGCCCGGCTTTGAGAAAATCCTTGGAGATCATGATGCGTGATCCTCTTAAAGTTTATAGCTGAGCGCAAGCCAGGTCTTGCGGCGCGAAGCGGGGGCGAGGGGGGAGGCGCTGGCGTTGAAATCGGCGACCTTGGCCAGCAGGGACAGGTGTTTGGTGAGCGCGATGGTGGCGACCGCATCCCATTCATGACCGAGACCAACGCCAAGACGCGCCGTCGAAAGGCCATGATAGATCAGGGTCAGCGCGCTCTTGTGCGGCAGGTTGAGCGTCGCCGCATAATTCAGGTCGTCCAGCCCGTTCACGGTCGTCTTGTTGCCGCCCGTGCCGGAAAAGGCGTCGGCGAAGCCCTGGAACGCATGCACTGTGCCGAGCGGGGTGACAAAGCCGACCTTGCCGTCGCCGCCGAGGCTTTCATAATTGATCCTGAAGCTGGCGATCTTGTAGCTTGCCGCAACCTCCAGCATGCTTTCCTGCAAGCTGAAATCCGCCGGATTGTTGCGATAGTCGCTCTGGTGCGCATATTGGCCGGTCAGGGCGAATTTGACCCCGCCCGCCGTGAAGCCGCCTGTGGCGCGCGCGCCGAGCGTCTGCGTCGAGGACGCCGCCGCATTGGAAAAATCGAGCGCATAGTCAAAAGCGGTCAGCTTGACGCCATGCAGGGCGTAACTGGCGTTGAGGACATAGCTGTCGCTGTCCCAGTCCTTCGCCTCGCCCAGCACGCGGTTGATCTTCGCCAGATAGGCCGCCGTCAGGGCGAACCCGCCGGTCTTCAGATCGTAGCGCACGGCGTCGAAGGTCTGCTCGTCCTGCCGCCAGCCGACATTGCCGACGAAGCGCGCATCGTCGAGGATCAGGCGTTGACGTCCGATGGTCAGGCTGGAGTGGCTGTCCGGCGTCCAGGTCACCTGGGCGCGGTTCAGTTCGGTAACCTGCGGGTCCGGCTCGGTGGGGTAGGCGGTCTTGCCGTTCAGCCCGGAATTGTAATCCTGCACGAGCGCTGTGACGTTCTCGACCTCGATCAGGCCGGAAAACTGGCCTTGCCGACTTTGAACGCCGAAACGGTTGCGCCAGGTCAGGGCGTCGGCGTCATGGGCGAAACCGGCCTGTTCGACATGGGCGTAGCGCAGGTTGGAATCGAGGATGGGGGTGATATCCGCAAACACGGGGGAGCGTCCTTTTCGGGCATAAAAAAAGACGCCTCAAGCCTGACCGGTCCCGCATGGGGTTCAGTCTGTCCTGAGACGTCGTTGTCGGATGTGATGGCCGCCTTGCGCCAGCCTTGGCGCGAAAAGCGGCTTAAAAAGCGATCTTCGTTGACCGCATGGGATGAGACTGTGAGCGACGGGGCCGCATCGTCAATAAGGACTTTGCGTCATGTTGCTCTGCACAAATTTTCTGTGGCGAAAACGTCACAAAATGACGGGCGAAAGCCTGGAAATTCCATTGCGGCGGCTAAGGTGCGAGAGGCGCCATCCCGTTTCATGCGAAACTTTTTATTACGACCCGCAGCGGAACACGCCGCCGTCGAACAGGGCGTTCGGCGGCATGACAATATCGGCGGGCTGCGCTGGCAGGAGCCATTCCGAGCCCTGCCCACCCTCGTCCTTCTCATCGGCCAGCGGCAGGTTCAGACCCAGCCCGCCCGCCGCTTCGCGCCACAGGTCCGGGCGGTAGATCCGCCGCGCCAGGGCGTCGAAATCGTGGTCCGGCGACAGCCAGCCCCAGCGCACCATCTGGCCCAGGAACCATTTGGCGTGGCTGATCCACGGAAAGGTCGCGGTCTGCGGATCGAGAATGAGTCCTGCGCCGCCGTCCGCCATCGCCGCCGCAATCGCCTCGGCGGCCGCGCCGACGTAAGATGTGCGCGCCAGAATGCGGATCAGGTCGTCTTGGTGCGAAAGGCCATGCGCCCACGCCGCCGCGCGCAGCAGAGCGCGCACCAGAGCGATCACACCGTCCGGGTTGGCTTCGGCCCAGTCAGTGCGCACCCCCAGCACCTTTTCCGGCTTCAACGTCCAGAAATCGGGATCGGAGAACAGCACCTCGCCATCGCCGTTCAGCTCCGCCGTCTGCGGCCAGGGCGAACCGGAGCAGAAGCCGTCGATCAGCCCGTCGCGCACCATGTTGGCCAGGCGCGACGGCGGCGCCACCACCCATTGCACCTGACGCTCAGGATCGAGGCCAGCGGCGGCGACCCAGTGGCGCAGCACAAAATGGTGCGGCGAAAAGGTGAAGGGCACGGCGAAGACCAGCCGTCCCGCGCCCGCATAGCGCCGCTTCGCCACCTCGCGCGCCAGAAGCTTCGCGCTGCCACGCAAGGATTTGAGCGCTTCATCCTCCGCCTCCAGAGCGCGCTTCAGCGCCGCCGACACCAGCACCGAATTGCCGCCCGCGCCCAGCGCCATCGGCGCAATGATCCGCCCCATGGACGGGCCTTGCCCCAGGGCCGCCGCGAACGGCATGGGCGCCAGAATATGGGCGGCGTCGATCAGGCCATAGGCCAGCTTGTCGCGAATGTTCGACCAGTTGGCCTCGCGCGATAAGGTGACGCTCAGGCCTTCGCTGTCATAGAAACCGAGCGCCTCGGCGACCAGAATCAGCGCCGCATCGTTCAGCGGATTATAGGCGAGGGTCAGGTTCATAACGCGCTTCCCGGTTTCAGAAGGTCGCTGACGGCCAGAATATCGGCGGCGACCGCCTGCATGGGCCGTCCGGTGTCCATGGCGTGCTTGCGCAGGAGTTTATAGGCTTCGTCCTCGCTGAGATTGCGCGAATT
>NZ_JBQCGA010000004.1:0-33215 GCF_051956075.1 Asticcacaulis sp. | reverse complement strand
CCTGATCGGCTTCGACCGCGACGACATGATCATCCGTAATTTTCAGGCGCGCGGCATGAATGTCACCCGGCACAGCTTCGGCGTGCGCACCGACGATCAGGTGCTGGGCTGGCATTTATTGCGCGCCGGCGCGGGGCTGGGCTTTGCGCAGGTGAAGCTTGCTGAGACGGCGCCGGAGCTGGAGCGTCTGTTGCCAGATCTGCCGCTGCCGTCCCTGCCGGTCTGGCTGGTCATGCATGAGGAGGTGCGCGCCAACGCCCGCATCCGCCGCGTCGCCGATGCGCTGAGCGAAGGTCTGCGCGATTTCCTGAATCGCTGAGCCTGTGGCATAAACGAAGAAAAACAGGCCAGATTAACAGGCCAGACTTACAGGCCAGACTTACAGGGATGACTCATATGGACAGGATCAATGTGCGCGGGGTGGTGATCGCCAGCCTCGCGGGACTGTTGTTCGGCTTTGACACCGCCGTGGTGTCCGGCGTCACCTCGGCCCTGCGCCTGGTCTATCATCTCGACGACGCCGGACTGGGGCTGGCCGTCTCCATCGCCCTGTGGGGCACCTGTCTCGGCGCGCTGGCCATGGGGCGGCTGGGCGACCGGCTGGGCGGACGTGATGCTTTGCGCGTGGTCGGGGCGATGTATGTGCTCGCTTCGCTGGGCTGCGCGCTGGCGCCCGATATGGGCGTGTTTGTCGTCTGCCGCTTCATCGTCGGTCTGGCGATCGGCGGCTCGTCGGTGCTGGCGCCGGTCTATATCGCCGAGATCGCGCCCGCCCGGACGCGCGGCCTGCTGGTCGGACTGTTCCAGTTCAATATCGTGTTCGGCATATTGGTCGCTTATCTGAGCAACTGGCTGGTCGGCCTGTTTCTGGGCGGCGGCGACGCCTGGCGCTGGAAGCTGGGTCTGGCCGCCGCGCCCGCCTTTGTCTTCTTCGTCTTGCTGTTCACCATCGGCCAGAGCGCGCGCTGGCTGGCGGCGCGCGGACGGCTGGATGAGGCAGAGGTTGTGCTGCGCGCGCAGGGCGTCGCCGATCCGGCGGCGATGCTGGCTGAATTCCGCCGCAGCGACGCCGGTCAGGAGAAGCTGAGCTGGCTGAAACACCGCACGCCGATCCTGCTGGCCATGGGTCTGGCCCTGTTCAACCAGTTCACCGGCATCAACGCCATCCTCTATTATCTCAATGACATCTTCGCCGCCGCCGGGTTCAGCGCCGTTTCCTCCGACATGCAGGCGGTGGCGGTCGGGGCGGCCAATCTGCTGGCCACCTTTGTCGGCATGGCGTTGATCGACCGCTTCGGGCGGCGTTATCTGCTGGTCGGCGGCGCCATCGGCATGGCGGCGGCTTTGGCGGGCGTCACCGCCATCATGGCCGACAATGCCGGGCAGGGCCTGTTGCTGCCGCTGCTGATCCTGTTCATCCTGTGCTTCGCGGCGTCGCAGGGCGCGGTCATCTGGGTCTATATCAGCGAAATCTTCCCCACGCCGGTGCGCGCTTCGGGTCAAAGCCTCGGCGCCGCGACCCACTGGGTGGTCAACGCGGTCATTTCGGCCCTGTTTCCGATCATCGCGGCCCATACCAAGGCCCTGCCCTTCGCCGTCTTCGCGGTCGCGACCCTGGCGCAGGCCTTTATCGTCGGCCGCTTCTATCCCGAAACCAAGGGGGTCGAACTGGAGGATATGGGCAAAAGACTGTCTTGATCCCTGGCCTGATCCCTGGCCTGATCCCTAGACCTAAAGCCTTGCCAAACCGCCGCGTTCGCGCTGTGATGCCGCATAATCACAGGAGCCTTCATGCCCGACGCCGCCGCCCTCACCGCTCTCGACGCCTTTGTGGCGAAACTGCCCAAGGCCGAACTGCACCTGCACATCGAAGGCTCGCTGGAGCCGGAGCTGATGTTTCAGCTTGCGCAGCGCAACGGGATCGACCTGCCGTTTGAGTCGGTGGAGGCTCTGCGCGCCGCCTATGACTTTTCCAATTTGCAGGACTTTCTCGACATCTATTATCAGGGCGCGAATGTGCTGCGCACCGAGGACGATTTCTACGATCTCGGCATGGCCTATTTTCGCCGCGCCATCGATAATGGAGTACGGCACGCGGAGATATTCTTCGATCCGCAGACCCATACGGATCGCGGCATTCCGTATGCCTTCGTCATCGACGGGCTATGGCGGGCGGTTCAGGACGCGCAAAAGCTGGGTTTGAGCGTGCTTTTGATCCATTCCTTCCTGCGCCATCTGAGCGAGGAGGCCGCGTTCGACAGTCTGAAGATGGCCGAGCCGTATCTCGACCGGCTGGTCGGGGTCGGGCTCGATTCGTCCGAGGTCGGCCATCCGCCGTCGAAATTCGCCCGCGTGTTTGCAAAAGCGCGTGAGAAGGGGCTGAAACTGTGCGCCCATGCCGGTGAGGAAGGGCCGCCCGAATATATCTATGAAGCGCTCGACATCCTGCATATCGACCGCATCGACCACGGCAACCGGTCTTTGGAAGACCCCGCTCTGGTGGCGCGGATCGTCAAGGCGGGCCGGACCCTGACCGTCTGCCCTTTGTCGAATCATAAGCTGTGCGTGGTCAAAGACCTCGACCTGCACCCGATCCCGGCCATGCTCAAGGCGGGATTGAAAGCGACGATCAATTCCGACGATCCGGCCTATTTCGGCGGCTATGTCAACGACAACTACCTGGCCCTGACGCGGCGCGGGCTGATCGGGCGCGAGGATGTGCTGACCCTGGCGCGCAATTCGATCAACGGCGCGTTCCTCGACGACGCGCGCAAGGCGGCGCTGCTGGCCGAGATCGACGCTTATGCGGGCTGATCCAGCCCGTAGCGAAAATGGCCGGTGATCGGATAGCGCAGCAGGTCGTTATTTTCCTGCACGCTTAATCCCATATTCTGAATGACCATCAGATCGCCCGCGCCGAACCAGGCGCGGCGGTCGCTGACGATGGAGATATGCGGGCCGCCGGGGCGCGTGACGAGAATATCGCCGGGGCGATAGTCGCCGCCCTGATGGCTGGCCGGCAGAGTCTTGCCGAAGCGCGTGAAGAAGACGGCCAGATTGGGCACGCGGCGATGGTCGATATTGACGTCGGGCGCCTTCAGACCCCACAGCTTCGGATAGAGGTCGAAATGCGCGAGCATGTCTTCATGTACAAGCTTTTGCAGGTCGATCCCCAGTCCGCGATAGGCGCGCACGATGACGTCGGCGCAGACGCCGCGTCCGGGCGCGACGTCGCCGCCGGGATAGGGGATGGCGGTGTAGTGGGCGTCATAAGAGGTCCAGCCGCGCATCTGGGCGCGCGCCGCGCGTAAGAAGATCGCTGTGCGCCCGCTGACCGTTTCGCGCTTCGGCTGACACCCCGTCAGGGTCAGCGCCGCCAGACCCGCCATCACCCCCCGCCGGTTCATGTCAGTGCGTGGCGCGTTCCATGCCCTTGCCGACGGCGGTGATGTCCTGACCCATGCCCTGAACGGTGTGGCAGGCGGCCAGCAGCGGCGCGAGCGCCAGCAGAGACACGATAATGAGACGCTTCATTGTGGTGGTCCTCAGATAGTGGTGGCGCAAGTCTTACGTCCGCCGCGCGGGTCTGACAAGATGCCTGACGGCCAACTCAGAAAAGCCGCCAGCCCCGGAGAGAACTGGCGGCTTTATCATGAGCAGGCGGCCTTATTGGCTGCCCGCGTCGGTGACGCCGTGGCCGACAGCGCTGATGTCCTTACCGGCGCCTTGCACGGTATGGCAGGCCGCCAGCATCGGCAGCAAGGCCAGCATGGAGATAACAACGATGCGCTTCATGGTCTTTCCCTTTCTTCGCATGGCTGACAGACAGACCGTCAGTGTTCACAAGGTCCGTGATCGCCGATAAGGATTCAATGGGGCGTCCTGCGGTAAAATATAAGCCCCCAGAACGGCCCCCAGAACGCCCCCCAGAACGCCCCAGAGGCGCCGCCGCGCCGCGCCTGACTGGCCAGAGGCGCGCCGAAGCGCTATGAGCCGGATATGTCGAAAGAAATCGCGATCATAGGCGCAGGACCGGCAGGGCTGATGGCCGCTGACCTGTTAAGCGCCAGCGGACGCCGGGTGACGGTTTATGACCGTATGCCCTCGCCTGCGCGCAAATTCCTGATGGCCGGGCGCGGCGGGCTGAACCTGACCCATTCGGAGCCGTTCGAGCGATTCGTCGCGCGTTATGGTCGGCGCGCGCCTGTGCTGCGTGCGGCGCTAGAGGGATTTACGCCGAAGGATCTGCGCGCCTTCGCCGACGGTCTGGGTGCGGACACCTTTGTCGGCACGTCCGGGCGGGTCTTTCCCAAGGCGATGAAGGCCTCGCCGCTGTTGCGCGCCTGGCTGGCGCGGCTTGATGCGCAGGGTGTGGACTTGCGGCTGCGGTCGGCATGGCGCGGCTGGGATGCTGAGGGGCGGCTTCTGATCGACGACGACGTGGTGGCGACGGAAGCGACGATCCTCGCGCTCGGCGGAGCCAGTTGGCCAAGGCTGGGATCGGACGGCGGCTGGGCCGGGTTGCTGGCGGAGCGCGGCGTGACGATGACGCCGTTTCAGCCCGCTAACGCCGGTTTTCTCACCGGCTGGAGCGACGCCATGCAGCGCTTTGCGGGCGAACCGTTGAAGAATATCGCGCTCGGTTTTGCAGGGCGCACCGTCAAGGGCGAGATCATGCTGACCCGGCAGGGCCTTGAGGGCGGCGCGGTCTATGCGCTGAGCGGTCCTTTGCGCGAGGCGATCGCCCGGCAGGGGTTTGCCGATCTGGTCATCGACCTCAAGCCCGATCTCAACGCCGGCCAGATCGCCTCGAAACTGGGGCGGGCCTCGCCGAAGGACAGTCTGAGCAACCGGTTGCGCAAGAGTTTGGGTCTGCCGCCTGCGGCGATTGCGCTTGTGCATGAGACGAAGGCGGCGGACGTCAAGGCGGTCAGGGTGCGCCTGACGGGGATGCAGGGGCTGGAGCGCGCCATTTCGAGCGCGGGCGGGGTCAGTTTCGATAGCCTGACGCTCGATTTCGAACTGAAGGCGCTGCCCGGCGTCTATTGTGTTGGCGAAATGCTGGATTGGGAGGCGCCAACCGGCGGTTATCTGTTGCAGGCCTGTTTCTCGACCGCCGTGGCGGCGGCGCGGGCGATCCTGCGCTGAGCGGTTGAGGCTTGGAAAGGTTGTTTTTAACCACAGATTACGCAGATTACACAGATTTTCAGGGTACTCGCGCGCTACCGCTATCGCCGGTGGATGAGGTCGGATGGTCGCCGCTGCGCGGCTGAGGCTCATGACAGCCGGTGGGGCAGTCGTCCCTCGTCTGAAACGGCCTCGAAGAGGCCTGTAAACAGCCCTACGACACATACAGGCGATAGCGGTAGCGTGAAGCCTATAAGAAATATCTGGCTTATCTGTGGATACCCTTCCTGCTGTCGTCGCAGCGGGCGATAAAGGTCGCTTTTGATCCACAGATAAGCCAGATATTCAGGGTCATTGCACGCTACCGCTATCGACGGTGAGTGGAGCGGGAGGTTTGCCGCTGCGCGGCGAAGGACGTCATTCTGCCTGAAACGAACTCCGGCGATAGCGGTAGCGTGAAGCGGATAAGAACATCTGGCTTATCTGTGGATGCGCTTCCTGCTGTCGTCGCAGCGGGCGAGAAAGGTCGCTTTTTGATCCACAGATAAGCCAGATGTTCAGGGTCATTGCACGCTACCGCTATCGCTGGTGAGTGGAGCGGGAGGTTTGCCGCTGCGCGGCGCAGGACGTCATCCTGCCTGAAACGGACTCTGGCGATAGCGGTAGCGTGCAGCGGATAAGAACATCTGGCTTACCTGTGGATGCGCTTCCTGCTGTCGTCACAGCGGGCGACAAAGGTCGCTTTTTGATCCACAGATAAGCCAGATATTCAGGGTCATTGCACGCTACCGCTATCGACGGTGAGTGGAGCGGGAGGTTTGCCGCTGCGCGGCGAAGGACGTCATTCTGCCTGAAACGGACTCTGGCGATAGCGGTAGCGTGAAGCGGATAAGACAATCTGTGTCATCTGCGTAATCTGTGGATACACCTTCCCTTGCAACCTTAGGGGGGATATGCAGCGCAGATGCCCCTCCCACCGCTTCCTTGCGCTTGACGAAGCTATACTTCGTCTGCGCTCACCCGGCCCTCCCCGCTGCGCAGGGAGGGATTATTTCGCTGTCGTGAAAATGGCTTTGAACTGGTCGGGCGTTCCCGCGACCCGCTCAAGGTGGGGGATGCGCAGGCCGTCGTGATAGTCGAAGCTGATGGTGCGGAAGGCGTCGCCGTCCTGAACCAGCATGTCGATCTTATCCGTGGACTTTTCGTTCGCCTTGATCAGGTCGGTCAGCATGTCGGGATCGAAGGCCTTGCCATTGACCGCCTTGATCGTCATGCCCTTGGCGAGTCCCGCCTTGAAGGCCGGGCTGTTCCACATGACGGCGCGGATATAGCCGTCCTTGCTGGCGTTGAGGCCGAGGCTGGTGGTCAGGTTGGCGCCGCCGCGCGCCTTGATCGCCGCGTTCGGTTCGTCATTATAGACGAGTTTGTAGCCGCTGGCGCGGATGCCGCCGAGCAGGTCGGGATTGGTCTTGTCGAGGCGGTCGCGTAAGAAGGTCGCCCAGTCATAGGGATAGACGCTGTTCAGCGTCTTGACCACATCGTCGAAACTGTAGGGCAGCGGCTGCCACGAGCCGTTATAGACGCCGAAAAACGCCCTGGCGAAATCGTCGAGCGATTTTTTGCCGCCGGTTTTTTGCCGGATCAGGGTGTCGGCCTCGAACCAGATCAGGCTGCCCGCCGCGTAATAGTCCTCCGACAACTGCCAGCTTGGCCAGGATTTCGGATTGCGGTCGGACAGGGTGGAATCGTTGGTCGTGTCCTGCACGGGGCGCCAGTCCAGCCCCGGCAGGGTCTGGTACATGGCCGCCGTCGCCGCCCACATGTCGAGATTTTGTTGCAGGGTGTAGAGCCCGGCGCGGCCTTCCAGCACCTCGCCCCAATAGGTGGTGCCGCCCTCATAGACCCAGAGCAGGGAATCGCGCATCGGCTCCTCGAAGGTCGGGGTGAACTGGCCGTCCGGACGGCGGAACTTGCCGTCCCAGCTATGCACATATTCATGGCCGAGAATATTGCGCGCCATGCCCTTGCCCGCGGTATTCTGGAAATAGCCGGGCTCGACCGCGTCCTCGGACGAGCGGTGATGCTCAAGCCCGATGCCGCCCATCGGGCCGGAGACGGCGACGAGAAAGTCGTAGTGATTATAGTGATAGCCGCCGAACAGCTTATAGGCTTCGCGGACAATATTGCCTTGCAGCTTGACCGCCGCGTCGGGCACCTCAAGCTCTTTCGGATCGTCGGCGACCAGATCCATATGCACGGGAACCGGCCCGCCCGGATCGAGATCGTAAGCCTTGAAATAGCGTCCGGCCAGCACCGGGGAATCGATCAGGTTGTCGTAGGAGATCGGCTTGAAATGCACGACATCGCCGTCGCGATGGTCCGTCTCCAGCGCCGAGGCGTAATTCCAGCCCGCGGGCAGGGTCAGGCTGGCCTGAATGGGGATGCGGCGCGTGTAATAGCCCGCCGGATACATGGAGGCGAACCACCATTCCAGGTCCATCATGGTTTTCGTATGCACGATCACGCCGTCATCGGTCGTCAGCGGCGTCAGGAACTGAAAGTCGAGCGTGACCGTCTTGGCGCCTTCGGGGATGTCGATATGAAAGGCGTGGACATGCACCTCATCGCGCGTCCACGGGATCGTCTTGCCGTCGTTACTGAACACGACGCCTGCGATCTTGGTCGGGTCGGAATCGGAGCGGTCGGTGTGGGTGCCGGGAATCCAGGACGGCGACATGACCACCATCGGGCCGGGTTGGGCGACCGGGATGACCTCATGGATGCGGATGATGTGCCGGTCGAGATCGGTGGCGTCCGCAGAGACGGTGATCGTTCCCGGATAGTCGATATCCTGCGGCGTCGGCAGCTCCGGCGCGGGCGGCAGCGGCTGGGCCAAGGGCTGCTGCGTGCCAGCCGCCGGGGTTTGAGACAGCGGAATCTGAGCGTTTGCCGCGCCCGCCGCCAGAACCGCCATCATGGCCAGAATTGAAACCGCCCGCATATCGCCCTCCGCCGTATACCAAATACGGCGGCACTATTGGCGGGATTCAGCGACCTGTAAAGGCGGTTTCATGTGGTACGATCACCCGAATGTCGCGGTGATGGTCTGGCCGCCGCGCACGATGGTGATGCGCCAGCGGTTTGCCCCGGCCTGCACGGCGGCGGCCAGGTCCGCCGTGGTCGTGATCGTCTTGCCGTTGACGGCGCGGATGATGTCGCCCGGTTGCAGGCCGACATTGGCCGCATAGCCGCCGGAAATGCCGGAGATCATCACGCCTTTCGGGGCCGAGAACGGGTCGATGCCCAGCTCGTCGGCGACGGCGGGCGACAAATTGACCACCTTGGCGCCCGCGAACGGGTTTTCGCCCTTGAGCAGGCGCTCGTCCTTGGGCGGATTGGCTGAGGGCGCCTCGGCCTTGAGCGAGACCGTGATGGATTTGCCGCCGCGCAGCAGTTGCGCGCTGACGGAATCGCCGGGCGATAAAAGATTGATCTGATAGTTGAGGGAGGCCGCGTCATTGAGCGGCTGATTGTTGAGCGAGACAATCACATCGCCGGTCTTCACGCCCGCCTTGTCCGCCGGACCGCCGGGATAGATGTCCGACACCAGCACGCCCTGCGGGCGCGCCATGCCGAGGCTGCTGGCGATGTCGCCGGTCACAGTGTCGCCTTTGACACCCAGCCAGACGTGGGTCAGATGATCGGCGCCGCCGACGGCGGTTTCGATCACCCGCTTGACCAGCGGGGCCGGGATGGCGAAACCGACGCCGGACGACTGGCCCGCGCCGGACAGGATCATCGAATTGATGCCGATCAGATGGCCGTTCATATCGACCAGGGCGCCGCCGGAATTGCCGGGATTGATCGCCGCGTCGGTCTGGATGTAGTTACCGCCTGTCTCGCCGCCCTGCCCGCCTGGGCCATTCGGTCCCATGCCAGCGCCGACATCCGAGCGGTTGAGCGCCGAGATGATGCCGTTGGTCACGGTCTGGCCGACGCCGAACGGATTGCCGATAGCCAGCACCAGATCGCCGACCTGCAGGTCGCGGTCGTCGTCAAGCGTCAGGGTCGGCAGGTTCTCGCCCTTGGTGTCGATCTTCAGCACGGCCAGATCGGTGCGCGGATCGGCCAGCAGCACCTTGGCCGAATATTGCCGCCGGTCGCTCAGGACCACCATGAATTGCTGGCCGCCCTCGATGACGTGGTTGTTGGTGACGATGACGCCGTCCTTGCGCACGATGACGCCGGAGCCGAGCGATTGCTGCACCTGATTGCGCGGCTGCACGCCGTAGAACATCTGCCAGAACGGATCGACCTGCTGGCGCACCACGCTCTTGGCGTAAACATTGACCACGGCGGGGGCGGCGACCTTGACGACCGGCGCGAAGGATTCCTTCATGCCCACGGCGCTGTCGGGCAGTTTGCGCGGCTGTTCGGCGAAGCCCTGGCCCTGAAACTTGCTGGCGTCCTGCGAATGGCTGGGCGAACAGGCCGCCAGCAGGGCGGCGACGGACAGGTACAGCGGCGCGCGCAACAGTTTCATGCTTCTTATCCCCTTATGGTCTAGTCGCTGGGATTGAAGTTAGAAATCAATGCGGCGGTATCAAGGCCCCGCCAAGACCATTTCGGGCTATTGCGAACCTATTGCGCCGGCCTAGCTTATTGGGTCGCCTTCGTAGGCGGGCTCGACCTTGAGCGCCGGGGTTACGCCGAGGCCCAGCCACAGGCCGATCAGCAGGAACAGGCCCGCCAGCCCGAAGGCCGCGCCGGACAGCCAGACGGGGACGCCCGCGCGCGTCGCCGCCGCCAGTATGCCGCCGAAGACCAGCGGCGCGAAAATGGTCGCCATCGCGCCGAGGCTCATATTGGCGCCTTGCAGCCGCCCCTGCTCCTGCGGGTCGATCTTGCTGCTCATCAGCGACTGGATGTTCGGCGTGGTCACGCCCCACAGCGCGCCGATCGGCAGGAAGGCGACGAAAATCGGCCAGCTTGGCGCCAGCGCATAGCCGATAAAGGCGACGGCGCCGCAGATCAGGCCCAGCAGCATGGCGCGGCGTTCGCCCAGCAGCTTGACGATGCGTCCGGTCAGACCGCCCTGCACGATGGCCGACAAAACGCCGACCGCCAGCAGCATGAAGCCGACCTGGGTTGGTCCCCAGCCGAAGCGGTAATCGGCGTACAGCACCATGGTCGTCGGAAAGACGCTCTGGGCGAACATCATCAGAAGGTACATGCCGGACAGGCGTAAGACCTGCGCCGAGCGCGCCAGGAATTTGATCGCGCCGAGCGGATTGGCGGCGCGGAAGCTGAACGGCTTGCGCTTGTCCTTCGGCAGCGATTCCGGCAGCACGAACAGGCCGTAGGCGAAGTTGATCAGACTGAGCGCGCTGGCGGCGTAGAACGGCAGGCGCGGGTCGATCCCGCCCAGCACGCCGCCAAGGCCCGGTCCGATGATGAAGCCGACCCCGAAGGCCGCCCCCATCAGGCCGAAGACGCTGGCGCGCTTGTCCGGCGGGGTGACGTCGCTCATATACGCGTAGGCGGTCGAAATGCTGGCCGCGGTCATGCCGGAAATGATCCGCCCGACCAAGAGCCATATCAGGTTCGGCGCCAGCGCCATCAGCAGGTAATCAAGGCTGAGGCCGAGATTGGAGGCCAGCACGACGGGCCTGCGCCCCAAAGCGTCAGACGCCCCGCCCTGCACCGGCGAAAACAGGAACTGCGCCAGTCCCCAGACCGCGCCAAACACGCCGGTCCATATCCCGGCGACCGACACCGAGCCATGCACGAAGCTTAAGATAAGCTTGGGCAGGACCGGGATGATGATGCCGATGGAGATCATGTCGAGAAACACCGTCACCAGAATGAACGGCGCGGCGGCTTTTAATTTATCGGACATGCGTTTCCCCGGAGTTTTGTTTTGATAGCCCGGAGTCAGCTTTTCGGCAATTCGCGAATTTCGACCGTGCCGCCCGCCTCATAGACCGGGTGGCCGTCGAGCAGGTCGCGCGCGGCGCTGAGGCTGGGGGCGCGCACGCGGAGATAACCGTTCAGGCGGGCGCTAAGCGGCGCCGGGGCTTTCGTCTTGCGCACGGTTTCGCCGCGCCCGATGGCGCTGCCGCCGTCAAACACGCCCAAGTCGCGCAGGCGCGACAGATAGGCGCCCCACATCTCGCCGCTGGGCGTGTCCGTCGTGTCGTCGTGGCTCAGCAGCAGGAAGTCGGGCATGAGGTTATTTCAGGGCCTTCTGGAAGGGCGTGAGGTCGCCGTCATTTGGTTGCGGCGTCAGGCCGAGAAAGTGCATTTCGAGGTCATAGACATTCACATTGTCAAAAGACGGCAGCAGGACGCCCGGCTTGACGTTTGGACCGTGGGCGATGAACAGGGCCGCCATCTCCTTTGAGGTCTGGTCATAGCCGTGCGCGCCGTGATTGCCCCAGATGCCCTTGGCGTGGGTGGTCACCACCATCCAGCCCGGATCGCCGAGACACACGACGGCGGGGATGCGGGGATTATGGCCGTAATGGTATTTGGCCGGGATGTTCGCCTTGTCCCAGCAGTGCATATGCGGGAAGGACATGTGGGTCAGCTTTTCAAGGTCGGCCTCGTGACCGGGCGTCGGGTTGATTTCGGCTTCGGGGCCTTGCACGACCGCGTCATAGCTGCCCGCCGGGAGATAGTCTTCGAGGAAATAGGTGCGGTCGAGCGAGATGCCCGCCATGCCGTGATCGGCGACGATGATCATATTGGGATCGATCCCGCGCGCCTTCAGGCCGTCACGCAGGCGGCCTATGGCCTCATCGACGCTGGCGGCGGCGTCATTAACCTCCTGCGAGTCCGGGCCGAAGCTGTGGCCGGCGTGATCGACGACATCGAAATAGAGCAGCAGGGCCTGCGGGCGCTGATCGGCGGGCAGGTCGAGCCAGGCCAGGATCTGATCGACGCGCTGGTCATTCGTCACCTTGCCGTCATAGGGGGTGTAGAAGGTCGGGCGCAGGCCATCGACCTCGGCCTCCGAACCCGGCCAGAATTCGACCGCCGCGCGTCCGCCCGCCTTGACGACCGAATCCCACGTCGGCAGGGCGGCCTTCCACCAGAAGCCGTCCGTCACCTGCGTCGCGTCCGACATTTTGAAGGTCACGCCGGGGCGCGACGGGTCCTGCATGGTGTTGGCGATAATGCCCGTCTCGTCCGGGCGACGACCGGTGACCAGCGTATAGTGGTTCGGGAAGGTCAGGCTGGGGAAGGATGGGCGCATGGCCGCATAGGCGCCCGCATCCGCCAGCGCCTTCAGGTTCGGCGTGACGCCGCGCTTGATATAGTCGGCGCGGAAGCCGTCGATCGAGATCAGGATCAGCGGCGGGCCTTGGAGGGGCTTGATCTGGCTGATCTGCGTCGGTTGCGGCCCCTGTTGCAGAGCGGGGGCCGTCGCGCATCCCGCCATGGCCAGCAGGGCGGCGGTCGCCAGACCTGCCCAGATCGTTTTCAACCGCATGTCTCGTCTCATCCGCAACAGGTTAAACCGGAAACCTTTTCGCGCCTGCACACGCAAGCGTCAAGCGAAAGTGTAATAAGATTACATGACGCCGTTTCGACAGGCATGAAAAAAGCCCCCGGCAGAGGTCCGGAGGCTTATCTTTCTCAACATTATAGGAACGCTAGTCGCTTGTGCGAATGCGATCCAGCATGGGCGCGTCATAGACAGGCACGTCCTGATCGGCGGGGGCCGCCATCACAGTCATGCTGTCTTCGCGCGGTTCAACTGACGCCATCTGCGTCAGCTCGGCGGGGTCGATAAGATGGGTATCCATGACACGATCCTCCTGTCTAACCGGTGAAGCGAGCAGGCGCACAGGGCCTGTTCGCACCGTGAAGCTAGCCGCTGGGCGGCGCAGGGGGAAATAACGGTTGAGGCCGTAACGATCACGACCGCGTTAACAGATCAGAAAGCTTGGTAAAGATGTGAAAAAGGCTCCCGGCGCGAACCGGAAGCCTTTTGGGAACGCTTGCAGAATAGGTCTGGCCTATTCTTCGTCGGCGGCGACTTCGAACACCGGGCCGGAATCCTTGCCCTTTTCGTTCTCGTCGCGGTCAACGAATTCGATGATCGCCATCGGGGCGTTGTCGCCGTGGCGGAAGCCGGCCTTCATGATGCGGATATAGCCGCCGTTGCGCTCCTTGTAGCGCGGGCCGAGGACTTCGAACAGCTTGGCGACCTGAGCCACGTCGCGGACGCGCGAAATGGCGATGCGGCGGTCGTGCAGCGTGCCCGACTTGGCGAGCGTGACCAGCTTTTCGACGAAGGGACGCAGTTCCTTCGCCTTGGGCAGGGTGGTGACGATCTGTTCGTGCTTGATCAGCGAGGCCGCCATATTGGCGAACATCGCCAGGCGGTGCGAGGTGGTGCGGCCGAGCTTGCGGTAACCGGAACCGTGACGCATGTGTCAATCTCCATAAGACCGCGTGGCGCTCCAGTCTTGAATACTGGCAGGCTCAAGCGCGGCCCCAAAAACGAGCCCGGAGGCGAAGGTGAAGGGACCGACGATCCCTGCCCGCTCCGAACGTCCGCTTCGCAAAAGAAGCGGAAGTTACCGAGACAAGGTTTTGGTCTTTCCCGGTAAGTTTGAAGGCGAATTCTAAAGTTGCCCCCTCCACCACCCATAGAAGCGTGCTAACGCTTCGCTCCTTGAGCACAATGTGGTCCCCCTCCCCCGCTGCGCAGGGGAGGATAAGGGGGGATCAACCCGAAAATCCTCTTCTATAAAAAGGGAAGCCCGGAAGCGAATTCACTTCGCTTCCGGGCTTCTCGATCTTCATACACTTAAAAGTACACTGAGGCGATAGCCGAGGGACTTTTAAGTGAGGTCGTCAGATCTGGTCTTCGAACTTCTTGGCCAGTTCTTCGACGTTTTCCGGCGGCCAGTTCGGCACATCCATGCCGAGCGACAGGTTCATCGAGGCCAGGACTTCCTTGATTTCGTTGAGCGACTTGCGGCCGAAGTTCGGCGTGCGCAGCATTTCGCTCTCGGTCTTCAGGATCAGATCGCCGATATAGACGATGTTGTCGTTCTTCAGGCAGTTGGCCGAACGGACGGAAAGCTCCAGTTCGTCCACCTTCTTGAGCAGGGCCGGGTTGAACGGCAGCTCAGGCTTGCCTTCCTCGACGACCGGCGCCTTAGGCTCTTCAAAGGTGATGAAGATTTGCAACTGGTCTTGCAGGATGCGGGCGGCGAAGGCGACGGCGTCCACCGGGGTGACGGCGGCGTTGGTTTCGACGTCCAGCACCAGCTTGTCGTAATCGAGCGACTGGCCCTGACGGGTCGGTTCGACGCGGTAGGCGACCTTCTTGACCGGCGAATAGAGCGCGTCGACGGCGATCAGGCCGATCGGGGCGTCTTCCGGTCGCAGGCGGTCGGCGGGGACATAGCCCTTGCCGTTCTGCACGGTGAACTCCATGCGCACGCTGCCGCCCTCGTCGAGGGTGCAGATGACATGGTCGGGGTTCAGCACTTCGATGTCGGCGGGGACGTCGATCTGGCCCGCGGTCACCGGACCGGCGCCGGAGGCGCGCAGCACCATGCGCTTGGGGCCTTCGGCGTGCATGCGCAACGCCAGTTGCTTGATGTTGAGGATGATGTCGACGACGTCTTCGCGGACGCCTTCGATGGAGGAGAATTCATGCACCACGCCGTCGATCTGAACCGAGGTGACGGCGGCGCCTTGCAGCGAGGAGAGGAGCACGCGACGCAGCGCGTTACCGAGGGTCACGCCGAAACCGCGCTCCAGAGGCTCCGCGACAAGACGCATCTTGCGCGAAGCATCGGAACCCGCTTCGACTTGTGGCTTCTCAGGACGAATAAGCTGTTGCCAGTTTCTTTCGATCATTTACGTCCCTCAAGACAGGAAAGGTCGCCCCGCATGAACAGCGGAGCGACTGATAATTTCGGGAAAAATTTCTTAAACGCGACGACGCTTGGGCGGACGGCAGCCATTGTGCGGGATCGGGGTCACGTCACGGATGGTCGTGATGGTGAAACCGACCGCCTGCAGCGCGCGCAGAGCCGACTCGCGGCCCGAACCCGGACCGGCGACGCTGACTTCCAGCGTCTTGTCGCCGTGCTCGATCGCCTTCTTGCCGGCGTCTTCGGCGGCGACCTGGGCGGCGTAAGGCGTCGACTTACGCGACCCCTTGAAGCCCATCATGCCAGCCGACGACCACGACACGGCGTTGCCCTGGGCGTCCGTGATGGTGATCATGGTGTTGTTGAAAGACGCATTCACGTGAGCGACGCCCGACGTAATGTTCTTGCGTTCGCGTTTTTTAACGCGGGAAGGTTCCTTGGCCATCGGCGCCTATTCCTTACTTCTTCTTACCGGCGATCGGCTTCGCCGGACCCTTGCGGGTGCGGGCGTTGGTGTGAGTGCGCTGACCGCGGACCGGCAGGCCCTTGCGGTGACGCAGGCCGCGATAGCAGGCCAGGTCCATCAGACGCTTGATGTTCATCGAGACTTCACGGCGCAGGTCGCCCTCGACCGTGTAGTCGCGGTCGATGGTTTCGCGGATCTGCAGCACTTCGGCGTCCGAAAGCTGGTTGACGCGGCGCGCATCTTCGATGCCGACCTTCTGGACGATCTCTTCGGCGATCTTCGGGCCGATGCCGTGAATATATTGAAGCGCGATGATCACGCGCTTATTGGTCGGAATGTTGACGCCTGCGATACGGGCCACGTTCTAGGTCTCCTGCAATGCGCGCCCGACAGGCGCACATCTCTTAAAACGAAAGATGACACGTATGCGCCTCCAGTCCGAAGACTGAAGCCCCATACGCGCGATTTCGCGGAAGCTGCCCCTTATAGAAGGGATTTCGCTCCCGTCAATGGTTAGTTTCAAAAAAAGCAAGGCCAAATCGCTTCGGTCACGCTTTTTTAACTTTGCTTTGGCAGCCGCGACCCGATTGGATCGCGAAAGCCGGGGTGAAGGCGGGCCGAAGCCCTTGCCGCGCAACCGTTTCCGGCGCGCGGCCAATAGATGTTACGCCGTTTCGGACAGCGCCTCGTCGATACGGGCGGCGACGTCATCGACCGCGCCCATGCCATCGACCTCGAACAGCTTGTTCTGCGCCGCATAATAGGGCAGCAGCGGTGCGGTCTGGGCATTATAGACCGCCAGACGCTCCTTATAGGTGTCGGGATTGTCGTCGGCGCGGCCCTGATCTGCGAAGCGCTTTTCGATGCGGCTGATCAGAGCGGCCTCATCGACCTTGAGACGGACGACGCGGTCGATCTTGGCGCCGCGTCCCTGCAACAGGGCGTCCAGCGCCTCGGCCTGGGCCACGGTGCGCGGAAAGCCGTCGAAAATGGCGCCGCCCGCCGCTTCAGCGCGCGGCAGATTGGCCTTGATCAGGTCGATGACGATCGCGTCGGAGACGAGCTGACCCGACGCCAGAATGTCCTTGACCGTCTTACCCAGTTCGGACGCGGAGGCGATTTCGGCGCGCAGCATGTCGCCGGTGGAGAGCTGCACCATATTGTGCGTCTCGACCAGGCGCTTGGCCTGCGTCCCCTTGCCCGCCGCCGGCGGACCGAACAGAATAATATTCATCGCACGCCTCCCCGCGTGACGGCGGCTTTGCCGCCCTTCATTTTCGACTTGCGGATCAGGCCGTCATACTGGTGCGCCAGGAGGTGCGACTGGATCTGAGCCACCGTGTCCATCGTCACGGTCACGACGATCAGGATCGAGGTGCCGCCGAAATAGAAGCTGTTGCCAAGGCTGGAGATCAGGAATTCCGGCAGCAGGCAGACAATGGTGATATAGCCCGCGCCGATGACCGTGATCCGGGTCAGGACGTGATCGAGATATTCGGCGGTGCGCTTGCCGGGGCGGATGCCGGGCAGGAAGCCGCCGTACTTGCGCAGGTTTTCCGCCGTCTCATCCGGGTTGAACACCAGGGACGTGTAGAGGAAGCAGAAGAAGATGATCATCACGGCGTAGAGCGCCATGAACACCGGCTGGCCGTGTTGCAGCATGGCCGTCAGGTTCGGCAGCCAGCCCAGCCAGGACGGGATCTTGGTCGGATCCTTGCCCACAAAGGTCAGGATCGAGGTCGGCATCAGCAGCAGGGACGAGGCGAAGATCGGCGGAATCACGCCCGCCGTATTCACCTTGAGCGGCATGAAGGACGATTCGCCGCCCATGATCTTGTTGCCGACCTGGCGCTTCGGATACTGCACCAGGAGGCGGCGCTGGGCGCGCTCCATGAAGACGATGAAGACGACCGCGGCGACCAGAATGGCCAGAATGCCGACGAGGACCGCCGGATTGATGTCGCCGGTCGATGACATGGACATCAGATTGCCGAGCGTCGAGGGCAGAACCGCCACAATGCCCGCGAAGATGATCATGGATGAGCCGTTGCCGACGCCGCGCGCCGTGATCTGCTCGCCCAGCCACATCAGGAACAGGGTGCCGCCGGTCAGGGTGACCATGGCGGTGATGACGAAGAACGGCCCCGGATCGAGCGCCATGCCGCCGGTCTGCATCGCTTCGGCGATGCCGAACGACTGGATCAGGCCCAGAATGACGGTCAGGTAACGGGTGTACTGGTTGAGCTGCTTGCGCCCCGCCTCGCCGCCTTCCTTGCGCAGCTTTTCCCACGGCGCATAGACCGAGCCCATCAACTGGATGATGATCGAGGCCGAGATGTACGGCATCAGGTTCAGCGCGAACACCGCCATGCGCTGCACGGCGCCGCCGGAGAACATGTTCATCATGCCGAAGATGCCCTTCGACTGATCCGAGAAGGCCTGCGCGAATTTGAGCATGTCGATGCCCGGCAGCGGAATGTAGGTGCCGAGGCGATAGACGATCAGCGCGCCGAGCGTAAAGAGCAGGCGCTTGTGCAGGTCCGTCGCCTTGGAGAAGGCGCCGAAATTCAGATTGGCGGCAAGTTGTTCGGCGGCTGAAGCCATGACGATCCTCGAAACGCGAGCGCGCGATGCGCTCCTATTATGCTGTCCCTGCGGGAAATGAAACCGGACGCAAGGTCACAGGGTCGCAAACCATATGGGATACATAAACCGAAAGGTCAAATCCGGGACGATCGCTGGGACCGCCCCGGATTGATGATTACGCTTCGGTCTTGACCGGACGGGTTTGCGTCAGCTTGCCGCCCGCGGCTTCCACCGCCTTGGCCGCGCCCGCCGTGGCGGAATAGACGGTCAGGTCCAGCTTGGCCTTCAGTTCGCCTTCGCCGAGCAGGCGCACGCCGTCCAGTTCGCGGCGAATCACGCCGGCGGCCTTCAGGGCCGCGCCGTCGATCGGCTTGGCGGCGTCGAGCTTGCCCGCGTCAACGGCGGCTTGCAGACGCCACAGATTGACTTCGGCGAACTTGAGCGCGAACGGATTGTTGAAGCCGCGCTTGGGCATACGCATATAGAGCGGCATCTGGCCGCCTTCGAAGCCCAGCAGGCTGACGCCGGTGCGGGACTTCTGGCCCTTGACGCCGCGGCCGGAGGTCTTGCCCTTGCCCGAACCGGGGCCGCGGCCGACGCGCATACGGCCCTTGTGCGAACCTTCGTTATCGCGGATTTCGTTCAGCTTCGTCATATGCCTGCTCCTTTGGAATAACGCAGGGCTTACGCCCTACTCGGCTTGATTCATTTTGAGCGGCTTGCATACAGGGTATGGGCCGCGCGCACAACCCGACTCGGTACGGAATCGGGACTCATAAATAGCGAAACGCCCGCAAGCCTATAGCGTGCGGGCGTTGAACGCTTGCGAAAGGTCGAGGCTTACTCGACGATTTCGACCATGTGGGCGACCTTGGCGATCATGCCGCGCACCGACGGGGTGTCGTTCAGCGTGGAGACGCGGCCCAGACGGTTGAGGCCAAGACCGGCGAGCGTGGCGCGCTGGTCCTTGGTGCGGCGGATCGGCGAGCCGGTCTGCTTGACGGTGATGGTTTTCGCTTCAGCCATGACTTAGCCCTCCAGCGATTCCGGCGACGAAGCGCCATCGTTGCGGCGGCCGAGCAGATCGCCGACCTTCAGGCCGCGCTTGGAAGCGACCTGACGGGGCGAAGACTGCACCTTCAGAGCTTCGAAGGTGGCGCGCACCATGTTGTAGGGGTTCGACGAGCCGAGCGACTTGGCGACAACGTCGGAAATGCCCAGGGTTTCGAGAACGGCGCGCATCGGGCCGCCCGCGATCACGCCGGTGCCCGGAGGGGCCGCGCGCATCGCGACCTTACCGGCGCCCCAACGGCCATAGCCGTCGTGGTGCAGGGTGCGCGATTCGCGAAGCGGCACGCGGATCATCGACTTCTTGGCTTCTTCGGTGGCCTTGCGGATGGCTTCAGGCACTTCGCGCGCCTTACCGTGACCGTAGCCGACGCGGCCCTTTTGGTCGCCGACGACCATCAGAGCGGCGAAGGAGAAGCGACGACCACCTTTGACGGTGGCGGCGACGCGGTTGATAGCGACGAGCTTTTCGACGAACTCCGAAGGTTCCTCGGTGCGGTCGCGGCGATCGTTGCGATTTTCGCTGGGACGAGCCATTGACGATTTCCCTTAGAAGTTAAGGCCGGCTTCACGCGCGGCTTCCGCCAGCGCCTTGACGCGACCGTGATAGATGTAACCGCCGCGATCGAACACGACGTCCTTGACGCCTTTTTCAATCGCGCGTTGGGCGACCAGCTTGCCGACTTCGGTGGCGGCGGCCTGATCGGCGCCCGCCTTGCCCTTGCCGCCTTCCAGCGACGAAGCAGCGGCGATCGTCACGCCATTGGCGTCGTCGATGACCTGGGCGTAGATGTTCTTGTCCGAACGGAAGACCGACAGACGCGGGCGACCATTGGAGAGCTTGCGAAGGCGCGTACGATTGCGTTGCGCGCGGCGAGCCAGTTGTTCACGAGGAGACAGGGCCATGGCTTACTTCTTCTTGCCTTCCTTGCGGCGAACGGTTTCGCCGGCGTATTTGACGCCCTTGCCCTTATAGGGTTCAGGCGGACGAATCTTACGGATCTTCGCGGCGGTTTCGCCGACAAGCTGCTTGTCGATGCCGCTGATCTTGATTTCCGTCTGCTTGGGGGTCTCGAACTTGACGCCCGCCGGAGGAACAATATCGACATCGTGCGAGAAGCCGAGTTGCAGGCTCAAATTGGAGCCCTTCATCGCGGCGCGGTAACCGACGCCGACCAGCTCCAGGCTCTGCTCGTAACCGTCGGTCACGCCCTTCACCATATTGGCGATCAGGGTGCGCGACAGGCCCCACATAGCGCGGTGGCGCTGGGTTTCGCCACGCGGGGAGACGTTCAGATTGGCGCCTTCCTGCTTGACTTCGATTTCTTCAACGACCGTCCAGCCAAGCTGACCCTTGGGGCCCTTGACCGTAATGTCCTGACCGTTGAGCGTAATGCTTACGCCCGACGGAACTGCGATGGCTTTTTTACCAATCCGAGACATTGTAAAACCTTGCTTGCCTTAAGCGGTCCCTGCTTTGTCTATTAATAGACGCGGCAGAGAACCTCGCCGCCGACGTTGTTTTCGCGGGCGGAGTTGTCAGACATGACGCCCTTGGGCGTCGACAGGATCGAGATGCCGAGGCCGTTCTTAACCGGCTTCAGATCTTTGATCGACGAATAGACGCGGCGGCCCGGCTTGGATACGCGGGAGATTTCCGCGATGACCGGCTGGCCGTCGAAATACTTCAGCTCGATTTCGAACTGCGGGAACTCGCCCGGCGTCTCCACGACCGAATAGCCACGGATGTAGCCTTCGTCGCGCAGGACGTCGAGGACGTGGGCGCGCAGCTTCGAAGCGGGGGTCAGCACCTTGGAACGGCTGCGTTGCGCAGCGTTCTTGATGCGGGCGATCATATCGCTGAGGGGATCGTTTACGAACATGCTAATCTCCTCTTACCAGCTCGCCTTGGTCAGACCGGGGATCTGGCCTTCGTTGCCAAGCTTGCGCAGAGCGATACGGCTCATGTGCAGCTTGCGATAATAGGCGCGCGGGCGACCGGTGACTTCGCAACGGTTGCGGATGCGGGTCGGCGCCGAGTTGCGCGGCAGCTTGGCCAGCTTCAGGCGCGCTTCGAAGCGCTCCTCAAGCGGCAGGCTGTCGTCATTGGCGATCGCCTTGAGGGCCTCGCGCTTGGCGGCGAACTTGTCCACCAGCTTCTTGACCATCTCGTTGCGGTTAACAGCGGATTTCTTTGCCATGTGTTCTCTCTCCCCGCCCTTACGAAACGAACGGGAACTGGAAGTGCTTCAGGAGAGCCTTGGCTTCCTTGTCGCTCTTCGCCGTGGTGCAGACAACAATGTCCATGCCCCACATCTGATCGATCTGGTCGTAATTGATCTCCGGGAACACGATGTGCTCCTTGAGGCCCATTGCGTAATTGCCGCGACCGTCGAACGAATTGCCGTTCAGGCCACGGAAGTCCTTCACGCGCGGCAGGGCGATGGTGATCAGGCGGTCGAGGAATTCGTACATACGATCCTTGCGCAGGGTCACCTTGGCGCCGACAACCATGCCTTCGCGCAGCTTGAAGCCGGCGATCGACTTGCGGGCGCGGGTCGGCAGCGGCTTCTGACCGGTGATGGCGGCCAGATCCTTGATCGCGGCCTGGACCTTCTTGGAGTCCGCGGTCGCTTCGCCAACGCCCATGTTCACGACGATCTTGTCGAGCTTGGGCACCTGCATTTCGTTCGTGTAACCGAACTCTTCCTTCATCGCGGCGCGGATCTTATCGAGATAGACCTGCTTGGCGCGCGGCGTGTACTTGGTGTCAGCCATTGATGACGTCTCCCGTCGTTTTGGCCACACGCACCTTCTTGTCGCCCTCAACCTTGAAACCGACGCGGGTCGGCTTGCCGTTGGAATCGACGTGCGCAACATTGGAAACGTGAATCGTCGCTTCCTTGGTGATGATGCCGCCCTGCGGGTTGGCCTGGCTCGGGCGGGTGTGGCGCTGGACCACATTCACGCCCTGAACGACCACGCGGCCTTCCGTCGGCAGAACCTTCAGGACGGCGCCCTTGCGGCCCTTGTCCTTGCCGGTCAGGACGACGACCTGGTCGCCCTTCTTGATCTTCGCAGCCATTAGATGACCTCCGGAGCCAGCGAGATGATCTTCATGTGGTTCTTGGCGCGAAGCTCGCGCGGAACCGGGCCGAAGATACGCGTGCCGATCGGCTCGCTCGACTTGTTGACGATGACGGCGGCGTTGGTGTCGAAACGGATCACCGAGCCGTCCTTGCGCTGAATGTCCTTGGACGTGCGCACGACGATGGCGCGCAGCACGTCGCCCTTCTTCACGCGACCGCGCGGAATGGCTTCCTTCACGGACACGACGATCAGGTCGCCCACCGAGGCGTAGCGGCGCTTCGAGCCGCCCAGCACCTTGATGCACATGACCCGACGCGCGCCGGAGTTGTCGGCCACTTCCAGGTTAGTTTGCATCTGAATCATGGTTCAAACTTCCCTTAGCTGGCGGTTTCGCGCGGGAGGACTTCCCACGTCTTGAGTTTCGACTTCGGCGCGCATTCGATGATGCGGATGCTGTCGCCGGTCTTGTAGGTGTTGCTTTCGTCGTGAGCATGGTAACGCTTCGACTTCCGCACCGTCTTCTTCATGACGGGGTGCAGGATCGTACGTTCCACCTTCACGACGACAGTCTTGTCGCCCTTGTCGGAGACGACCAGACCTTCGAGAATGCGCTTGGGCATGGTGGTCTTCCTTTGTTACGCAGCCGACTTCGCGGCGGCCTTCTGGGCCGTCAGCAGAGTCCGGATGCGGGCGATGGTCTTGCGGATTTCATTGACGCGGTGGGTCTTTTCCATCTGACCCGTGGCCTTTTGAAAACGCAGGTTGAACTGCTCTTTCTTGAGCTTCAGAAGCTCGTCGTGGAGCTGGTCGCTGGTGAGGCCGCGCAGGGCTTCGATCTTGCTGCTCATGTCATTTACTCCGCAGCGGCCGCGACGCCGGCGTCGAGACGGGTCACGACGCGGGTGCGAACCGGCAGCTTGGCGGCGCCCAGACGCAGCGCTTCACGCGCGATGTCGTCGGGCACGCCGTCGATTTCAAACAGGATACGACCCGGAGCGACGCGCGCGGCCCAGTAATCGACAGCGCCCTTGCCCGAACCCATGCGGACTTCGGCGGGCTTGCCCGTGACGGGCAGGTCCGGGAAGACGCGGATCCAGACGCGGCCCTGACGCTTCATCTGACGGGTGATGGCGCGACGGCAGGCTTCGATCTGACGGGCGGTGATGCGCTCCGGCTCGACGGTCTTCAGACCATACGAACCGAAGTTCAGCGAATAGCCGCCCTTGGCGTTACCGTGGATACGGCCCTTGAAGGCCTTACGGTATTTAGTACGCTTAGGAAGCATCATGGCTTAGGCCTCCTTTTGATTACGGTCACGGCGCGGGCCGCGGGGACCGCGATCCGAACGCTCGGGGCGATCGCTCGACGACGGGCCGGATGCTTCCTGAGCCCAGCGCTTATCCTGAGCCATCGGGTCGTGCTCAAGCACTTCACCCTTGAAGATCCACACCTTGACGCCGATGATGCCGTAGGTGGTCAGGGCTTCAGCGAAGCCCATATCGATGTCGGCGCGCAGCGTATGCAACGGCACGCGACCTTCGCGGTACCATTCCATACGGGCGATTTCCGCGCCGCCGAGACGGCCCGACAGGTTCATGCGGATGCCCTTGGCGCCGAGGCGCATGGCCGACTGGATCGAACGCTTCATGGCGCGGCGGAAGGCCACGCGGCGTTCGAGCTGCTGAGCGATGGACTCAGCGACCAGTTGCGCATCGACTTCCGGCTTGCGGACTTCGACGAGGTTCAGGAACACTTCGCCTTCGGTCAGGGCCGCCACGTCCTTGCGCAGCTTGTCGATGTCAGCGCCCTTCTTGCCGATCACGACGCCCGGACGGGCGGCGTAGATGGTGACGCGGCACTTCTTGTGCGGACGCTCGATGATGATGCGCGACACGCCGGCCTGAGCCAGCTTTTCCTTCAGCACCTTGCGGATCTTCAGATCCTGATGCAGGAGCTTGGCGTAGTCCTGACGCTGAGCGAACCAGCGCGAATCCCAGGTGCGGTTCACGCCCAGGCGCAGGCCGATGGGGTTAGCTTTCTGACCCATTATGCAGCCTCCTGGCCAAGTTCACGAACCACGATCGTCAGTTCGGAGAAGGGTTTCATGATGCGCGACGAACGGCCACGGGCGCGCGAAGCGAAGCGCTTCATCACAAGGCCCTTGCCCACATAGGCCTCGGCGACGACCAGATTGTCGATGTCGAGATTGTGGTTGTTCTCGGCGTTCGAGATCGCCGAATAGAGCGCCTTGCGGACGTCCTTGGCGATGCGCTTGCGCGAGAATTCCAGTTCGTTGAGCGCGCGCTGCACCTTGAGGCCGCGGATCGAGGCGGCGACCAGGTTCAGCTTTTGCGGCGAGATGCGCACCGAAACCAGCTTGGCGCGGGCTTCGTTGGCGTTCACACGGCGCGGATTAGATGTCTGCGACATGATTACCTCTTCTTCGCCTTCTTGTCCGCGGCGTGGCCGGGGAAGTTGCGGGTCGGCGAGAATTCACCCAGCTTCATGCCGACCATGTCTTCCGACACCAGCACCGGCACGTGCTTCTGACCGTTGTAAACGCCAAAGGTCAGACCGACGAATTGCGGCATGATGACCGAACGGCGCGACCAGGTCTTGATAACCTCTTTGCGGCCCGAATTCTGCGAAGCTTCCGCCTTCTTGAGAAGGTGGCCGTCCACAAAGGGGCCTTTCCATACGGAGCGAGCCATGATTAGCGAGCCTTCTTAACGTGACGCGAACGGATAATGTACTTGTCCGTCGCCTTATTGGTGCGAGTCTTGCGGCCCTTGGTGGGAACGCCCCACGGGGTCACAGGGTTACGGCCGCCGGAGGTCTTGCCTTCACCACCACCATGCGGGTGGTCGACCGGGTTCATGGCCACGCCGCGAACGTGCGGACGGAAGCCCATGTGACGCGAGCGACCGGCCTTGCCGAGGCTCTGGTTCATGTGGTCCTGGTTGGAGACAGCGCCGACCGTGGCCATGCAGCTATCGAGAACCATGCGCAGCTCGCCCGAACCGAGACGGATCTGAGCGTAACCGGCGTCACGACCGACGAGCTGGGCGTAGGCGCCGGCGGAGCGGGCCAACTGACCGCCTTTTTCCGGCTTCAGCTCGACATTGTGGATGATTGTGCCGATCGGCAGCGAGCGCAGCGGCGCGGCGTTGCCCGGCTTCACGTCCACCTTGTCGGCGGCGATGACCGTGTCACCGGCCTTCAGGCGTTGCGGGGCCAGGATGTAGGCCTTTTCGCCGTCGGCATAGGTGATCAGCGCGATGAACGCCGAACGGTTCGGATCGTATTCCAGGCGCTCGACGGTCGCGGGAACGTCCCACTTACGGCGCTTGAAGTCGATGATGCGGTACAGCTTCTTGGCGCCGCCGCCACGGAAGCGGACAGCGACGCGGCCGCCGGCGCCACGGCCGCCGGACTTGGTCAGACCTTCGACCAGCGACTTTTCCGGGCGGCCCTTGTGCAGCTCGGAACGGTCCACCAGCACGAGCTGGCGACGGCCGGGCGAGGTCGGGTTGAATTGCTTCAAAGCCATGAGTTCAATCCTTCCTTACAGACCGGTCGTGATGTCGATCGACTGGCCTTCGGCCAGGGTCACGATGGCTTTTTTGACGTCGTTGCGACGACCCATGATGCCCTTGAAACGCTTGGTCTTGCCCTTGGTGACAATGGTGTTCACCTTGGTGACCTTGACGTTGTAGATGGCTTCAACGGCCGAAGCGACCTCGTCCTTGGTGGCGTCGAGCGCGATCTTGAAAACGACCTTGTTCTGCTCGGAGAGCAGGGTGGACTTTTCCGTGATGTGCGGCGACAGCAGAACGTCGAAATTGCGAATGGTAGCAGCCATGATTATGCCTCCACCTTGAAGCGGGCTTCGATGGCCTCAACCGCCGCCTTCGTCAGCACCAGCGTGTCGCGGCGCAGAATGTCATAGACATTCAGGCCAGCGGTCGGCAGCACGTCGATATTGGGGATGTTGCGCGAAGCGAGAGCGAAGTTGGCGTCCACTTCCGGACCAGCGATGAACAGAGCGTTCTTCAGGCCCAGCTTGGCGAAGGTCGCCTTCAGCGAAGCGGTCTTCGGCGCGTCCAGCACGGCCTGATCGAGCACGATCAGCGAGCCGGCCTTGATCTTGGACGACAGGGCGTGACGCAGGCCGAGGGCGCGAACCTTCTTCGGCAGGTCGAAAGCGTGCGAACGCACGACCGGACCGAAGGCGCGCGAGCCGCCGACGAATTGCGGGGCGCGGCGCGAACCGTGACGGGCGCCGCCCGAACCCTTTTGCTTGTACATCTTCTTACCCGTGCGAGAATTCTCGTTGCGGGTCTGAACCTTGTGCGTGCCGGCGCGGCGCTTGGCCAACTGCCAGTTGACGACGCGGGCCAGGATGTCGGTGCGGATGTCTTCGATCCCGAAAACGAGATCGGACACGTCCACCGAGCCGGCCTTGGAGGCGTCGAGCTTAATGACGTCGAGTTTCATGATTATTCAGCTCCCTCTTGCGCAGGAGCTTCCTCAGCAGCCGGAGCCGAAGCTGCGGACTTGATGGCGCCAGGGAATTTCAGGCCAGCCGGAGCCGCCTTCTTCACCGCGTCGCGGATCTTGACGTAAGAGCCTTCCGCGCCCGGAACCGCGCCACGGATGAACACGAGGCCGCGTTCCGCGTCGATGCGGGCGATCTCAAGGTTCAGGGTGGTGACGGTCTCGACGCCGTAGTGACCGGCCATCTTCTTGCCGGGGAAGGTGCGGCCCGGATCCTGACGGTTACCCGTGGAGCCGTGCGAACGGTGCGAAACCGAGACGCCGTGCGTGGCGCGCAGACCGCCGAAGTTCCAGCGCTTCATGGCGCCGGCGAAACCCTTACCGATGGTCACGCCCTGGATATCGACGCGTTGACCTTCGACGAAGTGGTCCGCCGTAAATTCGGCGCCGACTTCGATGAGGGCGTCTTCGGAGACGCGGAATTCAGCGAGGATGGCCTTGGGCTCAACCTGAGCCTTGGCGAAACGTTCGCGCTCGGGCTTCGGGGTGTTCTTGGCCTTGGCCGTGCCCGCGCCCAGTTGCAGGGCGACATAGCCGTCCTTATCCTTCGTGCGTTGCGCGACGACCTGGCAGCCATCCAGCGACAACACGGTCACCGGCACGTGCTGGCCGGCGGCGTCGAAGAAGCGGGTCATGCCCAGCTTTTTAGCGATCAAACCTGTACGCATAATGAGCGCCCCTTAGATCTTGATCTCGACGTCCACGCCAGCCGACAGGTCGAGCTTCATGAGCGCGTCCACGGTTTGCGGGGTCGGATCGACGATGTCGAGCACACGCTTGTGCGTGCGGATCTCAAACTGCTCGCGCGACTTCTTATCGACGTGCGGCGAGCGGTTGACGGTGAAACGCTCGATCAGCGTGGGCAGGGGGATCGGCCCCCGGACAGTGGCGCCCGTGCGCTTGGCCGTATTGACGATCTCGCGGGTGGAATGGTCCAGCACGCGGTGATCGAAGGCCTTGAGCCGGATGCGGATATTCTGACGATCCATATCGCTCGTATTCCTGTTAGGTTGCGACTAACGCGTTCCGTGAACCATTTCAAAGACCGGCTTCGATCTCCCGAGACGGGATCACGAACGCTTAATCCGCAAAAACAAAGCCCTCGCGGTTTGTCGCCGCGTGGGCCATTTATCAAATCCGCATCTTCCCTTTAAAAAGGGCCGCCAGCGAACCTGGTGTAGGCTTGCAGATCGCGTTTGGCAGCGTCACCGCGCCACAGCCGATCCAACAGAGCGCGCTATATGCCCAAAGGACTCAGGCTAGTCAACCCCGAATGCGGCGAATCCCGGAAAAAATAAGCGCGTGATCAAAGCGCTTATGAACGCTTCGGCGCCAGGCGCATCATGGCGCGGCGCATCAGGCTCAAACCCGCCCTGCCCCACCCGGCCAGGCCGGTTTCGGTGGCGCGGATCAGGTTGACGCGGCGCTTCAGACTGAGGCGCGCCTGCTCGAAGCGCGGGCGGCCCACCGGCAGGGCGCGCGCGGTCATGTCCAGCATTTGCGAGCCGAGACGCGGCGTGTATTTGAGATTGCCTTCCAGACACCCGCCGCCGTCCGTGGTCAGGGGCGACTTGTAATCCTCGCCGCCGGTGCCGAAGTCGAAACTCTTTATACCCGCTGCTGCGCAGTGACGGATAATCGCCACGGTCAAAAGGATGCCGACGCTGTAGCGATAATAGGCCGGATCGTAGGCCGGAAACCACAGATGCACATGCGCGCCGTCGGTCAGCGAAATCTCGGCGGCGACGATCTGGCCGTCATGGCGGAACACGCCCGCGCGCAGGCCGTAATGCGGATCATCCAGCGCGGCCAACGCCGACAGCATGGCGTAGGTCCAGCCACAGTCGAAGACATCGTGCATACCGGTCTTGGCGTACTGGTCGCGCTTCAGGCGCAGCACCCAGTCCAGCACGTCGGGCGTCACGCGCTCCCAGGTGAAGGCAAAGCCGCCGAAATCCTTTTCGACATTACGTTCGCAGCGGCCTATATTCTTAAAGAACTTGTGGTGTTCGGCGTCCTGAGTCGCCCACCAGTTCTCGAAGCCGAGGCTCGTATCCGCGATACGGCGGCGGAGCGGCAGGGTGCGGGCCATGTCGCACATCGGCCCGACCCAGCCCTGAAATTCCAGACGGCGCGCGCCCGTCGCCGCCAGCAGTTCGCCGAATGGCGTGTCATAGCCGGGCGCGGCGATTACGCCATGATAATCGCTGAGCGGCGCGCCGAACGGTTGCAAGGCGCCGGAGCGGAGCTGGTACGGGAAATAGCCGACAATGCGTTCGCCGTCCCAAAAGCGCGCCACCCCGGCATTAGGAACGGACGAAGCCGCCGCCTGCACGTAACGTATATCGAAATAGGGGCCGGTCAGTTCCGGGCGCTGCGCCAGAAAGCTGCGCCACAGGCGCGCATCGTCCGCCGTTAAATCCTGCGGGCGCAAGAGTTCGGCGCGGAGAGTCGGACGCGCGGCCTGTATGTCGCTATGAGCTGTCATGGACGCAACCCTAGCACGATCAGATGACCATGGCGCTAAACGACAGGGTTAATGCGGGATTCAGGTTTTGGGGCCGATGAAGGGCTGCTGGATCGCCTTGAAGGCGTCCAGCTCCTCGCATTGCGCGCTGTGAAAGCACAGGGCGGGCCATCTGCGCCAGTCGATCGCCTCGCCATGCGCCTCACGCGCGTGACGCAGGGCGCAGCCGAGGGCGATGTCGGCGTGGGTCATGTCCGCGCCCTGCAACCAGCGGCTTTTGGCGGCGGCGCGGAGGCTTTCGAGCTGATCGAGGACGGCGGCAAGCTGCGTCTGGCAACGCTCCAGCCAGACCGGTGAATGGACCTCATGCAGGACTTTTTCGTAGAACAGGGCCACAACCTTGTCGGCGAAACCGGTGGCCAGCGCCGTATAATAGAGGGTCTGCTGGCGCGCCTCGCCCGATGCGGCGATCAGCGGCATGACCTCGGCCTCCCCGTCCCTGACCTGCTCGTCCAGCCAGTCGAGAATATAGGCGCTTTCGATCAGCACGCGCCCGTCATTGAGGATCAGAGTCGGCACGCGGCGCAGCGGATTGTGGCGCGCGATCTTGTCGCCGTCGCCGAAGGTGGACCACGGGCGATGCTTGAAGGCGAAACCGTACAGCGTCATGGCGATGGCGACGCGGCGCACAAACGGCGAATCGTACTGGCCGATCAGAATCATGGATGCGCCTCCATAAAAGCGCCAATGCCGCCGCCGCCATACCAGCCGCCGTGCGCGCACCCGGCGCAGGCGACGGCGATCAGTGCGAACAGGATAAGCTTGCGCATGAGAGTCGTCTCCAAACCCAGCGGAGCTATGAGGTCACGGTCCGGTCGGGCTTGTCAAAACAAAAGGTGGTAAAGGCCGGTTTGGCGGCGATGGATTTTGTGATACAGTGAATACACGTATTCAAAGGACGTGTTCCATGGCTACATCCATTCGTCTTGATAGCGACACCGAAGACCGGCTGAACCAGTTGGCCGCCCAAACCGGACGGACCAAGGCCTATTACTTACGGGAACTGGTCGCGCGCGGTCTTGAGGATCTTGAGGACTATTATCTGGCCGCCTCGACCCTGGAGCGCGTGCGCAAAGGCGAAGAAACGGTTCACACCGCTGAGTCCGTGAGACGCGAACTTGGCCTGGAAGATTGAGTATTCCGATACGGCGCTGAAACAGCTTAAAAAGCTGGACCGGCAAAGATAAGCGTCCCGAGCACACAGCGCCCAGGTTACGCACGATCGCCTGAATCAAGGATTCGTCGCCTGTATGCCCCTAAATATTTCGCCCCGATTTTATTGGGGCCAAGTTCTCATGTTGTCTGGTTCAAGACGTCGCCCGGTTCGTAGGTTTTACTCAATACCTTTTGTGATCCGGTAGAGGCATTGCCGTGTGTTGCTTTTTGGGTTGAGCCCTGAACAGTTGTTGCCGACGTATTGTTGAGAAGTTGCAGTGCGATGTCGCTGCCGCCGAGCGCATCTGAATTATTCTGCAAATTTGTTTGCGTGGTTTGACTTTGGGCTTCCGGCGATAAAGTGATGGTATCTTTGGGTGTCGAGGAAGACGAACCAGAAGAGGCGAAGTCGGACAAGACTTGACGAGCTTTGGATACCCAGTCTGCCCCTCCCTTTGTGGTTGCCAGACTTTTCAAACCGTCAAATTTACTATCAGTCAATTGGTCCAGAGAAGTGACGTTATATTTCTTTTGAACATTGGCGATAACTTGATTATATTGGGCGCGTAATTTCAGATTATCGCTATAATCATTTGTAGAAAGATTGGATCCCCATGTCGCAAGCTTCTGTTCATCTGGCGACATATTATCGAAATTAGCTGCTGCCTTCGACAAATTACCATTCGTGTTCAATTTGAATTGAGCATTATTTATTTTATTTATAAAGTCGTTGAACCCTTTATTACCAATCACCGCATTTCGTGCCGCACCGGCGCCACTTTTGGGATCGAGAATTAGGTTTTGAATCAGATTAAAGGCATCAAGCTGATCGGAAACGCTTGCGCTACCGTCATTCAAAGTAGCGACAGCATTTTGAACAGAATCCGTTTTCCAGGCGCTATCATTGCTGGAAATGGCTGTTGAGCTTTGCACCGTCGCTGTGGTGGAGGAAATACTATCCATAATGCTCTCCTTCTGGTCTGTACATCCTAACTTAAAGATTGTTAAGAAGGTGTTTCATACTAAGGTTGCGCCTCTCACGAGGCGCAACCCAAGGCATTATTGGAAGCTGACGCTCCAGGTTGACGTATAATCGCCTGAAGTAGAATTTTTGCTTAAAGATTCAGAGCAAGTGGCCGTGCGGCCCGAGCCATCGGTAGATTAGACACGAAAGATCAGCTTGGCGAAGCCAGAGCCCTCCATGTCGCGCGCGCGGTGGTTTGTACAGGTCAGCAAAGGATTTCACCGCAGATTGACGCAGATGTACGCAGATTTTTACGGAGTTTGCGGCAAGACGAGCGTTACCCACGGACGCGGATAGACGAATGCTTTTCGATGCGCTCAACGCCTCATCGCTCAGGCATCGACCAGCGCCGTAAAAATCTGCGTTCATCTGCGTCAATCTGCGGTCCCCCTTTCTTTCCCAACCAAATATACAAAAACCCCTGCCGGTGTTCCGACAGGGGTTTTGCATTTTGATCTTCGCCGTTTCCGGCAAACCCATAGCTCACTCAGGCGAGTTATGGGTTAAGGGGGCTTGCCCCCTTACTCGACGATCTTGGAGACGACGCCGGCGCCGACGGTGCGGCCGCCTTCGCGGATGGCGAAGCGGAGCTTTTCTTCCATGGCGATCGGGGTGATCAGCTCGACGTCCAGCTCGGCATTGTCGCCCGGCATGATCATCTCAACGCCTTCCTTCAGGCGCACGATGCCGGTCACGTCCGTGGTGCGGAAGTAAAATTGCGGGCGGTAGTTGGTGAAGAACGGCGTATGGCGGCCGCCTTCTTCCTTGGTCAGGATGTAGGCTTCGGCCTGGAACTTGGTGTGCGGGGTGATCGAACCCGGCTTGCACAGAACCTGACCGCGCTCGACGTCTTCACGCTTGGTGCCGCGCAGCAGCACGCCGACGTTGTCGCCAGCTTCGCCCTGATCCAGCAGCTTGCGGAACATTTCAACGCCCGTGCAGGTCGTCTTCTGAACCGGACGGATGCCGACGATTTCGACTTCTTCGCCCACCTTCACAACGCCGCGCTCGACGCGACCCGTGACGACCGTGCCGCGGCCCGAGATCGAGAACACGTCTTCGACCGGCATCAGGAACGGCAGGTCAACCGGACGCTCCGGCTGCGGGATGTAGGTGTCAACGGCGGTCATCAGCTCCAGAACGCGGTCCTGGCCGATGGCCGGGTCGCGGTCTTCGACGGCGGCCAGGGCCGAGCCCTTGACGATGGGGATATCGTCGCCGGGGAACTGGTACGAGGACAGAAGCTCGCGCACTTCCATTTCCACCAGTTCCAGCAGTTCTTCGTCGTCGACCATGTCCACCTTGTTCATGAACACGACCAGCGCCGGAACGCCGACCTGACGGGCCAGCAGGATATGCTCGCGCGTTTGCGGCATCGGGCCGTCAGCGGCCGAAACCACCAGGATCGCGCCGTCCATCTGCGCCGCGCCGGTGATCATGTTCTTCACATAGTCGGCGTGGCCCGGGCAGTCGACGTGGGCGTAGTGGCGGTTCTGCGTCTCATATTCGACGTGCGCCGTGTTGATGGTGATGCCGCGCGCCTTTTCTTCAGGAGCGGCGTCGATGTCGGCGTAGTTCTTCGCGGTCGCGCCGCCCGTCTTCGCCAGCGTGATCGTGATCGCCGCCGTCAGCGTCGTCTTACCGTGGTCAACGTGACCAATCGTGCCGATGTTGCAGTGCGGCTTCGTGCGGTTGAATTTTTCCTTGGCCATA
>NZ_JBQCGA010000003.1:0-87060 GCF_051956075.1 Asticcacaulis sp. | reverse complement strand
GAAAACAAGCTGTCCATCTTCACCTCCTATGACGGCGTGACCTACACCTCGCTGGCCGAGGAAGCCTATACGCCGCCGAGCGGCCTGCTGCGCGATCCGTCGATCATCCGCGCCTCTGACGGCGACTATTATGTCGTCTATACCACCGGTTGGAACGGCCACAGCTTCGGCCTCGCCAAAAGCCATGACCTGCGTCACTGGCAGCATGTCAAAGACGTGCAACTGAACCTGCCCGGCCTTACCAACACCTGGGCGCCGGAATGGTTCCAGGACACGGACGGCAGCGCCTATGTCGTCGTCTCCTTATCCACCGGCGGCACGAAAGGCCCGTTCTCGGCTTATCTGCTCAAGGCCAATGCCGACCTGACGGATTTCTCCGCCCCCGTCGCCATGCAGGGCCTCGGGAATAACCATATCGACACCTTTCCGATCAAGATCGACGACCGCTACTGGGTGATCACCAAGAACGAGACGACCAAGACGCTGGAGCGCGCCTGGGCGACGAGCCTGAGCGGCCCGTGGACCATCGACCGCACCGGCGACTGGGCGGGCTGGGGCGACTGGATCGAAGGTCCGGCCCTGGCGCCAATCAAGGGCGCGGATGGTAAAGACGGCTGGCGTCTCTATTTCGACGACTATCGCGATAAGACCTACTGGTATTCCGACAGCTTCGACGGGCTGAACACCTGGACGAAGAAGCAGGAACTGGGCGGCGTCTCCGGCGCGGTGCGCCACTTTACCGTCATCCGCGAACCGACCGAGATGGTCGAGGCCGCAACCAAACCAACAGGAACCCCGCAAGCCGTCACCTGGGACCGCCATTCTTTGATGATCGGCGGCAAACGGGTGATGATCTGGTCAGGCGAGTTCCAGCCCTTCCGCCTGCCCTCGCCCTCCATGTGGCGCGATGTGCTGCAAAAGATGAAGGCGACCGGCTATAACGCCGTGACCCTCTATATCGACTGGGGCTATCAGTCCTCCGAACAGGGCCATTACGACTTTTCCGGCGTGCGCGATGTCGAGCGCGCCATCCAGATGGCCGAGGACGAAGGGCTCTACGTCATTATCCGCCCCGGCCCTTATGTGAACGCCGAACTAAGCATGGGGGGCTTCCCCGGCTGGGTGACGCGGCAGAAGGCGATGGCGCGCACTGACGACCCGGAATACTTAAAAGCGGTCGATGAGTGGCAGACCCAGATCGACACGATCGTCGCGCGCCACCAGATCACGACGGGCGGCGGCAAGGTCATCGCCTTCCAGATCGAAAACGAGCTGGGCGACACCTCGCCGTCGCGCCAGCGCTACATGCAGCACCTGGCCGATAAGGTGCATGCCGACGGCATCAATGTTCCGATCTTCCATAATTCGGCCAGCCGCCTGCCCAACTGGACTCCGAAGGATTCCAGCGCGCCCTGGGCGGTGCCGGGACCGACCGACCTCTACGCCTTTGACGGCTATCCGGGCGGCGGCTGCACCGGCACGCGCGACCCCGGCAAGCCGAACAGCGTGCCCAACTGGGGCATGTACGGCGATACGACGCCCGATCCGAAGACCGGCATCGTCAAGGCGGGCGCCCTGTCCTCGCCGAACACGCCGGGCTTCGCCGCCGAGATCGGCGGCGGCTGGTTCGACTTCTGGGGCAGCCCCGGCACCTATGAGTGCACCGCCAAGCGCATCGGCTCGGCCTATGTGCGCACCGATTTCGGCTCCAGCCTGATCAACGGCCTTTCGATCCACAGCGTCTATATGGCGTTCGGCGGCACCTCATGGGGCTGGGAACCGGCCAGCGTCGTCTATACCTCCTATGACTACGGCTCCGGCATCTCTGAATCGCGCGGCATCCGCGACAAGCAACTGACCTTCAAACAACTGGGCCAGTTCGTGCAGGCCGCCACGCCCCTGCTGGCCGATCTCGACAAGGGGCCATTGCTGCAAAGCGACAATCCGAAGGTCAAACTCTATCACGATGTCGGCGCAAACGGTGAAGGCGACCTGATCTTCGCCATCCACGATCCGTCCAATGCGACGACGGACGACGCGTTCGGTTTCGATCTGACGACGAAGGACGGCAGCTATCATATCAGGACGCAATTGAACGGTCAGGACGGCAAGCTGTTTCTCGCCAATACCGCACTGGCGCGTCAGCACCTCGTCTATACGACCTCAGACACGCAGACATTTTTTGAGCAGGGCGACCGCGACATCGCGCTTCTGTACGGGCGGGCGGGCGAAGCGGGCGAGACGGTCCTCAAATATGCCAAAAAACCGAAATTTACGGTCATTCAGGGACAAATTTCGGCTAATTTCGATAACCGCACCCACGATCTGAAGCTGAATTACACCCATTCCGGCCTGAGCATAATCCGCATCGAAAGCGGGGATAAACCGCCCTTGCTGCTGCTGATCGGCGACGATGCGACAGCGCAACAGTTCTGGCGGCAGGACACGCCGCAAGGGCCGGTTCTGGAGCGCTCGGACGCCCTGATCCGCACCGCCGCCATTGACGGCGCGAACTTGAACCTGACCGGCGACACGTCGAAAGACGCAAAGATCGACATCTGGGCGCCGCAGGGCGTCAAGACGGTCAGCTTCAACGGACAGGCGCTGGCGGCGCAGGCGAATGCGCTGGGCGGCCTGACGACAGCCGCCGTTCCGGGACCGGCTCCGGTTACGCCGCCGGACCTGATGACGATCCGCTGGGAGCGCCGTTCCGGCTCGCCCGAGGCCGACCCGAACTTCGACGATTCCAACTGGCGCAAGGCGGACCTGGCCACCTCCAACGCCCTGCCCGCCACGCAGCCGCCCGCGGGACAGCCGGTGCTGGATATGAGCCAGTACGGCTTCCATCACGGCGATGTCTGGTATCGCGGTCGCTTTACCGTGACAACAAAATCAACGATTGACTCGGCTGACGCCTTCTATGGCGGCGGCGCAGCCGGCATGATGCAGATCTGGATCGACGGCAAGTTCATCGGTCAGGACGAGATTCCGGGCGGCGTACCGCGTCCCAAGGGCACGGCGCGCGCGCATTTCGACCTGTCGGCTCTGACGCCGGGAGCGCACGAAATCTCGGTCATGGTCCGCAACGAGGCCCATAACTGGGATCTCGGCGCCAATGATGAACATAAAGAGGCGCGCGGCCTGATCAGCTTCTCCTTGTCGCACAAAGGAGACGCGCCGTTCGCCGTGCCGATCGACTGGACAATTCAGGGCGATAAGGGCGGCGAGCATATCGCCGATCTGGTGCGCGGCCCGATGAACAATGGCGGCCTCTATGGCGAGCGCATGGGCTGGTATCTGCCCGCCAAAAAATCCGACACAGGCTGGACCGCCGCCGCGCCAACCGATGCGCCGCCGAACGCCGGAACCTACTGGCTGCGAGCGCAGGTTCCGCTTGATATGCCGAAAGATCAGGATGTTCAGTTCGGCTTGCAAATCGGCGATCCTGATGTGCCGCAGTCATCGCACAAGACGCGCGCCCTGATCTTCGTCAATGGCTGGCATCTGGGCAATTTCGCCGCCAATATCGGCCCGCAGCACGTCTTTGTCCTGCCGCCGGGTATCCTCAACCCCAATGGCGACAACACCGTCACCTTGGCCGTCACCACGGATGGCCAGCCGCAGAACGCGCTTGAACCGGTCAAGCTCGTCGTGCTGCATAATGTCCGCGGCGGCGTCCCCGTCGAGCCTGTTCCCTCCCCCTCAAGCACCCAGCGCTAAGCCTTATGACCAACCAGATCCTGAAACCGACCCATTCCGACCGCCTGCCCGAACTGCTGCGCCATCAGACGGCGGGGCTGGACGCCGACCGCGAAGATTACTTAAACGCGGTCAACAGCCTGATCGACAATCTGATCAACATCAGGGACGAGACCGGCGACTTCCTGTTGCGCCTCGACGACGGGCGCGTGATCGACACCAAGGGCTGGCACGGCTTTGAATGGACGCAAGGGGTCGGCCTCTACGGCATCTACAAGCACTGGGAGATGACCGGCGATCCCAAGGCCTGGCGGATCATGACCCAGTGGTTCGAGGACCGCTTCAAAGAGGGCATGCCGTCGCGCAATATCAACACGGTCGCGCCCTTCCTGACGCTCGCCTATCTGTTCGAGCGCACGCAGGACCGCCGCTTCCTGCCCTATCTCGATGTCTGGGGCGAATGGGTCTATAACGACCTGCCGCGCACCGAAGAGGGCGGCTTCCAGCACATCGTCTATAACAGTGTCAACCATCAGCAGATGTGGGACGACACGCTGATGATGTCGGTTCTGCCGCTGGCCAAGATCGGCCTCTTGCTGAACCGGCCGCACTATGTCGAAGAAGCCAAGCGCCAGTTCCTGATCCACATCAAATACCTGGCCGACCGCAAGACCGGGCTGTGGTTCCACGGCTGGACCTTCGACGGACGGCACAATTTCGCCAATGCCCTGTGGGGCCGCGGCAATTCGTGGGTCACCATCGTGATCCCGGAATTTATCGAACTCTTGGACCTGCCAAAGGGCGACGCCCTGCGCACCTTCCTGATCGACACGCTGGAGGCGCAGGTCAAGGCTTTGGCGAAGGTGCAGGCCCCGTCAGGCCTGTGGCGCACCATTCTCGACGATGAAACCGCCTACGAAGAAGCCGCCGCCTCGGCGGGCTTCGCCTACGGCATCCTGAAAGCCGTACGCAAGGGGTATATCTCGAAGGATTACGAAGCCGTCGGCGTTGCAGGCGCCAAGGCGGTGCGAAAGCACATTTCCAGCGACGGCGAACTGACTCAGGTGTCCTTCGGCACGCCGGTGTTCAATTCGATCCAGGAATACAAGGACATTCCGCTGACCTCGATGCCCTTCGGGCAGGCCATGGCGCTGCTGGCCATGGGCGAATTCATGTATCGGTTCATCTAAGTAAATTAGGTTTCAGTATAAAAAGAGAAAAATCATGGGTAAGGATGTGACGGAACGCAAGCCGGGGCCAATCAACTACTGGGCCTGGGGCTCGGGCGACGTGGTCGGCGCGGGCCTGCCCGCCGTCACCTCCGGCTGGCTGATCTATTTCTACACCACCTTCTGCCATATCGACGCGCTGAAAGCGGGCGGCCTGCTGGCTATTCCGCGCATCTTCGACGCCATCACCTGCCCTTTGATCGGCTATATTTCCGACAATCTGCGCCATACCTGGGTCGGCAGACACATCGGAAGGCGTAAAATCTTTCTTTTGATCGCCATTCCGCTGCTGCCTTCGTTCGCCCTGATGTGGGTGCAGGGCCAGAGCTTTCTCTACTATCTCTCCAGCTACATCTTCTTCGAGCTGGTCTATAATTGCGTGCTGATCCCGTGGGAGACACTGCCCGCCGAGATGAGCAAGGACTATAAGGTGAAGGCGAAATTCGCGGGCGCGCGCATGTTGCAGGCGCAGGCCTTCGCCATCTTCGCCTCCTATCTGCCGACCCTGATCATCAACCATCTTGGCAAGGATTCCGCCGTCACCTTCCTGATCAACGGCGCGATCTTCGGCGTGATGGGCAGCATCCTGATCACCCTGGCGGTCATCTTCACCTGGGAGCGCCCCTATACGGACGGCGAAAAGCTGATCAAGCCGGAGCCGCTTAACCTGGCGCGCGGCCTGATGATCCCGTTCCATATGTTCCGCGACCTGTTCTCGACCCTGCGCATTCGCGCCTTCCGCCAGCACCTCGGCATTTATCTCGGCGGCTACATCTCTCAGGACGTGTTCAACGCCGCCTTCCCGATCTTCGTGCTGACCGTCATGCTGGGCGCAACCCAGATCATCTCGCAGATGTGGACGATCATGTATGCGGTGCAACTCCTGTCCGTGCTGATCGCGATCAATGTCGTCATGCGCACCGGGCCGCAGCGCGCCTACGCCGCCGCCATCGCCTCCTTCATCCTCGCCTGCGTCCTCTACTACATCTATTACCTGATCCAGCCCGCCGGTTTCCCCGCCGCCCTGCACGGCATCGAACACAATGTCTTCGGCGGCGTGCTCAGCGGCAAGGTCGGGCCGATGGTGATCTTCTGGTTGTTCGTCCCCGTGGCGTTGGCCGGACTCGGACGCGGCACGCTGAACTTCGTGCCGTGGAGCGTCTATAATTACCTGCCCGACGTCGATGAGGCCGTGACCGGTCAGCGCCGCGAAGGCATTTTCGCCGGGGTGATGACTTTGGTGCGCAAATTCACCCAAGCCTTCGCCCTGGCGGGAACCGGCTGGGCTATGGAGGCCGGCGGTTTCGTCTCCGGCGCCCCGACCCAGACGCCGCACGCCGTTCACACCATCGTGCTGATCCTGTGCGTCGCGCCCGCCGTCGTCATGCTGCTCGGCTTTCTTGTCTCGTTGAGTTTCCGCCTCAACGCCAAAACCCACGACGTGCTGATGACCGAGATCGAACGCCTGCGCGATGGCGCGACAGAACCCGCCACGCCGGAAAGCGGCAAGGTGGTCGAAGACCTGACCGGCTGGACATACGCGCAGCTTTGGGGACGCGGGCGGTAGAGCACCGGTCTGATAACATCAGATCGGCGCTCTATGTCTTTGTTTTTTCGCTCTTCCTGATCCAAAAAGTGGAACCACTTTTTGGGGAAACGCTCTAATCATCCGCGCCGAACGCCGCCTCTATGTTCTGACCGCCGTGGAAGACGCCGACGATCACCAGTTTGTCGCCGTCGATCTGAGTGACGATGGCGACGCGACGACGATAACCGACAAGACGCACCTGCGGCCCCAAATCTTCGCGTAAAGCGCCTCTTTGCGGAAAGAGCGTCAGCGATTCACAAAAGCGGATGATGCCCGCGACATAGCGTTGCGCCGTCTGCAAGGAAGCATTTTCGGCGATATATGCTTCTAGAGCATCGAGTTGCCGCAGGGCCGCCGGCGTGTAAATGACGCTGCGACTCACGCCGTGCGCGCTCGCTCCGCACGGCGCGCCGCCAGACGCGCGCGCACTTCATCGGCCGTATAGACCTCGCCCGGATTCGCCCGATATGCGTCGAGCGCCGGAACCACCTCCTTACGTAGCCACGCTTCCAGCGGCAGATTCTGCTCCTGCAAGCCGCGCAGACCATCGACGATGACATCGTTGACATCAGCGTATTCGCCCGATTTGATCTTGTCGCGCACCAGCCGCGCCAGGTCTTCGGGCAGTGTGATGTTGAACTGAACGTCGTCGGCCATGGCGGAAATCCTCAAGTCTCCGGCCAGTCTAGCACTACGCCCCCTTCTCGTGAAGCGTCGTATCCTCAAACAGGGTCCGCGGGCGCGCGTCGGACGCCTCCGCCGTCAGCGCCACGTCCTTCAGCGTCAGACCGCGCACATGCCGCGTCCACAGTCCCCAGGCTGGCGTTGGGCCGAACATGGACGGCTCAGGATAGGCGTCGTCTTTTTCCGGCGGTGAGGCACCCAGCGCCGCGCCGCCGCCGCGATAGGCCAGGCGCACCCGCTCCAGCGTCACGTCCTCGATCGGATGGCCTTCCATGCCGACGATCAAGGCGCTGTAGTCGGGTAGGATGCCCTCCGCCGTCATGTCGCGGATCGCGACGCGCCGGATCGCACCGGGAACCGCGCCTTCCGGCGCGCGCAGCCGCGCGCCCAACCGCAGGAACAGAGGCGCCGTCGTCACCTCGCGCAAGCTGAGATTCGTCGCCTCGACATCCTCGATCACCCCGCCGTCCACCGTCTCCAGCGCCAGTCCACGCGAGCGCTCAAATAAGCAACGGTTGATTTTAATGCGCCGGAAATCGCCGCTCGATTCGGTGCCGATTTTGATGCGCCCCGTTACGCGATCCCGATCCGGCGAAAAGACCTGAGTACATCCGCGCGTCCCGTCGATCATCGTACCGAGGTCGAAGCCCGACACCGCGCAATCCTCGATCAGCACGTCCTCGCAAGGCCTCCGCTCGCCCAGCGCAAAGCTTGACTTCAACACGATGGCGTCGTCGTTCGGCGTATTGACTCGACAGCCGCGCACGATCACGCGGCGACAGCCGTCAATGTCGATGCCGTCGCGGTTGCTGTCAATATTGATATTCTCAAGCCGCAGGTCGTCCACGCCGGTGGCCAGCACAGCGAAGTGTCCGCCATTGACGATGGTGAGATCGCGGATCGTAACCCCGCGCGACCGGCAAAAGGCGATGGCCTTGTTGCCCTGCCCTGCCATTTCAGTCACATGCGGCGACAGGATGGCCATGTCCTCAGCGGACATGCCGCGCATGCTTTCCGGGAATTCGCCCGCTCTCTTCTTCCAGCGCGACCCCGGCCCTTCACGCGTCAAACCTCGCCCGTCGATGCGTCCCCGCCCGGCCAAGGTCACATCTTCTAGGTCGATTCCATAGATCAGGCTGTTGCGCCAATGGCTGTGGCCGAAGTCCTGATAGAGGTCGAACGGATTGTCCTCGGCGGCGTCGTAGTGGCCGCCATGCCGCTTGGGGTCGGCGGCCTCCAGTATGCAACCTTCCTCAAAAATAAGATGAAGATGGCTTTTCAACTCTATGGAAAAGCTAAGATAATGTCCTTGATCAAAAACGACGACATCGCCCTTGTCGGCTGCCGCGACGGCTTTGCGGATCGCTTCAATGTCGAGCGTGACGCCATCGCCCTTCGCGCCAAAATCGCGCACGTCGAGGCGCATTATCGGGCCAGAATCTCAGGGCCGATATCGGCAATCGACTTGCATCCGGTCAGCACCATGGCGGTCTTCATATCCTTTTCCAACAGGGCCAGGAGGTTGCGCACCCCGGCTTCGCCCGCCGCGGCCAGGGCATAGACGAAGGCGCGCCCGATCAGCACGCCGTCCGCCCCCAGCGCCAGCATGCGCATGACGTCAAGACCGGTGCGCACGCCGCCATCGGCGAAGATCGTCATCTCGCCTTTTACCGCCTCGGCAATCATGGATAAGGCGCGCGCCGAAGACATGGCGCCGTCCAGTTGCCGCCCGCCGTGATTGGACACCACAAGCCCGTCCGCGCCAAAAGCTTTGGCGTCCCTGGCGTCCTGCGGGTCGAGTATCCCCTTGATCACCATCGGCCCGTCCCAGGCGTCGCGGATCCATTGCAGATCGGACCACGAAATGCCTGGATCGAAATTCGCGCCCAGCCAGCCGATATAGTCCTCAAGGCCGGTCGCCGCGCCGCGATAGGCCGAGATATTGCCAAGATCGTGCGGACGCCCCATCAGGCCGACGTCCCACGCCCACTCAGGATGAGTCACGGCCTGCCAGATGCGGCGCAAGCCCGCATTAGGCCCGCTCATGCCCGAATGTGCATCGCGATAACGCGAACCCGGCACCGGCATATCGACGGTGAACACCAGGCTCGCCGCGCCCAGAGCCTTAGCCCTTTGCAGCACATCGGCCATGAAGCCGCGATCCTTCAGCACGTAAAGCTGAAACCAGATCGGTTTCGGCGACTTATCGGCGACCTCTTTCAAGGAGCAGACGCTCACGGTCGACTGAATGAACGGGATGTTGCGCGAAGCCGCCGCCCTGGCCGCCTGCACCTCGCCGCGCCGGGCGTACATGCCGGTCAGACCAACCGGCGCCAGACAGATCGGCAGGTCGTGCTTCACGCCGAAAAACGAAGTTGAGAGATCGAGCTGCTCCGAACCTTTCAGCACCCGCTGCTTCAGCATGACGCTATTCAGGTCCGCCCTGTTGGCGTCCAGCGTCGTCTCCGCGCCGGAGCCGCCGTCAAGATAATGGAACAAAAACGGAGGCAGCTTGGCCTTGGCGGCCTTACGGTAATCTGTGGGAGCGGAAATGATCATGGCGCTATAAAAACCGCCGCAAAGTCATGGTCAAGCCTATTGGAAATTGGCGAAGGCGCCGCCATCGGCCAACACCGCCGCGCCGGTGACGTAACCGGCCAGATCCGAGGCTAAGAAGACCACCACCTTGGCGATGTCTTCCGGGCGTCCCAGACGACCGAGCGGAATGCGACCTTCCATATATTCGCGTTTTTTGGGATCGGCCAGATCGTCCTTGTTGATATCGGTGGCGACCGTGCCGGGCAGCACCGAATTGCAGCGTATGCCATACCTGCCCAGCGCAACGGCGGTGGACTGCATCAAAGAATGCACGCCCGCCTTGGTTGGGGTGTAGTGGGTCTGCATCTCTCCGCCGACGAGGGCCGAGATCGACGAGATCGCCACCAGCGATCCACCGCTTCCCTGTTTGACCATCTGATTGGCCGCCGCCTGACACATATAGTAGGCGCCGAACAGATTGACCTCCATGGTGCGGCGTAGCGTCGCGCGCGGCATGTCGAGGAAGCTGTGGAACGGACAGATGCCGGCGTTCGACACCAACACATCGACCCCGCCCAATCCTGACACCGCCGCCTCGACAAAGGCGGGCGCGCTTTCCGGGTCGGCGACGTCTGCGTCGAACACCACAATCTTGCGGCCCAGCGCCTCGATCTCCTTGACGAGAGTAGCCGTCGCCTCTGAATCCTTGAACACATTGACCGCAACGTCCGCGCCATGACGCGCACATTCAATCGCCGTTGCGCGACCGATGCCGCGCGACGCGCCCGTGATCAGAACACGTTGTCCCTCAAGGAGCATACTTCTTCCCTACGTCTTTACTCACGATCTTATTGGCCGCCGAAGCGCCGCGCGCTTCGATTCCCCCCGCAAGCCTTTCCGTCGATTGTTTATGACGCAAACTGCGCAATGTCTGATGCGACCGGAAAATCATACGCTGAAAATTCAACGACTGTGGCGGTTATATGCCCGGTATTTGTCATTGGCAATCATTAATTCAATCATAAACGATCATTTATTGCAGGGTGAATTTCCCTGCCCACGTCTTACGCACACGCTACGCCGCACAGGCATGTTAGCGCTAGCATGACGAAATGCGTCGCGTCATGCTCACAATCGTCGCGACCTGCGTCTGCGCCATTGACAAGTTGACGATTGATCAATATCGCTCACCATAGATCAACCCACACTTTCGATGAGTTCTGACCGTCATGCCGACCCAATCCTTTACGCCTGTCAAAATCAAGCAGGTCCGCGCCCACGTTATTAAAGGCGGCGAAGGCGGCGGCGGGGCCGACTATCACGATCAGGGCGAAGGCCACTGGATCGACAACCACATCGCGACCTCCATGGGCCGCTATCCTGAATACCGCCAGAGCCGCAAATCGTTTGGCATCAATGTGCTGGGCACGCTGGTGGTCGAAATCGAAGCCGATGACGGCACGGTCGGCTTTGCGGTGACGACGGGCGGCGAGCCAGCCGCCTATCTGGTCGAAAAGCATTTCGCCCGCTTCCTCGAAGGCCGCTCGCCGTTCGAGTACGAAAAGATCTGGGACCAGATGTATTTCGGCTCGCAATATTATGGCCGCAAGGGTCTGGTGGTGAACGCGATTTCCGGCGTCGATCTGGCGCTATGGGATCTGATGGGCCGCCTGCGCGGCGAGCCTGTCTATCACATGCTGGGTGGCGCTGTGCGCGACGAACTGCAATTCTACGCCACCGGCGCGCGCCCGGACCTCGCCAAAAAGATGGGCTTTATCGGCGGCAAGATGCCGCTGCTGCACGGCCCCATTGAGGGCGATGAGGGCTTGCGCAAGAATGTCGAGATGCTGGCCGATATGCGCTCGCGTTGCGGTGACGACTTCTGGCTGATGTGGGACTGCTGGATGGCGCTCGACGTCAACTACGCGACCCGTCTTGCCCATGCCTGCGCCGAATACGGCCTGAAATGGATCGAGGAGGCGATTTCGCCCGACGACTACTGGGGCTATCAGCAGCTCAAGATGAATGTCCCCGCCGGGATGCTGGTGACCACGGGCGAGCATGAAGCCACCCGCTGGGGCTTTCGCATGCTGATGGAGATGGACTGCTGCGACCTGATCCAGCCCGATGTCGGCTGGTGCGGCGGCGTGACTGAGCTTCTGAAAATCTCGGCCATGGCCGATAGCCGCGGCGTCATGGTCGTGCCGCACGGCTCATCGGTCTACAGCTATCACTTCGTCATCACGCGCCACAATTCGCCGTTCGCCGAATTCCTGATGATGGCGCCCAAGGCTGATCATGTCGCGCCGATGTTCCATCCGCAGCTTTTGGGCGAGCCGGTGCCGGAAAATGGCCGCCTGAACGTCAATAAGCTGGACAAGCCCGGTTTTGGCGTGGAACTGAACCCTGAGGTGAAGCTCCACCGCCCCTACACGCACTAAAAGATTTGAACCACGGAAAACACGGAAAGCACGGAAACTCAGCCTTCATTTGCGCTTCGTCGGCAAGGTTCATGAGTAAAGCGACGCGCATCGCGCGTCATTCACACGGTCATAAAGACAGGGATGACCTGCCGACGATCTTCCTGTCCGTGTTTTCCGTGCTTTCCGTGGTTCAATCTTTTCCTTGAAAGGACCAAACCTATGAAACTCTGCCGCTACGGCCCCAAGGGCCAGGAAAAGCCCGGTCTCGTCGATTCCGAAGGCCGCATCCGCGACCTGTCCGGCGTTATCTCCGACCTGACGCCCGACACGGTGCGCCTGTCGCAACTGGCCAAACTCAAGGACATCGACCTGATGAAGCTGCCGGTGGTCGAAGGCGCCCCCCGCTATGGCGTGCCTGTGAATGGCATCGGCAAGATCATCGCGGTCGGCCTCAACTATGCCGACCACGCCGCCGAATCGAACCTGCCCGTGCCGACGGAGCCGATCTATTTCACCAAGGCTGTCACCGCGCTCAACGGCCCGAACGACGACGTGATCAAGCCGCGCGACGCGACCAAGATGGACTGGGAGGTCGAACTCGGCCTGATCATCGGCAAGACCTGCCGCTATGTCGATGAAGCGGATGCTCTGAATCACGTCGCCGGTTACGTGCTGGTCAACGACATTTCCGAACGCGCTTTCCAGAAAGAGCGCGGCACGCAGTGGGTCAAGGGCAAGGGCTGCGACACCTTCTGTCCGACCGGCCCGTGGCTGGTCACGCCCGACGAACTGGGCGATCCGCACGTGCTCGACATGTTCCTCGACGTCAATGGTCAGCGCATGCAGACCGGCAATACGAAGACCCTGATCTTCAACGTCGCCCAGTGCCTGTCCTACATTTCGCGCTTCGTCACCCTGCAACCGGGCGACCTCGTCATCACCGGCACGCCGCCGGGCGTCGGCGAGGGCAAGAAGCCGAACCCGATCTATCTCAATGCGGGCGATGAGATGCATCTGGGCGTCAAGGGCCTGGGCGAACAACGCCACAAGGTCGTCCCGTTCTCGCTCGAAGGTCTGGAGATTATCGAATAATGTACGCTGATCGTTTCAAGGGCCGTAAGGCCATCGTCACCGGCGGCGCGTCGGGTCTGGGCAAGGCGTCCGCCGCCCGCATCCATGCCGAAGGCGGCGAGGTCGTCCTGTGGGATCTGAACGCCGAAGCGCTGGAGGCGGCGAAAGCCGAGACGGGCGCCAAAGGCGTGGTCGCGCTCGACGTCTCCGATCAGGCGCAGGTCGCCGCGGCGGCGAAACAGTCGGCGGAAATCCTTGGCGGGATCGACATCCTGATCAATTCGGCAGGCATTACCGGGGCGACCGTCCCGGTGTGGGAGTTCCCGGTCGAGTCCTGGCTTCAGGTAATGAACATCAACCTGAACGGCCTGTTCTACTGCTGCCGCGAGGTCATCCCGTTCATGCTGGACGGCGGTTATGGCCGCATCGTCAACGTCGCCTCGGTGGCGGGCAAGGAAGGCAATCCCAATGCCTCGGCCTATTCGGCCTCCAAGGCGGGCGTGATCGGCCTGACCAAGTCGCTTGGCAAGGAGCTGGCGACCAAGGGCGTGATCGTCAACGCCCTGACCCCGGCGACGTTTGAATCGCCGATCCTGGCGCAACTGCCGCAGTCGCAGGTCGATTACATGCGCTCCAAGATCCCGATGGGCCGCCTCGGCGTCGTCGAGGAATCGGCGGCCATGGTGACCTTCATGGCGTCCGAGGAATGCTCCTTCACCACGGCCTCGACCTTCGATACGTCGGGCGGGCGCACAACCTTCTAATACATTAAGGGCGGCGAGGCATGACCCCGCCGCCCGTCTTGTCTCAAGACGTCAGCAGAACGTCAGACAGAGAGGAAACACATGGCGATCCAACGGTTTGTCGATGCGCATGTCCACCTGTGGAAGCTGGACCATATCCGTTACCCGTGGCTGACGCCGCCTTTTTCACCCGATGGCCCCAATGGCAGCGTTGAGCCCATCGCGCAGGACTATGGCCTGTCGGACTATTTTCGAGACGCCGCAGGTTTCCCGGTCGCCAAGATCGTCCATATTGATGCGGGCGCGCATCCCGAGGACGCGCTGAAGGAAACCCACTGGCTGCAGAACATGGCCTATGAGCGCGGCTTTCCCAACGCCATCGTCGCCTTCGCGGCGCTCAACGGTCCCGATGTCGAGGCCCTGCTCGACAAGCACGCCCAGAACCGCAATGTGCGCGGCGTCCGGCACATTCTCAACTGGCACCCCGATCCGGCGCGCACCTATACGCCGCGCGACCTGCTGGAGGACGAAGCTCTGGCGAACGGCTATGCGCTGCTCGGCAAGCACCATCTGTCCTTCGACCTGCAAATCTATCCCAATCAGATGATCGCCGCCCATCGTCTGGCCAGCCGCTTTCCGAATGTGCCGGTGATCATCAACCATATGGGCATGCCGATCGCGTCCGAAGGCGCCGAGGGGCTGGCGCGCTGGAAAAGCGGCCTGCAATTGCTGGCCACCCTGCCGCACATCAGCATCAAGGTGTCGGGCATGGGCTTTTACGATCGCGGCTGGACGGCGGACAGCATCCGCCCTCTGGTCCTTGAGGTGATCGACCGCTTCGGAACGGACCGCGTCATGTTCGCCTCGGACTTTCCGACCGACAAGCTGTTCAACCCTTACGCCGCCGCCCTGAACGCCTATGACGCGATCACGTCCGGCTTCAGCCAGGATGAACGCGAGGCGATGTTCGCCGCCAATGCCGAGAGAATTTACCGCATATAATCAATATATAACAGGAAAAGGCCACAGGAAACGATCATGAACCCCAATCCTCTGTTAGGCGTCTTCTTCCACTGGCTGGGCGGTCTGTCCTCGGCCAGCTTCTATGTCCCCTATAAGCGCATCCGCCTGTGGTCGTGGGAGATATTCTGGCTGACCGGCGGCGTGTTTTCCTGGATTATCGCGCCGTGGCTGTTCGCCTCGATCCAGACGCACGACCTGCTGGGCGTACTGAGCGCCGCGCCGCGCGACGTGTTAATGTGGTGCGTGATCTGGGGCGCCTTGTGGGGCCTTGGCGGCCTGACCTTCGGCCTGACCATGCGGTACTTAGGACTTTCGCTTGGCATGGCGGTGGCGCTGGGCCTGACCACGGCCATCGGCACGGTCGGTCCGCCCCTGTTTCACGGCACGCTCCTGACCCTGCTCGGCACGGCATCGGGCAAGATCACCCTGCTCGGCATCCTGATCGTCCTGGTCGCCATCGTGGTGGTCGCCTCAGCGGGTCACGCCAAGGAGAAGGAGGCGCCCGAAAAGAGCGAGGGCCTTAAGGAGTTTCACCTGACGCGCGGCATACTGGTCGCCCTGTTCTGCGGCGTTATGTCGTCCTGCTTCGCCTTCGGCCTGGACGCGGGCGCGCCGATCAAGGCTTTGAGCGCCAAAGCCGGAACCGGCCCGCTATGGACCGGCCTGCCCGTCCTGTGCGTCGTGCTGATCGGCGGCTTTGCGACCAACTTCATCTGGAGCGGCTATCTGATCCTGAAGAACCGCACCGCGCCCGAATGGATCGGCAAGACCCCGACCGGCGAAAAGCCCCCTCTCCTGCTCAACTACCTGCTGGCGGCCTTTGGCGGCACGCTATGGTACTTCCAGTTCTTCTTCTACACCATGGGCGAAAGCCAGATGGGCAAATACGGCTTCTCGTCCTGGACCCTGCACATGGCCTCGATCATCCTGTTCTCGACCCTGTGGGGCTTCGCGCTGAAAGAATGGGCGGGCACCTCACTGAAGACGCGCCTGACCGTCTGGCTCGGCATCGGCCTTCTGATCGCCTCGACCGTGATCATCGGCGTTGGCAATATGCTGGGGCAATAGGGCATAGCATGTTCAGCCGCCGCCACCTACTGATCGCCAGCGCCGCGGGCCTGATCCTGCCCGCCTCCGTTCGCGCCGCTCCGCTCGCCGCAGGCGCCTTCAACATCCGCGATTTCGGCGCCAAAGGCGATGGCGTCGCGATCGACTCGCCCGCCATCAACGCGGCCATAGACGAAGCCGTCAAACGCGGCGGCGGCACGGTGTTCGTCCCCGCCGGAACCTATGCCTGCTATTCGATTCGCCTGAAAAGCCGCGTTACGCTTTATCTCGATCAGGGCGCGACCCTGCTGGCGGCCTCCGTGCCGCTGGAGGGCACGACGACCGGCGGCTATGACGCCGCCGAGCCGCAGGACCCGGCCATCGCGCCGTTTCAGGATTACGGCCACAATCACTGGCATAACAGCCTGATCTGGGCCGAGGGCGAGCACGACATGGCCATTCTGGGCGAGGGCCTGATCTGGGGCAAGGGCTTAAGCCGCGGCCATCCCGATCCCGACCTGCCGCGCGCCGACCTGCCCGGCGTCGGCAACAAGGCGATTGCATTCAAGAACTGTCGCAATGTGCAGTTGCGCGATTTTAAAATCTTGCAAGGCGGCTGGTTCGCGCTTTTGGCCACCGGGGTCGATAATCTGATCATCGACAATCTCCTCGTTGACACCAATCGCGACGGCTTCGACATCGACTGCTGCAAAAATGTGCGCGTGTCTAACTGCACGGTGAACTCGCCCTATGACGACGCCATTGTGCCCAAATCCTCCTTCGCGCTCGGCTATGCCCGCGCCACCGAAAACGTCACCATCAGCAACTGCCAGGTCAGCGGCGGCTATGTTGTCGGCTCGGTGCTGGACGGGACGTTCAAGCCGTTAGAGGCCAGCCGTGATACGTGGCGGCTGGGGCGCATCAAGTGCGGCACAGAGTCGAACGGCGGTTTCAGGAATATCGCCATTTCCAACTGTGTGTTCGACTCGTGCTGGGGTCTGGCGCTGGAGACGGAGGACGGCGCGATACTCGAAGACATCGCCGTCAGCAACATCACCATGAAAAACTGCTTCTCAGCGCCGCTTTTCCTGCGGCTGGGACGGCGGATGCGCGGCCCCAAGGGCGCGCCAGTTGGCCGTTTCAAACGCGTGCTGATCGACAATGTGACCTGCGACAGCGTTTCGCAACTGCCGATCAATATTGCGGGCGTCGCAGGCTATCCGGTCGAGGATGTGAAGATCAGCAACGTCTTTTTCACGCAAGCCGGCGGCGGCGACGCCGCCATGGCCGCGCGCAATCCGCCCGCCAATGAGGACAAATATCCCGACCCCAACATGTTCGGCGACCTGCCCGCCACCGGGGCCTTTATCCGCCATGCGCGCAATATCGAGCTGTCGTACATCGAGATCGCTATGAAGACGCCCGATGCGCGCCCGGCCTTCTGGTTGCAGGATGTCGATGGCTTCGATGCCTCCTTCCTGAACATCCCCGCGGGCGCGCCCGCCTTCCACCTGGATCGGGTGCGCGACTTCCGCACCATGGGCAGCCGCGCCATCCCGGACCGGCGGCTCGATGCGCCGACGCCTATGGATTTTTAGCGCTCGGCGCCGCTGCCTTCTTCCTCAAGCATGACGGCGACATCGGCATTGGCCGACAGCCGCACCTTGTCGCCTTCGATGTCGGCGACCAGGCCGAGGTCGATATAGTGGTGGTGGCCCTTATGCGAGCCGTCGCCGGAATCGCGCTTCGTCAATTTGATGCGCCGCCCGTCGATATGATCGACCGTGCCGACGTGCACGCCATCGGCGCCGATGACCTCGGCGTGTTCCTTGATCTGGGTAGCTTCAACCATGATGCTTCTCCTTGTGAGCCCCCCTGACCGAAACTAGGCAGCGCCTCATAAGAATGCGATCCTCACTGGCGGCGGCTTTGATAAGGCGCCATGCGGATGCGAAACGCATAGGCGATCTCATCCGGCTTTTTCGGCAGTTCAAGATGCAGCCCGTCCGGCCCCTGCGTGAAAGCGACCTCAGACCCACCGATCAGCTCGACCGAAGTCACCTTGCCCGCCGCATCGCCCAGGGCCGCAATTGTCGCCGGGTCGCCCGGCCATTTGAGGGCGATGGCATAGACCACGCCGTCCTTCTGCGTAAAGCGCCAGTCGCCTTCGCCGAATTGCGTCCACGGACGGGTCGCATAGATGGCCTCGCCATTACGGTCGAGCCACTTGCCGATGCCGAGCAGGGTCTGCTGCTGGTCGTCCGGGATAACCCCATCGGCGCGCGGCGAGATGTTGAGCGTGTAATTGCCGCCTTTTGAGACCGTGTCGATCAGCAGCGGCACGATCACGGAGGCTGGACGCACACTCAGCCCGTCAATATAACCCCACGATTGATTGCCAATTGTGTCATCGACCTGCCAGCCGCCTAGGCGGATGCCTGCGGGCGAGCGCTTGCCCACCTTCTCGAAGTCGATCACGCTGCCGATCTGCTGCGTGTCGTCATTCGAGGGCGCCATGGCGATATATTTGGTTGAAAGCGTCACCTTCTGGCCGGTCTCGGCGGCGCGGTCATAAAAGTAAGCCGCGACATAGCGCTTGAGCGGATCGAGCACGCGCAAATTGACGCCATTGTCCCACCACAGAATGTCGGGATGATAGTTGTCGATCAGTTCCAGATTGCGATTGACCCAGTCGCTCAAAAACGCCGCCATCGCCGCATTGGAGCGGTCGGCAACGTGGTAAAAATACACCCATTTCGGATCGTAAAGATCGGCCTTTTCGGCTTTGAGCTTCGCGTCGATATCCGGGTCCGGGTTGACGAAGGTGAAGTTTTCAATGCCGTGATTGGAGACGCCGAATTTCAGTCCCTCAGCATGCACCGCCTTTTCGAGATCGCCGATCAGGTCGCGGTGCGGCCCCATCCTGACCGCGTTGAACGGCGTCACTTTTGAGTCCCACAGGGCGAAATTGTCGTGGTGCTCGGCGGTCGGGATGACATATTTCGCGCCCGCCGCCTTGAACAAACTGGCCCACTGATCGGGGTTCCAGTTTTTGGCGGTGAACAAGGGGATCAGGTCTTTGTAACCGACTTTATCCTGCGGCCCGAAATGCTGCTCGTGCCACTTTGCGCCCTCGCCAGCATACATATGCTTTTCGTACCATTCATTGCCGTGCGCTGCGGCGGAATAGACGCCCCAATGGATGAAAATGCCGAACTTGGCGTCGGAAAACCATTGCGGCTGCACATAATGATCGGCGATAGAGGCCCAGGTCGGCGCAAAAGGCCCCGGCGGCAGCGGCTTGTCGATGCCTTTCATGGCGCTTTCGACAATCTCCGGCGAGGCGGGCGGCCCCATGACGCCGTAGTCATAAAGGTTCGAGGGCGGCGCGCCCATCGGATCGGGCTTGGGTAGGACGGTGGCGGCGTGCGCGCTGCCGGCCAGCAGGCCTGCCAGCGCTCCGGCGATATAATATTGCATTTTCCGCACATCCGGCTCCCTTTATGGCTTGCTAAATCCTATTAACGATCATAAACAATCACGTAAATACAAAATCAATCACAGGTCGGAATCCCCATGCTACGCGCCTTCCTGCTGCTGTCCGCCGCTTCCGCGCTCATCGCCACGCCCGTCGCGGCGCAGGACTGGCATCGCCATTTCGTCTTCGGCAGCGCCGTCAAACCGTCGCAGGACGACACCGCCGTCAACAGCGCAGACCTTTACGGTTTCGGCACGGGCTTCGGCTTTGAAGGCGATGCGCCAACCCTCTCCGCTGACAGCGCGGGCGGCAAGCCCTTCTTCTTCTCGTTCGCCGCACCGGAAGGCAATTACAAGGTCACGGTGACGCTGGGCGGCGATCAGGCCTCGACCACAACCGTCAAGGCTGAGCTGCGGCGCCTGATGCTTGAAACTGTCGCCACGCCTGCGGGCGGCGCGGTGACAAAGACCTTCATCGTCAATGTCCGCACGCCCGATCTCGTCACCGGCGGGCAGGTGCGGCTCAAGGCCCCGCGCGAGTCGGTGGATGAGGCGCGCGACTGGGACAACCGCCTCACGCTGGAATTTGACGGCGACAATCCCGAAGTTCGCGCCATCGACGTGACGCCGGTCGAGGTGCCGACGCTTTACCTGCTGGGCGATTCCACCGTCTGCGACCAGATGGGCGAACCATGGGCGGCCTGGGGCCAGATGCTGCCGCGCTTCTTCAAGCCGACCGTGGCCATCGCCAACCACGCCGAGTCGGGCGAAACGGTCTCCGATTCCAACAACCGCTACCGCTTCGCCAAAATTCTGTCCGAAATTAAGCCGGGCGACGTCTTCATCGCCCAGTTCGGTCATAATGACATGAAGGAAAAGAAGCGCGACCCCGACGCCCCCGCCAAGTACAAGGCCGGGCTGACCGCCTGGATCAAGGCGGTGCAGGCCAAGGGCGCAACGGCCGTCATCGTCACCTCGATGAACCGCCATACTTTTAAAGATGGACAAGTTTACAATAGTTTAGAAGAATACCCTCAACTGGCGCGCGAAGCTGCCGCCGAGACGGGTGCGGCCCTGATCGACCTCAACGCCCAGAGCAAGACGCTCTATGAAGCCCTGGGTGAACAAGGTTCTCTGGCCCTGTTCGAACACAATGCCGACGGCACGCAGCGCGACGCGACGCACCAGAGCCCTTACGGCGCCTATGAACTGGCCAAGATCATCGTGCAGGGCCTGCGCGACGATCATCTGGCCATTGCCCAACAGGTGCTGGATGATGTTCCGGCCTTCGATCCGGCCCATCCCGATCCCGAATCCGCCTTCCACGTCCCGCCCAGCGCGGTCTATTCCGCCGTCAAACCCTTCGGCAATTAAGGAGCCTGTCCATGGTCGATCGTCGCACCTTCCTGACCTTGAGCGCCGCCTTCGGCGCGGTCGCCGCTTTACCCATGGCGGCGCGCGCCAAGGCCAATGACCTGTCGATCCAGGACATCTGGCCGAACGATCCGCCGGGCGGCGACAAGGTCACGACGCCGGAACAGGTTATCCTGCGCCATCCGGGCGGCGATCCCAACGACACGGCTTTCCTGCATGTCCGCAAACCGTGGCTCCTGCTGCGTAAGCCGAAAAAGCCGAATGGCGGCGCGGTGCTGTTGATCCCCGGCGGCGGCTATGTCCGCGTGGCGGTCTCCAAGGCGGGCGGCGATATCGACGCCTGGCTGGCCGATCAGGGCTATACGGTTTTCACCATGGATTACCGCCTGCCCGGCGATCCGTGGGCGGCGGGGCCGGAGGTCGCGCTGCAGGACGCGCAGCGCGCCATGCGCATCATCCGCTCGCGCAGCACAGAACTCGGCTTCGATCCGAACCGAGTCGCGATCATGGGCTTTTCAGCGGGCGGCCATGTCGCGGGCCTCCTCGTGACGCGCTGGGATAAGCCAGTCTATGCGCCGATTGACGCCCTCGACCAACTGTCGGCCAAGCCGACCACGGCCTCCATGTGCTATCCGGTCGTGACCATGATGCAGCCCTATGCGCACCAGCAATCCATGCACGCCGCGCTCGGCCCCGACCCAAGCGAGGAAGCGCGTCAGGCCGCCTCGATCGAGCTGCATGTGCCCGCTGATGCGCCGCCGACCTTTGTCTGCGCCACCACCAATGACCCGGTCGTGCCGCACCAGAACGCCATGCTGATGTTCGATGCGCTCAACGCTGCGAAGGTTCCGTCCGAACTGCACCTCTATGAGGGCGCGACCCACGGCTTTCCTTTGCGCGGCAAGGATCACCAGTTGCTGCCCTGGGGTCCGCAGGCGCTCGCCTTCATGCAGCGCCACGGTCTCGATCCGGTAAAGGCTTAAGCCCATGAAATCGCTTTTGATCACCGCCGCCCTGCTTGTCGCCCCTTTGGCCGCCACGCCCGCCTTAGCGCAAACACCACATGAAGTCTCTCTGGCCCCGATCCGCGTCATTCTGGTCGGAGATTCGACCATGACCAACAAAAGCGGCTATGGCGGCGAGCTGTGCAAGGATTTCACCGCTCAGGTCACCTGCATCAACGCCGCGCGCGGAGGGCGCTCGTCAAAAAGCTATCGCGTCGAGGGCCTGTGGGACCAGATCATGACGCAACTGGCCGACAAGAAGGCACCGGATGGCAAAACCTTCGCCAAGACTTATGTGCTGATCCAGTTCGGCCATAATGACGGCTCGCCAAAGCCCGAACGCCACACCAATATCGAGACCGAATTCCCGGTCAATATGCGCAACTATGCGCGCGACGTCGAAAAGGCGGGCGCGACCCCGGTGCTGATCACGCCGATCACCCAGCGCAAATTCATCGATGGCCAGTTGCAGCCGGATCTTGTGCCGTGGGCCAATGCCACCCGCACCGTGGCGAAGACCGAGCACGTCACCTTGCTCGACCTCAATGCCGAGAGCATGAAGGCCGTTCAGGCGATGGGTTTGACCGAGGCCAACACCCTCGCGGGCCAGCCGATCCCGCAGAACGTGCTGGATACCGAAGACAGCGGCACCTCGGTTCCGGCCATCTTCACCGACGCCTCTCAGGGCCAGGGCAAGACCCAGGGCTTCGACTACACCCATATGGGCCCAAAGGGTCAGCCCTATTTCGCCCGCATGGTGGCCGATCTGTGGATCAAGGCCGACCCGAGCATCGCCGCCTATGTGAAGCCGGACGCGCGGTAAGGATTGGCAAGGTTTGACAATAAGTCTCCTGCCGCCTAAATTGGCGGCAGGAGACTCTCCATGACCCTCAACGTCAATCTGACGCCGAAGCTTGAAGATATGGTTCGCCAAAAGGTCGCGGGCGGCCTTTATAACAATGCCTCTGAGGTCGTCCGCGACGCTCTACGGCTGATGGAAGAACGCGACCGCCTGCAAGCTGCAAAGGTCGAGGCCCTGCGACAGGACATTCGGGCTGGACTGGATAGCGGGCATGCCGAAGCCCTTGATATTGAGGATATCAAGGGGCGCGGCCGTGAGCGCCTGAATCGTGGCTAGGCTTCTGCGTTCGGCGCAGGCGCTGCGCGATCTCGACGATATCTGGTTCTACATCGCTCAGGATAACCTCAACGCCGCCGATGCATGGCTGGATCATGTGTTCGACAAGGCTACCGCGCTATCCGAACAACCGCTGATCGGTCGCGCCAGACCTGAACTTGACGCAGAGATTCGCAGCCTGCCCGTCGGCGCCTATATGCTCTATTACCGGCCACTGAGCGACGGCGTGGAACTGGTTCGCGTTCTGCACAGTTCGCGCGATATAGATCAGATTTAACGCAATCCCTCCATCGGCACGGCCTGCGCCATCGCCGCCTCACCCGCCGCCCCGGGGTGCAGGTGATCGCCGGAATCGAAGGCGGGCAGCATCTGGCCCGGATGCGCCGGGTCTTCGATGGCCTTGTCGAAATCGACCACGCCGTCAAACACCTTTTGCGAGCGTATCCAGCCATTGACGGCGACGCGGATCGCCTCCTTATCATCGTCATAATAGTTTTTGATCGTCGTCGGCTTGAACGGCGTCAGGGTAGCGACGTAAGCCTTGAGCCCGCGCTCATGCGCGCGCATCGCCATCTGAGTCAGTCCGGCCTCCAAAGCCTCCGCCGACACATAGTCAGGATCGGCCACCCCCTTCGTCACCTGGCCGATATCGTTGATGCCGAGCAGCACGATCACTGATGAGATGTTCGGCTGCGCCAGCACGTCCCGGTCGAAGCGCGCCAGCCCCGCCGCGCCGAAGGGCGGCCATTGCCCGTCATGCAGCATGCGGTTGCCGCTGATCCCGGCATTGATCACGCCCATAGGCGCGCCCGCCGCCGCCAGTCTCTGCGCCAGCACATCCGGCCAGGCCGTATTGGCGTCTGGCTTCTGATGAAAACCGTCAGTGATCGAATCGCCGAACGCCACAACCGCGCTTTTCGCCGGTCCGCCGCTGACCTCGACCTCGGCCAGCCACAGCCATAAACCGCCCGCAGGCGGTTTTATCCCACTCACGCTCGCCTGCCCGACCACATTGCCCTGCGCCGCATAAACCGCATCGCGCTGAATGACGTGGATCGTATCAGGAGCCACCGGCCCCGGAACATGCAGATCAACAGCCAGGTCCGCGCCCTGCGCCACATCCAGCGCGACGGGATCGGACAGCACATAGGCCCCCGCCGGGATCGTCACCGACGCCTTGCCGGAAAAGGTCAGAGGCCGGGATGTCCCGGCCTGAACAGCAGCGCCTTCCGCCCGCAGCGCCACAGCGGCGGCGTCAAATGTCACCGGCGCCTTGCCATAGGCGTTGCTGAGTCGGATGCGCACTGACGCGCCGCCCGCGCTGACATGCACGATCTGGCGCAGGGTGAGGTCGGACACGGTTTCCGCCGCCTTGTCGGACGGCGCAGGACTCGCGTACCAGCTCGGAATCCAGGTCTGCGCAGAAGCCAGTCCCGGCAAGGCGAACAACAGTCCTGCAAGGGCCAGCCCGCAGGCGCGCGCTTTCATCTTCATCCCGACATCTCCTCATTTTTTTTATCGTACAAATGCTTAAAGCCATCCGGCCATGACGGCAAGCCGAAGTGACGATCACGATGTTTTTCACCACACCATTCTTGTCAATGACACCGGTTTCCTTTACACCCAAAACCAAGACGCCGACAACAGGCGCCAACCGATCCACAACAGGCGACAGGGACAATCGTGACCGAGATCAGTGTCAGACTCAGCGACGTGACCAAAAGCTTTGGCGGCCATGAGGTCATCAAGGGCGTCTCCCTCGACGTCAAAAAGGGCGAACTGGTGGTGTTCGTCGGCCCGTCGGGCTGCGGGAAATCGACGCTTTTGCGCCTGATCGCCGGACTGGACACGCCGACCACGGGCAGCCTGCACATTGCGGATAAGGACGTGACCTACGCGCACCCCTCGAAACGCGGCGTAGCGATGGTGTTTCAGTCCTATGCGCTCTATCCTCATATGACGGTTGAGGACAATATCGGTTTTGCACTTAAAATCAAAGGCTTGCCAAAAAGCGAAATCAAGTCGAAAGTCGCCCGCGCCGCCGATATCCTGCAACTGACGCCGCTGCTGAAACGTTTGCCCAAGGCGCTGTCGGGCGGCCAGCGCCAGCGTGTCGCCATAGGCCGCGCCATTGTGCGCGAACCGGACGTCTTTCTGTTCGACGAGCCTTTGTCCAATCTCGATGCGTCTTTACGCGGCCAGATGCGTGTCGAGATCGCCCGCCTGCACGCCAGCCTGGGCGCGACCTCGATCTATGTCACCCACGATCAGGTCGAGGCCATGACCCTGGCCTCCAAGATCGTGGTGCTGAACGGCGGGCGCATCGAACAGGTCGGCGCGCCGCTCGATCTTTACCGCAATCCGGCCAATCTCTTCGTCGCGGGTTTTATCGGCTCGCCGCGCATGAACATTCTGCCGACGACGCTGAAAGGCGCCGATGGGGCCAGCGTCACCGTCGCCACGCCGCAAGGCGATTTCCACCTGCCGCGCAGCGGCGTGACAGCGACACAGGGCGAAAATTTGAGCCTCGGCCTGCGCCCTGAACATCTGCACCCGGCGCAGGACGGCGAACTCGCCCTGAAGGGCAAGGTCTTACTGGTCGAACGCCTCGGCGGCGAGACCTTCGCCTATGTAACGCCGGACGACTTTGAAAATCAACAGTTGATTGTGCGCCTCGACGGCGACCACGCGGTCGCGCCGCAGGACAGGGTGCGCCTCAGCTTCGATCCAGGCCGCGCCCATCTGTTCGGCGCGGACGGCAAGGCGCTCGGCAAGGCTACGGAGGCCGGGCATGTATAAGAACAGGCTCGTTGGCGGCCTCTATATCTCGCCCTTCATCATCGGCTTTGTCTTGTTCACCGCCTTCCCTTTCCTGGCCTCGCTAGCCTTAAGCCTGACCGACGCCCATTTACAGGACCAGTTATCCGACGCGCATTTTATCGGCCTCGACAATTACGCCGGCATGTTCAAGGACGCGACCTTCCGTCAATCCTTGAGCGTCACCTTTCTCTACGTCTTCCTGACCGTCCCGCTGAAACTGGCCTTCGCGCTGTTGATGGCGGTGCTGCTCAACTTCCGTCTGCGCGCCATCGGCCTGTTCCGCACTGTCTATTACCTGCCCTCGATCCTCGGCGGCTCGGTGGCGGTGGCCGTGGTCTGGCGCTTCGTGTTCGCAGGCGACGGGCTGATCAATCAACTGTTGCATCACCTGCATTTGGGCGGCGTCAACTGGCTGGGCGAGCCTTCGACCGCCATGTTCTCGCTGGTGCTGCTGCGTTTGTGGGAATTCGGCTCGGCCATGGTGGTGTTTCTGGCCGGGCTGAAGGCCATTCCGTCCGACCTTTATGAGGCCGCCGATCTGGACGGCGCCTCGCGCCTGCGGCAATTCTTCTCCATCACCCTGCCGCTATTGACGCCGGTGATCTTCTTCAACTTCATCATGCAGATCGTGCAGGCGTTTCAGGAGTTCAACGGCCCCTATATCATCACCGGCGGCGGCCCGATGAAGTCGAGCTACCTGCTGCCGCTGATGATCTATGAGGAGGCGTTCAAATATTTCCAGCTCGGCTACGCCTCGGCCCTGTCCTGGGTTCTGTTCCTCATCATCGCCGTCTTCACCGCCCTCGCCTTCTGGTCGCAGAGCAAGTGGGTGTTCTATGCGACGGAAAGTAAAGGGGAGTGAGGATGGCCAACTGGCGCAAATATTGGCCAACACTCTCCCTGATCCTGCGTTACGGCGCGCTGATCGGCGTCGGCTTCCTGATGCTCTATCCACTGCTGTGGATGGTCGGATCGGCGTTCAAGAACAATTCGGAAATCTTCTCCACCGTCGGCTTTATCCCGCATCACCCGACGCTGGAAGGCTTCAAGAACGGCTGGAAGACCTCGACGGAATACACCTTCGCCCACTACCTTGTGAACACAATGAAGATTGTGATCCCGAAAGTGATCTGCACGGTGATATCCTCGGTCATCGTTGCCTACGGCTTTGCGCGCTTTGCGATTCCGGGCCGGAAAATCTGGTTCGCCCTTCTGATGGCCACGGTGCTGCTGCCGAAAAGCGTGCTCTTGCTGCCGCAATATCTGATGTTCCGCCAGTTCGGCTGGCTCGACACCTATCTGCCGCTCTATGTGCCGCAGGCGTTTGCGGTCGAGGGCTTCTTCGTCTTCCTGATCATCCAGTTCATGCGCTCGCTGCCGCGCGACATGGAGGAAGCCGCCGTCATGGACGGCTGCAACTCGTTTCAGGTGCTCACCCTTGTGGTCGCGCCGGTCATCCTGCCCGCCATCATCTCGGTCGCCCTGTTCCAGTTCATGTGGTCGATGAACGACTTTATTCAACCCTTGATCTATCTGTCCTCGGTCGGCAAATATCCGGTGTCGCTGGCGCTGAAAATGTCGATCGACGTGACCGAAGCGACCTCATGGAACGAGATTCTGGCCATGAGCGCGATCGCGCTGGCGCCGTCGCTGATCCTGTTCTTCGTGGCGCAGAAGTATTTTGTCGATGGCGTGACCTCCGGGGCGGTGAAGGGATGAGCCTCAATCGCCGTCACCTTTTGACAGGCATAGGCGCGCTCGGCGTCACGGCCTGCACCGCGCGCCCAGGCGCGACCACCGGCAAAAAGGTGCATTTGCGCATGAGCTGGTGGGGCGGCTCCTCGGCGCACAAGGCGACGCTTTCGGCGCTCAAACTGTTCATGGACCGCCACCCGCATATCGAGGTCACCGGCGAATATACCGGCTTTATCGGCCACCTGGAGCGCCTGACGACCCAGATTGCGGGCCGCACCGCGCCGGACCTGATGCAGATCAACTGGTTCTGGCAGGTTCTGTTCTCGCGCGATGGAACCGGCTTTTACGACCTGAACCGCCTGTCGCACATTATCGACCTGACGCAGTTCGAACCGCGCACCCTGAGCATGGGGGTGCGCAATGGCCATCTGGACGCCCTGTCCCTGTCGAACGCGGCGCGCCTGTTCTATTATAACCGCACGACCTGGGACCGGGCGGGCCTCGCCATCCCCGCGACTTGGGACGACCTGCTCGGCGCCGGGCCGAAACTGATGCAGAAGCTGGGCCAGCGCTACTACGCCATCGACGCGACCTTTCAGGACTTTATCGCGCTGGGCCGCTCCTACATCGTGCAGGAGACCGGCAAGCCTCTGGTCGATGACGTCAACAAGCGGCTGAACTGCACGCCGGATCAGATAACCGAAATGGCGTGGCTGTACGGCGAACTGACGAAAAATCACGGCCTGCCCTCGGCACAGTATCGCGCCTCGTTTGGCAATGTCGCCCAGCAGGAGATGCGCCCGTGGATCAACGGCGAATTCGCCGGCTGCTACCTGTGGAACTCGGCCATCGACAAATATACCGACACCCTCGCGCCTGGCGAAAAGCTTGAACTGGCCCCCTATCCGATGCGTCCGGGCGCAACGGATGCAGGCCTTCTCTATCGCCCCTCTATGATGTTCGCTATCAACAAAGACACGCAATATCCTGAAGAAACAGCGCTTTTACTCAACTTTCTGATGAACGATCCGGCGGGCGTGCGCGCTATGGGTCTGGTGCGCGGCATCCCCGATTCGAAGATCGGTCGCGCAACCCTGGCCGCCGACGGCGCTATCGACGGCCTCAAGGCCGATAGCGAGGTCGAGATGGCCAAACTGCCGATCACCCTGACCGAAAGCCCGTGGTTCGAACATCCGCGCGTGCGCGACGGCTTTCAGGATATCCTCGAAATGCAGGGCTATGGCGTTCTGAGCGAGCAACAGGCAGGCCAACGCATGTATGACGACATCAATGCGATTCTGGAGCGCGTGATAAGATGAAGGCAAGACTGTTTCATCCTCCCCTGCGCAGCGGGGGAGGTGGCGAGCAAGCGCAGCGCGTCGAGACGGAGGGGGCCGCCCCCGCCGCCGGCGGCCCCCTCCGTCGGCGCCTTCGCGCCGCCACCTTCTCCGCTGCGCAGGCGAGGAGAAGATCATGACCCCTTCCCTCACCCTGATCTGCGCCCTGCCGACATCGCTGATCTTCGAGATCAGCAACGGATTCTGCTTTGAAAGCCCGGCGCCGCACGAGATACTGGTCAACGGTCAGTCCGTCCTGACCACGCCGCGCAATGTCTTCACCCTGCGCGGCCTGAACAGCGCAACCGAATACCGCATCGAGGTCCGCAGCGGCGGCAAGCGTTTGAAAACCACGGCGCGCACAAGGCCCCTGAGCGTCGTCCTCAAGCCCGAAGATTTCGGCGCCAGGGGCGACGGCCTCACGGACGACACAAACGCGCTGCAGGCCGCCCTGTCCGCTGCGCCGCCGGATGCTATTGTCCGGCTGGAAAGGTCATATCTGACCGGGCCGTTATTTCTGAAAAGTCGGATGGGTCTGGAGGTCGCTAAGGGCGCGAAGCTGCTTGGCCTGCGCGACATCGAAAAATGGCCCATCCTGCCCGGCCTGCTCTATGATGAAAAAGGCAAAGAAACCGCGTGGTTAGGCTCATGGGAAGGCCGACCGCAGGGTTGCCACGCCGCCCTGATCAACATCCTCGGCGCCACGGACGTTTCCGTGTTCGGCGAAGGGCTGATCGACGGCCAGTCGGGCTTCGACACCTGGTGGGCGCATCCGAAGACGCAACAGGCCGGAAGCTGGCGACCGCGCCTGATCTTCGCCGTGGACAGTCAGAACCTGACCTTTGAAGGCTTCACCCTGGCCAATTCGCCATCGTGGAACCTTCACCCCCTGCATTGCCAGACGGTGACGGCGGCCTGCCTGAACATCACCGCTCCGGCCAACAGCCCGAACACTGACGGCTTCGACCCGGAAAGCTGTGAAAATGTCGTGGGCGCGGGCATCCATTTTACGGTCGGCGACGATTGCATCGCCATCAAGTCCGGCAAGATCGAGATGGCCCGCAAAGACTTACGCCCGACGCGTAGCGTACGCATCTCGAACTGCTGGATGCAGGACGGCCACGGCGGCGTCACGCTCGGCTCGGAAATGGCGGCGGGTATTTATGGCGTCGTGGTGCGCGACTGCCGTTTCACCGGCACGGATCGCGGCGTGCGCGTCAAGACGCGGCGCGGGCGCGGCAAGGACGCCATCGTCAAGGGCGCCTGGTTCGACAATATCGAGATGGATGGGGTCGGCACGGCCTTCGTCGTCAACAGCTTCTACGATGTCGACGCCGACGCCAAAACCGAATATGTCCGCTCGCGCGACCCGCAGCCGGTCAGCGACCTGACGCCATGGCTGGGCGGATTCAAACTGACCAACATCCGCTGCGACAAGGTGCGCAATGCGGTCGTCTATCTGCTTGGCCTGCCCGAACAGCCGATCATTGGCGTCGAGATTGACGGCCTCTATGCCCGCTTCGACGCGGACGCCAAACCGGAACCGCCCGACATGGCCGCCTCGATCCCGCCGGAATGGCATCGCGGAATCTACATCGTCAACGCCCGCCATGTCCGTCTGCGTCATATCGACATCGAAGGTCAGGCGGGCGACAAAATCCATCTGGAGAACGTGTCATGATTGTGCTGCCCAGGGTGCCGGACAGCGTCAAAACCGCACCAGTGAAGCGCGCTTTCAGTTTGAGCGACAAGGCATTGACCGCGCTGTCGCGTTTCGGCGCGCAGGTCCCCGTCTTCATCGAATCCTACATTCGCGTCTGGACGCCATATCGGGATTTCTGGAACTATGAGGACGGCTGCGTCTGGACCGGCGCGCTGGCGCTCTATGCCGCCATCGGGGATAAGGCGCTGCTCGATTTCGTCTATAACGAGGTCGGCGCGCGCGTCACGCCGGATGGGCGCATTCCGAGCTTCGATCCGTCTGAGTTCAATATCGACGGCGTGCAGGCCGGGCGTGTTCTGGAGCCCTTGTGGCGGCGAACGGGTGAGGATCGCTTCCTGGGCGCAATGGGTGCGCAATTTTCGCAATTATTGAGCCATCCACGGACAAAATCCGGCAATTATTGGCATAAAAACATCTATCCCCATCAAATCTGGCTGGACGGTCTCTACATGGCCCAACCCTTCCAGACGCAATATGCCCGCGTCACCGACCGTCCCTATCTGTTCGAAGATACGGTCGCACAATTTCGCTTTGTGGGCCAGGCTTTGCGTGACCCGGCCACCGGCCTTTACCGTCACGGCTGGGACGAAAGCCGCACAGAACGCTGGGCCGATCCGGACACGGGCCGCTCTTCGTGCGTCTGGGGCCGCGCCATGGGCTGGTGGATCATGGCCCTGGCCGATGTGCTGGAACTTTCCGAAGGGCTTGATCCCGTGGGACGCGCTGAGATCGCAGGTCTGCTGCTCGACACAGCGGAGGCGCTGACCGAGATGCGCTCCGACGCGGGCCTTTGGCATCAGGTCGTCGATCAAGGGGGGCGCGAGGGCAATTACGAAGAAGCCTCGGCCTCGCTGATGATCGCCTGCGCGCTGATGAAGGGGGCGCGTCTGGGCGCGTTGCCGAAGGCCCATGGCCTGCTCGGCCTTGAGGCTTTGCAAACCGCCTGTGCGCGTTTTGTCTCGCCGCAGCGCCTGACCGGCGTTTGCGGGGTTGCGGGGCTCGGCAATACGCCGTATCGCGACGGCAGCTTTGATTACTATCTCTCGGAAAAGATCACGCCCAACGATCCAAAGGGCGTGGCCGCGCTGATGATGGCGCTGGCCGAGGGATTAAGAATATAAAGGAACAACAATGCCATCCATCGCCGAACTGTTCGTCGCCGCCCGTCGAGCCGCCAAGGCCCTGCCCGACTATCCGGGGCGGATTCCTGAAAAGCTGAGCGAGTCCTACGCGATCCAGGAACAGGCGATCAGGCTGTGGAACCGACCCGTGATCGGCTGGAAAATTGGCCGCCTGGCCCCCGACAAACAACCGTTGCACGGCACAGAACGGCTGGCCGGACCGGTGTTCGACACCGTTTACAAGGATGGCGGCGACAATATCGAAATCCCCATCTTTACCGGCGGATTCGCCGCCGTTGAAGCTGAATATGTCTTCCGCGTCGGCAAGGACGCCGATCCGGCCAAAACCGAATATAACGAGGCCGAAGCGCTGACCCTGGTTGACGGTCTGTTCGCCGGGATCGAAATGGCCGGATCGCCCTTGGCCACCATTAACAAGCTCGGCCCTACAGTCGTTGTCTCCGACTTCGGCAACAATTTCGGCCTGATCCTTGGGCCGAGGCTGTTGACGCTGACGCCTGACATGCCGATCGCTGATTTTCAGGAGAGCGCCCTCGCCGAATGGCGCGCGGTCACCGAGATTGATGGCGCAGTCGTTGGCGAGGGCGGTCTTTTCACCATGCCCGGCGGGCCTTTGAAAGCCATCGCCTGGCTGGCCGGACACCTGGCCGCGCGCGGGCGTCCCTTGAAGGCGGGGCAACTGATCACGTCAGGCGCTACGACCGGCATTCATGATATCATTGCGGGTCAGACCTCGTCCGTGAAGTTCTCGCAACCCGGACACGCTGACATAACCCTTAGCCTGCATACGGTTGCGCTCAACGCGGAACGATCTGAATTACGCTGAACACCAAAGCTATGGCAAAAACGCCACAATTGTGGCGCGTTTTGCTACCGGTTTTTTTTGCCCGCGTCGACTTGCAGGCGCGATGCAACTATGTCCTATCTATCATGTCGCATCCGGCGCACGTATCGGACCCAGGTTCGTGACACCGGTGTCAGCGCCATGGACAAAACGATCATGTCCGCCTCATCGGCGCGTTCGCCATAATCGAAAAAGGTCTGCCGGAAGCGTGTATCTGTTCCGACGTAAGGCCAAAACGGGGAGATAAATTGTCATAAAAATTACGGAATAGTAATATTTTAATTTCTTTCTATAATTTTATTCACACATTGCTTGCTTACGTATTTTTAACCAATACGACAAGAGCGAAATATATGCGAAATCTGGCCTGTTCGAGGCATTTATTTCGCTTTAACTTACGGATCTGCCCACGCTTCGGTGTCATGCAGTCGACGCCGTCCTTTTCGGCGTTGGGCGTTCACATCAGTTTGCGTCCGCTCTGGTCTTTAAAGCTGCGCAGGCCGCCCCAGGCTTCGCGGCTTTGGAGACCTAAATTCAAGGAGAAGCCAATGGGGATGTCGATTTCCGCAAGTCGCGCTTCATCGGTGATGATGTCGCAACCTATCCCGCCGAGCCAGGAAACCAAGCCTGCCGCCAATACGCAACTGTCGATGCAAAACCTCACAGTCGCCAAGCCGCAGTCTCAAATTCTGGACGCTATGATCGGTTCGATGCTCGACACCAAAGCGTAGTCCTGGCCCGGAATGTCCCCAGACATTCCGGGCTTCCCGTCATTCACTTGGAAAGACGCATCATCGTGAAACATCAAGGCCCGATCGCCGGCATAGCCTCACATGGCGACTACGTCGCCACCGCTGGATACGATAATCAACTTATTCTTTGGGACCGGTTGACGCGCAAGGCTCTGGCGCGCGGCCTGCACGACCACCTCATCAACGCCTGTTCTTTCAGCCACAGCGGCGAGTTCATCGTCACCGCAAGCAGCGATTACTCGGCGCGCATATGGAGCGTCCCTGACCTGCGCTTGACCAGCTGCCTGTTCGGTCATGAGGACGACGTTGATATGGCCGCATTTTCTCCCGACGACAGCCTGATCGCCACCTGCGCCCTCGATCGAAAGGTGCGCATATTTGACGTAAAAGGAAATTGCCTTGGCGTCTTTGAAGGCCATGAAGGCAATATCATATCCCTCGACTGGGCTTCGGACGGAACAACGGTGATGTCATCGAGCGTCGACGGCACGGTCAGAGTATGGGACGTGGCGACTGGCCTTGAGCGCCGTCGATATGATCTGCAGGGTGTCCGCACAGATACAATCGCCGTGACCCAAGCCGGAGACATTATCGCAGGCGATGACAACGGGCAGATCGTGATCTTACGCGATGATGGCGCCAACGCGATTATGGCGCATGCCGCGGGCGTCAAGAAAATTGTCTGGCATGAGCCAAGCCGTCGCCTGCTGAGTCTGGGATATGACGGCGCCCTGGCGGTCTGGTCGCTTTCATCGAGCGCCGCGCTCACGCTTGTTGATCGCGCTCCTCTCCCCCCCATGGTCTGGGCCCGCGCCGCCTGCATGCTAAGCACGCATGAACTGGGCGTCGGCGTCTTTGGGTCAACCTATGCAAGCTACGATCTTCTGAATCAGACCTGGAACCTTGAGGGCGTCGAGCCAGATCGGAGCCTCAATGCAGTATGCGTCGCCGCAGACCAGGTTTACGCTATTGGCGACGCAGGCGTTTTGCTGGAGAACGGTCGGGCGATCTGCGATATGCGCAGCCTATGCAACTTCTTGCAGACCGCGGCAGAGCGTCTGTTCAGCGGCGGCCATCTTGGCCAACTCTACGACGCGCGCTCCGGCGAGGTCTTATATCAGCACGACTCCCCCCTTAACTGCGCATGCGCCTTCGAACGCCATGGCCGCCCCCACCTGGCGGTCGGCGCCTATACAGGTGAGGTCTTGGTTTTCGATGTCGGCGACGGCCAATGTCGTCTCGTCGCCGCGCAGCGCGTTTTCGAAAACGCCGTCAAAGGCCTCGCCGCCTCCGAGCGCGAGATCTTCTCGCTCTGCGCCAACCGCAAGGCGACCATCATCGATATCCTGACCTTGCGCCCAAGCCGAAGCCTGGATCACACCCACGATAAGATCGCCAACGCCTGCTGCTACATAAAAGGCCAGGGTTTCGCCAGCGTCGGCCGCGACCGCACCTTACGGCTTTGGTTTGCAGAGGAGACGAGCGTCTATGATACGCCCCACAACAGATCAGTGAAGACGCTTTGCGCCAGTCTGGACGGCCGCCTCATCGCCAGCGGCGCCTATAGCGGAACGGTCGCGATCTTCGACCTGCAGCAACGCGCTTTCACCGCCTTTTACCGGCCAAGCGCATCGGGCATATCGAGCCTTTCCTGGGACGGCGTCGCACAGGGCTTTCTAGCGGCGAGTTATGATGGATCCATCTACCCGATCCCGGTCAGGACCGCGCCAGAGGCCGCGTTGACGCAATGCAAGGACGCGGCCTGATGACGATCCTCCTCTTCCCCGCAAGCTTGCGCAAAGACTCCCATCAGCACGCGCTCGCCGTCACCCTAAAGGCCTTGATCGGCGCTCGCTGCGAGACCGAGATCGTGACGCGCAAGGATGTCGATCTTCCCCTTTACGATCAGGATATTGAGCAAGATGAACCATGGAAGACGCGCCTTGAGCGGCTATACGAGCGTTTTTGCGCCGCAAGCGGCGTGATTTTTATCACGCCTGAGCACAATGGTCAGGTTTCAGCCTATCTGAAAAATACGGTCGACTGGCTTTCAAGGCCGCCACGCATTGATCCGCGCTATTCCGGGTCAGGCGCATTTGCGGGTAAGCCTGTTCTCCTCGCAGGCGCGACGACGGGCTGGAGCGGCGCGCTGCTTGCGCTCAGCCAGGCGCGCCTTCTGCTCGCCTATGTCGGCGGCCTTGTGCGCGCTGAGCAGATCTGTGTCAGCGACGCCGATCATTGGCGCTCGGCGGAAGGCTTTGCTTTTGAGCCAGCCTTCGAAGACCATATCGCCGCCGTGGCCGCACGTTTCGTAGAGGCCTGCGAACCCCAAGCCGCGACGCATGCCGTTCAGATGGAGATGAGCCGATGAGCCACGACATCCTCAATCTCTGGCGCCAACCCAAATTCCTCGAAATTCTGTGCGCGAAGATGTCAGATCGCGAACGGCTGGGCCTTCCTGAGCATTATGTGCGCGACCGTCTGCTCGACGACTACAGTAAAGCCTTCGAAAGCCTCAGATCTCGCGACGTCGCCCATCTCGTCCAAAGCTGCGAAGACCCCGCCGCAACGATGAGCGAACGCATCGCCGCCGGTAACCTTCTTGCCCTCATTGGCGATCCGCGCCTTTCGCCTCTGTCTCCGAGCATGATACAAATCGATGGCGCAGACGCCTTCATCGGACTGGAGCCGCGCACCTTAGACCAGGTCATGTCCGATTACGACGATCTGGGGCTCGATCCCGCCTGGATCCTGAAGGAAGCGCCGCGCCATGCCGTTACGCTCAAACCCTACGCAATCGGGAAATATCCCGTCACGAACCTCGAATACCGTATTTTTCTTGAAGCTACTGGCCACAAAGGCATCCCGACAAGCTGGAGCTTTCGCCGTTATCCGATAGAGCGCTCCAATCATCCGGTCTACTCGATTGAGGTTGAAGACGCCAAGGCCTATTGCCAATGGCTGTCGCAGAAGACCGGTCGCTTGTTTCGTCTGCCGTCAGAGGCCGAATGGGAATTCGCCGCCTCCGGTGGTTCGCAAGCCGATTTCCCCTGGGGCGACGTCTTTGATGGCGAGAAGGCCAACTGCCTTGAAAGCGGCGTCTATGCGAGCACGCCAGTCGGAGCGTTTCCCGCCGGCGCGGCGCCTTGCGGGGCGCTCGATATGGCCGGGAATGTCGAGGAGTATGTCAGCGACACATATGCGCCCTATCCGGGCGGCGCCTATATTGATGATCACCTCAGTCAAATCCACGGCAGCTATCATATCGCCCGTGGCGGAACCTTTGCGCGTTTCAGGGACCTGGCCCGCACGCGTCGCCGTCATGGCCATAATCCGCGCTCAAGCGCCTACGCCATGGGCCTGCGTCTGGCGGAGACGCTCCAAGACCAGGCATAGGGCATGGCGCATATCCTGTTCGTCGAATTTCCGGGCGGCAATGATTTCGGCGTCATGGAAGATGCGCTGGCCATGGGTCACAAGGTCAGTATCCTGAGCGCCGATATCGGACACTATCTGCGCCTTAACTCGGCGGCCAAAGACCTTCTCGCAAGAGCCGCTCACCTGATTGAGGCGGCAAGTTTCGAACGCGCTGAGCTTCTTAAAATCCTGCAGCCCCTTCATGTCGCCTCGCCGATTGACGCCGTCATATGCATGGTCGATATCTGCATCGTCGCGGCCGCGGACTTAGCGGCGGCGCTTGGAGTCGCCTTTTTGAACCCGAGATCTGCGCGCCTTTATCGCGACAAGGCGCGTGTCCGCGCGGTCCTGTCGGCGGCCGGGCTTGCGCAACCAAACTTTCAGGCGATCAGCCATCCGGACGATCTTGAGCGCGCCCTGGGTGAAGTGGGCTTCCCCGCTATTGTAAAGCCTAGCGACGGTTACGGATCGCAAAATATTCTTTATCTCGGCGGCCACGAAGACGTGCAGGCGGCGCGCGAGCGCCTTGCGTTGCTTATTGATGCGCCCACCGATTACGGCCTGGGAATCCACGCCGGCGGCTCCTTCCTTGTGGAGCCCTACCTGCAAGGCGACCTTGTCGGTTGCGACATTTTCCGCGACTCGAAGCTCAGCCTCTGCCTGGGCGTCAACGAAAAAAAGATGTTCGATCCGCCAGCCTTCGCCATCAAGGGAAGCTGCTTTCCCTCTCAGAGAGTCGATATCGACGCCGCGATCCAATTCGCAAATCTGGCGCTCGATGCAACCGGTTTTGATTTTGGCGCCGCACATATTGAAATGATCATCACGCCGAAGGGACCACAGCTGATCGAAATCAATCCTCGACTGGTGAGCGCGCAAATACCCTACCAGATGTCCTTTGCGCTCGGTCGCTCTGTCTATATGGACCTCATCGATCTGCATCTTCGCGGGGATCTGTCCAAAAGGCCCGTCTGCGCCGCGCAAGCCTTCGCAACGACCCGGTGGATCACCGCCTCGCGTAATGGCGTCCTAGAGCGCATCGGCATGCCGCGATCAACGCCGGAACACATTATGCGTATTGTTATGTTCAAAAGCTCCGGCGATGAGGTGCGCACGCCGTTCGACAATGCCGATCGTCTTGGCTATGTCATCGCCACTGGATCGTCCGAGGACGAAGCGGACAGGCGGGCTCAGGCGTTTGTCGACGCCATTGATGTCGAGGTGCGTCCGTCGCAAGAGAGCACGCTTACATGTTAAACCTTTTCGAAAACGCGTTGTCTGAAACCGGTTCAAAAAACCTCCACTCATGCGCCCTGCCCACGCGCTGGGGTGAATTCAGGCTTTCCGGTTTTTCATCAGATGACGGCGCCGAGGACGTCATCTTGACCTACGGCCAGATCGACGATTCAGTTCCAGTTCTGACCCGCATTCATTCTGAATGTCTGACCGGCGACGTCTTCGGCAGTTGTAAATGCGACTGCGGCGAACAGCTGGAGCTTGCGATCAAAGCCATTGTCGCGCGCGGCCAGGGGGCTATTGTGTACCTGCGCCAGGAAGGCAGGGGCATCGGCCTTATCAACAAGATCCGCGCCTATCGGCTGCAGGAGCTGGGCGCAGATACGGTCGATGCAAACAGACGACTTGGACTGCCCGATGACGCGCGCAGCTATGAGACGGCTGCGCATTTGCTGCTCGCCGCCGGGATAAGGCGCGTCGAGCTCCTGACGAACAATCCTCAGAAGATCGAGGGACTGAGGCGGCATGGCGTTGAGGTCGCTGCGCGAAGCGGGCTCTATGCAAGGTCATCTCCGGCCCGCGACGCCTATGTGAAAAGCAAGATTGACCGAATGGGTCATTACAACAGGTGAGGTAAATACGCGGCTTGACGTTATTTCAGCGTTCTTCGAATACGGGGTACATATTCGAACTGGCAAGCTGCGTATAAATCTTGCTCGAACTCTTTAAGCGCATCGCCGGTATGATCCTAGTGTCGAGCACAGACGATCACATGAGGAACCATGGCTTTCTTTATGCCGGCAATAGCCAGTGGCGACTCTTGGCTCTTGTTGACGTCAATCCCTCTCCAGACCGCCACCAGGAACTGAAGACCGCGATATCGGAGATTTCAGTCGCGACCGCCAGCGTCGCGCCCCTGCTGGAGCAATGCGCCCTCTGATGCCGCCGAGATTTTGAAGCTCATGGCGACGACGATCCGGCAAAGCTGGCGCGGCATGGGGCAAAAGCTCAGCATTACGCGGGAGGATTTCGAGGTCTATCGCCCTGCTTTCGAGCACGAGGATGCCGATATCGCTCAAAACTCATGAGGTTACCAACTGGGCGCTCAGCTTGCCCCGGCTTCACAATGGGTGAAGCCTGACAGGCCCCTGCGGACTGACGCATAAAAAGGCCGGGCGCGGCGTTGCAAGGGATAAGCCGGCTGATAAGGGCGGCGTTCTAGAATGACGGTCCCGAAAAATCGCCGCTTAGCCAAATCAGACCGATGGCGACCACGCCGCCCAGGGCGACGCCAAACAGAAGAGAAGCCCAATGTCCAGGCCTGAAAGACGCCTCCTGCGATCTCATCCGTCCTGAAATCATAGCGCCGATCAGATTTTGCCGCTTGTAGACGTGATAGAAGGCAAGCGCCGCCAGATGCAGACAGACAAGCGCTTCAAGCGCATCGAACGCAAAGGCGTGAATATGGGAGGCGAGCCGTCCCTGATCATAGCTGACTAAGTTGGCGAAAGGCCCCGAATCCAGGCCGTCCGTATCTGTCGAAAAAAGTCCGGCGACGACCTGCGCGATGAGGCAGACGATAAGCGCCGCGACGCTCCATCCGCCCATAGGATTATGGCCAGGCAGCGCCTCCGGCTTCTTTGTGAAAAGCCCTTTGGCGTAGGACAGGACCGTCCTTGGGCCTTTTAGGAAATTGCCGAATCTGGCCGTGGAGCTACCAAAAAAGCCCCACCAGATACGAAAGGTCAAAAGGCCGGCGACGCAGGAGCCGGCGATCCGGTGGATTGACAAGTCACGCGTCTCAGCTGTGCGCCACGCCAGAAGCACAAGCGCAAGCAGCGACCAGTGAAATAAACGCGTCGGCAGGTCCCAGACCTTGACCGGCGCGGGTCTGGCTGGCCGCATGCTCAGTGATCTTCCTTACGAAACGCCTCGTGACAGGTCCGGCAGGTGTTGCCGGTAGCGGCAAAAGCCGCTTTCAAAGCGGCGGCGTCATCGCCATGCGCAGCGGCGTCAAGCTTACTGGCGGCGGCCGCAAAATTTTCGGCGTCGGCCTTGAATTCGGCAGGCTTTTGCCAGATGGCCGGCTTTGCGCCTGTCTTTAAGCCGGCATCTAACCCGGTGCCGGCAGGGAAATAGCTGACGAGCTTAGGCGCCTCAGAGTTCAGCGTCGCAGTATATTTCAGGATCTCAGCCTTGGACGGCGAGGATGAACGCAACTGATCATTCAGCCCCTTCATTGACCGTCCTATGCTGTGGAAATAGGCCTGACGCGCCTTCACCTGATCAGTCGGCGCGGCCTGCGCCGCCGGGGTTAGGAAACCCAGAATCACCATGGAGACAGTCAGGCGCTTCAACATCAGAACGATCCTTAATAATCCGATTTGCTCAGTAAACGCTCACCGCAACGATTTCCGTCGCGGCGTCGGCCACGCCTTGATGCATGCGCGACCCCTTAAGCGCCAAGACACCGCTGAAGTCGCCTGGTCGTTAAACTATTTTGCAGGATGAGCCTTCGTCCAAATCGTATAGGCGTCCAGCACCTTCTGCGGCGAAACGTCAAACCAGTTGTAGCCGTTACGACGCTCATAGGAGAGATCGTCCACATTGTCATAAAGGCTCTTGTCACGGTCGCCGAACACCGGCTTGCCGGTGTCGACATCATAGTAGCGCGCCCAGATCGGCCCCGCGCCCGGCGATGGGATCAGGTCGCGGCCCTTGTCTGTGCGCGTCCACGCTACATCGCGCAGCTCATGCGCCTTCAGCCACGCGACGGCGTCACGCACGGCCGTGACCACGGCGGGGGACGGATCGGGCGTTTGCATCAGAAACATCAAAACATCTGAGCTTTCATCGCTGGCGATGGAAGGCGGCTCGAAATTACGCGCCGATTCCGGTTGCAGGGTCAGCGGATCGTACTGCTGCGCCCAAATCGTCGCGACGCCATCCGCCTTGACCTGGGTGGCGAGAATAACCTGAACGGCGCGCGCCGCCGCCTCCGCAGCAGCCTTACGCACATCCTGCGGCACAAAGGCGTAATCATCCTGTCCGGTCGCCGCCGCGCTCAGCACCATGGCCGCAAGCGCCACAGCATTGTCATTATAGGTCACCCCGTCATGATAACCGCCCTCCAGCGGCCAGACCTGCGGCCAGCCGCCGTTCGGGTACTGGGCGTTCAAAAGGTATTGCACACCCTTCAGGAAGCTGACGCGGTAGGCATCTCCCTCCGGCCCCGGCGCCTGTGCGGCGACCTTCGCCAGAAAGCGCATTTCGGTGGTGGTGGCGTTATTGTCGAGCGTGCCGACATAGTTCCACTGCGGATCATGCGGCGTATCATAATCATCGGGCGCAAGGAATTTGGAGATATTGTCAGCGACATAGGCCTGCCCCGTTTGCCGCAGCTCGCCGTCGCGGCGCTGGTTCTTGCCCCAGCCGCCCGCCGGCGTCTGGAACGAGACGATGACGTCGGCGATATGCCGCGCCTCTTTCGTCGCATACCAGGCGTCCGGCCTGTCCAGCGGCATGGTCTCGCCGTGGCCCTCTGCCGGAGGCGGTGGGATCTGCGCCAGCCCCCTTCTTTCGGACGCCAAGGCGGCCTTGTCGGCGGCTTCCTGCGCGAGCGAGCGCGCCAGATAGGCCGACCACAGCGCAGCCTGATCGCCCGACAGGTCCGCAATGCGCGCCTGCGTCAGCGATAGGGCTGGCGGATTATGACCGACGACCGCAGCATCGACCGAGCCTGTTATCAGACTCAGAGCTGTGGCGCATACCAGCGCGCGCAGTGAGAAGGAGGATGTCATGGTTTTCCCTGTCCGCTTATTTTCAATCTGACAACGTATATGTCACCGGTGTCATTGTGGAGTCAAACAAATAGGTTTTACCTATTTTAAAGTTGCTACCGGTGTCAGGTTTGGCATATGGTCCATTCCGACTTACAAAGGCGACGCCTCCGGGGAAGAGCGCCGATACAGATATAAACAGGCCACAGGAATATAGATGACACAGGAAACACCCGCCGCCGCCATGCGGTCCACCAAAGGCCGTTACCGCTGGGGCATTATCGCCCTCCTGTTCGCGGCTCTGGCCATCAACTACACGCACCGCCAGATGCTGGGCCTGTTCAAGGGCGATCTGGAAACCGAACTGCACTGGAATGAGGAAACCTATGCCGGCATGGTGTTCTGGTTTCAGGCCGCCTATGCGGTCGGCCAGATGCTGTTCGGGCGCTTTCTCGACGTGGCGGGCGTGCGCATCGGCTACGCCATCGGCTATGTCGTCTGGGTGGTCGCGCACATGGCGACAGGCCTCGTCTCCGGCGTTGTCGAGTTCGGCGCGGCGCGGTTTGCGCTGGGCCTTGGCGAATCCGGCGCCTTTCCGTCCAGCCTGAAGGCCATCGCCGAGTGGTTTCCGCAAAAGGAGCGCGCCCTGGCGGCGGGCATCTTCAACGCTGGCACCTCGATCGGGGTCATGATCGCCGCCGCCATCGTGCCGTTTATCGCTCTGGGCGAATTTCACCTGTTCGGCCACGTTTTCCATGGCCTCGACTGGGGCTGGCGCGGCTCCTTCATGTTCACCGGCGCGCTCAGCCTGATCTGGCTGGTTCCGTGGTTCATCATGTACCGTCACCCCAGCGATCAGCCGCGCTTGTCGGCGGAAGAACTGGCCTATATCGAAGGCGGCCAGTCCGCTGTCGAAAACGTCGAAAAGGTGAGCTGGCTCAAACTCCTGACCGTGAAGGAAACCTGGACCTACGCGCTGGGCAAGTTCATGATCGACCCCATCTGGTGGCTGTGGCTGTTCTGGCTGCCCGACTTCCTGCACAAGAATTACGGCCTCGACATCGCCTCGTTCGGTCTGCCTCTGATCGTTATTTATCTGATGGCCGACATCGGCTCAGTCGTCGGCGGCTGGCTGTCTTCGACCCTGATTCATCGCGGCGTTTCGGTGAATGTGGCGCGTAAAACCGCCCTGTTCGTCTTTGCCGCCTGCGCCGTGCCGATCCTGTTCATCCACGACGTGCATGAGCTGTGGCCCGCCGTCTTCCTGATCGGTCTGGCCTGCGCAGGCCACCAGGCGTTTTCGTGCAACATCTACACCCTGCCCTCGGACCTGTTTCCGCGCGCGGCCGTGGGTTCGGTTCTGGGCATTGGCGGTTCGGCGGGCGCGGTCGGCGGCATGCTGATGAGCCTGTTCGTCGGCTGGATCCTGCAGACCACGCATTCCTACACGCTGATCTTCGCCATCGCCGCCTTCACCTATCTGGTCGCAGCGGTGATCATCCACCTCCTGACGCCGAAATACACTGCGGCGAAGATCTGAGTCCGAAGAAGGGACGCTTTATTTTGTTGACTAGGAAGCAAGCTTAATTTAGCTTCCTAGTCAACATATGGAGCCCTCATGCCCGAATCCGTTTCCGACCTCAGCGCGCATCTTGGCTACTGGCTGCGCTATGTCTCCAACCATGTGTCGCAGGCCTTTGCGCGCAAGGTGGAGGCGCGCGGCGTCACCGTCGCCGAATGGGTTGTGCTTCGCGAACTTTACAACACGGACGACGCAGCTCCGGTGCGCATCGCCGAGCAGATCGGCATGACGCGCGGCGCGATTACCAAATTGGCCGACCGTCTGCTGGCCAAAGGGTTGATCGAGCGGCGCGACAATCCCAAGGATGGCCGCTCGCAACTTCTGAACCTGTCCGATGAAGGCCGCGCCCTGGTTCCTGAACTCGCGTGTCTGGCCGATCAGAACGACGCCGAATTTTTCGACCATCTAAGCCCTGACGAGCGCGCCGCCATCGAGCGCGTCCTGCGCGGCGTGGTCGAACGACGACGCCTGTCCGGCGTCCCGATCGACTAAGACGTCTCAACCCAAACCTGTCCCGACGACCGTCATCTCCGGCGGATCGCAGCCCCATGCCCGAAAGGATCATCCTATGTCCAACCCCCTGCCCTCGTCCGTTCTCGACGCCATGGCCGCCACGGTCGAAGGCTCAGATTCCGGCCGCATGACGTTTCCGGAGGTGCTGAAACGGCTGGCCGAGGTGGGCGTCGAATCCTATTCCGCCGATTTGCGCCGCTGCGAGCGCATCTTCTTCCTGCCAGACGGAAGCTCGCGCAGTTTCGCCAGCCGCCTGAGCCATCACGCGGTCGCCGACCTCTTCTCGCCCGATGGCGTCAAGGCGGCCATCATCGACATCCAGCAGCAGCGCATCGACTATGCCGCCTTCTGCGAACGCATCGCCGCCGCCGGGTGCTGCGCCTATGTTGTCAGTCTGCTGGGCCGCCGCGCCGTTTATATGGGCCGCAGCGGCGAAACCTGCGTCGAACATTTCCCCGCGCAGACTTGACGCGCGTCAAGGCCTAAGCGTCAGGGTGTGTTAATTTTTCCTCGGTTTCATTCTCAGACAGGTCAAGACGATTATGAAGACGCGGTTTACCTCATTCGCTTTCCATCTGGCGCTCGCAGCAAGCCTGATGCCTGCGCTTGCATTCGCTGCATCGGACCCGTTCCAGGGTCAACGCGGCGGCGGAAATACGGGCCAGGGCCAGAACCAGGGCCAAAGCCAGGGCCAAAACCAGGGAATTGGCCAGGGCATGGGACTCGGTCAAAAACAGGGTTCAGGCGACAGCGCCGGCTCAGGCCTTCTGCAACGCGACCGGATCCAGGATCGCGATACGCTTTATCTGGGCGCGCAAAGCCGCCTGCGCGATCAAGACCGCGACCGGGATGGGTTCATCTCGACCGACGAGTATAATAGCTTACAGACGGATACTTTTTCAGCCTTGTCTCCCAATGGCGAAGGCCTGACCTTGCAGGCCTATCTGGCCGCGCATCTGGGGCCGGGGCCTTATGGCGCGCAAAATCCCTCGCGCCAGACGATGATGCAGTCGCGCGCGCAAGAGCGTAAGACGGAACGCTTTCGCATCATGGACGGCAATGGCGACGGGATCGTGACCCGCAACGAGTTCATGAATTTTGGCAAGCTGAACTATCTTGAAGCGGACGCCAATGATGACGGCAAGGTCACCTATCAGGAACTTCAACAGATCAACCGCGGTATGTAGGTCGTAGCCGCTGGTTCTCGACAGGTTCAGCTTCGCTTTTCTCGTCTGCACGGGATTGACAAGCCCGGCGGTCTGGTCGCACAAAGGTGGACATTCGCCCCAAATCCAAAGCAAAATTCCATGGGCGAGCAGGGACAAAGCTGAATGACACCGGTTACCAAAATCAAGTTGATATGCGCCTGCGCTGGCTCCGTGTTGCTGGCGGGCGCGGCCCACGCTGCTGACGCTCCGGTGCAAACCCAATGGGGTCTGGTCAGCGAGCCCGCCATGCCGAGCCATGTCTGCGCCACGCTGACCGCCGCCCTGACCTCGGATCACGGCTCGCTCGACGCCGTGGACGCCGACGGCGAAACCACCCATCCCGATCGGGCGCGGCTGCAATCGGCCATCGACGCCTGCCATGACGGCGCAGTCAAACTGGTCGCAGGCGCACATGGCGAGGACGCCTTTCTGACCTCGCCGATTCAGCTCAAAACCGGCGTCACCTTATGGATCGACGCGCGCGTGACCCTGTTCGCCTCGCGCGACCCTAGGGACTATGACAATGGTCCGGGCGATTGCGGCACGGCCAATAAGGAAAAGAAAAAGTCCTGCACATCGCTGATCTGGACGAAGAATGCTGATCACGCCGGCATTGTCGGCGGCGGCAAGATCGACGGACGCGGCGGCTCCCTGCTGCTATCGGGCCCCAATGCGGGCAAGCGCTCATGGTGGGACGTCGCCTGGCAGACCAAGCAGGGCTTGACCCAGCACAATTTTCGCCTTTTGCAGATCGACGGCGGCAAGGACTTCACCCTGCACGGCGTCACCTTCGAGAACAGCCCGAACTTTCACATCGTCTCTAACGGCCTGAGCGGCTTTACCGCCTGGGGCATCCGCATCCTGTCGCCTTCGATCGTCTATACAAAGCCTGCTTACGCCTGCCCGGAAGGCACGACGCCGGACAAGACGACGCCTGCCACCTGCTTCACCCCCGAAACCGTCAAAAACACAGACGGCTTCGATCCGGGCCAGTCAGACCATGTGCTTTTAGCCTACAGCTATATCTCGACCGGCGACGACAATGTCGCCATCAAGGCGCACGGATCGCCCGCCGCCAGCCTGACCACGATCGCGCACAACCATTTCTATTACGGCCATGGCATGTCGCTCGGCTCGGAGACGGATTCCGGCGATCACGACATCCATGTCTATGACCTGTCGTTGGACGGGATGGACAGCGCACAGAACAACGGCCTGCGCATCAAGTCGGACGCCTCGCGCGGCGGCAGAGTGGACAAGGTGGTGTTCGAGGATGTCTGTATGCGCGGCCAGCTCAATCCGATCGTGCTGGACACCGCCTATGCCGACAAAATGGGGAACGCCTACCCCGACTTCGCCGATATCACCCTGCGCAATGTGCGTGATCTCGGCAGCGCGGCGTTCAAAGGCCAGCAACGCATTGTCCTGCGCGGCTTTATCGAGCACGGGCAGGATCTGCCGCTGGGCGTGCGCTTCGATAATGTCGTGTTTGACGATGCGCCGCTCGTTGTCGGCAATCATAACCCCAAGGACGGCCCCGAACCCGTGGCCACGCACGTCGTGTTCGGGCCCGGCCCCGTCAGCTTCGCCGACCTGATTGCGCCGTCGTCGGAACGGCATGTGACGGTGACCGACGAACGCACAGGCAGCGCCGCGCCACGCGACTGCTCTGCGGCCTTCCCGAAGCTATCGGACGTGCTTGCCGATTCACCAATCTAGGAGAAGGGCCATGAACCGTCGCCAAACCCTGATCGGCCTGTCGGCGTCCTTGAGCGTCGTGGCCGCGCCCGCTCTCGCTCAGACCGCTGCGCCTGTCGTGACGACCACCTATGGCCGCGTACAGGGCCAGTTCAAGGGCGGCGTCAACGCTTTTCTGGGTCTGCGCTATGGTGCGGATACGGGCCGCGCGCGCTTTCAGCCGCCGATAAAGCCGGAACCCTGGCGCGACATCATCGCCGCCGACCGTTACGGGAACACCGCCCCCCAGTCCGGCAGGCCCGACGCCTGTGCGCAGTCGGAGGACTGCCTGTTCCTCAATGTCTGGACGCCCGAAGCCAGTCGGGCTAGACAGCGTCCGGTGATGGTCTACATTCACGGCGGCGCCTATAATTCCGGCTCCGGCTCCGATCCGCTCTATGACGGCACCAATCTCGCCCTGCGCGGCGATGTGGTGGTGATCACGGTCAATCACAGGCTCAACAGCTTCGGCTATGTCTACGGCGCGCGGCTCGAAAAACTGGCGAACCATGGCCAGCCCGGCGTCCTGCAATATTCCGGCAATGTCGGTCAGATGGACTTACATCTGGCGCTTGAATGGGTGCGCGACAATATCGCGGCCTTCGGCGGCGATCCGAACTGCGTTTTAGTGTTCGGACAATCCGGTGGCGGCGCCAAGATCGCCACCATGATGGCGACGCCCGCCGCAAAAGGGCTGTTCCACCGCGCCGCCACCATGAGCGGCCAGCAGGTCACCGCCTCCGGCCCCGGCAACGCCACCTTACGCGCAAAGGCCTATCTGAAGGCGTTGAAACTGAACGACGACGCGGGCGGACTGGCGAAGCTGCAAACCCTGCCGGTCGCCGCCCTGACTGAGGCCCTGCACGCCACCGATCCGGTCATCGGTTCCGGCGGCCTTTATTTCGGCCCGGTGCTGGACGAGACGATCCTGTTCCGCCATCCATTCTGGCCTGACGCGCCGGAGCAGTCGCGCGACATTCCAATGATGATCGGCAATACCCACGACGAAACGCGCGCCTTCTTAGGCATTGATCCGCACAATTTCGAGCTGACCTGGGACGAATTGCCCGCCAAATTGCCGCCCGCCTATCGCGTCGATATCGACCCCTATCTGGTCATCGCGACCTATCGCCGCCTTTATCCCGGCATCACGCCATCCGATCTGTTCTTCGCCGCCACCACGGCGGGCCGTTCGTGGCGCGGCGCTATTGAGGAAGACGAGGCGCGCGCCCGGCAAGGCGCGCCCGTCTTCGCCTATCAGGTCGATTTCGGCTCCCCGCGCGACGGCGGCAAGTATCGCGCCCAGCATATGATCGACATCCCTCTGGTCTTTCGCAATACCGCCGTTCCCGGCTCCTTATCGGGCGACGGCGCGGAGGCGCGGGGCATGGCCGATCTGTTCTCAGACGCCTTCATCGCCTTTGCGCGCACCGGTTCGCCTCAGACCCCGGCCCTGCCGGTCTGGACGCCCTATTCGCTTGAGAGGCGCGAAACCATGTTAATGGATGTCGCGCCGCGTCTCGCTTATGATCCACGCGGCGAGGAGCGAAAATTGTTCAGCACGGTTCCATTTATTCAGCAGGGAACCTGATATTTCAGCATTGAAATATTATCGCAATACTTTTCATCTTCTATAACAACTCACTCAACCGCCTTCCCGACAAGGCGTTAACTATAATCGTTAATCTGAAATTAGCGCCTTGGCGACAGAATGAAAGAGAATACTCCTCGCTGGCCGCCATGAACATCAACAACGCTTCTGTAGCACTGTCGCTTTTTGGCGCGTCCTCGGGCAGCTCGGGTATGGACACAACCCTGCTGACCGACTATTTCAACGCCAAGGCGGGCATCACCGGATCGACGTCCGGTTCGACTAGCGGCAGCTCAAGTTCGCCCACCGGCCCGACAAAATCAAACTCTCCGACAGGAACCGATACGGGCCCGAGCGCGCCGTGGAACGCCAGCGACGCCGCCGCTCAGGACACGACGCTTTTAAACGACGTTATGCAGGGTCAGGCCTTCATCAAGACCAGCCGCGTGACCTCTGACGTCTTGAACGCCGATCCGGACTACACAAAGCTGTTCGCCCTCTATCAGGGCCTCGACGCCCTTCAGCAGATCGCCACTGCGGCCCAGGCCAAGAACGTCTCGCCGAATCAGCTCGCCGCCTATCAACGCCGCTTCACCCAGGGGCTGACGGAAGTTCAGAGCTATATATCCGGGACCAATTATAACCACGTGCAATTGACATCGGGCGTTCTGACCAGCGATCTGCAAAATACTGTCGGCACGGCGCGCACGAATTCGACCTATGTCGCGCAAAATATCTCCACCGCCTCTCTGAACAGCCCTGTCTCAGCCTTCGCGGGCAACGTGCAGTTCACCATTACGGCCCAGAAGACCGGCACGAAGACCCCGATCGCGGTCAATATCAATCTGGCCGATATGGGCGCAACGACGCGCTCCATGCCCAATGTGGTCAGCTACATCAACGATCAGCTCAAGGCGGCCGGGCTCAGCACGCGCTTCGCCGTTAACTCGACCACCTCTGATCCGATCACCACGACCTTTAACGGCGTCACCAAGACCCTGTCGCAGGGCCAGACCTCTTACGGCCTCAAGATCAACGGCGTTTCCTACGAACAATTAAGCTTTAGCGCCGCCTCAAGCGCAGATTCGGTCTATGTGACGCAGACGACCGGCGATCCGACCAAGACGCCAACCAGCACGTCGTCATCGACCTCATCAACCTCTTCAAGCTCGTCGACCTCCACCAGTTCGACATCGTCGACAAGCTCGACCTCGCCCGAGACCGACGTCACGTCCCAGTTGCTCAAATTCCAGACGACGGACAACGCAACCGGCTCCGCCCTGGCGCCGGCCAAGTCCCAGGTCGGCGACACCTACTGGGTGGCGGGCGAGTCGGTCCAAACCCAGCTTCCAGCGACGCTCGCCGACGTGAACAAGGGGACGACGCAGTCGACCAACACCGTCCAGGACGCCGTCGCGACCGCCGCCGGCAGCGACGGATCGCTCTATGTCCTGGCCAATGTCAACGGAACCACGAGCGATCAGAGCATCAAGGGATCCCAGGACGTGGCCCTGATGAAGTACGATTCCGCTGGAAATCTGGTCTATACGCGCATGCTGGGCGCCTCCGACACAGCGTCCGGCTATGCCCTGGCCGTCTCCAATGACGGCAAGGTGGCGATCACGGGCACGGTCACCGGGGCGCTTAATATCGACAACCCGTCCACAACGCTTAACCAGTACGGCCTGCCCGTGGCCACCGGCGTCGCTAACTCCACGGCGCCGCTGAGCGGATCGGATCCGTCCACGCCTGACACCTTCGTCACCGTCTTCAACGCCGACGGCACGGAAAACTGGACGCAACGTCTGACCGCAAGCGCCAGCGACCAGCCGACGACAATCGCCTTCGGCAGCAACGACGCCGTCTATGTTGGCGGCAAGACGGCCAGCGTCATGCCCGGATCCGGCGCGAGCGCCGCAGGCGGCAACGACGCCTATGTGGTCGGATTTTCCGCCACGGGTCAGAAAACCTTCGTTCAGCAAACGGGCACGGCCAACAGCGATTCCACCGCCCAGATCGCGATGGACGGCTCGAACATGTATGTCGCCGCCTTGCAGAACAACCAGATCGTTCTGACCAGCTACGACCTGTCGTCCGGCGCGCCCGTGCAAACCGGTTCGCGCGATCTGGGGGGCATAGGCGGCGGCAATATCAGCGGGATTTCAGTCTATAACGGCCAGGTCTATCTGGGCGGTTCGACCTCAAACGCCAGCCTGATCGGCGCAACCGCCAATGTCACCAAGGCCGCTTCGGGCGGTTACGACGCATTTGCGCTCTCAGTGAGCGCAAATCTGTCGAGCACCGCATCCGACACGGTCGCCTATTATGGCGGCGCCGGTAACGAACAGAACGCCCAGGTCGCCTTTTCCAACGGCAAGGCCTGGATCGCGGGCCAGACCAATGGCGACATCGCCGGCACAACCAAGATCGGATCGCAGGACGGCTATCTGGCCGAACTCGACGTCGCCACCGGCCAGGTTTTGTCGCAGGCGCGCAATTCCGGTACGGATGGCAAGGTCGCGGCCACCTCGATTGCGGTCGCAAGCGGCGGCTCCAGCGTTCTGGACCGCCTGGGCCTGCCGCAGGGCAGCGTGCTGCAAACCGACACCAACCTGATTACCGCCAATTCCAGCGTCCGCGCGGGTGATCAGTTTTACATGATCGACCCGTCAACCGGCGTGAAAAAGACCATCACGATCGACGCCAATGAGACCATGGCCACCCTGTCCCAAAAGATCCAGAGAGCCTCCAGCTACAATCTGAACGTGACTGTGACCAAGGTTCTGGGCAAGGAGGAAGATCAGCTCACCATCAAACCGGCCAACGGCTCCAGTCAGATGGAGTTCCTGTCCGGACCGGCCGGTCAGGACGCGCTTGCAGGTCTTGGCCTGTCAGCCGGCCTCGTCAGCAACGCCGCCGACGCCACGATGAATTCGTCATCGTCCAATTACACAAAATCCCAGAAACTGATGGGACTCGACTTTAACTCGTCGCTGAACCTGAATTCTTCGGCCAATATCGCCAGCGCGCTCGCCTCGTTAAAAACCACCATCGGCAATGTCCACAAGATCTACACCTATCTGCGCTACGGCGACCCGCAGGCGTCCAGCAGCAAAACCAGCGGCAATACGAGCGGCGCGGTCCCAACCTATCTGACCAATCAGATCGCTAACTATCAGGCCGCACTGGCCCGGCTCACCGGCTCTGGCTGATCGGACGGGGCGGGCGACCTCGCCTCTTGGCTGGCAAACGCCTCGCCCCTCCTGGCCGTCTTGATCATAGCCGCTTTTTGCGTCATCACACGGCATGTTCGCACGCCTTCGCAACGCTCGTCCGCGCTTTGTTCTCACCGGACTAACCGCCCTCCTGATCCTTGCCTTACCGGCCTTGATCACAAGCCTGCCGCCGTTGGTTGATTATCCTGATCACCTGACGCGATTCTGGCTTCTGAGCGGCGGCGATCGTCATGCGCCGCTTTCTGGCTTCTACGCGACAGACTGGCTGCGCACGGCGAGCAATATCCTCATGGACGTCGCGGCTGTAGCGATTGCGCGCATGACCTCCGCCTCGATCGCCGGTCATGTCATCCTGATCCTCTCAGCTCTCCTGCCGCCGCTCGGCGCGGCGCTTGTCTCGCGAAACCTCTATGGACGATGGTCGTTTTGGCAAATCTTGTGCGGTCTCATCGCCTGGCCCTTAACGCTCCTGACCGGTTTTATGAGTCTTAGTCTGGCCTATGGCGCTGCCATGATATGTCTTTGGCTCGACCTGGAGCTCGTCCAGTCGCTGCGCTGGCGCATTTGCAGACAGACCGTCCAGGCGCTGACCTTGCTGCTCATCCACCCTTTCGGCGCCCTGTTTTACGCAGTTCTGCGACTGGGCGCCTTTCTTAGCGCTGATGTGAGGGATTTTAGCGCGCTCTATCGTCATGGCGCCTGGAAGACGAGCGCTCTGAACCTTGGCCTCCTCATTGCGCCGTTCGTGATCGCGTTGGGCCTGCTTGGGTCGCGCATTCTTCTGTTTGGCCAGGGCGATAGCGCTGATCTGACCTGGCCGAAATTCTACTGGTATGATCCATGGCCCAGTCAGTTGAGCCCAGACCACATTTTCGAGGCGTTTGTCGGCCCCTTGCGCAGTTATGCGCTCAGCGTTGATCTCCTGTTTGTCGCGCTGCTGTGGCTACCCGTCCTTATAGCTGGTTTTGCACGGCGGCTAAGCGTGCACATGGGCCTTGCCGTGACCGGTCTCGCCCTCTTCGCCTTCGGCGTTGTTTGCCCTCAGGGCGTCGGAGACACCAGCATGGTTGACGTCCGGCTATGGACAATGTCCCTCTTCATCCTGCCCATCGCGGTCTTCCCGCGACTTGACCTAAACCCACGCCTTCGCGCAGCTCTGCCCGCTTTGGCGCTTCTTGTCCTTGCCGGGCGCTCGACCTGGCTCTTGGTTGTCTGGCGAGCGCGCCAATCTGACGCGCAGGCCGTGCAGATTGCGCTGGACGCAGCGCCAATAGGGGTGCGGCTAATGCCGCTGGCGATCGCTCCGGATAATGACGACGCGGCGCCTCTCGGTCGCTGGGTGGGGGATGTGAGCCCGACCTGGACGCATCTGGATGCGCTTGCCGTGATGCGAAGGCAGGACTACACGCCGACCATATTCGCAGAAGCCGGTAAGCAGCCTCTGAAGGTGCTTGCGCCGTTCAGCGCCAATAACGAGGCGAGCGGCGGCCTTCTGGCGACGCCGGACGACCTCCTGCACGACCATGTCCTGGCCGCCGCCTATCTGCCGCACTGGCGCCAGAATTTTGATTTTATCCTTCTGCTCAACGCAGACCAAGGCAAGGTCCCGGCCATACCCGGCACGCGGCTGGTGCGCGACGCGGGCTTTGCGCGACTTTATAAGATCAACCCTTAGCCTGGCTCGTAAGGCGCGATATTTCGATGCAGACCTCGTGTTTTGGCCCGCGCTTATGGCGTTTTTGCATGAGTGCGCCTATCTTATGACGGGCGACGGCGGGCAACTGGCGTGAAGATACCTATGATCAATCGACGTAGCATCCTTTTTAGCGGCGCGGGCCTTGCGGCGGCCTGCGGCCTGGCGAAGAGCGCACATGCGCAAAGCCCGCGGGCGGACGCGTCTCCAATAGGGCCCTCGCCCGCAGCTTTGAGCCTTGCGCGCAAGGCGCTGGACCGGCACGCGGACGCCATCACTTTTAAAGACCGCATCGCCATTGCCGATTTTTCGCTGAACGCAACGAAAGCCCGCTTCCACATTCTCGAACTTGCAAGTGGACGGGCGCGAAATTTTCTGGTCGCGCATGGCAAGGGCTCCGATCCCGCCCATACTGGCTGGCTGCAAAGCTTTTCCAACGCGCCGGGCTCGGAGGCGACCTCGCGCGGCGCCTATCTGACGGGGGAGACCTACACCGGTCAGCACGGTCTGTCGCGTCGCCTGATCGGCCTTGACGGCGATAATTCCAACGCCTTGTCGCGCGCCATTGTCATCCACAGCGCCTGGTATGTCAGCGCCGACATGGCCGCCAAGGGACAGCTAGGCCGCTCGCAGGGTTGTTTCGCCGTCTCCGAACGCGACCTTGCCGACGTCATGGATCTCTTAGGTCCGGGACGTCTGCTGGTCGCTGTAAAGACCTGACGCGGAAGATGGGGGAGACTGTGCGTCGAAACCTTCATGCCATCGCCCGGCTCGCCATCAGCCTGTCTATCGTCATGGCGCCTATCTGCGCGCACGCGCAGGGCGCCAAGGTCAGTTCGGCCATCGAACTGGCGCAGCGCGCCGATGCGCTGAAGCCCGGCCAATGGGTATGGGCGCCGCAGATCGCGCCCTCAGGGCCTTTGCTGATCTATATCGACCTGTCGCGGCAACTGGCCAGCGTCTACCGTAACGGCGTGCGCATCGGCGTTACAACCGTGTCCACCGGAAAGCCCGGCTATGACACGCCCACCGGAGTGTTCACCATCCTGCAAAAGGACATTGATCACCATTCCAACAAGTACGACAACGCCGCCATGCCCTTTACGCAGCGCCTGACCTGGAGCGGGGTGGCGCTGCATGCGGGCGGCCTGCCCGGCTACCCGGAAAGCCACGGCTGCATCCATTTGCCCTATGCGTTCGCGCAGGCGCTTTTCAAGGTCACGAGCCTGGGCGCGACGGTGATCATCGCCGGCGCCGCCGGACAACCCGCCCTCGCCGCGCCCGGCGACCTGTTAACGCCCGACGCCTTTACGCCCGGCGTACATGAGATACCGCAAGGCGCCGACGCCTTCTGGTATCCCGACCTGTCGCCAAAAGGTCCGCTGACCATCATCCTGTCGCGCGCCGACCAGCAGGTCACGGTCCTGCGCAACGGCGTCGTCATCGGCCGCGCCAACGCCGAAATCCCAAAAGACAGCGACGAAACCCGCGTCCTGACCTTGAGCCGGATCGACAAGGGCGTTGGCGTCTGGGTTTATGTTGACGTCCCAGGTCACAGCGATCTGGCGGGTCAGGCGGTTCCCACCGACGCCCATGGCCGCGTCCATGTCCCGCCCGCCTTTCTGCAGGCGGTTCGCCCCGAACTGACCCCAGGCGCGACCCTGCTGATCACCTCCGCCAGCCTGACGCCTGACACAAGCGGCGAGAACCTGACCGTGCTGGAGGGCAGCCAGGAGCCCGCCGGGCCCGCGCCATGACCCGCAACAGGGCTTTCAGTCTCGCCATTTTCGCGCTTACTCTTGGCGCAACCGCTGTGCGCGCCCAGGATTTTGTGCCTGCGCCGACAAAACCACCATCCAGTCAGGATAAGGACGCCGACTGGGCGGCGCGACAGAAGGACAAGACGATCGGCGCGGCGGTTACGGCGCCCATGGACGATCTTAACCTGCGCGATCAGACCATTCCGCCTATACTAAGCGACGCCGTGGCGCATCCCTATCGTCTCGATGGGCTTAAGACCTGCCCGGCTCTGGCGAGCGAAATCGCCCGGCTCACCGACATACTGGGAGATGATATCGACGCCCTTCCCGCGCCGCCTGTGACGCCCGACGACAAGACGCGCGAGACGGCAGGCGATGTCACGGTCGATACGGTGCGTTCGGCGACCACCAGCCTTGTTCCATTCCGCGGTTGGGTGCGCAAGCTCTCCGGCGCCGAACGTCATCAGAAGATAGTCGACGCCGCCATTACCGCCGGTCAGCTTCGGCGCGCCTTTTTAAAAGGCGTAGGCCAGGCGCGCAACTGCGCTCCGCCCGCAGCCTCAGCAGGCTTTGTTCCTGGCGCCCGCCGCCGCTAGGACGCGCACCCGTGACGCCTCAGCCGGTCAGAAAGCGGATGCCGCCGCGCGCGCCGTCCGACCAGACCGCTTCGCCCAGACGCTCCGCACCATCAATCACCACGCCAAGAGTGCGGCCGACATCCTCCTTCTGTATGCCTTCAGCGCCGAGGCCGCCGTTCGATCTGTTCACGATACGCACCTGACGCGTCGCGTCGCCGCCGCGCAGATCTGCGACGCCCTCGACGTTCTGACGCGCCTCGCGCCGCTTGTCGGCGTCGGCCAGCTCATCGGACAGAGCGGAGGCAAGCGCATCGAGGCTTTGCAGAACGCGCTGGCTGGCCAGATCCATATCCATGACCGCTTTGAAGGCGCCTTCATAGTCGCCCGCGGCGTGGGCGCTCAGCGTAGCCTTCGCCGCTGCGTGTACATTCAGATGGGGCGCCTCCAGCGCTTTGAAGGCCGGATGGCGACGAATGTCCTCATTGGTGATGGCGTCATACCATTTGCCAAGTCGGCAGTGATGATGATCCGGCACCTCGTCCGCCCGCCAGTTGACGCGGCCCAGCAAGGTGTCGACCACCTTCTTCTTGAACAGAACGTGGTCGATCTTAGCCATCTGGCACAGGGACCGCGCCGAGTCAGCCTGAAACCATGTCTTGGCGTTATCGGAAAACTTATCATTGCTCATTTGCAGCGTATCGCTGACCGCCATCAAACGCCGTTCGTTCTCATTGGCGATGCCGGCGACCGCCGCCGTGCTGGCGGCGATCTCGGCGCTGGCGGCCTTCTGTTGCTGCAGGATGCCGGTAATTTCCTGCATTCTCGCCGACACCGTGGACACCTGATCGCCAACCGATTGGATAAGGTGATTGGCGCCGTCGATCGCGCCCTGTCCCTGCGTAACCGCATCGCGCGCGCTGGTCATCGCCGTCTGGATCGTTGTCATGCCTTCGCGCAGGGCGGCAATGCGACGCGAAATATCCTCCGTCGCCTTCGCCGTCTGACTGGCCAGGGATTTCACTTCCGAGGCCACGACCGCAAAGCCGCGCCCGGATTCGCCGGCGCGAGCCGCCTCGATCGTTGCGTTGAGCGCCAGAAGATTGGTCTGGCTGGCGATTGATTCGATCACCGCCAGGAATTCGCTGATCTGTTCTGACGCGCTGTTGAGTTCGGCCAGGCTGCGCGCGGCTTCTTCGGAAGTCTGCGCGATGTGAGTGATCGCCTGCGACACCGCCGACATGGCGCTCAAGCCCTGCATGGCGGCGTCGTTGGTCGCCTCCGCTTCACGCGCCGCGCCATCGCTATTGGTTGCGATCTGTTCGATTGAGCTGACCAGTTGCGCGGCCGCCGCAGATATTCCCTGCCCCCCATTGGTCGCCTGACGCGTATTGCGCGCCAGAACCGCCATATTGACAGCGATCTGGTTGATGTCGCTAACCGAAGTGGCGACGTTTTGCAGACTGCGAAAGTTTGACGCCTCCGATTCGCTGGTCAGCTTGTGCCGGATATGGGCCTGCTCGAATCCCGACTGCGATAAGGCCAGATCGACGAAGAAGCGCGAAACCATGGCTTGCAGGGCTGCGTTCATCTTCGTCCGGCTGAAGCGATGCCGTGCGGTGACGACCGGAATGGCCTCATTGATCAACCGACCGAAAGCCGCGATCATCCAAACCGTGTCAAGGCCGACGCGCAGATGAGCCTCGCCGATCTTGATGGCCTGACCTTCAGTCTCGATGTCCAGATCGTGATTGAAGATATAACGCCAATGGTTGAGCTGCGCCGATTTTAACCTGTCTTCATGCGCGCGGTCGCCCAGCTTGGCGCTGACCTGGGGCGTCTTTGCAATCGCGTCGTAGAATGCGCGCAGAATATCCGGCATGGCCGGCTCCAGAGCGGACCATACCTGACGGGTTTCCGCCGCAGCCAGTCCAACTGGCGTTATGAAGGCTTCCAAATCGCGACCGGATAGTCTTTGAGTCGCCGCCACCGGCTTCCTTACCTGTTGTGTCATTATGCAATCCCCGCGCTAAGCGAGATAAAATTAAGAACACATCGTTAATAACGGGTTGCATTTCAGGTTCAGTCACACGTTTTTCCAAGGTTAAACGTCGCTTTAACACTATAGACGCGCGCCAAACATGTGTCGCAATATGCGTCATTTTGACGCGCCAAGACTCGATCAGGGCGATATCTGCAGACGTCACGCTCAAGAAAAGTATTCCGCCAGAGCGACGACCGCATACACGCCAAAGAGCCCAGGGCGACGACCTGTTCGCCTCAGCGCTCTGCCTGAATCGCCAGAGTCTGCCTCGCCAATTCGCGAATCCTCGCCCTGTCTTCCTCGATGGCAAGCGCCGCCTCGGCGCGGGTCAGAGTCATACCGGCGTGCCGCGCCGCCTCGCGAACAAAGCGCCCCGCCTGCATTTGACCGAGGGCGCGATAGGCCTTCTGCAGCCGGATGCCAATTTCCACCACACCCGCGCCATCGCGGGCGATCGGGATAAATATATCGTCAAACAGGTCGCCGTCACAGAGTTCAGGCAAGACCACATCTTGCGTAAGATCCCCTCTGCCGTCCTCTGCGGAGTCGGCCCAGGCGGCGAAAAATACGTATGGCCCTGCCAATAACATCTATCGCCGTGCCAGCATCGTTGACGCCGGGCGACAAGGCGCGCGAGGCGATTTCCGCCAGCACCGAGACGCCAAAGCGCGGATCTTGGTCGAAAGAGCGCGTATCTTCGATGGCGAAGCACGCCCTAATCTGATCGGCCTCCTTGTCTGAAACAGGCGTCGACATCCAGGCTAGCGGCTCGGCGGGTGTCACAAAAGCCCCCGGCAGGACCGCGACATAAATCGGCGCTGATGCGCTTTTGGCCAGTTTGGCCAGCGTCTTGACGTCGATATGCTGGACATAGCCGATCCTCGCGCCAAAAATGCATGTCGCCTGACCCGCTGGCGGCGGCGTCTGTTTGTGGCTGGAGCAGCCATGCGTTTTCCAGCGCCGCATGGCGGCGAGGACCGCATGTTCGACTTGCGCCGTCGTTTCGGTGACGTGCCCAAGATGCGACAGGTGATCAATCCAGCGCAACAGGGTGACGATGATCAGAATGATGACGGCGATGGTCACCGCAAAGAGAATGACGCGACCGTGGTCGCCATAGGCGCCGGTGCTCAGGACGATGATGCTGACCAGGCTATACAAGAACGAGCCAATGAAGGTCGACAGGACGTTCTGGGTCGTCGCGTCCTGCATGATCAATTGGGTCGCGCGGGGCGTGACATTGTTCGTCGCGGTCGAATAGGCGGAGACCATGATGCCAAGCGAGAAGGTCGTCACCGACAGCATGCTGGCGGCGAGAATGCCAAGAATATGATCGACGGCGTCGGCGCCGATCCGCGCTTGCAGATCGTCCGATATGTAAGGGCTGAAGGCGACGCCGAGAAATGCAGTGACGACGGCCAGAAGGCTGAACAGCGCCGCCCGCACCCAGATTCGTTTGCCGACCTGAGTCAACAGCCACTGCCAGCGGGACATCATAGAGGCGCCAAGATCCATGTTTTTTGCCTCCGAATCGTAAGCCCGATGCGCGCCGCCAATACGGCGGCGCCAGCGGCGAGGCTCGACCAACCCCGCCCTGTTGAGGCGTCAACTTACCGGGGAGGGCATAAAAAACTTATGCTGAACGCCTATTGCGCCCCCAGGGAGAGGCCCCCTTGGGCGCAATAGGCGCGCCATACATCTGATCTTGAGCGAAAAGGCTCACGATGTCAGTGTTTAGGATAGGAATGGGCATAGAGCGACGCCCAGCCGGCCTTTGGGCTCATATCGTAAAGGTTCCAGTCGGACTCGACGAAAGGCTGGCTGGTCGGTTTATACTTCGGATAACCGTAATAGTTCTGCGCCTCGGAATCGATGATCTCACCGCGACCTTCGGCGACGTCGGACAGTATCTTGAAGTCAACGTCGTCGCGATCCCAGGGGCGGGCGCCGACGGATTCATAGATCTCGTCCTCCAGCTTATTCGCCGGAATGATCTTGATGTCTTCTGGCAGGTACGGCGTTTTCGCCGCCACGATCTTCGCCGAACCGGTCGTATAGGTTCCGGTCATCGGCAACGGATTGCCGTACATATCGACCGCGATATTGTCCTGCATGAAAAGATCGACATCGCCATCGCCGCCCAGAGTGAACAAAGGAAGGTCGGCGCGCGAATCCGGCCCCTGACGATAAACATCGCCGATCAAGGTGATCACGCCTGTCTCAAATGGATGCGTCTCCCATTCGTGCCCGATCAGATTGTAATGCACCGCCTTCTGCCCTGGATTGTAGATCATGGTATTGATCTCGGCGGCGTGGACCCCGCCCTTGAACAGGGCGTTGCGCTCCTCGTTCGAGGCGTAGAGATTGGCGTACAGAAGAATGCCGGTATTGTTGTCGTGGATCAACCCGCCCTTGGAATGCTCGCCCTTGCCGTGGGTCGAGTTGCGCAGGCCCTCATAGACCAGATCGTGGCTGTAGGTGATGTTGTGCGAGGTGTTCTGGCGCCATTCGTTTACATCCTTGCCGTCAAAGCGCGGGCCGGAGGTCGACAGGTTCTCGTCGGTCGCCCATGAAAACGAGCAGTGATCGACGATGACATTATAGGCCGACCGCGTGGACAGGCCGTCCGCCTCCCAGCCGCTTTTTTTCGGGTGGCCCGCCTCGCCGGTGCGCACCATGATATGCTGAATGATAACGTCGTGCGTCTCGACGTTGAACTCACCCTTGATGAAGGTGACGCCTGGCGACGGCGCCGTCTGACCGGCAATGGTGACATAGGGTTCGGTGATCTTGATCGAATCGGAATCGAGGTCGATCACGCCGCCGACCTCGAACACGATGATGCGCGGCCCCTTGGCTTCCACCGCCGCGCGGAACGAGCCGGGACCGTCCTTGTTCAGGTTGGTGACGCGAATGATCCTCCCGCCCTTGCCGCCCTTCGTGTCCCTGGCCCAGCCCAGCACGTCATAGGTCGAACGGTTGAGATGATCGTTCGGATCGACGCCCTGCGCCGCGGCGGGCGTGGCCAGTGCGACGACAAGCGCCAGCATGGAGATGGATTTCAGCATTTCATAACTCCCTGTATTTATATGAATTATATTTAGGTAACCGGTATCATTTCTGCGCCGCCAAAGACGGCGCGGCTTACGCCGTCGCCGCCTCCGCGTTGAATGTCAGGCATTGATCATAGGCCGCTTCCAGCCCGGCGCGGAACGTGGCGGACGCCACGAGGCTGGCGGGGAACACCTCGCCCAGGGTCAGGAATTTCGTCACATCCCCGGCGCTGTCGTCACAGGTGCGGGCAATATCGCTGAGCTTGCCCGCCAAGGGGTCGGTGATCGCCTCATTGCGGCGCGTCTTGCCGATGACAAAGCGCATCCACGCCGCCAGCGGCAGGCAGAACCGGCTGATGTCGCGACCTTGCGCCAAGGCTTCGGACAGCGAGGCCAGGATGCGGATCGGCAGCTTCTGCGACCCATCCCAGGCGATCTGCGACAACAGATGGCGGATGGCCGGATTGCGAAAACGCTTGAGGATGGCTTCGCAATAGCCGGGCAGGTCCATCCCGGCCGGCGCCTCAAGCAGCGGCGCGATGTCCTCCAGCATCAGGGTGCGCACGAACCCGGCCAGTTCAGCGTCCTGCATGGCGTCGTAAACCGTCTCATACCCTTTGAGCGATCCGATATAGGCCAGGCTTGAGTGCGGCCCGTTGAGCAGTCGCAGTTTGGCGCGCTCGAAGGCCGGCACATTATCCGTCAAGGTCACGCCGACGCCGGCCCAATCGGGGCCGCCTTCGCAAGCGTGCGCTTCGATGACCCACTGCGTGAAGGCTTCGCGTTGGATTGGCCAATTGTCGTCAAGCCCCGTCGCCTCGCTCACCCGTGTCCGCAAGGCGTCGTCCGTCGCCGGAGTGATCGAGTCCACCATGGTGCAAGGACAGGTCAGATGCGCCGCGATCCAGTCGGCCAGCATCGCATCCTGTTTCGCCGCCAGAGCGACCACCGCCGCCTTCAGACGCTTGCCGTTATCCGGCAGATTGTCACACGGAATGAGGGTGAACGGCGTCTGGCCGTTCTGTTTGCGGCGGCGCAAACCCTCGACCACATAGCCGACAAAGCTTTTCGGCGCCTGCGGATGGGCGAGATCGTGCGCGATGTCGGGGTGGGAAAAATCGAGCGTGAAATCGGCCGCCAGGCAATAACCCTTTTCGGTTACGGTCGAGGTGACCACGCGCACATCGGGCCGCGTCAGGCGCTCGAACACCGCCTCGCGGTCTTCCGGCGCCACCAGAACCTCGCGCAAGGCCCCGATCACGCGGTAGCTGATCTCTTCGTCCAATACGGCCAGCGTATAGAGCCCGTCCTGGGAGATAAGCGCATCGCGCACCCCTGACGAGTGCAACGACACGCCGCAAATGCCCCAACGCGCATCCTTGGCCAGAAGCGCGTCGACATAGGCCGCCTGGTGCGCGCGGAAAAACGCCCCCGGTCCGAAATGCACGATCCCGACCTCGACAGCAGCCGGATCATAGGCCGGCCCAGTCACGGCGGCGGACAGAGACGACAGGGCGGAAAGGTTCAGTTGCGTCACAGGGTGACTCCGTTCTTCCAGATGGCGATTTCACGCTCATCATTGATTTCATTGCGTGTCGGCGCGCCATTGGCGACGCTGAGGATGGTGGTCATTAGCGCATCGGCGGCGCCTTCGATACCCTGATCGAGGGCGATCCCGGCGTCAAAGTCGATCCAGTGCGGCTTATGCGCCGCCAAGGCCGAGTTCGAGGCGATCTTGAGCGTCGGCGCCGGAAAGCCCAGCGGCGTGCCGCGTCCCGTCGTGAACAGCACAATCACCGCCCCCGCCGCCGTCAACGCCGTCGAAGACACCGCGTCATTACCCGGCGCTTCGAGTAGGCTCAGTCCTGCCTCACGCACGCGCTCGCCGTAACGCAGCACGCCGTTGAGGGGGCTTGTGCCACCTTTTTGCACGGCGCCGAGCGACTTTTCCTCCAGGGTGGTGATGCCGCCCGCCTTATTGCCTGGGGATGGATTTTCAGACACCGGCTGCTTGTGGTCGAGAAAATAGCTCTTGAAGTCGTTGACCACCGCAACAACGCCCTCGAAGGTGTCGCGATCCTTCGCGCGCGCCATCAGCAGACGTTCCGCGCCGAAAATTTCGGGAATTTCGCTCAAAATCGCCTTGCCGCCCGCAAAGGCGACCTTGTCGGCAATGCGCCCGACCACCGGATTGGCGGTCAGGCCTGAAAAGGCGTCCGATCCGCCGCATTTGACGCCGATCACCAGATCCGACACGTCGCACGTCTCGCGTTTGTCATTTTCAATGGCCGCGACCAGCTTTTCCAGCGCCGCCATGCCCGCCTCAAGCTCGTCATCGACCGATTGCGCGGCGAAATAGGCCAGTCGTTCCTGCGGTCTGTCTATGCCCTTGATCAGTTCGGATAACTGGTTATTTTCGCAGCCCAGACCGACGATCAGCACCGCCCCGGCGTTCGGATGCGACGCCAGGGCCGCCAGTACGTCACGGGTATGCGACAGATCGTCCCCCAGTTGCGAACAGCCAAGCGGATGGGTCAGGGCATGCACGCCGTCCACGCGGCCCTTAAAACGCGCATCGGCCTCTTTCGCCAGTCTCTGCGCCGTGCGCGCCACGCAACCGACCGTGCAGATAATCCAGATTTCATTGCGAATGCCGACCGCGCCGCCGGAACGCCCCCAGTCGCGACGATAGCCCTGAAACGTCCCCTGGGCGCCTTCGCCATGCGCAGGCGCTACGGGCGCGTAGCGATAATCCTCAACCCCCTCCAGAGCGGTCTTCAGATTATGCGTATGCACATGCTCGCCGGGCTGGATATCGGCGCTGGCGGTCCCAATGCGGAAGCCATATTTGTTGACCGCCTCGCCAGACCTGATCGGGATCACCGCGAATTTATGCCCTTTGGGCACATTATTAAGCAGGACCAGGTCGAAGCCGCCCACGCGCACCGTCTGCCCGCTTTGCAAATCCTCCAAAGCGACCGCGACCTGATCGGCGGCGGCTACGCGCACGGCCAGATGGCCGCCTGCGCGGGAATCAACGGAGATAGCAGACATATTACGCACCCTGTCAGGTCAAAACTGAACACTTGCGCCGACGCCGGACGCCAGCTATGGTAACCGGTGTCATAAATCCAATCGCCCCCGTCTGGCAAGCCGTCTTTTTATCAGCGGGCGCAAATCGGCGTGACAAGATATCAACATAGGTTACATAGGGCTATGCGCCTGACGCAAAAGCCAGTGAAGCCAACGGCCAATAAAGCCAACGGGATGAAAGACGCCTAATGAAGGGACACCGCCCCTTGCGGACCATCGCCGCGCCCTTGCGCTCCGCCGCGGATCCGGGCGCGCCCACCCTCAGCGACGCCGCCTTCGCCGAATTTGAACAACGCCGCAAACGCGCCACCATCAATGATGTCGCGCGGTTGGCCAAGGTGTCGAAAAAAACCGTCTCGCGCGTCATTAACGATTCGCCCAATGTGCGCGATGACACGCGCGAGCGCGTCAACGCCGTGATAGAGCGCGTCAAGTTCAAACCCACGCCGCAAGCGCGCAGCCTGGCCTTCCGCAAATCGTTTATCGTCTCGATGATCTACGATAACCCCAATGCGCAATATATCGTCACCATGCAGGCCAGCGTGCTGGAGCGTCTGCGCGGCACGGGCATCGAACTGGTCGTCCACCCCTGCGATCGCAAGAGCCCGGACTTCCTGCAAGGCCTGCGCGACTTCATCGAGGTTCAGCGCCCGCTCGGGGCCATCATTCTGCCGCCCCTGTCGGAAAACGCCGAACTTCTGTCGCTGATGGAGGAATATGAGACGCCGTTTGTGCGCATCACCGCACGCCCCGGCGATCCTGGCACGTCGCTGGCCGAAGGGCATCAGGTCGTCTCAAAAGATCGCCCAAGCTGCCGCGCCGCCGCCGAACATCTGATTGCGCTTGGCCATAAGCGCATCGGCTTCATTTCCGGTCCGGCGGGCTATGCGTCGACCGTGGAGCGCAAGGCGGGCTTTTTTGAAGGCCTGAAGGCTGCGGGCATCGAGCTTCCCGGCGCCTACAGGCTTGAAGGCGCCTATACGTTCGATTCCGGTTATCAGGCCGCGTGTCAGTTGCTGGCTCTGCCGGAACGCCCGACCGCCATCTTCGCCTCCAATGACGAAATGGCCACTGGCGTCTATCGCGCCGCGCTGGAGCGCGGCCTCAAGATTCCCGGCGATCTCAGCCTGATTGGCTTTGACGACAGCCCGATCGCCTCGTGGATTTCCCCGCCCCTGACCACAGTGCGTATGGCCATATCCGATATGGGCCGCTCCGCCGCCGATTGCCTGTTAAGCGATGAGGATGAGCGTCTGGTCGAACTGGAGTCCAGCCTGATCGTGCGCGGATCGACCGCCGCTCCCGCCTGATCTTCGCGCCATAAACCGCCACCGGAGTTTTTCTCGACAGCCTCTTGTCAAAAGATGTGACACCGGTTACCTAGGGCGAAGGAAACGTAGCTTCAAAGCGTGTGGAACACACGCGTCGGCGTCCCGGTTTTAGCGTTCATCTATCAGGTACTGCATCATGGCCAAGCCCCTCCTCGTTCACGAGGACCGCCTGTTTTCATCCGATCCGTCGCAGCGCGGGATCGCGCGCGAGCTTTACGCGCTGGTGAAGGATTATCCGATCCTGTCGCCGCATGGCCATACCGATCCACAGTGGTTCGCCGACAATAACAACTTCGGCAATGCGACCGAGCTGTTCCTTGCGCCCGACCATTACATCTACCGGATGCTCTATTCGCAGGGCGTTGCGATGGAGGATGTCGGCGTCGGCGGGCGCGCAGGTCCATCCAGCGCCGATCCGCGCGCCGCGTGGCGCATCTTCGCGGCCAACCAGCACCTGTTTCGCGGCACGCCGACCGCGATGTGGATGTCCTACGTTTTCAATAAAATCATGGGCTTTGAGGTGCAGCTTGGCGAGGACACCGCCGATCTTTACTTCGACCGCATTGGCGAACTTCTGGCGTCTGACGCCTACAAGCCGCGCGCCCTGTTCGAGCGGTTCAATATCGAACTGCTGGCCACGACCGAAGGCCCGACCGACACGCTGGAGCATCACGCGAAAATCAGGGCGTCGGGCTGGCCAAATGGAACTTTCAAAGGCCGCGTCGTCACCGCCTACCGTCCCGATCCGGTCATCGACCCGGAGCACGAGGACTTCCACGCCAAGCTCGATCTGTTCGCTGACCTGACCGGCGAGGACGTGCGCGACTGGAGCGGCTACCTGGCCGCGCACCGCAAGCGTCGCGACGTTTTCATGACCATGGGGGCGACCTCAACCGACCACGGCCACCCGACGGCGCGCACCGCCAATCTGTCGCGCGCCGAAGCCGAAAGCCTGTTCAAGCGTGTGCTGCGAGCGGACGTGACGCCGGAGGACGCCGAACTGTTCCGCGCCCAGATGCTGACCGAAATGGCGCGCATGTCGCTCGATGACGGCCTCACCATGCAAATCCACCCTGGCGCCTGGCGCAACCATAACAAGGCTGTCTTCGACGCCTTCGGTCGCGATAAGGGCTGCGATATTCCGATGCAGACCGGCTATGTCGAGGAACTGAAGCCGCTGCTCGACGCCTTCGGCAATGAGAAAAACCTGACCGTCATCCTGTTCACCCTGGACGAGACCGCCTATGCGCGCGAACTGGCGCCGCTGGCCGGGCACTATCCGATCCTCAAACTTGGCCCGTCCTGGTGGTTCCACGACAGCCCCGAAGGCATGACGCGCTTCCGCGAACAGGTCACCGAGACGGCGGGCTTTTACAACACGGTCGGCTTCAATGACGATACGCGCGCCTTTTTGTCGATACCAGCGCGCCACGACGTCGCGCGCCGCATCGACGCCAACTTTCTCGCCCGACTGGTGGCCGAGCATCGTCTCGAACTCGACGAGGCCGCCGAGGTGATCAAGGATCTGACCTATAACCTGCCCAAGGCGGCCTACAAATTGTAGGCTGTCAAAAAATATTGACCGCAAAGGCCTTTCCTTTGTCAGTCGCATTGCTCTAAAGAGATTGAAACTGAGCCATTTTGATTAAAGGGCTCACGCTCGCTGACGGAGATATTTCGCGCCATGTGCCAGACCTCGCTTTACAAGAAGACCTACCACGCCACCCATCCCGACATGATGCAGAATGTCAGCAACCAGGATTTGCGCGACAAATATCTGGTCGGCGGCCTGTTCGAGCCCGACGCGGTCGTTTTGAACTACACCCATTTCGAGCGTTTCGTCATCGGCGGCGCCGCTCCTGTCAAGGGTACGCTCAAGCTGCCGGACCAGACCGAACCGGCCTCGGCGGCGGGCCATCCGTTTCTGGAACGCCGCGAACTGGGCGTGATCAATGTCGGCGCAGGCGCCGGCAAGGTGACCGTCGATGGCGAGGTCTATGATCTGGCGCAGAAGGACGGCCTCTATATCCCGATGGGGACGAAGGAGGTTTTGTTCGCCTCCGACGACGCGGCCAATCCGGCCCTGTTCTATATCACCTCGACGCCCGCCCACGCGGCTTACGAGACGGTCAAGATCTCGATCGACAAGGCCGTACCTCTGGAGCGCGGCTCGCTGGAGCAGTCCAATCAGCGCGTTATCTACCAATATATCGTGCCCTCGACGGCCAAGTCCTGCCAGTTGTTGCTGGGCCTGACCATTTTGGCCCCCGGCTCGGTGTGGAACACCATGCCGCCGCACCTGCACGACCGCCGCTCGGAGATCTATTTCTATTTCGGCCTCGGCGAGAATGATCGCGTCTTCCATTTCATGGGCGAACCCGATCAGGCTCGCCATATCGTCATGCAGAATAACGAAGCCGTCTGTTCGCCCCCCTGGTCGATCCATATGGGCTGCGGCACCTCCAACTACGCCTTTATCTGGGCGATGGGCGGCGAGAATCTCGACTATACCGACATGAACGTGCTGGACATCTGCCAACTGGCCTGATCGCGCGGATAAGAAAAAGGGACATCTTCATGGCTATTTCTTTCGATCTTTCGGGCAAGGTCGCCCTCGTCACCGGCGCCAATACCGGCCTCGGTCAGGGCATCGCTCTGGCTCTGGCCGAAGCGGGCGCCGATATCGCCGCCGCGGGTATCGTTCCCGCTGAGGAGACCGGCGAGAAGGTCCGCGCGCTGGGCCGTCGCTTCCTCAACATCGAGGCCAATCTGATCACCATCGAACCGGTCGAGCGCATCGTGAAAGAGACGCTCGACGGCCTCGGCGGGCTCGACATCCTTGTCAACAACGCCGGTCTGATCCGTCGTCAGGACGCGGTCGATTTCTCCGAAAAGGACTGGGACGACGTGATGAACGTCAACATCAAGTCCGCCTTCTTCATGTCGCAGGCCGCAGGCCGTCACTTCATCGAACAGGGCTCCGGCAAGATCATCAACATCGCCTCCATGCTGTCCTTCCAGGGCGGCATCCGCGTGCCATCCTACACCGCCTCGAAGTCCGGCATTGCGGGCATTACGCGCCTTCTGGCCAATGAATGGGCGAACAAGGGCGTCAATATCAACGCCATCGCCCCCGGCTATATGGCCACCGACAACACCGCCCAGATCCGCGCCGACGAGGCGCGCGAAAAGGCCATCCTCGACCGCATTCCCGCCGGTCGCTGGGGAACCCCCGCCGATCTGGGCGGAACCGCCGTCTTCCTCGCCTCTACAGCGTCCGACTACGTCAACGGCGCCGTCATCCCCGTAGATGGAGGCTGGCTGGCCCGATAAGCCTCCCGCGCTACTGTGCGAATCAAAACCCTTCGGGCCTTTGCCCGAAGGGTTTTTTTGCGTCGTCCGCGTCCGTTTTCGCACCGCCCCGTCCATTCGACGGATTTTTTTGCTTACGGACCTGCGCGTCTTTCATTGCCACGGCGATGCTTTTTCAGCCTGCACATCTTGCCGTCAAGAATTGGTCCAACCAGTTGGCAAGCAAAAACCGACCTGTTTTCTGTTTTCGATCTGACCTGAAACCTTGAGGCCGTCGCTCAAGCGGCCCCATCACATCGGCCAGGCAAGTAAAAGTGTTATTTTTTAAATAAAGTGTGCCTTTAATGTAAATAAACTTAAATTTACTCGCGCTTCTAAAATTTTTGCTTGATGTCACCGGTGTCTTTTTTCGCGATTCCGGGGTTGAACTTCCGACATTTCTATGTCCTATTTATGAAAATCCGGGTCTTGTTCTGTCTTTAGAGTATTGACACCGGTGTCAAACAATGGCCGTCGTAAGCGCTTTGCGGGCTCTTGCGGCTTTATAAGCAACCGGGTTCCGCCTTCAGGAAGATCGGCGTCATTGGCAAAGATAACAGGGAGTAGAAAACATGAACCGCGATTCCGTTTACGCCATAGGTGCGTCCAAATTCCACCGCCGCCTGCTGCTGGGCGCCTCATTAGGCGCGATTTTATGCGTGACCTCCGGCGCCGCACTGGCGCAGGATAAGGCCGCTCAAGCCACGACATCGCCCGCCGCCAATGACGACTCCACGCTCGTCATCGTCACCGGCTTCCGCGGCTCGCTGCAATCGGCCCTGTCGGCCAAGCGGCGCGACGACGGCATTGTCGATGTGATCAAGTCCGAAGACATCGCGCAATTCCCCGACAACAACCTCGCCGAAGCCCTGCAACGCATTCCGGGCGTCGCCATCGACCGCGACGGCGGCGAAGGCCGCACCATCACGGTGCGCGGCTTAGGCCCCGATTTCACCCGCGTGCGCCTGAACGGCATGGAAGCGCTGGCCACGTCCGGCGGCAAGGATTCGTCAGGCGGCGCCAATCGCGGCCGCGGCTTTGACTTCAACGTCTTCGCCGCCGAACTGTTCCAGTCGGTGACGGTGCGTAAGGCGCCTGAAGCATCCACTGAGGAAGGCAGCCTCGGGGCCACGGTCGATCTGCAAGCCCCGCACCCCTTCGATTACAAGGGTTTCGCCATGGCCGCCTCGCTGGAGGAGGGCTATAACACCTTGTCCAAAAATTCCAGTCCGCGCGGCTCCTTCCTGATCTCGAACCGCTGGGATGACGGCAAGCTGGGCTGGCTGTTCTCGGTGTCGTCCTCGACCAAGACCCAGTATGAGGAAGGTCCGTCCACGACACGCTGGGAAAACGGCGCCTATAACGCCCAGACCTCCGCGCACCGCTTCGCCGGCTACTCGACTGATGGCGGCGCGACCTTTATCGACATTCCGCAACCCAAGCAGAAATCGACCGCTGACAAGGATCTATCCGACCTGTCCGGCGAAGCCTTGGCCGTCACCTCGGCCCTCCACCCGCGCATTCCGCGCTATGGCCGCCTGACCTATGACCAGAAACGCCTTGGCATGACGACCTCGTTCCAGATGAAGCCGAACCCCGGCACGTTGATCACCATTGACGGCCTCTATTCCGACTTCCAGGCCAATCGCGACGAGCAGTATCTGGAAGCTATTTCCTTCAGCCGCTCCGGCGCGGGCCTGCCCAACACCTATGTCTATGATTACACGATCAACGACATGGGCGACATGATCAAGGGCAGCTTCAACAATGTCGATATCCGCACCGAAAACCGCCACGACGAACTGCGCACCCAGTTCGCTGAACTGGCCACGACCTGGGATCAGGAAATCGGCGACCATCTGAAGCTCAAAGGCTATGTGGGAGCGTCGCGTTCGGTGCAGAACAATCCGGTGCAGACCACCCTGTCCTTCGACGCCTATGACGTGCAGGGCTATTCCTACGACTTCACCAATCAGAATGCGCCTGCCTTTACCTACGGCAAAAGCAATGGCTGCGACGTCAATCAGGCCTGCTACTGGTCGATGTCGGATTCGACCGCGCAGGGCGACGCCTCACTGGTGCGCCAGCGTCCGAACCAGACGCGCAACAACTTCCACACCGCCTCCTTCAGCGGCGTTTATGACTTCTTCAACGGCTTAAAATTGCAGGCGGGCGTCCAGACCAAGACCTACGACTTCCACACCCGCGAAGCGCGCAGCATGGATTCCAAGGAGGCCCTGACCAGCGACGCCGCCGCCGCCATGATCAGCGGCAATATCGACGCCTATTCGCAGTCGATCAGCGCGTTCGGCACGACCTGGCTGATGCCGGATCTGGGTAAGATCGACAATGCGATCCATTTCACCTGCAACTGTGTGAATGGCTACGGCGACTTCCGCCTCCTGGAGGACTCGGCCAAGGCTGCGCCCTTCAACCAGTCGGCGCGCGAAAAGGACAATTCGGCCTTCGTACAGGTCGATTTCAAGCACGATCTGTTCGGCATTCCGTTCCGCGGCAATGTCGGCGTGCGCCAGGTCGAAACCAATCAGCGGGTGACTGGCATCGACGTCAATAAGGCCGGCACGGAATTCACGCCGGTCAGCGTCAGCCGCTCCTATAAGGACACCCTGCCCTCTTTGAACGTCACCGCAGAGCCGATCGACAACCTCCTGGTGCGCTTCGCCGCCTCCAAGGTGATGGCGCGTCCGACCATGCAGTCGCTGGTGCCGAACGCGACACTGGACCTGACCGCCTCGACGCCAACCTATTCGGGCGGCAACCCATACCTCAACCCAATCCGCGCCACCGATTACGATTTCAACGTCGAATGGTATCCGAACAAGGACGCTCTGATCTCGGCGGGCTTCTTCTACAAGGACATTACCTCCTACATCCAGACCCTGAGCTATACCTCGACGCTCGATGCGCTGGGCCTCGATCCCAGCCAGTATGACGGCTTCGACGGCGGCACTTCGGTGACGGTGAAAAACCCGGTCAACACGCCGGGCGGCATATTACGCGGCTGGGAGTTCAACATGCAGGACACGTTCAGCTTCCTGCCCGCGCCTTTCGACAAGTTCGGCGGCATCTTCAACTACACCCATGTAGACTCGCAGATCAGCTATTACACCTCGGCCTCATCCACCAAGGGCGTGATCAAGGACAACCTTCTGGGCATGTCGCCGAACTCGTGGAACGCCACGCTCTATTATGAGAACAGCGTCTTCTCCGCCCGCATCAGCGCTTCGCACCGCGACGACTATCTGCAAAAGCTCATGCCTGGGTCTGGCGCCGCCTTCCAGGGCAAGAAGGGTCTGACCGACTTTGACGCCCAGGCCAGCTACAAGATCAACAAGCATCTGCAGATCACGCTGAAGGCGATCAACCTGACCAATAACGCCAACGACTCGTTCGACTATTACAACACCGACTTCGGCAATACCGATCCTGCGGCCATACTTGAGTACCTCAAGTCCGGCACGCAGTACTACCTGGGGGCGCGCTACAAGTTCTGAGCCGCCTTCATTCCCCGTGACTTGACGCCGCCCCTCAAAAGGCGGCGTCTTTTTTATATGAAAAAGGCGGCCCCATCAGGAGCCGCCTCTTTTAATTTCAATGTCGCAGACCCTTAGCCGATATTGGTCGGCATCATGCCCGGCATCATGTTGGCGTTCATATGGTACATGACCCAGAGCGTGCCAAGGATGAGAATGCCCAGAATCACCAGGGTGAAGAAGAAGGCCAGATTGTTCCAACCCTGCGTCGAGGAGGTGTTCATGTGCAGGAAATAGATCAGATGCACGATGATCTGCACGACGCCGATGACGACGATGACCGGAATCAGCGTTGACGCGGGCATGGCGTGCGTCATGACCAGGGCGAACGGAATGGCCGTCAGCACGACCGAGACAACAAAGCCGAACAGATAGGAACCGACCGTGCCGTGGGCGGCGCCGCTTTCGTCATGCCCGTGGTGATTGTCGTGGTGATTGTCGCTCATTAGGCAACTCCCATCAGATAGACGACCGTAAATACGCCGATCCAGATGATGTCGAGGAAGTGCCAGAACAGGCTCAGCTCCATCAGACGGATGCGGTTGGCGGCAGTCAGGCCGCGGCGCTTTAAGTGCGCCAGCATGGTGATCAGCCAGATCATGCCACAGGTGACGTGCAGGCCGTGCGTGCCGACCAGGGTGAAAAAGGAGGACAGGAAGGCGGAGCGATCGGGGCCCGCGCCTTCATGGATCAGCTTGGCGAACTCGTTGACTTCCATGCCGAGGAAGCCGAGACCGCACAGGCCGGTCAGGATCAGCCAGGTGAAGACCGACTTCAGCTTGTTCGCCTCCATCGCGATCATGGCCAGACCGTAGGTCAGGGACGAGACCAGCAGCAGAGCAGTTTCGACCGCCACATAGGGCAGCTCGAAAATCTCTTTGCCCGTCGGGCCGCCTGCGGTCGAATTGCGCAAGACCGCAAAGGTGGCGAACACTGAGGCGAACAGAATGCAGTCCGTCATCAGGTAGATCCAGAAGCCCAGGGTCACCTTGGGGGCTTCGTCGTGATGCTCATGGTGATGCTCACCATGCGCCTGTGTTTCGAGGCTTTCGCCGAGAGTCGCGGGATGGCTCATAGATCAGGCCTCCACCTTGAGACGTTGCAGATGCGCGCCTTCGATTTGCGCCACCTCTTCAGACGGCACGTAGTAGTCGCGGTTTTCGTTGAAGCTGTGGGCGATGCCAAGGCCGATCATGACCAGCAGAGCGCCGCCCGCCATCCACCAGATGTGCCAGGTTAGCCCGAAGCCCAGCCCCGCCGACACCACGCCGATCAGGAAGCCCGTCGGGGTGTTGTGCGGCATATGGATCGGGGCGTAATGCGCAGGCGCCTTATGCGCCTCGCCCTTGACCTTCATGGTCCACCAGGCGTCGCGGCCCGTAACCGGCGGCAGTTCGGCGAAGTTGTAGAAGGGCGGCGGCGATGAGGTCGCCCATTCCAGCGTGCGCCCGCCCCAAGGATCGCCGGTGACGTCCTTGAGCTTGTCGCGCTGGATGACCGACACGACGATCTGCGCGATCGTGGACAGGATGCCGACGAAGATGATCAGCGCGCCGGCGGCGGCCACGATCAGATAGATGTGCCAGACCGGATTGTTCATATAGTCAAGGCGGCGCGTCATGCCCATCAGGCCCAAAGCATAGAGCGGCATGAAGGCGATGTAGAAGCCGACGACCCAGCAGAAGACCGACACCTTGCCCAGACCTTCGTGCAGTTTGAAGCCGAAGGCCTTGGGGAACCAGTAGTTCATGCCGGCCATGACCGCGAACACCACGCCGCCGATGATGACGTTATGGAAGTGGGCGATCAGGAAGACCGAATTGTGCAGCACGAAGTCCGCGCCCGGCACCGCCAGCAGAACGCCGGTCATGCCGCCGATGGCGAAGGTGATGATGAAGGCCAGGGTCCACAGGATCGGTATCTCCAGGCGCACGCGCCCACGATAGAGGGTGAACAGCCAGTTGAAGATCTTCACGCCTGTCGGGATCGAGATGATCATGGTCGTGATGCCGAAGAAGGCGTTGACGTCCGCGCCCGAACCCATGGTGAAGAAGTGGTGCAGCCACACCATGAAGGACAGGATGGTGATGCAGACCGTCGCATAGACCATCGACTTGTGACCGAACAGGGGCTTGGACGAGAAGGTCGCGACGACTTCGGAGAAGATGCCGAAACAGGGCAGGACAAGGATGTACACTTCCGGGTGGCCCCACGCCCAGATAAGGTTGATGTACATCATGGCGTTGCCGCCGCCGTCATTGGTGAAGAAGTGCGTGCCGATGTAACGGTCCGCGCCCAGCAGAGCCAGCGTCACCGTCAGGATCGGGAAGGCCGCGCAGATCAGCGCGTTGGCGCACAGGGTCGTCCAGGTGAAGATCGGCATGTCCATCATCTTCATGCCCGGGGCCCGCATCTTGAAGATGGTGGTGATCAGGTTCACCCCGGACAAAAGCGTGCCCAGACCCGAAATCTGCAGCGCCCAGATGTAATAGTCCTGTCCGACGCCCGGTGAATAGGCCAGCTCCGACAGGGGCGGATAGGCCAGCCAGCCGGTATGGGCGAATTCGCCGATGACCAGCGAGACGTTGACGAGAATAGCGCCCGACGCCGTCAGCCAGAAGCTCATCGAGTTCAGGTACGGAAACGCGACGTCGCGCGCGCCGATCTGCAATGGCATGACAATGTTCATCAAACCGATGATGAACGGCATGGCCATGAAGAAGATCATGATGACGCCGTGCGCCGAGAAGATCTGGTCGAAGTGCGACGGCGGCAGATAGCCGTGACCGCCCGCAGACGCCAGCGCCTGCTGGCCGCGCATCATCAGCGCGTCCGCGAAGCCGCGCAGCAGCATGATCAGGGCCAGGATGATGTACATCACCCCGATGCGCTTATGGTCGACCGAGGTCAGCCACTCTTTCCAGAGATAGGGCCACGCCTTGAAATAGGTGGTCAGGCCCAGGACCAGGACCGCCGCGCCGACCATGCCGCCGCCAGCGACCATGATGATCGGCTCGTGCCACGGCACCGAGTCGATCGTCAGCTTACCAAAGATGAGATGTTGCAGATCCATGTGACTTAGCTCCGGCGCGCTTGCGGCTTGAGGGCGGCTTCGGTCGATGCGACCCTATCGCCTGGCTTGCACTGGGCGCCCTGCGCCATCGTACCCATATTGGCGTCCATGCAGACGCCGCCGTCAGCGCACTTGTTGAGAATATCATGATAAAGGTTCGGCGCCACCGAACCATAATAGGCGACCGGCAGCTTATCCGTCGGTTGCTCAAGAACCTTGTACGCCGATGCATCCAGCGCCGGGGCTTTTTTGGCGTTGGCGACCCAGGCGGCGAAGTCGGCGTCGCTCATGGCTTTAGCGGTGAACTTCATGCCAGCGAAGCCGGGACCGGAATAGTTGGCCGAAATGCCATCGTAAGCTCCCGGCTTGTCGGCAATCAACGACAACTGCGTCTGCATGCCGCTCATGGTGTAGATCTGCGTGCCGAGCTGCGGCACGAAGAACGAATTCATCACCGTCGCCGAGGTCAGCTTGAAATGCACGGGCGTGCCTGTCGGCATGGCCAGTTCATTGACCGAAGCCACGCCGTAGTCGGGATAGATGAACAGCCACTTCCAGTCCATCGACACCACTTCGACCTCGACCGGCTTGGCCTTGTTGGCGGTGGTCAGGGGCTTATATGGATCGAGCTGGTGCGTCGAAATCCAGGTGATCGTGGCCAGGCCCAGAATAATCAGGCAGGGAATCGCCCAGACCACGGCTTCGATGCGCGTCGAATGTTCCCAGTCGGGCGCATAGGTCGCCTTCTTGTTCGAAGCGCGGTAGCGCCAGCCAAACCAGATCGTCATCAGAATGACCGGAATCACAACCAGCAACATCAGCGCGGTCGATAAGATAATCAGGTCTTTTTCCTGCGCGCCGATCGGTCCCATCGGGTCCATCAGCGCCATCTTACAGCCTGACAGACTCATCGCCGCCAGCGCAGCAAGGCCGACGCCGACGCTTTTTATGTTGCGTTGCAGCATGTTTTTTCGTGGAGCTTCTTTTATTGTCTGGCGGCTTGCAGTCGCCGACAAAGATGATGGTTTTTGCTTACGCACTATAGAACCTCGCGTCACACACAAAAGTCTCGGCAAATCAGATCGCCAATCCTTAGAATATGCGCAACTCCGCGACAAAGCACGGAAAGTAACGAAATGTGACTCGCGCCTGCGATTACGTGACGCGAACCTCCCAAAACAGCAGCGGCCTCTAATCCGTTTTCGCGAATACTAAATGCATTCATAGAACAGAATTAACCGCGGGCGCGCCTGAACGGCGCGGGCGGTTAAAAAATGCAGAGTCCGACCTGCGGCTAAAGCGCCTTTAATGACAATTCATACCCGATGGCAAGGGACAGATTGTCGCACATGCGAAATTAATTTTCGCACATGCGTAAAAAAGCGCCGTTATCTTGCCGCTTTTTTACTTTGCAGACGCGATAAAAAATTGCGTTATCCCTCTTGCGCTCCGCAAAATAAGCGATAACTTGAGACTTATTGACGCATGTGACAAAAAGCAGCGTTACGCGTTGAGGCCATTTTGACCGTGGAGTAAAAACATGACCAAGCGTACAGCCGTTCGCACCTACCCGCACACCTACGAATTCAGCGTCGGATTCAAGGCGCTGCTGGTTGTCGGCGCCCTGGCCCTGATCGCGCTGGGGATTTGGGGCACGGCGGAATCTTATCTGAATGGCCGCACCGTTATGGCGCAGTTCGCAGGCTGCGCGTTCAGCATCATTCCCTTCATCGGCGCTCTGATCGTCGTGCCCGCCCTGTGGCGCTGCAAGCTGGTGCTGTACAAGCAACACCTTGAGTATCACGGCCTGCTGATCGACCGCACCATCCGCAAGCAGGAAATTCAGAACGCCCTGCGCCCCGAACCGCGCTTTGGCATGTTCTCCGTCATCCTGCGCGTCTATGGCCAGCCGTTCAACAAGCTGCACATCGCTGTGCTGGGCCGCGCCGACGACGCGCTGAATCGCTGGATGAAAAACGTCCCGACGCAGGGATAGGCATACAATGATAGCCGGGGCCAAACCTTTTGGCCGCGCGAAAGAAAAGACGGGCGTCTTTGGACGTCCGTCTTTTCTTTCGCATCCCCACACAATTGTGATTCCAGCTTGATTTGCATGAAGAGTCGCTACGTGACGACCTGAACGCGATATTATTCGCGACGGGAGCCCTTATGACGTTCGGTCTACCTCCCCCTCTCGTCAGCGCCTTGATTCTGGTCGCGGCGCTTGGGCTTTTCATCTCTGGGCGTCTACGCCACGATCTGATCGCTCTGATCACGCTCTTTGCATGCCTGGCGACCGGGCTGGTCCGACCATCGGACGCTCTGAAAGGTTTTTCCGATCCTGCGGTTATTGCTGTCGCCTCGGTTCTGGTGGTCGGACGCGCCCTGGAGCTGAGCGGTCTGGCCGCCCGCCTGGCGCGTCTGGCCCTGCCGCGCGACGGCGCCTTCAGCGTGCAACTGGCGATCCTGATGCTGATCGGCGCCGTCCTGTCCGCCTTTGTCAACAACATCGCAGCGCTCGTTATCTGCATGCCGCTGGCGACAGAGCTGGCGCGCAACCAGAAGCGCTCCGCAGGCGCCGTGCTGATGCCCCTGTCTTTCGCCACCATACTGGGCGGCATGACGACGCTAATCGGCACGCCCGCCAACATGATTTTGTCCTCGGTGCGCCAGGAAACTTTAGGAAAGGGTTTTGGCTTCTTCGCCATGACGACGCCGGGCGTCGCCGTCTGCGCCGCCGGGCTGGTTTATCTGGCGCTCATAGGCTGGCGATTGCTGCCGCAGCGTCGGGGCGGCAGGAGCGAGCGAAAGCCCTGGCGGGTGGCCGAACTGCAACTGACAGAAGCAGTGATCCTCTCGCGCGCCGCAGTCTCACGCGCCCTGCGCAAGACCACCACCCGCCTGCTGGCGCTCATACGACGCGATCACGCCATCGCCTGGCCTGAAGATGACCGTCTGAAGCGCGCCGACAAGCTTCTTGTGCTGACACGCGCACGACCGCAGGAGGCGGCGCAGGCCCTGCCATGCGCCGTCATCGCGCCGACGCCCGATCCGGAGGATGTCACCGCACGCATGGTGGTCAGCCATGGTTCGGGTCTGGTCGGTGGCTTTTACGACGCCATCGACCAGCGCGGCGGCGGCTCGGTGCGCCTGACAGGCATGGGGCCGCGTCGCGCATTACAGAGGCAGTCCTTATCCAGCCTGACCTTCCAGACCGGCGACCAGCTCTTTCTCAGCGGCGCGCCTGAAGACATCGCCGCCTTCGCCGCGCGCGAGCGTCTTCTGGAAATCGACCGCAGCGACCCCGCCCCTATGCAGTGGCGCTCGGCCGTCGCCACACTCGGCGTCTTCGTCGCCGCCGTCATCGCTGTGGTCGCGTTTCGCGCGCCCCCCGCGTTGAGCTTTCTGGCGGCCGCCGCCGCCATGAGCGCGCTGCGCCTGATATCGCCACGCGAAATCTACAAAAGCATTGACTGGAGCATTATCGTCCTCTTGGCGGCGATGATTCCCGTCGGCGCCAGTTTTGAGGCCAGCGGCGCAGCGCGGCTCGTCGCCCAGACCGCGGCCCAGGCTTTGACGGGCGCTCCGCTTGTCGTCGTGCTGATGGCCGTCTGCGCCATGACCCTGCTGTTATCCATCATGCTCAATAATGTCGCCACGGCGCTGATCATGGGGCCTCTGGCCATTCAACTCGCCGAACTTTTGCGCGTCGCGCCTGACGCCATTCTCTTTGCTGTTCTGATCGGCGCCTCATCCGATTTTCTGACCCCCATCGGGCATCAGAACAACCTTTTGGTCATGGGGCCAGGCGGTTATCGCTTCAGCGACTATGCGCGCGCCGGCGCCGGTCTGTCGTTGATCGTCATTGTCGTTTCGGCCGTCGTTCTGGCGGCGCTCTACCGCTAGGGTTTGCTCAGCGCTAACTGCGCCTTACTCAAGCTCAAGCTGTTGCGCGCGTGGTCTTCGCCGGACGCGATTTTGACGATGCGCGCTGATTCCGCGTTTTGGCTTGAGATCTGGCGGAAACCGCAAGCTTTTCGTTCTCGCCTTTCAGGTCTTCAGGCTTCAGCTTGCGACCGGCCTTTTGCGCCAGCTCCAGATAGCGCATCCGCAGCGCTTCCAGATCGTCCTCACACATATCGTCCATATCGATCAACCGCGTCTCCGCGCCTTCAACGGCGCGGATCAGTTCGTCCAGCTTGAGCTGGATCATCTTGCCGTCGCGATTTTGCGAATTCTGGATCAGGAACACCATCAAGAAGGTGACGATGGTGGTGCCTGTGTTGATCACCAGTTGCCAGGTGTCGGAATAACGGAAAATCGGCCCCGAAACCAGCCAGACCACAATGACCCCCGCCGCCAGTCCGAAGGCGATCGGGCTGCCGGTCCAGACCGAGGTGATGCGGGCGAACTCGGTAAACCCCAGTTTCTGAGCCTTGGCTTGCGGGGCGTTTTTGTGTTTTGTCATGACCTTGCGCGTCCTTAACCGAAAGTCCGCGCCGCTTTCGGGACGGACCTGACCGGTCAGATAAGGCCGTCCAGAAGCGAAGCGAAATGCGAAACCATGGCCCTTTTCATAAGCGCGGCATGATGGGCGTATTTCAGTGGCCAGCGCTCTCAGGCAAATGCGTCTTGTCATGCTGACCGACGCGCGCCACCAGGCCGCGACAGGCCTCGCTCATGCCGATGACATGCACCTGCGCGCCGCTCTTGCGGTAGCGGAAGACGACCGAGTCCACCGCCGCAACCGCCGTCAGATCCCAGATGCGCGCCTCGCTGAGGTCGATCTCGACCTCGGCAGGGTGACCGTGGAACTCGAAACTGGCCTTGAGGAAATCGGACGAGACGAAGAACAACTGGCCACGCACCACATAATGCCGTCGGCGCTCATCGCCGGTGTCGATGCGCTGCACAGACAGGAGCCGCGCCACCTTGCCCGCGAAGAACAGCGCCGACAGGATGACACCCGCAATGACGCCTTTCGACAGATCGTGGGTGGCGACAACGGTCACCGTGGTGACCAGCATGACGACACTGGACGACACAGGCGTCGTTTTCAGCCGCAGGATCGAGCCCCAGTCGAACGTGCCGACCGAGACCATGATCATCACCGCGGTCAGCGCCGCCATCGGGATGATCGCCACCCATTTTTGCAGCACGAGCAGAAGGATCAGCAGAAACAGCCCCGCCCAGAAGGTCGAGAGCCGCCCGCGCCCGCCGGAAGTGACATTGATCATGGTCTGGCCAATCATGGCGCAACCCGCCATGCCACCGAACAGGGCGGCGAGGATATTGGCGATCCCCTGTCCGCGCGCCTCGCGGTCCTTGTTCGACGGCGTGTCGGTGACGTCATCGACCAGATTGGCGGTCAGCAGCGTCTCCAGCAGACCAACGCAGGCCAGGGTCGCCGAGATCGGCCCGATAATGACGAGCGTCTCAAGCGTCAGCGGCACATGCGGCAGATGCAGGCTCGGCAGAGCGGTCGGCAGCCGCCCCATATCGCCGACCGTATGCACCTTCAGCCCCATGAGCTGGGTGATGATCGTGATGACGATAATCGCCACCAGCGGCGACGGCACGGCCTTAGTCAGACGCGGCAGCAGATAGATGATGGCCAGCGCCGCGATAATCAACGCATAGGTGACGTAAGGCACATGAATAAGCTGCGGCATTTGCGCCAGAAAAATCAATATCGCCAGTGAGTTGACAAAGCCCGTCATGACGGATCGCGACACGAACCGGATCAGTTTCGCAAGCCCCAGCGCGCCGATCAGAATCTGAAGCAATCCGGTCAGGATCGAGGCCGCGAACAGGTAATCGAGGCCATGCGCCTTGACCAGCCCGGTCATAAGCAGAGTCATCGAACCGGTGGCCGCGGAGATCATCGCCGGACGCCCGCCCGTAATCGCGATGGTGATGGCGATCACGACCGAGGCGTACAGCCCGACCGCCGGATCGACCCCGGCGATGATGGAAAAGGCGATGGCTTCGGGGATCAGGGCCAGGGCCACCAGCGTGCCGGACAAAAGATCGGCGCGCGGTTGGCCCAGCCAGTCGCGTTTCAACGCGGCTACAGATAGCATGAATTATCCTTGAGCGAAAAGAGGCCGGATCGACGCAGGCGCAACAGCTCTGCAGACGTCGAAACCAGAAGGTACGTGATCCGGGGGATCGGCGCCCGGAATAGCCACCCGCGCGAATGCGGGTCCAGATTTCAACGGCAACCTATCGCATGCGCGAAAAAATTGTGCAAATGCAAATAGACCGCGATTGTTTCACACCGGATACAATCGCGGCGCAATTCGACTCAAATCAATATTTACTCTCGGCCCCGGCCTGTTGGCGGAGCGTTTACGCAACAGGGGGTGCAACCCCTGTTCAGCCTGGTTCAACTCCAGGGCAGGCCTCCATTTCTTCGCTCACGCCGATGCGCTGCGCGCCGGCTCCGCGGGGGCGGCGAAGGGTCGCCGACGCCCGTTTGGGCGCTGGGGACCGCGGTTCCTGCTTAAGTCAGTCCGCGTCGCCGGGCTTCGTCAGCCGCACGCCGCGTTTCGCCAGCGCCTCGCGCAACAGCATTTCAAGCTGGGCGTTGGTCGAGCGCAATTCCGAAGCGGCCAGACGCTCGACCGCCTTCAGCACCTCCGGCGGCAGGCGCAAGGGATAGGCTTTTTTGCCGGGCGACGCCACGGCTTAACCGTAGAGCGTGCCGGTATTGACGACCGGCTGGGCCTCGCGGTCGGCGCACAAGACGACCAGCAGGTTGGACACCATGGCCGCCTTGCGCTCCTCATCCAGCCGCACCACGCCGCGCGCCGACAACTGCTCCAGCGCCTGCTCGACCATGCCGACCGCGCCCGCCACGATCTTCTGACGCGCCGCGATCACGGCTTCGGCCTGCTGGCGCTTGAGCATGGAACCGGCGATTTCCGGCGCATAGGCCAGGTGCATCAGGTGCGCCTCATCGACCGTCACACCCGCGACATCGACGCGCGCCTGCAAATCGGCCTTCAGTCTCTGGCCGACAATCTCGGCGTCGTCACGCAAGGTCGGCTGACCGTCATCGCCGTGGTCGTAGGCATATTGACGCGCCGTTTCGCGCAGGGCCGTCTCGATCTGGATGGTGACGAAGGCTGCATAGTCATCGACATCGAACAGGGCCTGGGCCGAATCCGAGATGCGCCAGACGATATTGGCCGCGATCTCAATCGGATTGCCGCGCTGATCATTGACCTTGAGCGCTTCGCTGGTGACGTTGCGCACGCGCAAGGACACTTTTTTGCGCCCGTACCAGAACGGCACCCAGCGCAGGCCCGTCGTGCGGTCGCTGCCCTTGTAATTGCCGAACACGATCAGCGCCATCGACTGGTTGGGCTGCACCGTGTAAAAGCCCGGCAGGATGAAAAAGGCCACCAGGGCCAGAGGAAAGGCCAGAAACGGCTGACGTAAAATCCCCAGGACGACCGCCGCGGCGAACAGACCCAGAAGGATAAGCAGGAACAGGCCGCCGCTCTGACCCGCGCCCGGCGTCTCACGTGTGCTGTTGATGGTGCGATCTGTCATGTCAGCCTCCTTTAAACATCCTGTTCTTTGACGTTATAGCCCTTACCCAGCATTTTCGGCCTGAGGCTGAGAATGCGGTGCATCTTCTGCTTACGCAGCAGGAAATTTTCCACCACCATGCCGCTGGCGTCGTGGGATGAAGCGTAGTGCAAAATCTCCCATCCCTGCGCCACCAGATCACTCAGGGGTTTTTGGTTGTCATCCATGACACCCTCCTTACCTATATCAAAGTGATATCACTTTTGCCGCAGCTCAACAAGAGATTTCGGCGCGCCGGGAGACCGGCTCAGTCCTGATGACCTGCGCCCTCGACCTGCATAGCAAAGCGCTCGATCAGCCAGTTCGCAGCGGGGCCGGGCGGCGTATCGGTGCGCCATATGGCGTTGAACTCATAATGGGCGTCCTTCCAGTCGGGCAGGTCCAGCCGCACCAGCCGTCCGGCGTCAAGATCGCCGCGCACCATGAATTCCGGCATGGCGCCCCAGCCGATCCCGGCCAGCAGCAGGGCGTGTTTGGAGCCAAGGTCCGCCAGCCGCCAGCTTTTCATGCCGATCACGCCGAAATCGCGGCCCTCGGTCAGGGGCGAACGGTCGGTCAGCACGAGCTGCACATGCTGGCGCGCCTCGCCCGGCGCATGCCGTCCTGTTCGCGCCAGCGGGTGAAACGGCGCGGCCACCGGGATCAGCCGCACCATGCCCAGATGGCGGCGGTCCAGCCCCTCAACATTGAGATCGAGCGGCCCGGACACTCCGATCACCGCCGCCTTTTCCAGCACATGCTGGGTGATGCCGCCCAGCGCTTCGACATGCAGGCGCAGGGGAATGGCCGGAAAGGCGGTCTGGAACGCCTGCAAGGCATCGACAAGCCGTGCGGTCGGCAACATGACATCGACCGCCACCGACACCTCGGCCTCCAGCCCCTGTTTCAGGCTGCGCACCCGCGCGCGTAAGACATCGACGCCATGGCCGATCAGCCGCGCCTCGGCCAGGACGGCGCGCCCCGCATCGGTCAGTTGCGGCTTGCGCGTGCCGACACGCTCGAAAAGCGTCACACCCAAGAGAAACTCCAACTGGTCGATGGCGTAACTTATAGCGGATGTCGCCCGTCCGAGGCGGCGCGCCGCGGCGGCGAAACTGCCCGTTTCATAGACACACAGAAGCACCTGCAACTGGTCGAGGGTTGGCGCGCCGACATCTGACATATCGAAATTCCTGAAATTTTTGTTCGATATTATACGGATTTTATGAAAACGCCAGCACGCCTATAAGACGGGTTAAGGAGACACACCATGTCCACTTTGACCGAAACAAAAGCCCGCACGATCCAATCGACGCATCAGGCGTTTCATACGCTCGAAGGCGACGGTTTCGAGGTCGCGCGCGCCATCCCGTCGAACGCCTATGAGGCGATCGGCCCCTTCATCTTTCTCGACCAGTTCGGCCCGATCGAGGTCGCTCCGGGTGAGGCCAAAGGCGCTTCGGCGCACCCGCATGCGGGCATAGAGACCCTGACCCTGCTGCTCGAAGGCCGCTCGGTGCATAAGGACAGCCTCGGCAATGAAAGCGTCATGCAACCCGGCGAGGTGCAATGGATGCGCGCCGGTCGCGGCATTATTCATGACGAGGGCCCGGATGCGCAGATGCGCCGCACCGGCGGGCGCAATCACGGCGTCCAGCTCTGGCTCAACCTGCCAAAAGGCCACAAGCACGATGCGCCGATCTATCGCCACATCAAGGCTGAGGAGATTCCGCACCTGCAAGGCGACAAGGCGTTTGCGCGCCTGGTGGCCGGTCGCTCCGGCGAAGCGCAAGGCCCGCTGACCAGTTTCGGACATCCGTTCGTCGCCCATGTCTCGCTGCAATCCGGCGGGCATATTGAGATTAAGGCCGACGCCGCCGAATTGGCCCTTTATGTCATGACGGGTAGCGTCGCCATCCATGGCCAGAACGTACAAAACGGCTGGCTGGCGCGGCTGACGCCGGGCGATGCGGTTGCGCTCGACGCCGATGCGCCCACGGAGGCGCTTGTGATCGGCGGCGATCCGCTCGATGCGCCGATTCTGCGCCACGGCCCGTTCGTCATGAACACGATCAGCGAGCTGGAACAGGCGGTGCGCGACTATTCGGCGGGCCGCATGGGCCGCATCCTCTGAATTTTCTCATCTTCCTCCCCTCCCCCTAACGCCAAAGGATTACGACAATGGCCAAGGTTCTTGTTCTTTATTATTCCTCCTACGGTCACATCGAAGCGATGGCCAAGGCCGTCGCCGAGGGCGCGCGCGAAGCCGGCGCCACGGTGGACATCAAGCGCGTGCCCGAAACCGCGCCGCTTGAGGTCGCAAAAGCCGCGCATTTCAAGCTCGATCAGGAAGCGCCCATCGCGACCGTGGCCGACCTTGAAAACTACGACGCCATCATTGTCGGCGTCGGCACGCGCTTCGGCCGTTTGGCCTCGCAGATGGCGGCCTTCTGGGATCAGGCGGGCGGCCTGTGGGCGCGCGGCGCGCTGCATGGCAAGGTCGGCGGGGCCTTCACCTCGACCGCGACCCAGCACGGCGGTCAGGAAACCACCCTGTTCTCGATCATCACCTCGCTGCTGCATTTCGGCATGACGGTGGTCGGCCTCGACTACGGCCATGCGGGCCAGATGACGCTGGATGAGATCACCGGCGGCTCCCCTTACGGCGCTTCGACCATTACCGGCGGCGACGGCTCGCGCATGCCCAGCGAAAACGAACTGACCGGCGCCCGCTATCAGGGCCGCAAGATCGCCGAAACGGCCATCAAGCTGCACGGTTAAACGCCCCTTATCCCGCTGCACGAAAAGCCGCCGCCCTCATATGAGGGTGGCGGCTTTACGCTTTTTACAGCCCGCGCCTGCAACCAAATCTCTTCCCTTGGAAGCGCTTTCGGCCTAATCTGCCCCCAATCATAAAAACAGCGAGGAAATCTCATGAAAGCGTCCCTTCTTCTGGCGACAGCGGCCCTGGCCCTGATCGCGGGCGGCGTTCAAGCCCAAACGAGTCAGGCTCCGACCGGCCAGCCCTGGATGGACAAGACCAGATCCGCCGAGGATCGCGCCAAGGCCGCCGTTGCGGCCATGACCGAGGACGAAAAGCTCTCGCTCATCATGGGCTATACCGACCCCAAGAGCCTGGCCAAGCAGTCCGACGCCGATGTCTCGCCCGCGTTGAAGGCCGATGTCGCCGCCCACGCCATTGACGGGGCCGCCGGCTATGTGCCGGGCGTGCCGCGCCTTGGCATACCGTCGCAGTGGCAGACCGACGCCTCGATCGGCGTGCGCGTCGAAGGCATGGAGCGCACCGCCCTGCCCTCGTCGCTCGCCACCGCCGCCTCGTTCGACCCGTCCGTGCCCTATGCGGGCGGTGTGATGATCGCACATGAGGCCAGATTGTCGGGCTTCAACACCTTTCTGGCGGGCGGGGCCAATCTGGCGCGCGAGCCGCGCAACGGGCGCAATTTCGAATATGTCGGCGAAGATCCGTGGCTGGCGGGCCAGATGGCCGGTTCGTTGATCGAGGGCATCCAATCGACCCACATGGTCTCGACCATGAAACACTTCGCCATCAACGATCAGGAAAGCCAGCGCACCACGGTTGACGCCACCATCTCGCCCGAAGCGGCGCGCCAGTCCGATCTTCTGGCCTTCGAATTCGTCTATGAAAAGGGCCATCCCGGCTCGGTCATGTGCTCCTACAATCTGGTCAACGGGCGCTGGGCCTGCGAAAACGAATATCTGCAAAACAAGGTCTTAAAGCACGACTGGGGCTTCAAGGGCTATGTCATGTCCGACTGGGGCGCAGTGCATTCGACCGTCGATGCGGTCAATGGCGGCCTCGATCAGATGACCGGCTGGCCGTGCTGCGGCGACAAGGTTCCCTATTATAATGCGCCGCGCATCGAGGCCGCGCTCAAGGCGGGTGAGATCACGCAAGAGCGCATCGACGACATGGCGACGCGCGTCCTGTGGCCCCTGTTCAAGTACGGCGTCATCGACGATCCGGTCAAGGCCGGTCCGATCGACTTCAGGGCCGATGCGCAAGTGTCGCTCAACGCCGCCGACCAGTCGCTGACCCTTTTGAAGAACGACGGCGGCCTCCTGCCGCTGGCCGGGGTGAAAACCCTGGCCGTGATCGGCGGCCACGCCGACAAGGGCGTCTTGTCCGGCGGCGGCTCGTCGGGCGTGCATCCGGTCGGCGGCAGCGCCCTGCCGGTGGAAAAAGGCTGGCCCGGCTCGGCGATCTGGATGGCGTCCGCGCCGCTGGCCGCGCTGAAATCCGAACTGCCCAAGGCGAAGATCAGT
>NZ_JBQCGA010000002.1:0-39807 GCF_051956075.1 Asticcacaulis sp. | reverse complement strand
CTGGCGGTTGAGATCGACGAAGACGTCGGCCAGGTCCAGCAAGGCCAGAATGTCAGGCGGATCGAGATCCTGCGCGCCGAGAAAATGGCGCTTGGGGAACGGGGTCAGCCGTGTTCGGATCAGATCATTGACGTCAGACATGGAAATTCTCGCGCGTGTCGCGGCGGGTTTTGGCGGAGAACGGCGCGCAGCACAAGGCCTTTACTGCGCTTTCTGATAGACGCGGACATAATCGACCGACATGCGCGCGGGCAGGGCGCTGTCATCGACGCCGTGCTGACCGCCCCAGGCGCCCCCAATGGCGATGTTGAGGATCAGATATTCCGGCTGATCGAACGGCCAGTTACGCGCATTGGCGTCGGCGGGCTTGTCGTAGGTGTAATAAGGCTGGTTATCGACCAGAAAGGTGATGTGGTCCGGCGTCCATTCGGCCTGATAATTATGGTAGGCGCTACACAGATCGGCGACCTCGACATGGCCGCCCTGATGGACCTTATCCTCGACCGTATGCGGCGAATGCACCGTGCCATAGATGGTGGTGGGCTGGAAGCCGACCTCTTCCATGATGTCGATCTCGCCCTGCTGCGGCCAATGCCAGCCGCCGAGCAGCCAGATGGCGGGCCATTGCCCAACGCCGCAGGGCAGCTTGGCGCGCACATCGAAGAAACCGTAGGTCCATTTCGCCACGCCGTTGGTCGTCAACCGCGCCGATGTGTAATTCTGCCCGCCATAGTCACGGGCATGGGGCAGCTTTTCGCGCCGGGCTTCGATGATCAGGTCGCCATTTTCGACGCGGGCGTTTTCGTAGCGATTCGCCGCATAGTATTGCAACTCGTCATTCCACCAGCCTTGCTTGTTGCGCTGGGTCTCATAACGCCACTTCGCCGGATCGGGTGCGCCGTCTTTGGCGAATTCGTCCGACCAGACCAGATGGTAGCCTTCAGGGACTTCGGCATGGGCCAGTCCCGCACATGCTACGAGCGTCAACGCGCCGGTCAGCAAGAGCGATTTCATAAGCGTCTCTCCCATGATTTTGCCGTTGAAACTGTCAGTTTTGCCGCCGCGTGGCAAGCACGTCGCGTTGCGCGTGATTTCGCCTCTTGCCACCGTTCAGCCAGCGCCTACATTGGGCCTTCCTCAACGGCGGGGCGGCTGTGGATTTCAAACTCCTTCTTAATATTTTCGTCTTTCTGCTCGCGGGCTCGGTGGTCGTGCCGTTGGCGCAGCGTTTCCGGCTGGGCTCGGTGCTGGGTTATCTGCTGGCGGGCATTCTGATCGGGCCGTTTGCGCTCGGCCTGATCGGGCAGGCGGACAAGGTCATGCATTTCGCCGAGTTCGGCGTGGTGATGATGATGTTCCTGATCGGGATGGAGCTGGAGCCCGCCGTGTTATGGCGGCTGCGGCGACAGATTGTCGGTCTGGGCGGGTTGCAGGTCGCCGTCTCCGCCGCCGCCCTGATGTGCGTCGGGCTTTTGCTGCATCACGGCTGGCGCCCGTCTCTGGCGGTCGGTCTGGCCCTGGCCATGTCCTCGACGGCGCTGGTCATGCAGTCCTTGCAGGAGCGCAATCTGACCCACTCGCTGGTCGGCGAGACCTCGTTCGCCATCCTTTTGTTTCAGGACATGTCGATGATCCCGGTGCTGATCGTGATCCCCCTCTTAGCCATGAGCGGCGCACCGGCTGCGTCCAGCGAGAGCCTGATCGCGCACTGGCCGGTGTGGTTACAGCCGGTCGCGGTTCTGGCGGTGATCGCGCTGGTCATCCTGATCGGGCGCTATGGCTCGCGCTACCTGTTCCAGTTGATCGCGCGCGCGAACCTGCGTGAAGTCTTCACCGCCGCCTCGCTGGCTCTGGTGATCGGCGTAACCCTGCTGATGGAGCTGGTGGGCGTGTCGCCGTCGCTGGGCGCCTTTATCGCCGGCGTGGTTCTGGCCAACTCGCAGTATAAGCGCACGATTGAAACCGATATCGAACCGTTCAAGGGCCTGCTGCTGGGCCTGTTCTTCATCTCGGTCGGGATGGGCATGGATTTCCATGTCTTTGTGCAGCACCCGCTGGGCCTGATCGGCGCGGTGATCGCGCTGATGTTGGTCAAGGCGGTGGTGCTGTGGCTGCTGGGCGAGCGTTTCGGGCTGGACACGCCGCTGGCGCTGGGGCTGGCCTTCGGCCTGTCGCAGGGCGGCGAGTTCGCCTTCGTGCTGTTGCAACTGATCGGCGGGCTGAAACTGATTGATCCTGAGACGCAGAAATTCCTGACCCTGCTGGTGGCGCTGTCCATCGCCATGACGCCGTTGCTGAGCGGTGTTTACGCCCGCTTCATCGTGCCTAAATTCATGAGTCGGTTGCCGAGACGCGATTATGACGAGATCGACGCGCACAACCCGGTCATCATCTGCGGCTTCGGGCGGGTGGGGCAGATCGTCGGGCGCTTCATGCTGTCGCAGGGGGTGAGCGTCACCGTGCTGGAGAAGAATCCCGATCAGGTCGAGGCGGTCGGACGCTTCGGTTTCAAGGCCTATTTCGGCGATGCGACGCGCATGGACCTGCTGCGTTCGGCGGGCATAGACGAGGCGCGGATGCTGGTGGTGGCCGTGGACGATCCCGACGCCGCCATCGACATCGTGCGGCAGGCGCGTGAAGGCTGGCCCAGTTTAAAAATCTTCGCCCGGGCGCGCAACCGCCGTCACGCTTTCGATCTCGACCGGGCGGGGGCGGACTATTACCACCGCGAGACGCTGGACGCCTCACTGGCCCTGGCGCGCGAAGCGATGATTGCGCTCGGCCACAATCGCCAGACCATCGAACGCCGCGCGCGCAAATTCCTCGAACACGACATCGCCACTTTGCGCAAATCGTTCGAGTTCTTCGAAAGCGAGCCCGACATGATCAGCTTCGCCAAGCTGTCGCGCGAAGAACTGGAAACCATCCTGCGCGAGGACGCCCAAGAGGGCACCCAAGAGGGCGCGTAAGGAAAGAGGCCGATTGCCATCAGGATTCGTCTCGGCCAGATATTTTCGGGCTCTAAGTTCTTGTGTTGTCGCTAGATATGCGCAGCGATGACGATTCCGCAAACAATCAGACCGACGAAGCTGAACAGGCCGAACAGGCTGGCGCGATGGGGTTGGGGACGCAGATACATGGTGGACGCACACTGAAATGACGACGCCATTATCCTGCCGCAAATTTGCTGATTTTTGGTGAACGACGTTATGTCACGCTGGGCGACGCCCAACCGTCGCCCTGTGGCTTCGGCGTATAGGGCAGGAGGTCGCGGGTCATGAACACCACGTCGAGCCAGCGTCCGAATTTGTAACCTGCGCGCGGCAGAATTCCGGTCTGTTCAAAGCCGCAGGCGCGATGCACGCCGACCGAGGCGCCGTTTTCCGCGTCGCCGATCACCGCGATCATGGTGTAGAGGCCGCGCTCCGTACACAGCTCGATCAGGCGCGTCAGCAGGGCCTTGCCGAGGCCGCGTCCGGGATAGCCGGGGGCGATATAGATGCTGTCCTCGACGCCATACTTATAACCTGGCCGGTCGCGGAACGGCGAAGCATAGGCGAAGCCGATCACCTCGTCATTCTCGACGGCGACCAGATAGGGCAGGCGCATGGTTTCGATCTGACGAAACCGCGCCAGCATCTCATCCTGCGACGGCGGTTCCAGAGCGAACGTGCCTGTGCCGTGCAGCACATTGTGCGCGTAAATCTGCGTAATCGTCGCGAAGTCGCTTTCCGTCGCCGCCCTGATCTCTGTCATTATCCGCCCCGTTGTCGGTCTTGCGCCCAGATGGCGAAGGCGTAATCAAAGGCAATTTCCTTAAGGAAATCAAAACGGCCTGACGCGCCACCGTGGCCCGCCTCCATATTGATCTTCAGCAGCATGGGCGCGTCCGAGGTTGAGGCTTCGCGCAGTTTGGCGATCCACTTCATCGGCTCCCAATAGGTGACGCGCGTGTCGCTCAGGCCTCCGGTGGCCAGCACGGGCGGGTAGGACTGCTTCGTGATATTGTCGTAGGGGCTGTAGCTGGCGATGTAGTCATAGGCCTTTTCGTCCTCCAGCGGATTGCCCCATTCCGGCCATTCCGGCGGCGTCAGAGGCAGGCTGGCGTCGCTCATCGTGTTCAGCACATCGACGAACGGCACGGCGCCGATCACGCCCGCCCACAGGTCCGCGCGCATATTGGCCACCGCGCCCATCAACATGCCGCCTGCCGATCCGCCATAGGCGACCATGCGGCCAGGACGGCTGTAGCCCGCTTCGCACAAGGTCTCAGCACAGGCGATGAAGTCACGGAAGGTGTTCTCCTTTTTGAACTTTCGTCCCTCAAGAAACCAACCGTAGCCCTTTTCTGTCCCGCCGCGTACATGGGCGATGGCGTAGACCCAGCCGCGATTGACCAGGCTCAGGCTGCGGATCGAGAAGCCGGGGTCCATCGGCATGCCGTACGAGCCGTAGCCGTAGAGCAGCAGCGGCGCTGAGCCATCAAGCGGCGTCTCGGCCTTCATCAGCACGCTGACCGGAACCTGCGCGCCGTCCGGGGCCGTGGCGTAGAGGCGGCGGGCGACATAATCCGCCGGATTGTGGCCGGACGGGATGATCTGCGTCTTGCGCAAGGCCCGCTGACGCGTCTCCATATCGTAGTCGAAGGTCTGGGCGGGCGTGGTGGGGGAGGTATAGGCGTAGCGCAGGATCGGGCTGTCATATTCATAACCGCCGCCGCCGCCAAGGCTGTAGACCTCCTCATCGACCGCGATGACATGCTCATCCATATCGGCCTTGCGCGTTACGACAATGCGCGTATTGGCGTTTTCGCGCTCGATGCGGATCATGTGTCGCGCCGACAGGTCGAAGCCGGTCAGGTAAATGCCGGGGCGGTGCGGAACGAGATCGCGCCAGGTGTCGCGCGTCGGATGCGAGGCCTCGGACAGCATCAGCTTGAAATCGACGGCGCCGTCGGCATTGGTGCGAATGACGAAACGGTCGCTCCAGTGGTCGATATCGTACTGCACGCCGTCCTCGCGCGCCGCGACGCGCACCGGCGCGCTTTCGGGCCGATCGGCGGGGATCAGCCAGGTTTCCGACGTCTCGTGATTGCCGGTCCCGATGGCGATGAAGGCTTCGGAACTCAGCACGCCGACGTGCAGGAAAAAGCCTTCGTCCTCTTCGGTATAGACCAGCGCGTCAGCGCCGCCGCGCGCCGGGCGTCGGTAAATCTTCGCCGGGCGGGAATTCTCATCGCGCCAGGTCCAGAAAATCCACTGCGAGTCCGGCGAAAAACAGAAGCCGCCTTCGCAGGCCTCAATCGGATCGGGTAGGATATCGCCGGTCTCCAGATCGCGCACATAGACGGTGTAATATTCCGAGCCTTGCGTATCTTCACCCCAGGCGAACAGCCTGTGGTCGGGACTGTGCTGCGCCGCCGATGTTTCGAAATAATCGTGGCCTTCGGCGCGTTTGGCTTCATCGAGCAGAATCTGCTCGTCAGCCGGGGTCGCTTCGACTGGCGGGATCGGATCTGTGAAAGCGCGGGCGATATAGGGGCGGCGGGCGAGAATCGGATGCTGCGCGCCGCTTTCGTAGCGGCTGTAATATTCCCATGGGCCGTCCTTGGCAGGCGTCGAGGCGTCGTCCTCCTTGATGCGGCCCTTCATCTCCTCGAAAATCTGCTTTTGCAGCTCTTGCGTCCCGGCCAGCACGGCGGCGCTGTAGGCGTTTTCAAGATCGAGCGCCGCCTTGACGTCGGCGCGGATTTTCGACGGGTCGCGCAGGACCGTCTGCCAGTTATCGTCCTTCATCCAGTGATAGGCGTCTTCGCGCACGCGGCCCAGTTGTTCGATGCGAAACGGCTTGCGCGGCGGCGACGGCGGTTGGGGCAGACTCATAATGCTTCCTGATAGGCGAAACCTGTGGCGTCGGCGCCAGAGTGGCGCGGCGCGTGCGCCCCGGAATGGACGCAGCATTGACCCTTTGCGGAAATGGCGTCAAATGTCGAGAGGGCTTTTGAACAGACTGTTAATCCAGGAGGGGCGGGCGTGCTGGATGTGGACCCAAGCGTCGCGATGATCAAGGCGACGGTGCAGATCGACCAGCCAATCAACGAGGCCAAGCGCATGGTCGGCACCGGATTTCTGGTGTCGACGCCAAAGCCGGGCGGCGGCGTCGAAGTCGTTCTGGTCACCGCCGCGCACGTCTTTGAAAAAATGCCGGCGCAGCAGGTGCGGCTTGGCTGGCGCGTGATGAACGCCAAGGGCGATTGGGTCTATACGCCGGAATTTCTGACCATTCGCTCGACCAGCGGCCCTCTGTGGTATCAGCATCCCAGTCAGGACATCGCCGTTATTCCGGTCGAACTGCCTGACGGCTTTCGCGAGGCGGCCGTTCCGGACGCATGGCTGGCGGACGATGTGAGCTTCACCGTCCAGCATATTGATCCGGGCGATGAGATGATGACGCTCGGCTATCCGCACGGTCTGTCGGCCAATATCGCCGGTTTCCCGATCCTGCGCGCGGGGCGTCTGGCCTCCTATCCTTTGTCGCCTTCGACGCGCTATCCGACCTTCCTGATTGATCTGACGGCGGTGCCGGGCAATTCCGGCGGGCCGGTTTACCTCAGTCGCGCCGGAGCGCACCCTCTGATCGCGGGGGTGCTGATCAAGCAGGTTGAGGACGATAACCAGCGTCTTGAGCTGGGCGTCGTCACTGACGCGGTCTTCGTGCGCGAAACCATAGATCTGATGCTGAAGGCCCAACTCAGCGGTCAGGCGCCGCGGTCGGGCGCGACCGTGCCCGCGCCGCCCGCGCCGATGAAAACGCCGGGAACGAGCGGCGATATGACCGGCAACTAGGCCGGATTGACGTCAAGTTCGCCTAAAACGCCATAGCCGCTTCGGATCGCCGCCAGATGCGCGGACGCATGGCTGAGCGTATGCGCGAAGAACAGACGCATGATGGCGATGCGCTGCTTGAGCCACGCGCCATCGGCGTCGCCGGTCTCGATCATGGCGCCGGCTTTAAGCGCGCCCTTCAGGAGCAGCCAGCCGCCGACCAGATCGCCAGCAAGGGTCAGATAGGTCGTGGCCGCGGCGGCGACATCGAGCGGCGCTTCGGCCTTCTGCTTCAGCAGATGCTCGCTGGCGGCGGTGAAGGCGTCGAGCGCGGTTTGCAGTTGCGTAAGTTCGGTCTGAAAAGCGGCCTGTAATGCTTTGTTTTGCATGAAGTCTGAAATGTCCGACGCCAGCTCTCTGGCCGCCAGCCCATCGCTGCCCAGCTTGCGCCCGACCAGATCGCCCGCCTGAATGCCGTTCGTGCCTTCGTAGATCGGGGCGATGCGGGCGTCGCGATAATATTGCGCGGCCCCGGTTTCTTCAATGAAGCCCATGCCGCCATGAACCTGCACGCCCATTGAGGCGACCTCGACCGCGCGGTCGGTGCTCCAGGCCTTGGCGATCGGCACCAGAAAGTCCTCGCGTCGCTTATGGCGCTGGCGCACGGCCTCGTCCGCCGTCAGACGCACGGCGTCGGTCGCCGCTGCGGTCGCCATGCAGATGGCGCGCGCGGCTTCGGTTTTCGCCTGCATCAGGCCCAGCATCAGGCGCACGTCAGGATGGTCCTTGATCGGCGCATAGTCTTCGCCGGTGATGACGGAGCGTCCCTGACGGCGCTCCTGTGCATAGGTTTGCGCCTTCTGTAAGGCGGCGTCGGCCAGACCGACGCCTTCAAATCCGACCGCCAGACGCGCGGCGTTCATCATGGTGAACATGGCCGCCAGTCCGCCGTTTTCGACGCCGACCAGCTCGGCGTGCGCGTCCTCATAGGCCATCACGCAGGTCGGAGAGGCGTGGATGCCCATCTTGTGTTCAAGGCCGACGCAGTGGACGCCATTGCGCTCGCCCAAAGCGCCGTCGGCGCTCACCTTGAATTTCGGGCACAGGAACAGTGAAATGCCGCGCGTGCCCTTTGGCGCGTCGGGCAGGCGCGCCAGCACCAGATGCAGAATATTGTCCGCGCCGTCGTGTTCGCCCCAGGTGATGAAAATCTTCTGGCCGGTAATGCGGTAGGAGCCGTCCGGGTTGCGCTCGGCCCTGGTTTTCAGCGCCGCCAGATCGGAGCCGGCGCCGGGCTCGGTCAGGTTCATGGTGCCGAGCCATTCACCGGAGATCAGCTTGGGCAGATAGAGCGCCTGCTGCGCCTGCGTTCCGTGAACCTGCAAGGCGTCGATGGCGGCCTGGCTCAGGGTCGGCAGCAGGGTGAAGGCCATGTTGGCGGCGTGGAACAGGCTGAAACAGGCCTGTTCGAGCATTTTCGGCATACCCTGTCCGCCATGTTCCGGCTCAGCCGCCAGACCATACCAGCCGCCGTCGGCATAGGTTTTGATCGCGTCGAGAAAGCCAGGCGCGATGACGACGCGGTCTTCCTCCAGCCTGGCGCCATGCAGATCGCCGACGCGGTTCAGCGGCGCCAGCACATCGCCCGCCAACTGGCCAGCCGCGTCGAGTATGGCGTCGCGCAGATCGGCGTCGAAGTCGGGGAAGGCGCGGCTCTGATACTGATCGTCCATGCCGATCACATGATCGAGGCAGAATCGAAGATCTTTAAGATTGGGCCGATAGCTCATGTCCAAGTCCCTGTTATGTTTGTCGATAGTGTAGGCGTTGGACGACGAATTTGGCAAGTTATTTTACGTGAACGTCAACTTTCGGCGGGTTGAAATGAAATCATATCTGTTACATATAAATCCGCATGACGCGCGTGACCGGTTGGTGTATGCCGGTTTGCACAGAGGAGCCTCGTATGGACCGTAAGAGCTATAATCATGTCGCCATCGCCCTGCATTGGCTGATCGCGGGCCTGATCCTGTTTATGATCTTTCTGGGCTGGCGGCTGGGCGATCATGATTCGCTGCGCCTAAGCCGTGTCAATCTGCACAAGTCCGTCGGCATTCTGATCCTGCTGCTGAGTTTTGTGCGGCTGGCCTGGCGTCTCATGCACAAGGCGCCGCCGGAACCGCCCATGCCCATGTGGCAAGCGTGGGCCGCCAAGGCCCTGCATGTCGGCTTCTATGTCGTCATGATCGGCATGCCGCTGACCGGCTGGCTGATGGTCTCGACCAGCGCGCGCGACATTCCTTTCTTTATCTGGCATTGGCCGCACCTGCCCGTGCCGCAGAACCACGACACGCACGAACTGTTCGAGGCCATGCACGGCCTGATCGCCAAGCTGATCATCTATCTGATGGTCCCGCTGCATGTGCTGGCCGCGCTCAAGCATCACTTCATCGACAAGGATGAGGTGATGGAGCACATGGTTCCCGGCCTGACGCCGAAACCCGTGCTGAACTGGCGCTGGATCGTGCCCGTTGGCGTCATCGCCCTGGCGGTCGGCTTTGGTTATGGACTGGATCGCGGCATACCGGAGAAGGGCGGGGAGCGGGGCGAACATGCGCCGCCGCCGCCAGTCAGCGCACCGTCTGAAAGCGCGACCCCGTCGGCGGAGGCGTCTGCCGCGCCGTCTTCGTCCGTCGCCGCGTCATCTGAGGCGTCGTCCGCCGCAACCGCCGCGCCGACCTGGACCGTCGATAAGTCGGCCAGCAAGATCGCCTTTGCAACCACCTTTTCAGGCGAGGCGATCAATGGCGCCTTTTCCGCCTACATGGCCAATATCGCTTTCGATCCGGCCCGTCTGGACGTTTCCCATGTCAAGGTCAGCATCGACCTGACGTCGGTGGGCTCGGGCGACGGCGACCGCGATTCCAGTTTGCGCAGCGATTCCTTTTTCAATGTTGATTCCTTCCCCAAGGCCGTGTTTGAAGCGGCGAAATTCAGCCAGAGCGACGCGACCCATTTTGTGGCGCATGGCAAGCTGACCCTGCACGGCGTCACCAAGCCCTGCGATCTGCCCTTCACCCTGACGATCAAGGGAAAGACCGCGCAGGTTTCAGGCGCGACCGACATCGACCGCACCGCCTTTGGCGTGGGAACCGGCGACTGGGCCAAGACCGACGCCGTGCCGGCCAAGGTGCATGTCGCTATTACACTGAAAGCGAGCCGGAATGGCTGAGGCGGAAGCCGCGGCGGCGGCTTTGCGGGCAGGTCAATTGATTCATCTGCCGACTGAGACCGTCTATGGGCTGGGCGCGCGCGCCGATGATGCCGAGGCTGTCATTAAGGTGTTCGATGCCAAGGGGCGGCCACGCTTCAATCCCCTGATCGTTCACATCGCCGATCTGGCGTTGGCGGAGCGCATTGGCGTGTTCGATAGGCGGGCGAAGGCTTTGGCGGCGGCTTTCTGGCCGGGGCCGCTGACGCTGGTGGTTCCGGTGCGGGACGAGGCCCTGGTCAGCGATCTGGCGCGGGCGGGCCTGGACAGCGTCGCCCTGCGCATGCCGTCGCATCCGCTGGCGCGCGCGGTCCTCAGCCAGGTCGATTTCGGCGTGGTGGCGCCGTCCGCCAACCGCTCCGGTCGCCCTAGCCCGACCACCCAGCCCGACGCATTTGAGGAAACCGGAAACTTCGTCGCGGCCTCGCCAGACGGCGGCGCCTGCACGGTCGGGGTCGAATCCACCGTCGTCAGCCTGTTGGGAAAGGCGCGCTACTTGCGCGCCGGGGCGGTAACGCGCGATCAGATTGCCGCAGTTATCGGCTCGCTGGCGGATGACGAAGCCGAGGGGCATCGTTCGCCGGGGCGGTTAAGCCTGCATTATGCGCCGGACGCGCCGGTGAAAATCAATGTTGAAAAGCCATCCGACGGCGCGGTCTATCTGTCTTTCGGGCCGAGCGACTATGCGGGAACCGTCATTCCTCTGAGTCCGACCGCCAACCTGCATGAAGCGGCGGCGAACCTGTTCAGCGCCTTGCGGCGGGCGGATCGCCTGAAGCCGCCGCTTATCGCCATTGCGCCCATTCCCGTGACGGGCATAGGCGAAGCCATCAATGATCGCATCCGGCGCGCGGCGGGCTATATCGGCTAGGCCGCCTTGGCCACGGGCTGCGCGCGCGTAAATACCCAATCGCCGTCCTGCGACAGATCGGCGCGGAACGCATAGCCTTCGACCTTGAAATCCTTAACGCCTTCCGGGCGATCTATACGTTGATCGACAATATAGCGCGCCATCAGACCGCGCGCCTTCTTGGCGAAGAAAGAGACGATTTTCGCCTGATTGCCTTTGATTTCCAAAAAACGCGGGCTGATGACCTTCAGACCGAGCTTTTTCGTCAGCGCGGCCTTGCTGTATTCCTGACTGGCCAGATTGAGTAAAACGCCATCCGCGGCTTCCGCCCGCAGGCTGTCAGCAAGCGACTCGCCCCAGAACTGGTATAGTGACGAGGCGCGACCGATTTTCAGCGCCGTACCCATTTCCAGCCGGTAGGGCCGGATCAGGTCGAGCGGACGCAGCACGCCATAAATACCGGACAGGATGCGGATATGATCCTGAGCAAAGGCGAGGGCGCCGCGGTCGAGCGTGCGCGCCTGCAAGCCGTCATAGACATCGCCGTCGAACAGAAAGGCGGCGCTCATCTGCTCCTGCGCCTCAAACCCCTGATAGCGTTCATAGTTGAGCTGACTGAGCGCTTCGGAAATCTCCATCAGCGCAGCGATCTGTCTGGGCGATTTCTTTTTCATCGCCGTGATCAGCTTTGCTGTGGCGTCCGCAAAACGCGGCTCCGTGGGCGGCAATCCGCCATCATGCGGCGTAGGATCGAGAGACTTGGCGGGCGACAGCAGGGTCAGCATGAACGGAATCTACACGTTTACGTTATAAGGTCATCGAGTCCGCGAAAAGATAGGGCCGCGCGTCGCCTGACGCAACCATCGACCTGGCCCTTCGGACATTCTGTTTCCCAGTAGCTTACCGCGTAAAACCAAGATGGTTCGATACGGCCTGTGCGCCATATCGGCATAAGACCGCGTTGAACGAATAGGGGAGAAGACGATGTCGAAAGGCTCCGTACTGGTGCTTGAGGACAGTCGCGTACAGGCGCAACTGATTTCCAAAATGCTGAACCAACTGGGCTGGTCGGCGCTGCTGAGTTTTGATCATAAGACGGTTTTAAATCTGCTGCGAAGCTCAAGTGTCGATCTGATGCTGCTGGATGTGTATATCGACGGCGATAACACCCTGGCCCATATGGCGGAATTTCGTTGCGTGGCGCCCGAGACGCCGATCGCCATCATGACGGCGGGCGGCGCCGGCGGCCAGGCCTTGCAGGCGACGCTGGCCATGGCGCGTCGCGCCCAGGCGGATTTCCTGCTGCCCAAGCCGTTTGCGCCGGAAAATCTGACGCCGATTCTCGACGAGGTCGCGCGTATGCGCCGCGCGCCGGAATTGCCCAAACATGTGCTGGTCGTTGACGATTGCAGCGTGGTGCGCAAACTGACGACGCGGGCCCTGGCCGAAAAAGGCTATCGCATCAGCGAGGCGCGCAGCATGGAGGAGGCGTTCGAGCGCGTCGATATCGCGCACGTCGATGTCGTCCTCAGCGATGTCTTCATGCCGGGCATGGGCGGAATAGAAGGTATCAGCATCATCAAATCGACCTGGCCCAGAGTGGCCGTCGTGGCGATGTCGGCTGGCGCGGAGCAACGTCTTGACACGGCGCAGGCTCTGGCCGCCGCCAAATATATGGGCGCCGACGCCCTGTTGCCGAAACCGTTTACGCCGGACGATATGAACTACGTGGTCGAGGCCATGCTGGAAGAAAAGGCGGCGGCCTGACGATTCTTCATATGTAAAATATTACCATTTTACTTGAATCGGCGACTATTGGCGAGTTGTTAAACACTCTTCGCGTAACATAGTCTTTTTAAGGCTAGTGGTCGTCTGGGGAGATCATATGGGTCTGGGCAGCGTACTTGTCTTGGACGAAAACAAAGAGCAGGCGCAGCGTATCGCCAGCATGCTGCATCAGCAGAAATGGACCTCTGTCCTGAGCTTCGATCAGCAGATGGCCATGCGTATCCTCAAAGGAGGACGCTTTCACCTGCTTTTGTTCGACGCCTACGCCAAGGGCAATAATACGCTGCACATGATGGACGATATCCGCGCCGAAGCGCAGGACGCCCCTCTGGCCATCATGTCCGACGGCGGTCATCGCAGTTCGGCTCTGAACGCCGCCATGAATGCGGCGCGCGTCGCCGGCGCCGATTTCGTCATCGCCAAGCCGTTCAATCCGGAAAAGCTGAAAAACTTGCTCGACGACACCAATCGCTATCATCGCGCCCGCGCCAAGGAGCGGCATGTGCTGGTGGTCGAGGACGATCCTGATCTGCGCCGCGATGTGGTGCGGGTGCTGAAACAGGTGGGCTATAAGGTGTCCTGGGCCGCCAATATGGAGGACGTCTTCTTCGACCATAATCTGGGGCTGATCGACGTGGTGCTGACGGCGGTGCTGATCCCCGGAATCGGCGGCATCGAAGGCACGGCGCAGATCAAGAAGGACCATCCGCACGTCAAGGTCATCGCCATGTCGCAGGGCGTGGACGAAACCATCACGGCGGTACACGTCCTGTCGGCGGCGCAGGCGGCGGGCGCCGACGCTTTGCTGGCCAAACCCTTCCATATGCCTGACCTGCTGCGCGCCATGACCGGCCTGATCCGCGCCCCAGACGCGCCCGCCGAAAACGCCAAGCAGGCGGAGATCGACGCGCTGTTCGATTAGAACAGCACATGGGGCTTCATGATGCGCCTGCGCTCAAGCAGCGTAGCGTTAGCGCAACTAAAGACGAAGCGCGTCGTCGGCTTAGAACAGCACGTAGAGGTTCATGATGCGCCTGCGCTCAAGCAGCGTAGCGTTAGCGCAACCAAAGACGAAGCGCGTCGTCGGCTTAGAACAGCACGTGGGGATTCATGATGCGCTTCGGATCGAGCGCCAGGCGCACGGCGCGCATGGCTTCGACGGCGACCGGATCCTTATATTGCAAGGCTTCCTGCGTCTTCATGCGGCCCAGACCGTGTTCGGCGGAAATCGAACCTTCATACTTGTGGACGAGATCATGAACGACCTTGGCGCCTTCGTCGCGCAGGGCGTTGAATTCGGCGGCGTCCATGCCTTCGGGCACGATGACATTGAAGTGGACATTGCCGTCGCCGACATGGCCGAACGCCACCAGGCGCGCGCCGGGCAGGAAGGCCTGAACCGCCATATCGCCCTCTTCAATATAGTCGGCCATGCGCGACAGCGGCACCGAGACATCATGCTTCCACGCCGCGCCCTCGGCCTTCTCAGCGGCGGAATGATCCTCGCGCAGCCGCCAGAACTCGGCTGCCTGAGTTTCATTCTGCGCGATAACGCCGTCCACAATCAGCTCTTCCTCGAACGCGGCGCCCAGCACGCGCTCCATCGCCGCCTGCGCCCCGTCCGGGTCGCCGGAGGCGCCCGCAATCAGCGCAAACCATGGATATTCGCCTTCAAGCGGTTCGCGCGTGTCGGGAATATGCTTGAGCACCAACGACAGGCCATAGCGGCCCATCAGTTCGAACGCCTCGACCTGACCGCCGGTTTCCTGCTTGGCGCGCACCAAAAGGTCGATCGCCTTCTGCGCCGTCTCAAACGCCACGATGGCGGTGGCGCGCGAATTCATGATCGGGAACAGTTTCAGCGACGCCGCCGTGATGATCCCCAATGTGCCTTCGGCGCCGATGAACAACTGCTTGAGATCATAACCGGTATTGTCCTTGCGCAGCCGCTTCAGACCGTGGAAAATTTCGCCATTTGGCAGCACGACCTCAAGCCCGGACACCAGGTCGCGCGTCACGCCGTAACGCAGCACCGCCGTGCCGCCGGCGTTTGTGCTGATCACGCCGCCGACGGTCGCCGTGCCTTCTGCGGCGAGAGACAGCGGGAAATAGCGTCCGGCTTTTTCGGCGATCTGCTGCGCATCCAGAAGGCTGAGGCCGGTTTCCAGCACCATGGTGTCGTCGGTCGGCGCCACGTCGCGCACAGCCTTCATACGCTCAAGAGAGAGCAGGATTTCGCCGAACGGAATCTGTCCGCCGACGAGGCCCGTATTGCCGCCCTGAGGCGTAATGGCCACGCCCGCTTCAAAACAGATTTTCACCACCGCCGCGACTTCTTCGGTCGATTTGGGCATGACGAGCAGGGGGGTATGGCCCTTCCACTTGCCGCGCCATTCCGTCAGCTTGGGATCGACACGCGCCGGATCCTCGCTGTAACCGGCGTCTCCCACGACGGCCTTGATGCGCGCCAGAACATCGGCGGAGACGGCGGGGACTTCGGTTTTGGGCGTGGACATAAGCAGGCTCGGCAGGATGGACGTTGCGGAAACTCAAGGTGGGCGTTAAGCGAGGATGCGCGCTTTCGCAAGTCATAAAACCTGAGTCGATGATGCAATCTGGCTTACATCTTGACGCTTCGCATCCCCGCCCCGCGGTTGGAGTCGTGTGTCTTCGCGGCGACGAGGTTCTGCTCATCCGGCGCGGACGTCCGCCGCGTCAGGGCGAATGGTCGATTCCCGGCGGCAAGGTGGCCTGGGGCGAAGGCCTGCACGCCGCCGCGCTGCGCGAGCTTTACGAAGAAACCGGCGTTCGGGCGCATATCGGCGATCTTCTGGCCGTTTATGAGATCGTTGAGACGGACTTTCACTACGTCCTGATCGACTACATTGCCGACTGGACCGAGGGCGAACCCCGCGCCGGAGACGACGCGGACGAGGCGCGTTTCATGTCCTTCGATGAGGCGCTTACCCTTGTAAAGCAAGATGATTTACGCGACGTTTTGCTGCGCGCGCAAAATTCGATTTACGACTGAAAATCTCCAGATAAGAGAAAAATCGTGGCGATGTGCGTCATTTAGGCGCGTCATGATTGTGTTTTTCAGAAAAGTATGGTTAATGAATTCTTAACGAGGGCGGGCATGAACAGCCATAGCCAGTCGTTACGCAGACCCTATTTAGGCGCCATTCTCATGGGCTTCGAAAAGTTCTGCGATTCATCCGGCTCTTCAAAAAGATGAGCCGTGTGTCGATGTGGTTATTTAGTAAAGGGTTATCTCATGAAGAAAATCGTTCTGGCTGTCACGATTATCGCTGCTGTTGCTGGCGCTGCCATGGTAGGCCAAGCCACCGCCAAGCAGCTTCCGTCGTGCTTCTGTACGCCGCAATTTGGTTGCAGTTGCATGGACGTTTAAATCGTCAGATTAATTGCTAATAGAAAAGGCGGGATGCTTAGCATATTCGCCTTTTTTGTTAACCTTACGCCACCCCATCAGATTAAACGAATTATAAGGTCTATATGTTCTCTATGCGTTTAAAGGGGCGCATTTGTGGAGACATTATGATTCGCGCCAAATGCAGGATGGTCAAGCTGGGGCAAAGCATTTGCATAATGCTTTGCGCTTTTTTTTGCGTCCTATCGCTCCATGCGCGAACATCGGTTGCGCAAGTAACCTCGCCAATATCTCTAAATAGTCGGCATAATAAACTGGGTGAGGTTTACAACGCCGTCGCCTCGACACCCTTTCAACACCTTAATAATGAAGTCGATAAATACGGCGAACGGGCTTTGCGCCTTAATGGAGACGCTCGTATTTATGCGTTGTGGCGTATCTTATACGCTTACAAAGACGATCAAAATACTGACAAGTTCGACGCATGGCACAATCGCATTTTGGTGCAGGCTCAGACGGATAATGACGCTAAACTCGATGTGCTTGCGCGCTTTATGCGTCAAGCGTATCAAAACGAAACTAATGGCTTTACCACTCTCAGCGAGCGGGAATGGTCTGCATATATGGCCATGTCCGATCCTGCCATACGCAATATTGTCGAATTAGAGCGTGTTCGCCAACTACTACATTTTTCGCAATGGGCAGACGCTATTGATGTCAGCGACAAGCTTATTGTTCGCTTGGAGGCGGCAGGAAATGACGCCGCTCCGGTATTAAGTTCAGCGCATCAGGCCATGATATTCGCACTTATGGCCGTGGGTGATTATGAGACTAGTACAGATCATATGCTGGCTATTGCCAAGTTGTTGAATGAAAGCTCTTTTTTCTCGCAAAAAATGGATATACTTTACAATTTAAGTATGTGGTCGGTCAAAGAGAATGATTTAGCATTCTCTCAGAAATTTCAAAATTTATACTCATATTATATAGAAAAATATAATATTCAAGATTTGCGACCGTGGAATGAATTTTTATGCGCCATGGTTGAAGATGCAAACAGCGATAATAGAAAGGTGATTAAGTGTCTTGAGAATTCTTCTATAAAATCTGGAAGCGTCTCTAATTTTCTTGATTACACGAAGCTGCAATTTTTGACCAGAGCATACGTACGTTTGGGGGACGTCGCCAAGGCCAAATTCTATCTCAATAAGATTCGTGCTGTCCCAGACGATTTGAATCCTCATGATGAGCTGTTTGAAAAGGGCATTGAAGCCTATCTGCTGAAAGCGGAGGGACGTGACGACCAGGCGTTCGACGCTCTGGGAGACCTAATGCACTTGCAGTCGCAAAGAGACGAAGCTTTACGCATTGCTTCGGTGCGCAGCATGTACAAAGCGCTGCGGCAGGAGCTGGACAGCAAGACGGCGGAGAGCCGGTTGCTGGTCAAGCAGGTGCAAATGGGGCGGATGTTGTTGGCGGCGGCGGTCGCCATCGCCATCATGTTCGCCGTTATCGTCCTCGGTGGCGTCCTGTGGGTGATCCGGATGCGCCGCATGCAGTCGCGTTTGAGCGACGCGCGCGCCCATGCCGAAGCCGCCAACGCCGCCAAGTCGCGCTTCCTGGCGGTGATGAGCCATGAGTTGCGTACGCCGCTTAATGGCGTGCTGGGTATGGCGCAAGCGCTCAAGAAAGAGCCGTTGCCGCCCGAACAGGCAGAACAGGTCAATATTCTGGTTGATTCCGGTCAGACCCTGATGGTGCTGCTCAACGACGTGCTCGACATGTCGCGCATCGAGGCGGGCCGCGTCGAACTGGCGCCGACGCCGTCCAATATGAAGGACATGCTGGAGCGGGTCGTTCATACCTATCGCAACCTGACCGACGGCAAGCCGGTCGATCTGATCTATGACATCAGGTCCAGCGCCCTGATGCCGATGCGATTCGACATTCTGCGAGTCTATCAATGCCTGTCGAATCTGGTGTCGAACGCCATCAAGTTCACTGAAAGCGGCGAGGTCAGGCTGGTGGCGTCCGCCGATCATCGTCCTGATGGCTATCTGGTTCGCGTGGAAGTGCGGGACAGCGGCGTCGGTATGAGTCAGGCGACGCTGGACAAGTTGTTTGAAGCCTACAGTCAGGCCGATGCAACGACCGCGCGCACCCATGGCGGCAGCGGTCTGGGACTGAATATCAGCCGCCGTCTGGCCGAACTGATGGGGGGAGGCCTGACCGTGACCAGCGAAGAGGGGAAGGGGTCGGTGTTTGTCATGACCTTCCTGGCTGGCGAGGTGGCGCTGGAGACCCTTCCTGAACCGGCGCCTGCCGCGACACATGCGGTTGAGGCGCAACCGGATGACAGCCCTAATATCAATATCCTGCTGGTTGACGACCACCCGGTTAACCGCAAGGTGGCAAGGCTGTTTCTGGAGCCCTTCGGCTACACGGTGACCGAGGCTGTCGATGGCCAGGAAGCGCTGGACATGGATATGTCGCGCTTCGATCTGGTGTTGATGGACATCAATATGCCGCGCCTTGATGGGCTTGAGGCGACGCGCCGCTATCGCGCAGGCGAGGCTGTGGGGCGTCATCTGCCGATCGTGGCCCTGACCGCCGACGCCATGCAGGAGCAGATAGAAGCCTGCTACGCCGCTGGCATGGATGCGCATATCGCCAAACCAATTATCATGGATACGCTGATCGAAACGGTGGCGCGCCTGCTGTCGGAGGCGCAAACCGACGCCAAAACCCGCGCCGTAAGCTGAAGCGTTACGGTAACGCCGATGTGACGGCGGCGTTCCGATTGCTATAGAGTCCCCCTGTCCCGACGGATATAATGCCGCCTGTAACATAATGACGCTTTCGCCATGGTGGCGCGGTGTCCTGGGGGAGTGTAATCCATGACCGAGGTTTCGGTTTTTGGCGTTCTGGTCATCGCCTTATTCGTTCTGGCGATCTTTATCGTCTCCAGCATTATCAAGATCGTGCCGCAGGGCCACGAATATACGGTCGAAAAGTTCGGCCGTTATGTCCGCACGCTCAAGCCGGGGATCAGTTTTCTGACGCCGTTTGTCGAAGGCGTCGGGCGTCGCGTCAATATGATGGAACGCGTCTTCGATGTGCCGCAGCAGGAGGTCATCACCAAGGACAATGTGGTGGTGAAGGTGGACGGCATCGTGTTCACCCAGGTGATCGACGCCGCTCTGGCCGCCTATCGGGTCGATAATCTCGACAACGCCATCACGCAGTTGTCGATGACCAATCTGCGCACCGTGGTCGGATCTATGGATCTAGACGATGTGTTATCGCAGCGCGATTCAATCAATTCGCGGCTGCTGAACGTGATCGACCATGCGACCTCGCCGTGGGGCGTCAAGGTCAACCGCATCGAGATCAAGGATCTCAAACCGCCGCACGACATCACCGATTCCATGGCGCGCCAGATGAAGGCCGAACGTGAGCGGCGGGCGCTGATCATCGAAGCCGACGGCGAAAAGCAGGCGGCCATAGCCCGCGCAGAAGGTCAGAAGCAGGCGACCGTTCTCGAAGCCGAAGGTCAACGCGAAGCGGCCTTCCGCACCGCCGAGGCGCGTGAACGCTCCGCCGAGGCCGAGGCGAAGGCCACCGAAATGGTGTCGCAAGCGATTGCGCGCGGCGATGTCAATGCGATCAATTACTTCGTCGCTCAGAAATATGTTGAGGCGTTCGGTAAGTTTGCAGAATCCCCAAACGCCAAAACATTGATCGTACCGGCGGATATGTCCTCGGTGGCGGGCGCCGTCGGCGGCATCACCGAATTGCTGCGTTCTGTCGGCGATGGCTCGGCCTCGCGCGGTCAGGCGAAAAAGTAGGAGGCGGTCATGTCTGATCTGTCCGGCGTCTGGAGTTTCGGTCCTTCGGGCATGCAGGCCTTCTGGATCTGGCTGACCTTCGGTGTGCTGATGCTGGCCGCCGAAGTGTTTTTGGGGACGCAGTGGCTGCTCTGGTCGGCGGCGGCGGCGGGCGTCGTCGCCGTCGCCTGCCTGACCGGCGCGCCGCTCGGCGTGGTTGGTCAGGTGATCGTCTTCGCCGTCTTGAGCCTGATCATGACTCTGCTGACGCGCCGCTTCCTGAAGACCGCCGCGCCGCATGGTGATGTTAATGACCAGCAGGCGCGTCTTCTCGGCAAACAGGCGCAGGTATTGAGCGGTTTTGAAATCACAGGCGGCGAGCGCACCGGGCGGGTCATGTTCGACGGCGTCGAATGGCCCGCAGTCTTGCGCGGTGACGGTGAGGCGGCCCTGCCGACCGCCGCCGCCGTCATCATTGAGCGAGTCCATGAAGGCCGTCTCTACGTACGCTCCGTCTGAATCGTGGCGCCGACATAGTCAGGCTTGTCATAAGCTGCTAGGCTGTTCCTACTGAGCCTTGGGGGGATTTATGAGGTGGATAGGGGGGATGCTGGCCTTCGCGCTGGCCTTTATCGCTGTGTCGCATGCGCAAGCGGCGGCCTGGCCGCAGAAGCCGGCTCACACCGAGATTATCATCAGTCTCGAACCCGGCGCAGCCCATCGGGCGTTCGACGCCGCAGGCGCGGCGGATGCAGGCCTGGCGAAGTGGAGCCAGACCGATGCCTACGTCTATATTGATCGAGGCGTGACGTCGCGACTGTCCTTGACAGGCAAGGTGAATTTCAAGGCCTATGATACGGGCGATACGCATTTTTCCGGGTTATCGTCGGTTGAATTTGGCGGGCGTTACGCACTGCATGATGACCAGGACTATGTTCTGGCCGCGGGCGCGAGCCTTGAAGGTCTGGGCAAGGGGAGACGCGACGATTTCGATACCCTGTTCGGGCGACAGGGAACCGACGCGGAGGTGCGTGTCTATTTCGGCAAGAATATACGCCTTTTTCACCAGACCGCCTTTTTAGACCTGCAGGCGGCGCGCAAGCTGAGGCAGTATAATCCCGATCAGTGGCGCGTGGACGCGACCCTTGGCGTCAAGCCCTCGGCGCATTGGATGGTGTTGGCGCAGGCCTTCGCCGGGCGCGCCGACAGGCAGGCGGGTTATGAGGTTGAGTGGGTCAACGCCAAGCTCAGCGTGGCGCGGAGCCTTGGCGAGCGTCAGCAAACCTTTGTGCAGGTAGGGTTGCGCCGGACGATCGCCGGGCGCAATATCCCACAGGTTACGGCGCTGACAGTGAGCTTGTGGCGGCGTTACTGACGTCGGGATGCGGTTGCGATTCCAGCGCCAGATAGGCGATCAGGTTGCGGCGTTTTTCAGTGTCCTGAATGCCCTGAAAGCCCATCTTCGTGCCTTTTACGACGGTCTGCGGCGAGGTCAGATAGGCGTCCAGCGTGTCGAAGCCCCAGACGACGTCATGCTTGGTCATCGCCTCGGTGAACGGATAACCGGGCGCTGTGCCCGATTTGCGACCGAAAACGCCGTAAAGGTGCGGTCCCGTCATGTTCATCTTGTCGGGCGTGATCGTGTGACAGACGCGGCATTTGTTGAATTCCTTTTCGCCCTCGGCCAGATCGGCGGCGTTGTAGGGGGCTGGAAAGGTCGCCAGGATCGCCGCCTTTTGCGCATCGGTATAATCAACCGGATCGGCGATCGTCATATCGGCGCCGACGCCAGTATCGGCGGCGGGCGCCGCGCGGTGACAGGCGCCGAGCAGCAGGGCGGGCGCGAGCAGGGCGATCAGAGCGTATTTGGCTTTCGACATGCGCGACTCCTTTTGAAATATTGTAACGGTTTTTAGAAGGGTCTGCATCCGATGCGCAAGTCACAAAAGCCTGGGCTCCACCGCTTGCGCTTCGAAATCAAGCAGGGCGCGTTTGAGCGGCAAGCCGCCGCCATAATCGGTCAGCTTGCCTGACTTGCCGATGACGCGAAGGCACGGAATGATCAGGGCGATCGGGTTGCGACCATTCGCCGCGCCCACGGCGCGCATCGCCTTGACGTCGCCGATGCGTCGCGCCAGTTCCTGATAGGAAAGGGTGGCGCCGAAAGGAATATCGCAAAGCGCGGCCCAGACCTTTTGCTGAAACGGCGTGCCGCGCGGGCGCAGAACCAGATCGAAGCCGGAGCTACGCCGGGCGAAAAAGTCGTCAACCTGCGCTTTCACAGTCGCCAGTCGTTCCGCGTTGCGCTCAGCCCGCGCGTCATGCGCATAGAGGTTCTGCATGACGCCGTTCAGGAAAGTGAACTCCACCAGCGCGCCCGCCGCATCGACCACGGCGGCGGTTGCGCCATAGGGCGTCGCGAACTGATCGTAATAAAGCGTCATATTGCAGGCTCTCATGCCTGATCCGATGCAGCAAGTCTCTTCCGAGCCTGACTGAAAGCTGGCTGCGCGTTATGGCGCGGTCGGACGGCTCGATGCTATTTGGCGGCCACGTTGACTGGCGACGGCGGACAAACCGCGACGCCTCGACGCTCTCAGGCTTCAAGAGCCTAAAATTCTTGCCTCTGGTTGGCTTAAAGCGTAAACGCTCCCCATATCTGGATTCCTCCTTCAGCCTACAGGATAGCCGTATCGTGAACGCGCCCGCCAACGCCTCGGATTTCGCCCGCAGTTTCTTTCATGACGATCTGGCCCATGCCGACGCCGATGTGCTGAAGGCGATTCAGGGCGAACTGCATCGCCAGCAGGATCAGATCGAGCTGATCGCTTCGGAAAACATCGTCTCGAAGGCGGTGCTGGAGGCGCAAGGCTCCGTCCTGACCAACAAGTACGCCGAAGGCTATCCGGGCCGTCGCTATTATGGCGGCTGCGAATATGTCGATGATGTCGAGCGTATCGCCATTGAGCGCGCCAAAAAGCTGTTCAACTGCGCCTTCGCCAATGTGCAGCCGCATTCCGGCGCTCAGGCCAATCAGGCGGTGTTCTTCTCGCTCTTGCAGCCGGGCGACACCTTTATGGGCATGGACCTGGCCTGCGGCGGCCACCTGACGCACGGCTCGCCCGCCAACCAGTCGGGCAAGTGGTTCAATGTCGTCCCCTACGGCGTGACCGAGGGCGATAATGTTATCGACTATGATCAGGTCGCGGCCCTGGCCGAGCAGCATCAGCCCAAGCTGATCATCGCCGGCGCCTCCAACTATCCGCGCCATATCGACTTCAAGCGCTTCCGCGAGATCGCCGATTCGGTCGGCGCCTATCTGTTCGTCGATATGGCCCACTATGCGGGTCTGGTCGCGGGCGGGGTCTATCCCGATCCCCTGCCGCACGCCCATGTCGTGACCACCACCACGCACAAGACGCTGCGCGGACCGCGCGGCGGCATGATCCTCTCGAACGACGAGGCGCTGGGCAAGAAGATCAATTCGTCGGTCTTCCCCGGCTTGCAGGGCGGGCCGCTCATGCACGTCATCGCCGCCAAGGCCGTCGCGTTCGGCGAGGCGCTGCAACCGGAGTTCAAGGCTTACGCGCAGCAGGTCGTGGCCAATGCGCGCGTGCTGGCCGATACGCTGGTCGAGCGCGGGCTGGCCATCGTCACCGGCGGCACGGATAGCCACGTCATGAGCGTGGACTTACGTCCCAAGGGCCAGACCGGCAAGGCGACGGAAGCCGCGCTGGAAGACGCCTTCATCACCTGCAACAAGAACGGCATTCCGTTCGATCCGCAGCCCTTCACCATCACCTCGGGCGTGCGCCTGGGGACGCCGGCGGGCACCACACGCGGCTTCCGCGAGGCGGAATTTGCGCAGATCGGCAACCTGATCGCCGATGTGATCGACGGCATGGCGGGCAATAACGGCGCGCCGGACGAAGCGGTGCAGCAAAAGGTGCGCGCGGCGGTGAAAGACCTGACCGCCAAATTCCCGATCTACGGATAAGCTTTCATGCGCTGTCCCTTCTGCGGCAATCTCGAAACTCAGGTGAAGGACTCGCGGCCTTCGGAAGACGGCGCGGCGATCCGCCGCCGCCGATCCTGCCCCGAATGCGGCGGGCGCTTCACCACCTTCGAGCGCGTGCAGTTGCGCGACCTGATGATCGTCAAGCGGTCGGGGCGGCGCACGCCGTTCGACCGCGCCAAGCTGGAGCGTTCGGTGTCGATTGCGCTGCGCAAGCGACCGGTGGATCAGGACCGCATCGACCGTATGGTGTCGGGCATTGTGCGCCAGTTGGAAAGCATGGGCGAGACGGATATCCAATCCGATGTGGTGGGCGAACTGGTGATGACGGCGCTCAAATCGCTCGATGTCGTCGCCTATGTGCGCTACGCCTCGGTCTATCGCGACTTCCGCGAAACTTCGGATTTCGCGAAATTCCTGGGCGCCGAAGGCCTTGGTCTGGAACATCAGGGCGAGGTCGAGGAGCCGGGCGATATTCGTCAGGGGCTTGGAGAGCAAGACCTGTCGCCGTCGGATGACGCCTGACGCGGTTTCCCCCTCACCCCAACCCTCTCCCCCTGAAGGGGGAGAGGGGACAGGAAAAGCGATCATATGTCCCGCCCGTCCATCACTCTGAAACTCGCCACAACGCTCGACGGGCGGATTGCGACCCATGAGGGACAGAGCAAGTGGATCACCGGCGAGGAGGCGCGGCGGGTCGTGCATGAGCTGCGCGCCGGGCATGACGCGGTGCTGGTCGGCATTGAGACGGCCCTCAAGGACGATCCTGAACTGACTGTGCGTCTGCCCAATTATGAAGGGTTTCAGCCCGCGCGCGTGGTGCTGGATTCGCGCGCCCGCCTGCCGTTGTTGTCCAAACTGGCGCAGACGGCGCGGGTGATCCCGACCTATCTGGTGACGCTGGGCGAGGTCTCCGGCGAAATGCAGGCGGCTGGGGTGCGAGTGATCCGGGTTCCGTCGAAGCATCAGCGCGTCGATCTGAATGCGGCGCTGGCGGCGCTGAGCGCGGCGGGGATCGAGCGCCTGTTCGTCGAAGGCGGCGGCGTGATCGCCACAGCCTTTTTGCGCGCCGGTTTCGTGGACCGGCTTGAATGGTTCCGCGCGCCCACCATCTTGGGGGGCGATGCAAGGCCGGTGATCGGTCACCTGAATATCGAGGATCTGGCGAACATTGTCCGTTTCGAACGCCTGGGCGTTCAGGCGGTGGGCGACGATCTTTGGGAAACCTATGAATTAAGTTAAAGGGGGCTATCCACAAATAAGTCAGATAAGCACAGATGAATAGGAGCATTGAGGTCACGAATAAAACGTGATTTCAAGCCAGACAAACGCGCACAATGTGCGTCCATTTGTGGCTTACATGATAAAATCTGATCTGTGCTTATCTGGCTGATCTGTGGATAATATCTTGCGAGCTTACCGGCCAGGCGCCGACGATAAAGGATAAGATACTTAGTGTTTACCGGCATTATCACCCATATCGGCAAGGTCAAATCAGCAGAGCGCTCCGATCAGGGGATGCGGCTTGTCATGGCGGTCGATTTTCCGCTCGACGATGTCGAGCTGGGCGCGTCGATCAACCATGCGGGCTGCTGCCTGACCGTCGTGGCCAAGGGGGAAGGGACGTATGATCTTGATGTGTCGAATGAGACCCTGGCTCTGACCAATTTGTCCGAATGGCGCGTGGGAACGCGCGTCAATCTGGAACGGGCGCTGAAGATCGGCGACGAACTGGGCGGGCATATCGTCTCGGGCCATGTCGATGGCGTTGCGAAACTGATCCAAGTCGTCCGCGATGGCGAAAGCTATCGTTTGACCTTTGAGGCGCCGTCGCCGCTGCACCGCTTTATCGCGCCCAAGGGCAGCGTGGCGCTGGACGGGATTTCGCTGACCGTCAACGAGGTCGAAGGCCGGACCTTCGGCGTCAATATCATTCCGCACACCTGGGCGCATACGACCCTGTCGCAGACGGAGGTGGGCGGCCACGTCAATCTTGAAGTCGATCGGCTGGCGCGCTATGCCGCGCGCTGGTTTGAAACAGAATAGCCGTCCTCAAGAAGCGAAGCGTTAGGACAAAGAGAAATAACATGCCGCTGAACAAGATCGCTACGGATTTGCAACCGATCGCTTCGGAGCATGACAGCCCGATTTCCAGCATCGAGGACATTCTGGAGGACGCGCGCAATGGCCGTCCCTATATCCTTGTCGACGCCGAGGATCGCGAGAACGAGGGCGATGTCGTCATTCCGGCCCAGATGGCCACGCCCGACGTCATCAATTTCATGGCGCGGTTCGCGCGCGGCCTGATCTGCCTGTCGATTACGGGCGAGCGCGCCAAGACCCTGCGGCTGCCGCCGATGGTGCATGACAACGGCGCGCGCAACGGCACGGCCTTCACAGTCTCCATCGAAGCCAAGGACGGTATTTCGACCGGCATTTCACCCAAGGATCGCGCCCACACCATCGCGGTCGCCATCGACCCAGGCAAGGATTCGCGCGATCTGGTCTCACCGGGCCATGTGTTTCCGCTGGTGGCGCGCGACGGCGGTGTGCTGGTGCGCGCCGGGCATACTGAGGCGGCGGTCGATATTTCGCGCATGGCGGGCCTGTACCCGGCGGGCGTCATCTGCGAGATCATCAATGATGACGGCTCAATGGCGCGTCTGCCCGACCTCGTGAAATTCGCCCAGACACACGGCATGAAGATCGGCACCATTGCCGACCTGATCGCTTATCGCCGCCGCACCGAGCGCTTTGTCGAGCGCGTGCTGGAGCGTCCGTTCGAGAGCGAATTCGGCGGGGTGTTCAAACTGCTTGTCTATCGCAACCAACTGGATGGCGCCGAGCATCTGGCTCTGGTCAGGCAGGCGCCGCAGGCGGACAAGCCCACCCTGGTGCGCATGCATCAGCTTGACGTCGCCTCGGACGTGCTGGGCGGGATCGGCGGCTCGTTCCGCAGCGGTCTGGTGCAGAACGCCATGCAGGCCCTGGCCGCGCATGACGGACCGGCGGTCATGGTCATGCTGCGCGATCCCGATCCGAAAGTGCTGACCAACCGCTTCGCCAGCGACGAGGCGCACGGGGTCGGCGGGCGGGGCCTGCGCGATTACGGCGTCGGGGCGCAGATCCTGCTCGACCTCGGCGTGCGTGAGATGATCGCCCTGTCGTCCAGTCGTCCGAAGCCTGCGGCGCTGGAAGGCTATGGCCTGTCGATCATCGACTGGCAGTCGCTGTAAGAGTTTTTGCTTTTTCATCGCTGCGGAAGCGCGTATGAGCGTGTCTCTTTGCTTCTTCTTTTTAAAGGACGACTCGTGTGACCACCGACACGCCCATCCGCATCCTGATCGTCGAGAGCCGCTTTTACGATGATATTTCCGACGAACTGCTGGCGGGCGCGAAAGGCGCGCTGGAGGCTTTGGGCGTTGACTATGACGTCGTGACGGTGCCGGGCGCGTTCGAGATTCCGGCGGCGATCGCCATGGCCGAGGACGCCGCGCACCGGCCGATGGGCCGCGCCTATGACGGTTATGTCGCGCTGGGCTGCGTGATCCGCGGCGACACCACCCATTACGACTATGTCTGCGGCGAGTCGGCGCGCGGCCTGATGGAACTGAGCTATCGTCAGCGTCTGGCCATCGGCTATGGCATACTAACCGTTGAGGACGAGGAGCAGGCCTGGGTGCGCGCGCGCCGCGATCAGGGCGATAAGGGCGGCGCGGTCGCCAAGGTCGCCTTGAGCATGATCGCCCTGCGCAAGACCCTGATGGAGGGCGGGCAATGACGGGCGAGACGACGCCGAACAGCCTGAGGGCGGTGATGGAGCAGCTCAATGCGGCGGAGGACGCCCGCACGCCGCCCCTGACGCGCAAGGCCAAGCGCGCGCGCACCGTGGCGCGGCTGGTGTTGGTGCAGGCGCTCTATCAGCTTGAACTGACCGGAACGGGCGTCGAGACGGTGATCCGCGAATTTTCCGACTATCGTTTCGACGGCGATATCGAGGGCGAGACCCTGGCCGAGGCCGACGAAGCCTATTTCGCCGAGGGCGCGCGCGCCGTGGTGCGCGAGCAGGCGCAGATCGACGCGGCGATCGCGGCGCGGCTGGCCTCCGGCTGGCGGCTGGAGCGGCTGGACACCACGGTGCGCGCCATTCTGCGCGCCGGGACGTGGGAGCTGATGCTGCGCAAGGATGTGGCGGTCGAGGTGGTGATCAACGAATATGTCGAGATCGCGCGCGCCTTCTTCGATGACGCCGAGGCGCGCTTCGTCAACGGCGCGCTGGACGGCGTGGCGAAGGATGTCAGATAGGCTTCTCCTGATCATATGAGGCGCGGCATGAGCGAACCGGACGAGTTTTCGATCATTGACCAGCTTTTCAAACCGCTGGCCGGTTTCAGCCGCGAGGCGCGCGGCCTGATCGACGATGTGGCGGTCATCCCGCCCGATCCCGATCACGACCTGCTGGTCTCGACCGACGCCCTTGTGGCCGGGGTGCATTTCTTCGAGCACGATCCGCTCGATCTGGTGGCGCGCAAGCTGATGCGCGTCAATATTTCCGACATCATCGCCAAGGGCGGAACGGCCTACGGCTATCAGTTGCTGACCGCCTGGCCGCGCGGCCTGTCGCTGAATGACAAGCGCGACTTTGCGCGCGGTCTGAAGACCGAGCAGGACCGATTCGGCCTGACCCTGTTCGGCGGCGACACCGTCTCGACGCCCGGGCCGCTGACCGTCTCCATGACCATTTTCGGCAAGGCGCCGCGCGGTCGCGCTCTGTCGCGCGCTGGGGCGAGGGCCGGAGACAGGGTGTTGGTGTCCGGCTATATCGGCCAGGCGCATCTGGGTTTACGCGCCTTGCAGGGGCGGTTGAGCGACCTGCCCAATGGCGACGTCAATGAGCTGATCAGCGCCTATCACCTGCCGGAAATCCGCCCCGATCTGGCGCACGCCGTGCTGCGCCACGCCAGTGCGGCGATGGATATATCCGACGGGCTTTTGGGCGACGCCGATCATCTGGCGCGCGCCAACACTCTGATGATCCGCATCGAGCTGGACAAGGTTCCGACCTCGCCCGCCGCGCGCGCCGCCATCGCCGAAGGGGTGAGCGCGGTCGATCTGATGACTGGCGGCGACGACTACCAGATCCTGTGTACGGCGGGCGAAGCCGGGGCGAAGGCCCTGATCATGACGGGTTTTTACGATATCGGCGCCTGCGTCAGCGCGACGCCGGAGACCCCGGCGGGCGCCTGCCTGTTCGCGGGAGGGCGGCGCATCGAAGTGACGGACAAGGGCTTCCGGCATCCGCTTTGAGGGGAAAGCTATGACATTGCACCTGTTTTCGCACCCGTTCGCCTCCTATTGCTGGAAGGCGCTGATCGCTCTTTATGAGAACGATACGCCGTTCACCTACCGGATGCTGGACGCAGAGCATGCGGACAACGGGGCGGAGCTGGCGCAGATATGGCCGCCCGCGAAGTTTCCGGTCTTGCTGGACGGTGCTTGCGTCGTGCCGGAGGCCAGCGCGATCATCGAGTATCTGCTCGTCCATCATCAGGGGCCGGTCCGGCTGATCCCGGACGATCCCGACGCCGCCGTTCAGGTTCGGCTGATGGATCGGGTGTTCGACAATCACGTCATGACGCCGATGCAGACAATTGTCAGCGACTATCTCAAACCGCCGGAGCGCCGCGATCCAGACGGCGTCGCCCAGGCCAAGGCGGCGCTGGATACGATCTATGGCTGGCTCGACGTCAATATGCAGGGGCGGGAATGGGCGGCGGGTGATTTTTCGCTGGCCGACTGCGCGGCGGCGCCGTCCCTGTTCTACGCCGACTGGGTGCAGCCGATGGATGGGCGATTTGCGGCTCTGACGGCCTACCGCGCGCGTTTGCTGGCGCGTCCGTCTGTGGCGCGCGTGGTCGATGAGGCGCGCCCCTATCGCGGCTTCTTTCCGCCGGGCGCGCCCGATCGCGACTGAGGCGAAATTCATCAATCTGCGTTACGCGCTTACCGGAAACTTATTTTTCAGGAGGTATTTCCGGCGCATTTGTCGCATTGCCGGATCGGTGCGATGGTCCGACAGTACGCGCCTTTCTCAACGCTTTGCGGGGCCAGCAGGAGGTCGCCGGACATGAAACTCAATCCCTTATTGAAATCGCTTTGTGGCGCTCTGGCGCTGGGCATGGCGGGCGGGCTGGTCCTGCCGGGCGTGGCTGCGGCGCAGGATCGCGACCTGCGCGGCTATGACGGCTATTGCTATGCGCGTAAGGCCGAGGCGCAGCGCAACGGCACGGTGATCGGCGCTGTTCTGGGCGGTCTGATCGGCAGCCAGATTTCCAAGAACGAACGCGGTCTGGGCGCGGTCGGCGGCGCGGTGATCGGCGGCGTGATCGGCAATAGCGCGGGCAAGAGCAGCATCAACTGCTATGAAGGCAATTATTACGCCTATCAGGGTCATTATTACGATCCCGCGCCGCCGCCGCGCGGCTATACGGTGGTCTATTTCAAGAACCGTCCGCCGCAACACTATTACAAGCACGTCTATTACGATCGTTACCGCCATGCCGGTCCGCCGCCGTGGAACTATAATGACGCCTGGCGACGTGATGACGACCGCCGCGACGATCATGGCCGCGGACACGGTCACCGCCACTGAAGATCGAGCCTCTCCCGTCGCGGAGGGGCTCTGTTTTAAGGGCATTTTAAAGCCTTGGCGGCAAAGGTGACGGCATGAGCCCGTCGCGCCGCCATCTGTTGTTGCTTCTGCCGCTTGTACTGGCGGCGCCCGCCCATGCGGGCGAGGACAAGAAGAATGTCGCCGCCCCGTCGGTGCAACTGGCCTCGGTCGGCATTCCGGTCATGAAGGACAACCGGCTCGTCAACTATCTGTTTCTCAGCATCAAGGTGAACCTGACCGGCAAGGCCAATGAGGCGAAGCTGCGCGACATGGAGCCATACTTCCGCGATGCGATTGTGCGTCTGGCCAGCCAGACCTCGTTCGCACAGGCCGATAATGAAGACGTGCTGGACGTTCCCCGCTTTTCGGCGGCGATGATTCCGGCGTTTGAAAAATTCGCCGGGCCGGGTACGATCAAGTCTCTGGATATTCTGGCGCAGAATCCCAAAATCCATCACCGTCATTGACCGGAATTTGCTGCATTGCAGGTAAGGCAAGCGGCTGAATCTTATCATAATCCAAAAATTGTAAGTATTAGGATCGCCGCAGCGCAGAATTCGCGTCTGCGAAATCTTGCCGCATGTGCGCATAGCGACGTTATCCCGGCTTGAATTCAGGCGAAACTTTTGGCACTCTCCCCGACAATCAAAAAGTAACCGTTTGAATTTCAGTTATTTTTTGATTTGCCAATAAGGGTTGCGCGCTCGCGCGACCGTCATAGAACATAGGACAGGGGTACCGTTATGAATATTGCCTTGGTGCTGGCCATTGCGGCCGGCATACTTGCCCTGCTGTACGGCGTCGTGCAGACGCTTAGCCTGATGAAGGCCGATGCGGGCAGTGAGCGTATGCGTGAGATCGCCGCCGCCATTCAGGAAGGCGCCAGCGCCTATCTGAAGCGGCAGTACACCACCATCGCCATTGTCGGCGTGGTCATCTTCGTGCTGGCCTGGGTGTTTCTCGGCCAGTGGTCGGCCATCGGCTTCGCCATCGGCGCCATCCTGTCGGGGGCGGCGGGCTTCGCCGGGATGCTGATCTCGGTGCGGGCCAATGTGCGCACCGCGCAGGCGGCGTCGCAGAGTCTGCAAAAGGGCCTGAGTCTGGCCTTCAGCGCAGGCGCCGTGACCGGCCTGTTCGTGGCGGGCGGGGCGCTTCTGGGCGTGTCGGGCTATTATGCGATCCTCACCCTGGTCCTCAAGTTCGAACCGGCCAGCCGCGATGTGGTCAACGCTCTGGTGGCGCTGGGCTTCGGCGCGTCGCTGATCTCGATCTTCGCGCGTCTGGGCGGCGGCATCTTCACCAAGGGCGCCGATGTCGGCGGCGACATGGTCGGCAAGGTCGAGGCGGGCATCCCCGAAGACGATCCGCGCAACCCGGCCACCATCGCCGACAATGTCGGCGACAATGTCGGCGACTGTGCGGGCATGGCGGCGGACCTGTTCGAGACCTATGCGGTCACCACTGTGGCGACCATGGTGCTGGCGACCATCTTCTTCGGCGCCTCGCCGCTGCTGACCTCCATGATGCTGCTGCCTTTAGCCATCGGGGCGGTGTGCATCGTCACCTCAATCATCGGCACCTTCTTTGTCAGCCTCGGCAAGTCGCAGGACATTATGGGCGCGCTGTACAAGGGCCTGATCGCCACGGGCATATTGTCCGTCGTGGCGGTGGCGGGCGTGATCTGGAAGTTCGTCGGTTTCGATACCCCCATCAGCTATGAGCTGGGCGGGGCGAGCTTTAATTTCACCGGCATGTCCCTGTTCTGGTGCGGCATGGTCGGTCTGGCGGTGACGGCGGCCTTTATCGTCGTGACCGAATATTACACCGGCACCGGCAAGCGTCCGGTGGTCTCGATCGCCCAGGCTTCGGTGACCGGCCACGGCACCAATGTCATTCAGGGGCTGGCCGTGTCGATGGAATCGACCGCGGTTCCGGCGCTGATCATCGTGGCGGGCATTATCGGCTGCTACCTGCTGGCCGGGCTGTTCGGCATCGCCATCGCCACGGCGACCATGCTGGCCCTGGCCGGGATGATCGTCGCGCTCGACGCCTTCGGGCCGGTGACCGACAATGCGGGCGGCATCGCCGAAATGGCGGGCCTGCCATCGGAGGTGCGCCACACCACCGACGCGCTCGACGCGGTCGGCAACACCACCAAGGCGGTGACCAAGGGCTACGCCATCGGTTCGGCGGGCTTAGGCGCGCTGGTGCTGTTCGCGGCCTATACGTCCGACCTCAAATATTTCGCCGCCAATTCGACCGGCGGGATTTTTGAAGGCCTGGGCAATCTGACCTTCTCGCTGTCCTCGCCCTGGGTCGTGATCGGTCTGCTGATCGGCGGGCTTTTGCCCTATCTGTTCGGTGGCATGGGCATGACCGCCGTGGGCCGCGCCGCGCAATCGGTCGTCGAGGAGGTGCGCCGTCAGTTCCGCGAAGATTCCGGCATTATGGCCGGAACCTCCAAGCCAAACTATGGCCGCGCGGTCGATATGCTGACTAAGGCGGCGATCCGCGAAATGATCGTGCCGTCGCTGCTGCCCGTGCTGTCGCCGATCGTGCTGTTCGCCATCGTCTTCTACATCGGCGGCAAGACGGCGGCGTTCGAATCGCTGGGCGCCATGCTGCTGGGGGTGATCGTCACCGGCCTGTTCGTCGCCATTTCGATGACGTCGGGCGGCGGCGCCTGGGACAATGCGAAAAAGTCGTTCGAGGATGGCTTCGTCGATAAGGACGGCGTCAAGCACCTGAAGGGCTCGGAGGCGCACAAGGCGTCGGTGACCGGCGACACGGTCGGCGATCCGTATAAGGATACGGCGGGGCCTGCGGTCAATCCGATGATCAAGATCACCAATATCGTGGCGCTGCTGATGCTGGCCGTGCTGGCGCATGGCGCGTGATCTCAGCTTCAGCGCACAGAAAAAGCCCCGGAGCGATCCGGGGCTTTTTTATATTTGCGAGAGAGGAACCTAGTCGCGGCGGTGGTTGTTGTTGCCGGGATTGGTGTCCTGATCGTTGGTGAGCTGCTGGTGGCCGACCGTGCCGAGCACCTGTTCGAGCGCGGTAAGTTGGCGACCGCGTGTCGGGGTCTTGTGCGGATCGGGCGTCAGCAGACGACCATCAGCCAGAGACAAGGTGCGCACGTCCGACACGGTCTGGTTCGACTTGTCGAAGTCGATGATCGTGACCGAGCGCGCCGTGACGTGCGGCTCCTTATAGGTCATCTTCATCGATACCTGGTCGATATAGTACCATTCCTGCGGGTCGTAGATCGAGGTCTGCGACGGCGCGCCCAGCTTGTCCAGCACGGTGGCCTGGCTATCGCCGACCTTGATGTCGGCGGGCTTGGCGTCGATGGCCAGATAGCCGTGGTGCGTCATGGTCGGGGCGCAGGCGCTGAGGCCAAGGAGCGCAAGCGCCGCCACAGAAAGCGAAATTTTCAAACCGAACCGCATGACTGTCCTAATATTGTGCTTAATATTGTGGCTGTCCGCCTGACGGCGTGAACAGATTTGACCTATAAGAAAATTAAGCTTACGGCAAGCTCAAGGCTGAAAGAAGGCCGTCAGGTTGCGATTTGCGCGTCAGGAGGACACAAGCACTATGCCGTCGCTGCTCAATGCGCTCAAGGCCCTGATCACGCCCCGCACCGCCAAAGCGACTGGCGACCGGCTGTACGCGCAGTGCGTGGCGCAGGCGCGTCTGCCGGTGTTTTACCTCGACTACGCCATACCGGACGAGATCGGCGCGCGCTTTGAGCTGCTGACCTTTCATATCGGGCTGGTCATTCATCGCCTGCGGTCGCTCGACAAGGGCGATTCGCGGCATGAACAGGCGCAGGAGACGGCGCAGGCCCTGTTCGATTCGTTCCTGCTGGCGCTGGATTCCACGCTGCGCGAACAAGGTGTCGGCGATCTCAGCGTGCCGAAGAAGATGAAAAAGCTGGGGCAGGTGGTCTATACGCGCATGGCGCGCTGGGAGACTTTGCTGGCGGGCGAGACGGACGCGCAGGCCGATTACGCGGCGCGCACCCTTTACGCGGGCGATATGCTTGACGATATGAAAGAGGAAGGTGAGGCCGTCATGGACGTTCCCGCCGCCGCCTTCGCGGCCTATGCGCGCACGGCGCATGACGCGCTGCACGTCGATGAGATTATCAAGGGACGGCTGGACTGGCTGGTCCCGGCGGCGCTGAAGATCGCCGCTGAGTAGAGAGAGTTTATGATGACACAGGATATGGACGAAGGCCTCTGGCCGCATAAGGTGCGCTTCGATGCGGCGCTGCGCGGACTAAAGCTTGATCTGGTCGCCGACGCGGCGCGCCGTCAGATGATCGCGCAGGGCTTCGGCATGATTGCGCTCGACGCTCTGAGCGCCCATATCGTCACGCGCGCGGCGGCGGGACCGAAGCCGGTCGTGCATGTCGATCTACGCCTTGAAGGCGAGGTCACGCAGGAGTGCGGCGTCAGTCTGGAGCCGTTCAGCCATGCGATTTCCGGCGAACTGAGCCTGGACTGCATCGAGCGCGGGCGTCTGGGCGGCGAGGTCGCCGATATCGGCGCGCGCGAATTCTCGCTGGAGGATCTGAACGAGCCGGACGTGATCGAGAACGGCCAGATCGACCTGGGCCAATATGTGATCGAGGCTCTGGGCGAGGCCTATGATCCGTTTGCGCGCAAGCCCGGCGTGGTGTTCGAGGAGCCGGAAAGCCCGCCCGAACCGTCGCCTTTCGCCGCGCTGGCCAAGCTGAAGACTGCGCCGAAAGGCGAGGATTGAGCCGCAATAAAACTTGCATAGTTGCGATCTGACGCTATCGTCCGACGCTTGCGCCTTCGCTGCGACGCGGCTGCGGCGCCGCGATAGGCTTTATGGGACTCCCAAGCTTGACACGTTCTGAAACTCAGCCCGCCAGTCTTATGCCCAAGGACTCTCTGGTGATCGCCATTGACGCTATGGGCGGCGATCACGGTCCAGCGGTGACGGTGGCGGGCGCGGCGCTTGCGTTGCAACAGCGCCCCGACCTGTGCTTCCAGTTGCACGGCGATCCGATGCTGATCAACCCGGTGCTGTCGCGTCATCCGGCCTTGAAGGCGCGCGCCGTGGTGGTCGAGACCGACCAGTTCATCGCCATGGACGAAAAGCCCGCCCAGGCGATCCGGCGCCGTAACACCAGTCTGGCCAACGCCATCAATGCGGTCAAGGCGGGCGAGGCGAAGGCGGCGGTGTCGGCGGGCAATACCGGCGCGCTGATGGCCTTATCGAAAATGATCCTGAAAATGATCACCGACGATCTGGAGCGCCCGGCGATCGGCTGTTTATGGCCGAACGCCAAGGGCGGGCATTCGACCGTGCTGGACGTCGGCGCCAATGTCACCTCGGACGCGCGACAACTGATCGAATTCGCCATGATGGGCGCGGCCTTTCATCGCGCGGTCAAGGGCGTCGATAAGCCAAGCATCGGCCTGCTGAACATCGGCTCCGAAGATGTGAAGGGCCATGAGGAGGTGCGCGAGGCGCATCGCCTGCTGCGCGACAACTCGTTCGGGCTCGATTATCACGGCTTTGTCGAAGGCACCGATCTTTGCACCGGTCTGGTCGATGTTGTGGTGACGGACGGCTTTACCGGCAATGTGGCGCTCAAGACCGCCGAAGGCACGGCGCGCTTTATCCGCACCCTGTTGCGCGAGGCGCTGAAATCCTCGCCCCTGGCTATGCTGGGCGCGCTGCTGGCGGCGCCCGCTCTGAAGGCGATGGCGAAACAGGTCGATCCGGGCGCTTCGAACGGCGGGCCGCTGCTGGGGTTGAATGGCATTGTGGTCAAGAGCCACGGCGGCGCCGACGCAAAGGCCTACGCCAACGCCATCGGCGTGGCGGCGTCGCTGGCTGGTAGCCGCTATGCGCGCGATCTGGAAAGCTCGCTGGCCCTGTTGACGCGCAGTCTGGAAATTGACGAAACGGACGGGCTTGCTGCAACCGGCCAGGATACAAATATAGAGGCCAAGCCCGCCGAGATGGCGGACGCCGCGACGGGTAACAAGGTAAACTAAACTATGCGTGTGTTGAGATCGGCGGTCACGGGCGTGGGCGGCTATCTGCCCGAAACGGTGATGCCCAATACGGATTTCGAGAGGCTGGTTGATACGTCCGACGCCAAGATCGTCGAACTGACGGGTATTCGCCAGCGCCATCGCGTCGCCGAAGGGCAGACGACCTCCGATCTGGCCGCCGAGGCGGCGAAGGTCGCTCTGGCCGCCGCCGGGAAGACCGCCGCCGACGTCGATATGATCGTGGTCGCCACTACCACGCCCGACATGCCGTTTCCCTCGACCGCCTCGCTGGTGCAGCAAAAGATCGGCGCGCCCGTGTGCCCGGCCTTTGACGTGCAGGCGGTGTGTTCGGGTTTCGTCTATGCCTTGAGCGTCGCCGACGGGTTTGTGGCGCGCGGGCTGGCCAGATGCGTGTTGGTGATCGGCGCCGAGGCGATGACGCGGCTGCTCGACTTTTCCGACCGTTCGACCTGCATCCTGTTCGGCGACGGCGCCGGGGCGGTGGTGCTGGAGCCGGTCGAAGGCGAGGGGACGACGGCGGATCGCGGCATATTGGGCTTCGACCTGCGTTGCGACGGTTCCAAGACGGACCTCCTGTATGTTTCCGGCGGCGTGTTCGAGGCCGACAACCGCATCGGCAAGATCAAGATGCAGGGCAATCAGGTCTTCAAGCAGGCGGTGCAGAAGATTTCTCAGGCCATCGAGGCCGCCATCGCTAAGGCCGATCTGAAGATCGAGGATGTCGATTGGTTCATTCCGCATCAGGCCAATCAGCGTATCCTGAACGGGGTTGCGCATCATCTTGGTCTGGATGAGCATAAGGTGATTTCGACCGTGGCCCTGCACGCCAACACCTCGGCGGCGTCGATTCCGCTGGCCTGGTATGAGGGCGTGCGCGATGGGCGCGTCAAGCCGGGCGATCTGGTGCTGATCGAGGCGCTGGGCGGCGGCCTGACCTGGGGCGCGGCGGCGATCCGCCTGTAACGGGCGTCTTCTCAACTCTTGTGAATAAGCCTTTGACGACAAGGCGGATTTGCGGCATGTTAAGACTCTGCTACAGCAAGAATGGGGCGCTAACACCATGAAATCGCAGACCTTGACGCGCGCGGAACTGTTTGAGGACGTCCATAACGAACTGGGTCTGCCGCGACAGGAATGCGCCGCCATCGTCGAGCGCACCCTGGACCTGATGGTCGAAGCGCTGGAGCGCGGCGAGACAGTCAAGCTGTCGGGCTTCGGCGTGTTTCAGGTGCGCGACAAGAACGCCCGCGTCGGACGCAATCCCAAGACCGGCAAACCCGCCGCTATCGACCCGCGCAAGGTGATTTCGTTCCGCGCGTCGCAGATCGTCAAGGCGCGCGTCGATGCGGGCGCGGAAAGTTCGTCAGGAGCGTAAACTGCGGTGAGCAAGGGGCCTTTAGCCTTACGGACCATATCCGAGACCGCCGATCTTCTGGGCGTGCCGCAGCATGTACTGCGTTTTTGGGAAACCAAGTTCACCTTCATCCGCCCGACCAAACGCGCGGGCGGGCGCCGGTTCTATCGTCCGCAGGATATCGAAATTCTGAATGGCGTGAAAACCTTGCTCTATGATCGCGGCTATACGATTCGCGGCGTGCAGAAGCTGTTCAAGGATCAGGGCCAGAAGGCGATTCTGGGCGCGCACGCGGCGGCGGTTCTGCCGACCGAGCAGGGGCTGGTCGGCGAGGACGAGATCGCGGCGGAGAACGCCGCAGGGGTCGCGCAACCGGTGTTCGACGACGGGTCTGGCGGACCGACTATGACCGAGGAGGTGCGCGCGCGTTTCCTCGATATCGCCCGGCAACTGGATGAGGCGCAGGCGACGCTGGGCCGCTCGATCGGGCGCGACACAAATCGGGGGAAATTCTCACGCGGGTGAGCTTTTGGGGATTGCGGCTGTGAGGTTTCGTCTCTATAAGCCGCGTCTCCTGATGGGGCGGTTTCGCCTTTTTCAGACTATGGACGGAGCGTGGCGCAGCCTGGTAGCGCACTTGACTGGGGGTCAAGGGGTCGCAGGTTCGAATCCTGTCGCTCCGACCAACTAAACAAAAAGGTCAGCCCTCAAGGGCTGGCCTTTTTGTTTAGATGGTCGGAGCGTTCATGTTCAAACCTCGTTCGAAACGAGCTGCGAAGCGGCGAGTTCGACGGAGCGAAGCGAAGTCAATCGACCCGAAAGGGCGATCGACGCCGAAGGCGCCCCGAAGGGGTAAGCATCGTTAAAACGATGCGCATCAATCCTGTCGCTCTACTAAGACTTGTCGCGTAGCGACGCCGCATTAAGATACCCCACCACCACATCTCAGCCGCTGCGCGGCTTCGTGCGGTCCCCCTCCCCATCAAAGATGGGGAGGTATAAGTGCAGATGTCTGTCACACAACCGTCACGCAAACGTCGTATTCTCCGCCACGATGAGATCGCCACCCGGATGTTTACCGTTCTCCTCCCCCGGCGGGTCCGCCCGCCCTGTGGCGACGACGTCTTTTTCATACCTTTCAGCCCGTCTCGCATCGAGGCGGGCTTTTTTTGCGCCCGCAGCGTCAGGCTCGCGCTGCGGGGTCACGGGAGAGCCGGATGTGAGAGGAAGACAGCTATGAAGACCATCATCATCATCGCCATCGGCGTTGCGGCCTATGCCCTTATTGTCGCGCTCGTTCGCGGCTTTGCGGCGTCACGGCGCAGCGGCGCGCAAGACGAATCCAAAGCGTCTGACAGCGGCGACGGTTATATCTGGTGGGGTGACTTTAGCGGGCATGACGGCGGCGGCCATGACGGCGGCGGATGCGATGGAGGCGGCGCAGGTGGGGGCGGCCACTAGGCGGCGCCGCCATGTGGCTGATGCTGGCCCTGCCGGTCGCCGTGGTGTGCGTCTGCGTGACCTGCCTGCTCATCATGCTCCTGCGCGCCCTGCGGCCGAGGCGGGAGGTCGAGACCTTCGTGTTTCGCCGCCTGCGCGACGACGACCGGGTCTAGCCCATCTAATTCACGGTAGGGGCAAAACGATGCAGCGGGTGTAGCGTAAAGCTTTGTTTTGGAATAGATTCTGGTTGTCGAAGCCTAAATCATTTCCAATACAGCCAAGGCCACACCCGCCATGGACCAAGATACC
>NZ_JBQCGA010000001.1:0-72050 GCF_051956075.1 Asticcacaulis sp. | reverse complement strand
TCACTCCATGGGCGGCTATGGAACGACGCGCATCGGCATGAAATACCCCGAAGTGTTCGGCGCGCTCTATATTATGAGCCCGTGCTGCCTGTCGGCGCGCGGCGCGCCGCCGGCCGAGATCGGCAAGAAGCTGGAGGCGATCACCACCAAGGATGAGGCCGAAAAAGCCGACTGGATGAGCCGCGCCACATTGGCCAGCGCCGCCGCCTGGTCGCCCGACCCCAAGGCGCCGCCGCTCTATCTCGATCTGCCGACCAAGGATGGCGTACCGCAGCCAGACGTGCTGGCCAAATGGGCCGCCAATGCGCCCCTGGCCATGGTGGATCAGTACATTTCCAATCTGAAGCAGTACAACGCCATTGCGATGGATGTCGGCGATCAGGACGGTTTGCGCGTGGACGCCGCCAAATTGCATGATATCTTGGATTCCTACGGCATCGCCAACAGTTTTGAGATCTATTCCGGCACCCACACCAGCGCCGTCGCCGACCGCTTCCAGAACCATGTGGTCCCTTTCTTCAGCCAGCATCTGAAGTTCGAAGGCGACAAGTAGGGCAAAGTCATGGCGCTCCGGCAACAAAACGGGCTGACGCGGCGCGCCATCGCTCAGACCCTCATGGCTGCGCGCGCCCTGCCGATCCGCGACCCTGTGGGCGCGCCGCGCCTCACGCCATTTGGCGACGGACAGGTCGGATTGGGCGCAGGCCCCTTCCTCGACGCCCAAAAGGCCAACCGCGCCTTCATGATGCGGCAGGAACCTGACCGCCTGCTGCACAGCTTCCGGCTGAATGCCGGACTGCCTTCGGCGGCGCAGCCGCTCGCCAGCGGCCAGCGATATGGGGAACATCCGCTTTGCGCCTCTATCCGAGTCGTCGGGCCGCTACGGCATCTATCTCGATACCGCCAAGGCGTGAAGCCTCAGCGGCAGTCGGGCATGATGATGGTTTTAGCCGCGCCGTCATAGCTGATCACATGTCCGGCGCCATCGGCCTTGCAGGTGAGATGCCGCGGCCCTTCACGTTCCAGGCGTCGTACCAGCGGCCCCAGCCGTGCGGATAGACGCCAGGCAGCACCGCGCCCGCCTTGTCCAGCTCGGCCAGCGTGTCCGTGCCGAGATCGAAGCGCAGCCAGACCGAGATAATGGTGTGGACATGCATGTCGTGAACAGCCTGCACCATGGCCTTTGGGTCAGGATAACGCGCCGCGATCGAGACCAACTCATCCTAGGTGGCGTATGTTCTTTAAACTGCCACATGCCACAGGTCCAGCGCGCCATCATCGACGCATCGCCCGTCAGCGCCACGCCGACATCGGTATTGGCCTGTTGCAAGTGGATGGTGGCGCCGGACGCGCGCTTAAGCCTTCGGCGTGACGCGGATCATGACGACGCCGTGCGACGGCACGTTGCCTGTATAGCCGCCCTTGACGTTCTTTTTCACCGCCTTTGACCACAGATCCCTTACATCGGCCTTTGCGGGCAGGCCCAACGCCGACCAGTCCGCGTCATACTGTGGGCTGACGCCGAGCGATTGAGCAGGATCACCGCCGTGTCGCCATTGCTGAGCGGCCGCGCCCAGACCTCATAATCCCCATCCTTGGAGACGCGATGGCCCTGCCGGCCCAGCTTGTCCTGATCGACGGCGATCACGTCCGGATTCATCAGGATCGCTTTTGTGGCCTCGCTCATATCCGACAGGTCATTGCCCGCGATCAAAGGCGCCGCCAGCATGGCCCACAGCGAAAAATGCGCGCGGTATTCGGTGTCCGTCATGCCGCCATTGCCGACCTCAAGCATGTCCGGATCGTTCCAATGGTTCGGACCTGAATAGCTTTCCAGACCGACCTGCTCGTCGAGAATATCCACCACGCCATTGTCCCAGCCCTGGTGATGCCCCTTATAAAAGGCGTCGGTAATATCGCCGGTCGTGCGCCACAGGTGGCCGACATCGCCCGCCCATTTCCACGGCTTGTGACTGCCCCACTCGCAGATGGAGAAGACGATGTCGCGCCCCGACGCTCTCAGCGCCGCGGCCATGATGCGGTAGTCGGATGAGGCGTCGTCCGCGCCCGTATAGCACCAGTCATATTTGAGATAATCGACGCCCCAGACCGCATATTGCTTTGCATCCTGGAACTCATGCCCGCGCGAAGCCGGACGCCCGCCGCAGGTCTTGATCCCCGCATCCGAATAGATGCCGAACTTCAGGCCTTTGCTGTGGATATAGTCCGCCAGCGCCTTTATACCTGACGGGAATTTGACCGGATCGGCCACGATATTGCCTTGCGCGTCGCGGTCGGTCTGCCAGCAGTCGTCAATGACGACGTACTGATAACCCGCCGCCTTCATACCCGACGCCACCATCGCGTCCGCCGCGCCGCGGATCTTGGCCTCGTCGATATTGCACTGAAAATGGTTCCACGAATTCCAACCCATAGGCGGCGTCATCGCAACTTCCGGCTTGGGCGCGTCGAGAGGATAGGTCTTGATAAATTGCGCAGACGCGGCGCCGGCGCAGGCCAGCAACGAAAGACAGCTCAGCAAGGCCGCCGTGATCAGACGTTTCATGAGGGCGCCTCAGGTTCGCGGACACAAGATAAAGATGGACCGCCGCGGGAGTGACGCGGCGGTCCTAGAGGGGGAAGATATCACATATTAAAGGACGCTGAGATAACGTCCGCGGCCACACACATCGCCAGTCGCCAGATCAAACGCGCCGGTCAAACGCGAATTGACCCGTCCATGACTCCCCAAACAACCGGCAGGCGCAGGTCCGGGAAGAATCTCGGTGAATTATCCGCTCCGGTCAATGCGGATCCAGCAAGCCTGTTTTGCACGACGTCATGCACCGCGCCGGCGAAGAACCGCCAGAAACACGCCGCGCCCGAATTACGCGCTCGCAGGATCGCCTGATAAATCTTGTCTCCCTGTCGCCCCTGTCCGAAGGACCTGGCATATCTGTTTTAACGGCCATTGCGGCTCTTATGTTTCGATAACTCAGACTATAATGTTAGCGCTAAACCTCAGACAAGACATTTCTTTACGTTTTTGAAAAAAATTGACCTGGTGGCATTTATGTAACAAGCGTTCTCGTCCGCTTTTAAACACATATTCTCAGATTTTATTTTTAATTATGAGTTATATTTCAGTTTTTTATGCTAAAAATATAAGATATTAAATTAATTTTTTGCTGCGAAAACGTCGTCGAGCGTCAGATTTGATACCGCTTCGAAAATCTTTTATAAATGAAATATTCTTTCAAACTCAGACAGAGTCAGCCTTGGCGTGTCGATTTTCAAGCCCTCAGAGCCCTTTCTTCGCGGCTCGCGCGACAAAGAGGGCGTAAAAAAGGCGCCCCCGCAACGAAATGGCGCCTTCATTTGTCAGTTTTAAGCTGTGGCGTAAAACCGCCCCTTATCGCAGGCTTTGCGTTCAAACCGCGCCTGGCAAGTCCCAGACCTGCCTGGGCGAGGCGGACAGAGCGCGCGGTCCGCCCGTCAGCAGATCCAGTACGACGACCTCGTTCTCTCCGGCCTTAAGCCAGCTTGCGGGTACGAACATCGTCTGTTGCGGACCCGCCGACCAGTAGCGTCCGATATTGCGGCCATTGATCCAGACATAGCCCTTGCCCCAGCCGCGCATGTCGAGAAAGGTGAAGCCCGGCGCCTCGACGCGCAGCGTTCCGCGGTAAAAAGCCGGACCTGTCGCTCCTCCCGGCGCAAATGTCAGCTCGGACAAATCGTCCAGCGGCAGAGCGTAATGCGCCCACCCCTGTAGCGGCGACCCGTTCAGGCTGGCAGCGCCGATCAGGCCCTTCTGATCCTTGCCGATCTTCGCGCCGTAATTGCAATGCCCCATCGTATCGACCAGCACGTCGAGCGGCTGACCTGCGGGAATGTCAATCTCCGCTTCGGTTTCGTCAAAACGGCGATCGAGGATCGCCTGCACGCCACGACCATCGCCGATCAGCGCATAGTCGCGCACCTCGCCAAAACTGAGCTTGCCCTTCAGCGCGCTCTTCGTTTTGTGACGATAAAGAATCAGGCCGTGCGTCTGTCCCAAAGCCTCAAGAGTCCGCGGCGCGTCGGCTAGAACGGCCTTCCCGTAAAGCTGCGACAGGGGCGCGACCTCATGCAGCGTAAAATGCGGCGCGCGGATGGACGGCTCCGGCTCCGGCATGGGTTTGAACGCCTCAGGCGGCAGGTAGCGTTTGAACAGGGCCTGCACGGCCTCGTATTTCGGCGTCGGGCGACCGGCCTCGTCGAGCAGGGCGTCGTAATCATAGCTGGCGATGTCGGGCGTATAGCCCTTGCGATCCCAGTTGGCGCCCGGCGTAAAGCCAAAACTGGTCCCGCCATGCAGCATATAGAAGCTGATCGAATATTTGTTTTGCAGCATCCATTCCAGGCTGTCGAGCAGCGGCTGGGTCGGCATGGTTTCATGCAGCTTACCATAGGAATCGAACCAACCACCCCACAGTTCCGTACACATATAAGGCCCCTGCGGACGGGTCTGGGCGCGTTTGGCGAATTCGTCCTTCGCCTTGGCCATCGTGCCGAAATTGATCCCGCCGACCACGCCGGGCATCGAGCCTTTGGCGAAGAACTCAGCCGGATCGGCGGTGTAGAGCAGCCCCGTGAAGCCCGCGTCGACCAAGGCTTGCCTCTGGGCGTTCAGATAGGTCTGATCCGAACCATAGGCGCCGTATTCGTTCTCGATCTGGGTCAGGATAATCGGCCCGCCCCGGTCGATCAGCAACGGCGCCAGTTCCTGTCCCAGCCGCTTCAGCCAGCCCTTGACCGGTTCGAAATAGCGCGGATCGAGCGACCGCGCGCCGATGTCGTCGGTCGGAAACAGCCATGCGGGCAGGCCGCCGCCATCCCATTCTGCGCAGACAAACGGACCGGGACGCAGGTTGACGAACAATCCCTCCTCCTGCGCCAGCCGGACATAGGCGGCGACGTCGAGATTATCGGAAAAGTCATAGACGCCCGGCTTCGGCTCATGCGCGTTCCAGAACACATAGGTGGTCAGGGTATTCAGACCCAGCGCCTTTAATTTGCGCATCCGGTCGCGCCATGAAGCGCGCGGAATGCGCGGATAGTGCATCTCACCCGCCAGAACCTGAAACGGCTGCCCATCCAGCAGAAAACCATCGTCCGCGGCGGCGAAACGCCCTGGCGCCGGTTGCGCCCGCGCCGTCAAAGGCAGGGCCGCCGACGCGCTTAGAAGGGTAAGCGCTTTCAGTACCTCGCGACGATCCATTGGCATTGTCCCCTTCTACTTTTGTATGACAAATTAGAGATGGCAAGGGCGAGGTCAAGCCTGAATTTATCGTCCGCCGCGCAAATTCATCATCCTAAGCCAGGGAAAAACCGCTTCGTCTCTTGCCTTGCATGGCTGTGGCTGGTATTTGCGAATGATTATCATTAGTGGATATATCAACCCCCATGTCTGAGCGCTCTCCTGTGTTATCGCCCTTCTGGCGCAACCAACTGCGTCAGTGGCACTGGATCAGTTCGGCCCTGTGTCTGGTCGCTCTGCTGCTGTTTTCCGTCACCGGCTTCACGCTCAATCACGCCGCGCAGATCGCCGCCAAACCGAAAACCAGCCATGTCGAGAAGGATCTGCCCGAAGCCGATCTGGTCTTCATCGAGCGGGCGAAGGACGCCCAGCCCCTGCCCGACGTCCTGCGAAGCGCGGTCAAAGCTTTGACCGGCGTCGATGCCGGTAAGGCTTTGGCGCAGGTCTCAGATGGCGAAATCTATGTCGATCTGACGACGCCCGGAATCGACAATTCCCTGACCATTGAGGACGACGGCCACGTTACCTGGGAGCGCACGGATCGCGGCCTGATCGCCGTCCTCAATGACCTGCACAAGGGGCGTCACGCCGGGCCAATCTGGAGCCTGTTCATCGACCTGATCGCCCTCGCCTGCGTGGTGTTCGCGGTGAGCGGCCTCGGCCTTCTGTGGCTGTACGAAAAGAACCGTCGCATCACCTGGCCGCTGGTCGCTCTGGGGGCGCTGTCGCCCTTCGTGATCTTCATGTTGTTTGTGCATAGTTAAAGGTAAGTCATGACGTTTAAGAATGTTTTTTCCTACGCTGGCGCGCTTCTGACGGCTGGCGCCGCCGCCTCAGCCCATGCCGGTCAGGTGCAGATCGGCGTTGACATCCCGCAGGCTTCTGTCGCCGAATTCCATAAGCCCTATGTGGCGGGCTGGATCGAAACCGCGGCGGGCCAGCCCTCCGGCGACCTCTTTGTCTGGTACGACCAGCGCAAGCCGAACAATGGCGGCGCCAAGTGGCTGAGCGATCTGCGCACCTGGTGGCGCAAGAGCGGTCGCAATCTGAACCTGCCCGTGGACGGTTTGTCGGGAGCGACCCATGCACCGGGGCGCCAGACCCTGACGCTCGATACCGGGGCCACGGCCTTTAAAAATCTCAAGCCCGGCGCCTATCAGCTCGTCGTCGAAGCGGCGCGCGAAAACGGCGGCCACAGCCTCGTCAAGCTTCCCTTCGACTGGAATGGCAAGGCGTTCAGCGCCACCGGCCGCACCACGGGCGAACTCGGCGCCGTGACCCTGAGCTACAAGCCGTAAGCCCGCATGACCGCCGCCGACCCCACCGTCCTCATTCCCGACCTCGACGCGCCGCCGGACCTGCAGCGGACGGCGCAACGACTGAGCTTTGGCGGCGCGGCGTTCGCGACGACGTGGCGGGTGCGGCTCTGCGCCGATCCGGCGCGCTTTGCAGGGCTTGACCGGCTGCGGGCGGCTTGCGCGGCGAAGCTTGAGCGCATAGACGCCGAGATGAGTCCCTATCGCGAGGAGTCCGACCTGACCCGCTTCAATCGGGCGGCGGCGGGCGATGTCGTCCCCCTGCCCGCCCTGACGATGCAGGTCTTGCGTGGCGCTCTGGAGATCGCCGTGCTGACGAACGGCGCCTTCGATCCCTGCCTCCTCGCCGCTGTCGAACTTTGGGGTTTCGGCGCGCGCGCCGTGCCAGAGGGCCTGCCTGACGCCGCCGACATCGCCGCCTTGCCGAGCAGCGGCTGGCGCGCCCTGCATCTGACCGGAAGCGGCCTTATCAAGCCCGACGGCGTCCAGCTCGATCTGTGTGGCGTCGCCAAAGGGTTCGCTGTCGATGAGGTTCTTAGGCTTTGTCGCGCCGAACCGGGCGTAACGGCGGCGCTCGTCGAGATCGGCGGTGAACTGAAAGGCTGGGGCGTGCAGCCTGACGGCCAGCCATGGTGGGTCGGGATCGAGCATACGGATGCGCGCGTCGCCCTGTGCGGCTGGGCGGCGGCGACCTCCGGCGACGGACGCCGCGCCTTCGTCCACAAAGGCCGCCTCTATTCGCACACCCTGGATGCGGAAACCGGCGCGCCCACGACCTCGGACATCGCCTCCGCCACCGTCTTCGACCGCGACTGCTGGCGCGCCGACGCCTTGGCGACCGCCCTGATCGTTATGGGTGAAGCGCGCGCCCTGAGCTTCGCCGCCGAACATGATCTGCCTTGTTGGTTACGGGTGCGTGACGGGGACGCCGTGCGAACTGTCCTCAGTCCGCGCCTAGAGGGCTGGGCCGGATGATCGACGTCACCCAGGATCCGGCGCGGCTTGTGTGGTCGGGCGCCTCGCTGCTGGCCTTTGTCTGGTTGAGCTGGGCGCGGCTGAAGCCGAAGCCGCGCGTCACGGCCGCCTCCTGTCTTGTGCGGGTGCTTTACGCCTCGCAAACCGGTCAGGCCGAAGCCATCGCCCGCCGAACCCATGCGCGCCTGATCGCGGGCGGCGTCGACGCCGGACTCGCCTCGCTTGCCGATATGGATGCGAGCGATCTGCAAAGCGCTCAGACCCTGCTGATCGTCGCCTCGACCACGGGCGACGGCGACGCGCCCGACGAAGGCCGGGCGTTTGACAAGGCGCTGGCGGCCCGCCCCGACCTCAGCCGGCAGAGCTTCGCCGTCCTGGCCCTGGGGGATCGCCAATATACGGCCTTCTGCGCCTTCGGCCTGCGCGTGCATGCAGGCTTGCAGGCGTGCGGCGCAACGGCGCTCAGCCCCTGCCTGACCGCTGACGATCTCGACGCGGCGACGCTTTCACACTGGGAGGCGCTGCTCGATGGTCTTGGGGGCGGCGCTGCGCCGAAAGAAGCGCCCGCGCCCCTATGGACCTTGACGGAGCGTGCGCGCCTCAACCCTGACAGCCCGCATCCGCTCTATCGCCTGCGCCTGACGCCGCATATCGCTTGCGATTGGCAAGCCGGTGATCTGATCGAACTGGAAACCCCGGACGGCCACCGCCGCGACTATTCCATCGCCAGCCTGCCCGCAGAAGGCCATGCCGAACTCTATGTGCGGGAAGCGACAGGCCCGGATGGCTTTCTGGGTAAGGGGTCTGGTCTGTTGCTCCACGATACGGCGGAAGGCGACACACTTCGCTTGCGCCTTAAAAGTCATAAAAATTTCCATGCGCCCGCAGGTGATGGACCGCTCTTGCTGATCGGCGCTGGATCCGGTCTGGCGGGATTGCGCGCGCACATTATGGCCGCGCAGAAGCGCCCAATCTGGCTGGTCTATGGCGAGCGGAATCCGCACCGCGACGTCGCCCTGCCCGATGAGGCGCACATGTGGATTGTGCAACGCAAGCTATCTCACCTGAGTCTTGCCTTCTCCCGACCTGATGATGGCGAAAAGACCTATGTGCAGGACATGCTCATGGCTGAAGGCGCGCGGGTTTATGACCATCTGATCCGCGACGGCGCCGTCCTGATCTGCGGCGGCTTTACCATGGGCCGCGCCGTGGACAAGGCGTTGCGCGACCTGATGGGCGACGCCTGGACCGACAACGCCCTGCTCAGCGGCAGATACCGCCGCGACCTCTATTAGGAGCCCTCATGAAACGCTTCATCCTCCCGTCCCTGCTGGCCCTGAGCCTCCTCGCCCCGCCCCTGACGGCGCACGCGCACCGCAGTTGGCTGCTACCGTCGCAATCCTTCCTCACCGGCAAGAACCCGACCGTAAGCATCGACGGCTCGGTGTCAGACAACCTGTTCCAGACCGACGCCTTCGCGCTGAAGCTGGACGGCCTGACGATCACCGCGCCGGATGGCTCGCCGCTTCAGCCGCAGGAGGTCGCGACCGCGAAACAGCGGTCGTCCTTTGACCTGACCCTGCCGCAGCCGGGAACCTATCGCATCGCCGTCGCGGGCGACACGGTTATGGCCAGCTATAGGCTGAACGGCGAGATGCAGCGCTTTCGCGGCGCGGCCTCCGACATGACCAGTCAGATACCGGCGGGCGCCACGGATGTGCGCGTCATGCACGTCCTCAGCCGCTTTGAGACCTGGGTGACGCTCGACGCGCCGACTCTGGCCAGGCTCAAGCCGGTCGGTCGCGGGCTTGAGATCATCCCGTTAAGCGACCCTTCGGCCTATGCAGCGGGCGAAGCGGCCTCTTTCCGCGCCTATCTGGACGGCAAACCGCTGGCGGGCCTGATGGTGCAGATCATTCCGGGCGGCGTGCGCTATCGCGGCGACCTGAAGGAAACCGACGCGACGACCGACGCGAGCGGCGCGTTCACCGTCACCTGGCCCGTGGCCCAGATGTACTGGATCGGCGCCAGCTATCCGCCGCGTGAGCCGGAAGGCGAACATAACGGCGCAAAATCCGGCGAAGGCGGTCGGCGCGGCCCGGTCGAACCCGGCTCACGCTATAGCTACGCCGGCACGTTCGAGGTCATGCCGTTCTGAATTTTTCTAAGAGCTGCTCCCCAATCTTCTCGTTTGCGCGGCGGCTTTATAGCCGGATATGCAAGGGCCACAGAGGTGTTTTCAGGAGCCTGCTATGAAGTCCGTTATCGCTATCTGCGTCCTTGCCCTGCTGGCCGCCGCGCCCGCCCGCGCGCAGTCCGATCCTGACTGGTCGGCGCCCGTCGCGCCGTTCCGCATTGCGGGCAATGTCTATTATGTCGGGACAAAAGGCATAGCGGCCTATCTGATCGCGGCCAATAAACAGGTGATTCTGCTGGACGTCGGACTGGAGCAAAACGCGCCGCTCGTCGAGCCCAATATCAGGTCGCTCGGCTTCAAACTCAGCGACATTAAGATCATTCTCAATTCGCATGCCCATTTCGACCATGCGGGCGGCATAGCCCGGCTCAAGCGCGACACGGGCGCGGCCTTCTACGCCTCGCCTGGCGACCGCTGGGCGCTGGAGCATGGGACGCATGACGGAGAAACAACCTATCCGCGCGGCCATTTCCCGCCGGTCCTGGTCGATCATGTGCTGAAGGACGGTGAAAACGTCGCGCTGGGCGGCGTGCGTATGACGGCAACCTTCACGCCCGGCCACACCAGGGGCTGCACCACCTGGTCCACCCAGGTGATCGAACCGGGCCGTGTGTTGAATGTGGTGTTTCCATGCAGCCTCAGCGTCGCGGGCAACCGGCTGGTCGGCAATAAGCGCTATCCTGATATCGTCCGCGATTATGAACGCAGCTTTGATCGCGTCGGCGCAATGAAGGCCGACATCGTCCTGAGCAACCATCCTGACATCGCCGACGTGCTGGGGCGCGAGGCCCGCGCCCGCGCTGGTCAGACATCGGCCTTCGTCGATCCGAAGCTGTTGGGCAGGATCGTCGCCGACTCCCGCTCAGCCTTCGCCGCCGAACTCAAAAAGCAGACCATGCGGCGCAGGCGATAGGCGCCGTCAATCCACCGCGCCACGCAACGGCTTGTCCGCCTGCTTGGCGCGGATGGCCTCCCGGACCTCCGGCGCGTCGATGCGCGCCAGTTCGACCTCGCCTTCGCCTGTCATGTCGAGCCCGGCCGCATTGCATAAGGCCGCCAGCGTCACCATCGTTCCGCCCAGTTCCTGCTTTGGTTCGCCCGCCTCGCGGCTGAAGGTGTAGTCGATCATGGCGCGCGCCTGATCCCTGCTCATACCCAGCGCCTGACACAGCTCGCCCGCCTCCTCCAGAAAGCGGTAGCAGCGCTCAGTCAGGTCGGCGCTGATCTTCGGCCCGAAACAGGCCTGCATCCAGTCAGCGACGCGCGCCTGATAAGACGCCGCCGAAAGACGTTGCGGCAGGCCGATCTTTTCCGAGGTGGCGTTAAACTTGGCGGCGACCGCTTCGTCGAGGTCGATTCCCTCGCCCATCGCCACCAGATCGGCGCAGATGACCACATCGGCCAGTTCCTCAGCCAGTTGCGCGACTGTGGCGCGGCTGCCCGCAATGCCCAGCCGCTCGCGCTCGATCTTCTTGGCGACATTGCACGCCTCGCCGACCTCGCCCGCCAGTTCGTTGGCGCGATAGATCAGCCCGATCCGGTCGTCGGCGTCCCACTGCGCCTGCCGCGCCCGATTGGCGTCGCGAAGTCGGCTGAAGGTGGTCATATCAAGCCATCCAGTCTTCGCAGCGCAAGCCTTCGACGCGCGTGAATTCGCGCAGATTGCCGGTGACCACCACAAGGCCCCGGCTTCGCGCGTGCCCGGCGATCAGCACGTCATACCCGCCGATCGGCTGGCCGACGCGCTCCAGCTTGGCGCGAATATCGGCGGCCTGCTCCGCCGCTTCAGCGTCGAAATCCAGCACGTCGAGACGCGCAGAAAATCGCTCAACCTCATGCCGGTTTTCCAGCGGTCGCGCCGATTTGGCCGCGCCATGCAGGAGTTCCGTCAGGACGATGCTGGAGATGCACAAACCATCGGCCTCGGCGTTGAAGCGTTCGCGCAAGCCCTGAGGACGGTCCCGCAGCACACGGATGCACAGATTGGTGTCGAGCATGTAGCGCAGCATCAGAAGGCGTCGCGCTCCTGTGCGGACGGTTGTTCGCGCGACCCCAGATCCACGCCGGGCGACGCGAAGAAATCGTCCCAGATGCTGTCTGACGGCGCGATGATACGGCGGCGCCCGTCGCGAAGGATAACCACCTCGCGCACATTCTGCGGAAAGGCGACGTCCTTCGGCAGACGCACAGCTTGCGTACGATTGGATTGAAACAGGCTGGTTCGGGTCATGGACAGGATTTTAGTATATTCAAGATGGATATACAAGCCTATCGGCTGTACAACATCTCGGCGGTCTTGACGGCATACCGGTCGGTCATGCCGGAAACGAAATCGGTCAGGGCGTGCAGAGCGTCATAGGGCGTCGCCACCCCGTCGAAATCGAGATTGACCGCCCGGGCCAGTTGCTGATGATAGCCCGACAGACGGTCCGCGTCCCAACCCTTGGCCGCCAGATCCTCGACAAGCGGGATCAGCCCATCGAGAACGCGATAAATGACATTGCGGCCAAACACTTCCAACTCGGTCTTGCGTGGCGCTTTGAAGATGCGCGCCTTGGCCAGCGCCTGGATGGCGGCGAATTCGGCGGCCTTGGACGAGGATTCGATCAGCGAACCGCTGAACGTCCCGTCCATCAGCCCGGCGTAATTGGCCTTGAAAGCCTCGACGCAGGCATTGATCGCGCTGTGAATCGCCTTGGCGCGCAGCACGGCGATTTCCCCCGCTTCGGATTTGCGCGCATAGGCGATATTGGGCGTCAGAAACAGCGCCGACAGCAACGTCTTCGCCTGCTCGAACGACACGTCGCGCGCCGTAAAAGCATCTTCCAAGTCCATGATATTATAACAAATATCGTCCGCCGCCTCCATCAGGAAAACAAGTGGATGACGCCGCCGCCATGCGCCCGCAACCGACGTCTCGCGCGGCAGATCCAAAGCATCAGATATAGTATCGAATTGACTGTAATCATTGTTAAAAACACCAAATTTCTTGAGTCCGCAATAGGCGGCGGGCCGGGCGGCGCTGACTGCGGCGACGCACGGATATTTACTGAACGCGCCCAAAACGCCAAGCGACAGGCGCATGCCGCCGCGATTGACGCTCATCTCGGCGCGGGTCAGGATGCGGAACCCCTGCGCATTGCCTTCAAAGGCGATGAATTCCGCCCAGTCGTCCGGCGTCAGCTCCGCCAGCACGCCCTGCGGCGCCGTCAGACGCTCCGCAAACCAGGCGCCGATCGCCGCTTCGCCGGAATGGCCGAAGGGCGGATTGCCGATATCGTGCGCCAGACACGCCGCCTGCACGATGCCGCAAATCCGTTCGCGCTGCGTCTCGTCGATCGCCTTGTCATCGACCAGCCATTGCCCGATCTCGACGCCCAGCGAGCGCCCGACGCTGGCGACCTCGATGGAATGGATCAGGCGCTGATGGACGTGGTCATTGTCATAGAGCGGATGCACCTGCGTCTTGTTGGCCAGCCGCCGGAAAGGGGCCGAGAAGGTGATGCGGTCGATATCGACCATATGGGCGGGGCGGCCCGGCTGCTCGGCATAGTCGGGCGCGCCGATCCGGCTTGTGTTCAACAGCTTGTCCCAGTCCATACCGCGCTCCGCAATGCCAAAAGCCGCAGGACGACGGGGATTCGGCCCAGGGCTTCGGGGGTGTTGTACACGCCCCAAAGCCGTATCAAAAGCCAGGACGACTACTTCCTGACCAGAACCGAGATATCGCGGGCGGCGACGCTGACCGAGAGAGCGCCGTCGACGCCGCTGCGATGGTCTCCCGTATTGCCAACCGGGACGAAGCTTGTATCGGGCGCGACCTTGACGCGGACGGTCTGCGGCTTGTCGGACAGATTGACCACCACAGCGGCCTCGTCGCTGGCGTTGGTGCGGGTGAAGATCAAGGTCGCGTCGCCCGCTTTGGATTGCAGATCGAAGGCGCCGGTCCCGAACACCGGATGCGCCTGCCGCAACTGGTAAAGCTGCGTGTAGAAATTGAGCAGCGAATTGGGGTCTTTTTCCTCATTGGCGACATTCATGCTGGCCGCATTGATCGCCACGTCGCGATACGGCTTGCCGGTGGTGAAGCCGACCGTGCGCGTATTCCCCGTCCAGCTCATCGGCGCGCGCAAACCGGGATCGTTATAAACGCCGTTATTGCTCATGCCGATCTCCTCGCCATAATAGGAGAACGGCGTCGCAGAAGCGAGGATCGAGATCGCCGCGGCCAGTTCATAGCCCTCCTGACCATTGACGCCGAACTGATCAATCAGGCGGTCGCCGACGTAGGAATCGTGACTTTGCAGGGCCAGCGGCGTCTTGTCGAGATCGGGGCTCTGCAACGCCTCGACCAGCTCATCATCCAGCTTCCCCGCCTTGACGCTTGAGATGATGTGCTGCTGCGTGCCGTAGGCGAAGGCGTTGCACGCTTTCAGATACATGGATGCGCCTTCTGACGCCTCACAGATCATATAGCGGTTCTGATACGTATCGAGCGTCGCGCGCAATTTGGCGACGATGGCCGGATTGCCGGGATTGTTGAAATAGGCTTTGGGGCCATCCTCCAGCAGCATGGTCACCGCATCGAGCCGGAAGCCGTCCACGCCCTTATTCATCCAGAAGCGCATCGTGTCCTGCAAATACTGCACGACGCGCGGATTGCGCAGGTTCCAGTCCGGCATCTGCTCGGAGAAGACGCCGTAATAGTAGCCCGGACCGTCGGGCGCCTTGCGCCACGGATCGGTGTAGAAAGCGTCCTTCTGGCCGCGCGTCTTCGCATCATACCAGCCGGGATTCTGATCGGAAAACACGTACCAGTCGCGATACGGGCTGGATTTAGACGCCTCGGCGGACTTGAAGATGGCGTTGTCCGACGCCGAATGGTTGATGACAAAATCGAGGATCACGCCGATGCCGCGCTTGTGCGCCTCGGCCACAAAGCGCTCGAAATCCGCCATCGTGCCGTAATCCGGGTCGATGGCGCGATAATCGCTGACCGCATAGCCGTGGTCATGGTCTTCGGACGGCATGATCGGCATCAGCCATATTCCCGTCACGCCGAGACTTTTCAGATAGTCGAGCCGCGAGGTCAGACCGTTGAAATCGCCGATCCCGTCGCCATTGGAGTCCTGATAGGAGCGCACGAAGATTTCCATAAAGGCGGCGTCGCGATTCCAGTCTTTGGGCAGGGCGCTTTTGGTATCGCCGACCGCGACCGGCGCGACGTCAGGCGCTGTGGTCTGCGCCAAGGCGGGTCCAGCGCACATCAATGCCGCCACAGCGGCAAGCGTGGTGAAGTTCATATCGGCCTCCCATATGTTTTGGAGGCAACCTGCCACGCCTTCGCCGATGGGGGAACGAGAATACGTATGCGCATCTTTCTGGTGCGCGCCTTTTGGCTACTTTCTGAAATGGACGCGGACATCGCGCCAGATCGGCTGGAAGGTCTCGATGCGACCGCCCCGTTCGCTGACCACAACCTCGCGATCCGCCGACCAGGTCGCGCGCACATTGGCGTCGCCGCTGAAAGTGGCCAGCGTATGCGGCGCGCCGGAGCCGTGATCCAGCCGCCGGATCATCAACCGCCTCTGATGATCGCCGCCAAAGCACGAAACCTGCGCGAGCGACAGCTCCATCTCCCCGTCGTCTGAGGACAGGGTCTGGATGACGTCGCGCGAGCAAAGCGGCGGGCTGGCGTGGTCGAACGCATTGAAGGCGATGACAATCAACGCGACCGTGACGAAAGCCACGACAAAGCCTGCGTACCACCACCAGTGATGGCGCTCTTTCGGATAGCTGTAGCCGTGTGGAACATGGTGCGGCTCGCTCCCGTGCGGATCGACCTGAACCGGATGATCGGGCAGTCTCATCGTCATTGTGTACGCCCCTGCTATGGCGTGATGACCCTAGCCTGTGGATAAGATTAAGCCCGGCCTGCTTTCCGAAAGATTAAGCTGATCCGCGCGTGAGGTCGCGCCGTAACAGCGCCTATGACCACCTTGCGCCTGATCCTCGGCGACCAGCTCTCGCGCGATCTGAGCGCGCTCGCCGACGCCGATCCTGGCGCCGACATCATTCTCATGGCCGAGGTGATGCGCGAGGCCAGCTATGTCAAACATCACAAGAAAAAGATCGCCTTCCTGTTCGCCGCCATGCGTCATTTCGCCGAAGAGCTGCGCGCTGAGGGTTTCCGCGTGCGCTATGTCCGGCTGGATGATCGCGACAACGCTCAGAGTCTGGATGGCGAGGTCGCGCGGGCTGTCGAAGATCACGCTATTACCCGCATCGTCGTGACCGAGCCCGGCGAATTGCGGCTGCTGAGCGCCATCAACGCCTGGTCCTTGCGGTTTTACCTGCCGGTGGACATCCGTGAGGACCGGCGCTTCCTCGCCACGCATGAAGATTTCCGACTGTGGATCGAAGGTCTGAAGCAGCCGCGCATGGAATATTTCTACCGCGTCATGCGCCGCAAATACGGCGTCCTGCTCGACGCAAACGGCGAGCCGGAAGGCGGGCGATGGAATTTCGACGCCGAAAACCGCAAACCTCCGCGCGCCATCCCTGCGCCGCCGAAGCGGCTGAGCTTTCGCAAGGACGCCATCACGAAGGAGGTTCTGGACCTGGTGCGCGACCGCTTCAGCGGCCATATCGGCGAACTTGAGCCGTTTCATTTCGCCGTGACGCGCCAACAGGCCCTGCGCGAACTGCATCATTTTATCGACCATCTGCTGCCGCAGTTCGGCGCCTTTCAGGACGCCATGCAGGCAGGCGAGCCCTATCTCTATCACTCGCTGATCTCGGCCTATCTCAATGCGGGCCTGCTCTACCCGTTGGAAATCTGCCGGCTGGCCGAGACCGCTTACCGAGAAGGCCGCGCGCCGCTCAACGCGGTCGAAGGCTTCATCCGTCAGATCCTGGGTTGGCGCGAATATGTGCGTGGAATCTACTAGCGCTACATGCCCGATTACGCCGGGATGAACCATCTAAACGCCCATCGCCCCTTACCCGGCTTTTACTGGACGGCGAAGACAAGGATGGCCTGTGTGTCCGAGGCGGTCCGCCATACGCTCGACCACGCCTATTCGCATCATATCCAGCGCCTGATAATCACCGGCAATTTCGCCCTCCTGGCGGGCCTTGCGCCCGCCGAAGTCTGCGACTGGTATCTGGCCGTCTATGCCGACGCCTATGAATGGGTCGAACTGCCCAATACGCTAGGGATGGCGCTTTATGGCGATGGCGGCATACTCGGATCGAAGCCTTACGCAGCGTCGGGCGCCTATATCCACCGCATGAGCAATTTCTGCGACGGCTGCGCCTACAATCCCACTGAAGCCTTGACCGACAATGCTTGCCCTTTCAATGCCCTGTACTGGGATTTTCTCGCGCGGAATGAGGACCGTCTGCGCGGCAATCCGCGCCTGCCCTATGTCTACGCCAACTGGGACCGCATGACCGAGGATCGTCGTCAGGCTTTACGCGCCAAGGCCGCCGACACGCTGCAGCGCATGGAGGACGGCAAGCTGTGAAAAAGGCCGACCTGCCCAGCAAGCCCTGCGTGGTCTGCGGACGCCCGTTCGCCTGGCGCAAAAAATGGGCGAAGGTCTGGGACGAGGTGCGCTACTGTTCCGACCGCTGCCGGGGTCAGCGCGGCAGCTCCGGGCGGCCAAAGGCCAGCCGCAGCGCCCAGTAGGTGAAGGCTGACACGCAGAAGGCGGGCAGGGTCGCCCCCCAGTTCGGCAGCAGGTCCAGTATGTAATGATAGGTCGCCACACCCACGCCCCACGAGGCGATGGCCACGATGTGGAACCCGCCGACAAAGCCATAGGGACCGTTCAGACTGCGCACATCGGTCGCGACCTTGCGTTCGCGGATGACGAAATGATCGACCAGCAGCACGCCGTACAAGGGCGTAAACACCGAGCCGATCAGATAGAGGAAGTTCATGAACCGGTCCATATGCACAAACAGGGCGATCAGCGTGCAAAGGGCGCCAAATCCGATGGCCAGATGCTTTATCTGCACCTTCGCCCTGCTGACGGCGGGCATGATGGTGGAGAAGGACATGGCGGCGGAGAAGATATCGGCGAAGACATTGTCCGTTTCATCGACCAGCACCAGCACCAGGGCCAGCCCGCCGCCCGCCCCCGCCAGCGCCGCCAGTAACTGGCCCTGGAGATCGGTCGCGGTCAGCGCATAGGCGGCGCCAAGCGCATAAAACCAGATATTGGCCAGCACATAGCCAAGGGCGCTTCCGCGAAACACGCCCTTGGCCGACCTGCCAAAGCGGGCGTAATCACCGATCAGCGGCAACCAGGATAAGGGCATGGCGACCACAATATCGACGCCCCCGAACATTGACAGCGACCCGTCGCCCGCCTGACGCCAGACCGCGCCCCAATCATGACCCAGCACGAGCGCTCCGGTCATCCAGGCCGCGCCCAGCAGCAGAACCCACAGTCCCCATTGGCGCAGGATACGGCGGATAAAACCCAGCGGCCCCAGCACCGCCAAAGCCGTCGCCAGGGCGCCGAAGCCGAGCGTCCACAGCCACGCCGCCGACCAATTGAATGTCTTTTGCGCCAGCGTTCCCGCCGCATCGCGCATCACGATGATCTCGAACGCGCCCCAGCCGACAAGCTGAGCCACATTCAGGATCGCCGCGGCATGCGCACCGCGCACGCCCAGCGCCGGTCGCAAGGAGCCGATAGCGGACAGGCCGGTATCGGCGCCGACCACGCCCGCCAGCGCCAGCAGAACGGCGCCGATCACGCTGCCGATCACGATGGCGATCAGGGCGTGCGCCAGCGACAAGCCCGGCGACAACAGCGCCCCGCCCTGCAAAACCAGCAGGCCGATGCCGAGCGAAAACCACAGCGAAAACGCGTCGCGACCGCTCAGGGTTTTTTGCGCCGCCGCCGTCGGCGTCAAAGGATCGTAGGTCTCGGACGAGTTTTCAGATGACATGGACAACGCTTACAGGAACAGGCCGGAATCGGGAAAGGTTGCAGTCTTAACCATCCCTGTCGCATTCGGCAACAGGTGTGCAGTTGGCGCTTGACCGAGGCCGCCAACAGCCTATGCTCCGACGCAGTTCACCGGGGTGTCCGCGCGTTAAGGCGGGCTGAGACGGGACGAGAGCGTCCTAAACCCGCCGAACCTGATCCGGGTCATGCCGGCGAAGGGAGTTGGATACGCTTTATCTGGTCTTCATGGCCAAGCGCCCGCACTTAACGCGCATGATCCCTCAAATTTTGACGAGGGAACAATGAACAAGCCTACTATTCAAAAGCCGATCAAGGTCGAAAACTCCCCCATTCCCGGTTCGCGCAAGGTCTATGAGCCCGGCACGCTGCACCCGGACATTCGCGTGCCGTTCCGCGAGGTCTGCGTGCATCCGTCGGCGAACGAGGGCCCGCTGACCATCTACGATTCCTCCGGTCCCTATACGGACGCCAGTTTCACGCCTGACATCGCAAAAGGCCTCCCGCGCCTGCGCGAACAATGGATCGTGGAGCGCGGCGATGTGGAATATATCGAGGCGCGCGAGGTTAGGCCGGAGGATAACGGCAATGTCTCCGAAGGCGCGCTGGCCCCGCAATTCCCGAACCTGCCGAAAGTGCTGCGCGCCAAAGACGGCAAGAGCGTCACCCAGCTCGAATATGCGCGCCAAGGCATTATCACGCCGGAGATGGAATATATCGCCATCCGCGAGAACCTGCGTCGCGCCGAAAACGCCGACGTCTTACGCGACGGAGAAGATTTCGGGGCGTCCATCCCTGATTACATCACGCCCGAATTTGTCCGCGACGAGGTCGCCCGCGGCCGCGCCATCATCCCGGCCAATATCAACCACCCCGAGGTCGAGCCGATGATCATCGGCCGCAACTTCCTGGTCAAGATCAACGCCAATATCGGCAATTCGGCTGTCACCTCCTCGATGGAAGAAGAGGTCGAGAAGATGGTCTGGGCCATCCGCTGGGGCGCCGACAATGTCATGGACCTGTCGACCGGCCGCAACATCCACAATATCCGCGAATGGATCATCCGCAACTCGCCCGCCCCGATCGGCACGGTGCCGATCTATCAGGCGCTGGAAAAGGTGAATGGCGTCGCCGAAGACCTGACCTGGGAGGTCTATCGCGACACCCTGATCGAGCAGGCGCAGCAGGGCGTCGATTACTTCACCATCCATGCCGGCGTGCGCCTGGCCTATATCCACCTGACCGCGCAGCGCGTGACCGGCATCGTATCGCGCGGCGGCTCGATCATGGCCAAGTGGTGCCTGGCCCACCATAAGGAGAACTTCCTCTATACGCATTTTGAGGAGATCTGCGATATTATGCGTGCCTATGACGTGTCGTTCAGCTTAGGGGACGGTCTGCGTCCCGGCTCGATCGCCGACGCCAACGACCGGGCGCAATTTGCGGAACTGGAGACGCTGGGTGAGCTGACGCAGATCGCCTGGGCGAAGGGCTGTCAGGTCATGATCGAAGGCCCCGGCCATGTGCCGATGCACAAGATCAAGGCCAATATGGACAAGCAGTTGAAGACCTGCGGCGAAGCCCCCTTCTATACGCTTGGACCGCTGACCACCGATATCGCCCCTGGCTATGACCACATCACCTCGGCCATCGGTGCGGCCATGATCGGCTGGTACGGAACGGCCATGCTCTGCTACGTCACGCCCAAGGAGCACTTGGGCCTGCCCGACCGCAAGGACGTGAAAGACGGGGTGATCGCCTACAAGATCGCCGCCCACGCCGCCGACCTCGCCAAAGGCCACCCCGCCGCGCGCCTGTGGGACGACGCCATGAGCCGCGCCCGTTTCGAGTTCCGCTGGGAGGACCAGTTCAATCTCGGCCTCGACCCCGAAACCGCGCGCGCCTTCCACGACGAGACCCTGCCCAAAGAGGCGCACAAGACGGCCCACTTCTGCTCGATGTGCGGGCCGAAATTCTGCTCGATGAAGATCACGCAGGACGTCCGCGACTACGCCGCCTCATTGTCGGACAATGAGCGCGCCGATATCGAGGCGGGCATGGATGACATGTCGAAGAAGTTCAAGGCGCTGGGCGGCGAGATCGACGTGCCGTCGGTTCCCGCCGAATAAAGCGACTGTGCCATCTCCTCCTCGCCCCGGCGAGGAGGAGATCGTCTCTATCGCTTCACCTGCATCCGCCCCGAACGCTCCAGCTTGCCCCAGCCGACGCTTAAACCCCGTCCGGCGGACACCAGCGCCTTCAGCACCACATAGTACATGATCTGGCGGTACACGAAGCGCTGCGACAGCAGATAGAAGACCGGATACGACTTTTCGCGCGGCTCCAGCCAGTAGGCGATGGCGCCGCACAGGGCGTCGATGGTCAGGAAGGCCAGCCAGTAGATCAGCATCTTGCCGATATCGGTTTCGGATTGCGCCCAGCCGTGATTATAGACCTGCACCCAGGTCGCGATGACGCTCACCACAAGGGCGAAGTCGATCAAAGGCGAGATCACCGAAAAGCCGATCTGGAATATCCAGGCCTGCGGAATGCCAATCAGGGCCAGCCCCTTTGGTTTGCCGGTCTTGAGCACATCGCGATGCTTCCACAGGCATTGCAGGGTGCCGAACGCCCAGCGGAAGCGTTGCTTCATCAGTGCGCCAAAGCTTTCCGGCGCCTCGGTCCAGGCCACGGCCTCCTGATCATAGGCGACATGCCAGCCGAGCTTCTGCACGGCGATGGTCAGATCCTGATCCTCGGCCAGGGTGTTGTTCGGATAGCCGCCCACCGCCTCCAGCGCGGCGCGGCGCCATGCGCCGATCGCGCCCGGCACCACCATCATGGCGCCGAAGGTCGCCAGCGCGCTGCGCTCCAGGTTCTGCGCGGTGACATATTCGACCGCCTGCCAGCGCGTGACCCAGTTGAAGCGGTTGCCGACCTTGGCGTTGCCCGCCACCGCGCCGATTTCCGGCCGGATGAACCAGCGCACGAGCCGCGCAATGGTTTCCGGCTCGAACTGGGTGTCGGCGTCGAGCGCGATGAGGATTTCACCCTTCGCCGCCGCGATGCCGTTATTGACGGCGGCGGCCTTGCCCGCATTCGCTTGTGTGATCAGCTTGACGCGACTGTCATCGGCAAACGCTTCGCGCACAATCTGCGAAGTCGCATCCTTCGAGCCATCATCGACGATGATGACCTCAAGGGCGACGCCGACAGTAGCCAGCACACGCCGTACCGACGCCTCGATCACCCGCGCTTCATTATAGGCCGGGATGACCACGCTGACGAAGCTCGCATTGACATAGTCGGCGACCGCCTTTTCCTGCTCGGGATCGCCTTCGCTGCCCGGCGGGTCCATATGGCCGGTGTACTCCGCCCAGATCGCCAGAGCCGACAGAAGCAGAGCGCGGCTGATCCCCAGCACGATGGCAATGATGAACAGCCCTTGTAACGCCTTGACGCCCCACGCCATCAGGATGAACAGGCCGACGTCGAAACGCACCTCGGCCAGATCTGAGCCCGAGACCTTCGGCATGACCTGATCCTGATTGAGGCCGACCAGTTGACCGACGGGGACGAACTGATAGCCCTCCTTTTTCAGGGTCTCTAAAATGACCGGCAGCGCCTTGATGGTCTGCTCGCGGTCGCCGCCGGAATCGTGCATCAGGATGATCTGGCCGGAACGGCATTCGGACGAATCGTATTTGCATTGCGGCGTCAACTGGCTGGCTTCGCCGTCGGCGACGCCTTGCAGGACATTATGGATGATGGTGGGGACGCCGGGCTTTTGCCAGTCTTCGGAGTCGACGTGCAGGCCGACATTGGTATAGCCGAGATTCTGCGCCGCCAGCGCCGGTCCCAGTTCGTTCTCCGTCGTCGGTTCGGCGTCGCCGAAATAGGGGATGCGTAAGAGGCGCATCGACCGGCCCGTATAGGCCTCCACCACGCGCTGCGTGGAGTTCAGCTCGAAACGCAGCCACGACGGGGGCACTTTAGACATGTCTGGGTGCGTGTAGGAGTGGTTGCCGATGGTGTGCCCTTCATTGACCATGCGACGCAGCAGTTCTGGATGTTCGATCGCCTTTTCGCCGATGACGAAAAAGGTGGCCGGCACATGCTCCTTTTTGAGGATGTCGAGAATTCGCGGCGTCCAGCGCGCATCCGGCCCGTCGTCGAAGGTCAGGGCCAGCTTGCCGGGCGCGTAGCCCGTGCGGCGCACGACATAGGGCGTCGGCAAAGTCTTATAAGTCTCGTCTTGCGCGATGCGGTTGCGGTCGAACACAACGTCCCGCTCACCATTGGTCGGGGTTGCGTCGATATGAACAATCTCGCCATCGCCCTCGACATCGACGTCGCCAAGCGGCGTCAGCTGGTTCAGCTTCGGCGTCGTCGTCGTCTGAAACGTGCGAAAATCGCTCCAGACGCCGGGATCTTCCGAACCGACGCGCCACAGGGCGACGCCCCAGGCGTTGGAGTCATCAATCGAACGCAGCTGATTCCAGGCGCTGACCGCGTCCAAAAGCCAGACCTCATGCTCGCGGCCGTCTTCGCTGTAAGCGTAGTGCGCATTGCCGGAAGACGGGTCAAATTGGATCTGGACCTGGGATTCGCGGGCGATGCGCCAGGCTTCTTCAACCGTGCGCGGCGTGACATTAAGGCCGCCGTCGGTTGTTTTGGTCCAGTCATAAGCGTAGGAGCCAATCGCGACGATGGCCTTGTCGCGCGGCACGGATTTAAGCGCATAGGCCAGTCGACTGTTGAACCAGTCCTGGCCTGCGATCGGTCCTGCAGGGTCGGCCATGGAGTGCTGATCGTAGATCATCAGGAAAAGGCGGTCGGCGGCATTGGCGAACGCCCGCAAATTCCAGACGGTTGTATCCACCGGCGCGGTCAAGGTGACGACGTAACCCTGCGCGCCGAGCGTGGCTCTGGCCTCGCGGATCAGCGTCAGATAGGGGGCAAGGCTGGCGTCAGGCAGGGCCTCAAAATCGAACACCACGCCCTGGGCGCGTTCTTTGCGCAGCATGTCGCCAATCTGAAGGATCAGCTTATGACGCGCCGAGCGATCACCCAGCAGACGCGCTGTATTGGCGCTGTCCCAGTTATCTTTCGCGACGTTCTGCACGGTAATCCATACGGCGGGACGGTGGGCGGCGTTCTGGATCAGATAGGTCAGGGCGTCATCGCGCTGGTAGATAAAATTGTGCTTCGGCCCGGTCACCGACGCCAGGACCGGAGCGAGAACGTCGATATTATTGATATGTTTTTCGAGCGAGGCCCGGCTTGCGTCGTCCCATGGGGTATAGAAGGCCACGATGGTCTGGTTGACATTGGCGACGCCGCGCGTCGCGCTCAAGGGCCGATGACGTGGATTGGCGTGATTGAGCAAGATCCTGGAGGCTTCCGGCCGCGGGTACTCCATGTGCAGGTCAAGCCCCTTGGGCGACGGCACGATCAGGATGGACAGGACCAGTCCGGCAAAAAGCAGAACCGCCAGAACGATCAGAGTGATGACGCCGATGAAAGAGGCGCGCTGGCGCCGTCCCGTCGGGTCGTAAAAGATGGGTGCTTGCGCCATGTCAGGCCCGATACGCGAATAATCCGCCGCTTATTACCGCCAATTGTGGCGAATCGCGGACGATTCGTCAGCCATATTCTCGGCGTTAAAAAGAATCGCTGCGCTGACGCATCGGCCCTTTATTGTCGCGTCGTCTGTTCTGATCCGGTTGCGGGTCGCGCGGCGCGCCAAACGTATAACGCAGGGCCAGCATGAAGGTGGCGCCGTAATCGTAACGGTCGGTGACATTATAGATCGTGCTGGTCTGGGTGACGCTGCGCCCGCCTTGGCTGGCGAGGACGTCGCGCGCATTCACGGTGACCTGCACCTTGTTCGGCACGATCTGATACTGATAGGACAGGTTCAGCGAGGTCGAGCCGTCGCGATAGCCCTGCGACAGAAGCTGGCGGCCGCGCCAGCGCACATACATGCCGAGCGTGTTCTTCTTATTGGGCGACCAGCGCGCATAGAGGCGCGCGCTCGAATTGCCGCTCTCGCGGTGCACAGGCGCATGGGTGACATAATCGGTCGAGTCCTGGCTAGACCAGCCCAGCACGCCGTTCAGACCGTAGCGCAGCACGTCGCCCTGCCCGTTGAGCGAATATTGCAGGCCGACATTCTTGCGCGATCCATCATTGATATTGGTGGTCAGCAACACATCGCTCGACCCCGGCAAATAGTCGCTGGCGCGCGAGAAATTGTCCGTGACGGTCTTGTAGAACAGGGTCGCCGAGGCGTTGAACGGTCGCGTGGTGTGATCGTACTCCAGTTCCCACGTCTCGACCTGTTCGGGCAGCAGATACGGAGTGCCGGAGCTGACAGTCTGCGCGTCGCCATAGCGCAGGAAGGGATTGAGCAGATTGGCGCCGGGCCGCACGATCTTGTGGCCGTAAGAGGCGCGCAGACCGTCCTTGTCATTGAGCGTGTAGAGCAGGAACAGGCTCGGATTCCAGCTCACCTGATCGACATGCGCCTCAATGCCCGATGTGACCTGATCGAGCGTCTCGTCCAGTTTCTCGCCGCGTAGCCCGACCTGCGCGGAGAACTTGCCCAAGGTCTTCTGCCAGGTGACATAACCCGCTGAAATCGTCTGATCGACATTGAATTGATTGGTGTAGTTGGGATTGGCGACCTCCGCCTCGCCCTCGGCATGGTTCATCGAGCGGTAATTCCAGACGTCGGACTGCGTATGCTGCACGTCCCAGCCCGCCTGGACCTGCTGGCCGCCCCCGAATACGCGCTTCCAGTCGCCGCTGAAATCGTCATTGACGTTGCGCGTCTTGCTCCGCGTCGCATAGAAGGCGTCGGGTTTCAGCGGTTGATGATAGATCTGGCGATAGTCGCTTTCATGCTCCGGCGTCGATTCCGAGTGCTTCAGCTCCAGCTTGAAATCGTTGTCGGGATTGTCCTGTCCGCGATGATCCCAGCTTAAGCTTGCGCTGGCGTGACCTGACGGACCGCGCTGATCACCCAGTTGCGCATAGGCCGAACTCACGGCTCCGACATCATCGAAATAGCGGTATTCGCTTGCGCTGTAGCCATCCTGCGTGCGGCGCGACACATGCAGCTCCGCCGAGACGGTGTCGTAATCGCTGGCGTCATAATCGGCGTGCAGATTGGCCGAGACGTTCTGCGTCCGGCTTCTGGACTGATTGTCCTGGCTGGAGGCGCGCACGTCGCCCGTAGCCGGGTCGATGCGCTGGCGGTCGCTGTGCGAACCGTTCTTGCGCGTATCCGAGCGCAGATTGACGCTGCCGTTCAGGGTCAGCCTGCCGATATTGGCGCCGGAGCGGAAGCCGAACTGATAGCGCCCCGCATCGCCCATGGCGAGGTTGAACGAGGTGTTCGGCTTGATGTGCTTGCCCTTTTTGAGCACGATATTGATGATGCCGCCGCCGGTGTCGGCCCCAAAGGCTGCCGAAGGATTGGTCATCACTTCGACCGAGTCGATATCGTCCGCCGACAGGCTTTGCATCGCCGGTCCGCGGTCGTCGCCCTGCATCTGCGAACTGGGCTTGCCGTTGATATAGATCTGCACATTCGTGTCGCCGCGCAGGGCGACCGAACCGTCCTGATCGACCGTCACCGCCGGAATATTGTTCATGACATCGGCGGCGCTGCCGGTGGCGGCGTCGGGATCCTGCGTCACGTCATAAACATCGCGGTCGGCCTTGTGCTGGATCTCAGGCTTCTGCGCCCGCACGGTCACCGTGGTCGGAACCTCCGTCGCCGCCGCGCTGTCCCCCGCGCCCATCGCAGGCATATTGGCCTTTGACGGGTTAGCGGTCTGAGTCTGCGGCTTTTTTGGCGGCTGGGTTTGGGTTTGCGCCCAAACCGGCGAGGCGCATATCAGGGCCAACAGGCTGACAAAACCCAGAGACGGCGCGGCAAGACGAGAAATCGACTGAGAAAAAGGTCGGAGCATCGGCCTGTCTGAGAAGCATTAAATGATCGAATTTGCTCTTTAACGCGCATTGTAGCTTATTCCGTCGCCAATCGCGGCGGAATTTAGACCTAACTTGGCAGGATTGTTACCTTCAGGTTTCCACCAAGTTTCACCAACCTCCTGCGGCCACGTCCTGATTGGCCTTCACCGCCACTCAGGGAGCGGAGCGCTTGACATTCCTATCGCAGCATCATATTAATTAGGTGCCTAACTAATTAAGTGTCACCCATGCCCTCGCCCCTTCTCCTCACGCAACGCCAACTGACCGCCTTACTCGGCCCGGTGTCGCGCGCCTATCGCAAACATATCGACAAGGCGTTTATCCGCCTGGGCGTCTCGCACAGCCTCGCCCTGCCGGTCATGCTATTGGGGCGGCTGGGCGACGGCGTGCGCCAGAACGCGCTGGCCGAGGAGCTGGGCATGGAGCCGCCGTCTTTAGTACCTCTGCTCGACCAGCTTGAACGCGCCGAACTCGTTGAGCGCCGTCCGTGCGAACAGGACAAGCGCGCCAAGACCCTGCACCTGACCTCTGCAGGTCATGAACTGGCCAGGCGCGCCGAAACCCTGGCGCAATCCCTGCGCAGCGCCCTGCTCAGCGACTCCACAGACGACGAGGTCGTCACGACCTTGCGCGTCCTGGAGCGTTTTCACGCGGCCATCCGGCGCGCTGAAAGTTAAGACCATGGCGCGCCTTCGCGACATCATCTTCTCCGTCAACAGTTTCGTGGCGGCGATGCTGGCCCTGTTCGTCTCCATGAGCATCGGTCTGGAGCGTCCCTTCTGGGCGATGGCGACCGTCTATATCGTCAGCCAGCCGCTGACAGGGACCGTGCGCTCCAAGGCCGCCTATCGCTTCACCGGCACCCTGCTCGGCGCCGGCGGCGCGGTGCTGATTATACCGCCGCTGGCGAATGCGCCTGCGCTATGTTCGCTCGTCATGGCCCTTTGGGTTTGCGCCTGTCAGTTTCTGTCGCTGCTTGACCGCACGCCGCGCAGCTATCTGTTCATGCTGGCGGGCTATACGGCGGCGATCATCGGCTTTCCCGCCGTCACCCACCCCGATCAGGTCTTCACCATCGCCGTCCTGCGCAGCGAGGAGATCGGACTTGGCGTATTATGCGCCACACTGGTCCACGCCGTCGTGCTGCCGCGCGGGGTCACGGGCGTCATGAACGCCCGACTGGCGCAGATTGAGCAGGATGCGCGCGGCTGGGCGCTCGACGCGCTCGGCGGCGCGGATATCGGTCCGCGCGACCGCAACGCGCTGGCGCAGGACATTACCGAACTCCACCTGTTGTCCACCCATGTCCCTTACGACACCGACGCGGCGGCGCCGACGCGCGCGGGCATGGCGGCCCTGCAGGACAGGCTGATGCTGCTGGCGCCGCTGATCTCGGCCATCGAAGACCGGCTGGACGCGCTAAAGGCCACAGACGGCGTAAGCGAGGACGTGCAGGCCTGTCTTGTCGATGTGCGCCAGTGGATTGAAGGCGATCGGCTGCTTGAACCCTTAGAGACGCGCGCCCGCCTTGACGCGCTTGCAGAGGCGACGCCGGATAATAGCTGGCGCGGGCTGCTGACGCTCAACCTTCTGGCGCGCCTCAGCGAGCTTATGGACCTCCTGCGCGTCGGTCGCGAACTGAGCCTTCACCTGAGCGATCCTCGCCACGCCCTGACGCCGCAGGCGCAGGCGCTGATCAACCGTCGCCTGAAGCGGCCGATGCATATCGACCTCGGCATGGCCTTATTGTCAGTCGCCGCCACCTTTCTCGCTGTCACCGGCGCTTGCGCCGCCTGGATCATCAGCGGCTGGCCGGAAGGCGCCATCGCGCCGATGATCGCCGCCGTCATGTGCTGTTTCTATGGCGCAATGGACGATCCGACGCCATCGCAGCGCGGCTTCATGATCTGGACGATCCTGTCCTTGCCGCTCGTCGCCCTCTATCAATTCGGCGTTCTGCCCGCCACGCACAGCTTCGTCACGCTTGGTCTTGTCCTGGCGCCGCCCCTTCTGATCCTCGGCGCTTTCCTGCCAAAACCCTCCCTTTATGGCCGCGTCATGCCGCTGATCCTTGGCTTCTGTATGGGGCTGGCGCTGACCAACACCTTCTCTGCGGATTTCGCCGCCTTCGCCAACGCCAATTTCGCTCAGGTCATTGGCATTATGTGCGCGGTTATCGCCACGCGGCTGATCCGTGTCATCGGCCCGCAAACGGCGGCGCAGCGCGTGCTGCGCGCTGGCTGGCGCGACCTGGCCGCCATCGCGGCGCGGCGCCTGCCCGCTGGAATCGGCGACTGGACCGGCCTGATGCTCGACCGCGCCCAGTTGCTGGCGCCCCGTCTGGCCGCTTCGCGCGGCGACGAGCGGCTGGCGGCGGCGGACGCTCTTCGCGATCTGCGTGTGGGGATCAATCTGATCGTCCTGCGCGAGGCGCCCGAAGCGCGCGACCGGATCGACGCCCTGCTCGACGCCGTCGCCGCCTACTACGCCGAGATGGCGGACAGAGAGGAATCCGCACCCTCGACGCAGGTGCGTGACGATCTTGACGGCGCCCTGGCTGAAACCACGGCGCGCGATGTTCGCATCGCCCTGACCGGCTTGCGCCGCAACCTGTTTCCGGGGGCCGCAGCGCCCCGGATGGAGATCGCCTGATGACCCCTGAGCTGAACCTGTGCGGCGTCTATATCCACCCGCTTCTGGTCGCCGCCGTGCTGGCCTTTGTGGCCGGGCGCGTGATCGAGCTGCTTCTGGCGAAGGCGCGCCTCTACCGCTTCATCTGGCATCGCGGCCTGTTCGACGTCGCGATGAGCCTTGTTCTCTGGGGCGCCTTCGCCCGATTGCTAACCCTGTCCTGATGTGTGTGTCATGATGAAAATCAACCGTTACTTTCTGTTTCGCCTGATCCCGACCCTCGTTGTCGTCGTCGCGGCGATCTTTGTCGCGCGCGGCCTGTGGCGGCATTACGAAGAAGAACCGTGGACGCGCGATGGCCGCGTGCGCGCCGATGTCGTCGAGGTCGCGCCCGACGTGTCCGGCCTGATCACCTCCGTCGCCGTGCGCGACAACCAGAAGGTCAAGGCGGGCGACCTTTTGTTCACCATCGACCAGCCGCGCTACCGTCTGGCCGTGGAGCAGGCGCAGGCCGCCATCATCGCGCAACAGCCCGCCTTGCGCGAAGCCCGTCAGGAAGCCGCGCGCAATCACGCGCTCGGCGATCTCGTCGCCGCCGAGGTCACGCAGCAGTCCGACGCCAAGGTCGCCGCCCTGCAGGCGGCGCTCGACCAGTCGCGCGTCGCGCTGGATGCGGCGAAGCTGAACCTGTCGCGCACCGAGGTGCGGGCGCCGATCGACGGGATCATCAACAATATGTCGCTGCGGCCGGGCAATTTCGCGGCGACGGGCCATCCTGAATTCGCGCTTCTCGCCAGCAATTCCGTCTATATTGTTGGCTATTTTGAAGAAACCAAGCTCAAGCGCATCCATGTCGGCGACAAGGTCAGGGCGCGCCTGATGGGCGACGACGCGATCATCGACGGGCATGTCGACAGCATCGCCAGCGGGATTGACGAACGCGACGGCGCTGACGGCGCCTCTTTGCTCGCCAATGTCAACCCGACCTTTTCGTGGGTGCGTCTCGCGCAGCGGATCCCTGTGCGAGTCCAGATCGACAAGGCGCCGTCAGGCGTCAATCTTGTCGCCGGTCGAACAGCGACAGTTGAAATCGTCCAGACAGGAGCCGCGCAATGATCCGTCGCCTGCTCCTCGCTGCGTCTCTCCTGACCCTGTCCGCCTGCGTCAGCGCGCCGCTGCACGCACCCGAAACCCATCCGCAGATCGCAAACCCCGCTGCGCAGGGCGCCTTTCTGAACGCAGATAATCCCGCCTTCGCCGCCCACGCCGTCCCCGGCGACTGGTGGAAGCTCTACAACGACGCCACGCTCAACAAACTGATCGACGACGCGCTGAAAGCCAATGCGAACCTGCGCGAAGCCAATGCAAGGCTCGAAAAGGCCGAGGCCGGACTCGATCTGGCCAGGGCGGCGGCCAGCGTCCATACCGACCTGAAGGGGCAATTCGGCTACGGCATGCCATCGGCGCAGGAATTCCTGCTGCTCGGCGAACACATTCCCAGCGATTTTCTCTATTCTGTCGATGGGTCAGTCAGTTATCAGCTCGACCTCTCAGGTCAGGTGAAGAACGCGATCCAGGCGTCCGGCGCGGACATGGGCGCCGCTCAGGCCGCCTATGATGCGGTGCGCGTCAGCGTCGTCGCCGATACGACGCGCGCCTGGCTCGATGTCTGCGCCACCGGACGCGAAGCTGCGCTCACCCAGGATGTCATCGTTTTGCAAAACCAGACTGGCGCTGCTGTGCGCCGCCTCAAGGCCGCCGGTCGCGGCGCTGAAGGCGACGTGACGCGCAGCCAGGCGCAGGAGGCTCTGGCGAGGGCCACCCTGCCCGCCTTGCAGGCCGCGCATGCGGCGGCGCTTTATCGGCTGGCCCTGCTGACCGGTCGCGCGCCCTCAGAACTGTCCCCCGGACTTAACGCCTGCAAGACCTTGCCCACTGTGTCGCAAGCCATCCCCATCGGCGACGGCGCCGCCCTGCTCAAGCGCCGCCCCGACGTGCGCGCCAGCCAGTTCGCGCTTGAAGCGGCGGAAGCGCGCGCGGGCGCGGCGCGCGCGGCGCTCTATCCGCGGATTGTTCTGGGCGCCAGCCTTGGCTCCGGCGGTCTGGCCAGCGACGCGTTGCGATATGACACGATGAAATATTCGCTCGGCCCATTGATTTCATGGGAGTTTCCGAACCAGAAGGTCGCGACGGCGCATATCAAGGCCGCCAATGCCGACATCGACCTCGCCGAGGCCCATTTCGACGGCGTCGTCCTCGCCGCCCTGAAAGAGACAGAAGCCGCGCTCAACCTCTATGCCCACGACCTCGATCAGCGCGCCGAGCTGCAGACGGCGCATGATCACGCCGCGCAAAATCTCGCCCAGACGCTCAGCCTGCAAAAGGCGGGACGCGTCTCTTTGTTTCCCGTTCTGGACGCGCGTCGCGCCGTGCTGAGCGCCGATCAGGCGCTGGCGATGATGGATGCGAAGATCGCCGCCGATCAGGTGCAGGTTTTCCTTGCGCTTGGCGGCGGCTGGCAGGCCGATTAGCCCGCCTTTGGCTGCAGAAAGGCGTCGGCCCTGGTCCGCTCGTCGGCGCTCATATGCGCCGCCACCGCCGTCAGAGCCGGAGCGGCCTGATCGGCGCCTTCGGCTTTCGCCAGGGTCAGCCAGACATAGGCCTTGACCAGATCCTTGTCTCCGCCCTGTCCGTTGGCGTACATGGCGCCAAGATTGAACATGGCGTCAGGCTGGCGCTGCAGGGCGGCCTGATAGAACCATTTGCGCGCCGTGTCATAGTTCTGACCGACCACCTCGCCGGTATAGAACATCAGACCGATGGCGTCCTGCGCATCGGCCTGACCTTTCAGCGCGGCTTCCTTGTAATAGACGACGGCCTTTTGCGGATCGTGCGGCAGGGTTTCACCCAGATCGTACATATTGCCGATGGCGTAGAGCGCGTCGGGATGGCCGCGCTTGGCCGCTTCCATCAACCACTGCGCCGCCAGCTTGTCGTCCTGCGTCAGACCGTCTCCGCCCCTGCGATAAAGCTCGCCCAGTTCGTACATGGACGGCGTATAGCCCGCCGTGCCGGCTTTTTTCAGATAGCTCACGGCCTTGGGCAGGTTCTTCTCGCCAGCATAGCCGTATTCGTAGATTTGGCCGACCGTATGGGTGGCGGGCATGTAGCCGAAATCATCGGCCTTCATGTACCAGCGTTTGGCCTCGGCGGCGTCGCGCGGCACGCCGCCCAATCCAACCATATAGATCTTCGCCAAAGTCATGGCGGCGTCGATACGGGTGTTCATATAGGTGGGATCGTCGGGGTTGAAGGCCAGTACATCCCCCGGACCGAAGCGCGCCTCGACGACTTTTTTGAGCCACATCACCGCCTGTTGCGCGTCAGGCTTGGTTCCCATGCCCGCCAGATACATCTTGCCCTCCATCAGGGCGGCGGAATCGTAACCCATCTTCTCGTAGGATTTGCGGAACAGGTCGAGCGCCTTTGGGTAGTCCCTGGCGTCGAAGGCGGCGAAGGCGTCCTTCAGCGAATGATCGGTGCGCGCGATGTAGGAGCGCCCCGCCGCGAACGCCTTGTCGGAGGGCAGACAGCCGCCTGATGAAGTGTCGCCATCGACCGGTTGGCCATCCGGCCCCGTGGCGCCGATCTGCATGCCCGGCAAGGTGTTGTGATCGGCGGCGTTGCCTTCGGAGACATTGCCGAACGGCGAATTGTCCTTGAAGCGCACCCCGCTCTGATCAGCGCCGGACGTGTCGCCCGTCGCGCCGCCGCCAATGGTCGAGGTGTAATCGCCGTAGAAAGACTTCAGATAGTCCTGCACGATCTCTTCACTGTTGGGATCGTAATTGTTCATGAAGCCGCACGAATCGGCGTCATGCGTCGGAATCTGCGTAATGGTCGGATCGCCCTTTTCAGGCTTCTTGCCGAAAATGGTGACCGTCTGCGCCTCCTGGCTGTCTGTCACCGTATTGACGGCGGCGGATGAGGACGCGCCCTGAGCCACTTGTGCATAGCCTGTCGGCGCCAAAGCCAGGAGGCCTGATGTCAAAGCCAAAACCGAAGCCAGGCCGAACCTGATGATATGTCGCATGATGTAAGTCTCCCCCGCCTGTGAACTTACGCGCCCGGCGTTACGGCGCTGTTGTTAATCTGCGTAATCTCAGTCGGCTGGCCGTCAAGCCGCAATGTGACGCGCACCGGTCCGGACGTCCTCGGCAATCTGGTCTTGATTTGAACGGTCTTCGGCAACAGGTCCGTCGGCGCCGGCAAAGGTCCGAAACGTGCGCGCGTCAGCTCATGCCCCGCCGCGTCCGTGACGATCGCCACGCCCGTCGGCGTCGGCTTCGCGCCCAGACTATGCGCAGTAATCGTCAGGGTGCGGCCCTTCACAACGAGGTCACGGCTCGAAAGACCGATATCGGGCCGCGTCGCCGGATCATCGCCCGGCGTCTGCAAGGCCAGATCAAAGCTTACCTGCTGATGCGGCGGCAGGGATAGGTCCACGCTGCGCCCGCGTTCCAGCCGCACCTCGCGCACACCCTCCGGCCCCTTCAGGCGCCACGTCCCGGCGTCCAGTTGCGCGCCGGTCATGCTTGCCGTCACCGGCTGATCGGTCAGATTATAGGCGGTGACGGAAAAGGCTTTCGGATCGCCCTTGCGGATCAGAATGGCGACGTTTTCGCCAGACACGTCCTTGCCGCCCGACGAAAAGCGCCAACTGACAATATTGCCCGGATAAAAGGCCATGCGCCGGTGCGCCACCCCGCCGAGCCGCGTCCTTTGCAGAAGGTCGCTCGGCACGCTGACGCGGTCCACCCAGGCTTCGAGCGAGGTCAGGACCGGCATGCGCTGCGTGACGGCCTCGACCTCGTCGCCATAAAGCCCGGCCAGGATGGAAGTATCGCCCGTCTCCTGCCAGCGCACGAACCGCGCGAACTGCCCCGCCGTCGCGCCGCCCAGGTTCCGGTCGATCGTCCCGCCGCCTGCCTGATCGGCGTTTGCGGCGATCTTCTGCGCCACCTTGTCTTCGCCCGGCACACGATGCAGCACATCGGCGTTCAACTCGGTCAGGCCGCGCAGATCGCCGTTCAGCGCCCCGTCCATCGGTCGCAGATACTTATCGTCGTCCGTCCAGCTATAGGCCGCCCAGAAGTCATGTACGGCGATATCTACGCCGTGGCCTGAGCCCTTATCCGTCGCCCAGTCGATATCCGACGGGAAGCTCCAGCCGCGCGGGCCCTTTTCGCCATGGGCCAGCCAGCCGTCCAGCAGGCTGAGCAATATGGCCTTGGTCTTCGGGTCGCCATTATAATCAACCAGCATCAGGCCGGGATGGGTGACCAGCAAATTGTCGGGCTTCTGCACGCCCATGCCATCGTCGCGGTCGATATCCGTCCCGGAAAAGTAGCTCGACACGAAGTGCCGGTGACCGGCGGCATTGACCTGCATCAGGCGCGGATATTCGCGCGCCACCGCCATGCCATGCTCGATATAGGCCGGATTGCCCCAGTCGATCAGCATGGATTGCGCCACCGTATTGATGCCCTCCTCATAGGAGTGCAACTCATCGGCGCGGATACGGCTCAAACCCCCGCTCCACATGCCATTGGCGAAGGTCGCGTCGGTCACGGCTTCCTGCGACCTGATGATCTTCTCAGGCTCGACCCCCATCAGGGCCAGAGGAACCCACTGGTTGACGAGGTCGGTGTCGTCGGACAGGCCGCCGCCAAATTCACCGTCGGAGATCTGGCGGTGGTCGATCCACCAGTCGGCGAATTGCCGGAACAGCTTCAGATCCTGGCTCTGCGCCCAGGCCCATTGCGGCACGCCCGCTGGCGCAGGCGTCGGTTTATAGTCAGCATAGGGCTGTTCGGGATTCTTCTCGACCCAGTAGGCGCGCGCCGTCGCATTGTCGGGATCGACGCGCAGGACATCGGTAATGTCGCGCTCAAAGCGGTCCCACAAAGGATAGAGCCGGATATTGGGCTGCTCCTCGACGAGGAAGCTTAAATTGTCGCGCGCCTGTTCCATGCGGTCGGCAATGTGTTCGGCCTTCGCCTCGACAGCCTTTTTGAACACCAGCCGCACGCGCATCCCGTCAAGACTCTGCGCATCGAAGCCCGCCTCGCCCGCCGCCACGGTGAGGTAGAGATTGGTCCCGTTCGGCAATAGCCGGTCGCGCGTATCCAGCCACAGGGTGCGCGGCGTATTCGGCGGCACAGAGACATTAATGTCCAGAAGGTCGCGATCCGGCCAGGTTGGGTCTTTCACCCTAATATTGAGCGGTATCGGCCCATCGCCCTTCAGGGCAGGCAGGTCGAGCGCCACCCCGTCCAGCCCGGCATTCATATTCTCCCAGCCGTAAGAGAAGCGCGTCGGCGGATCGCCCGGCAAGGGCGAGCGGAAATCGCCGGGGACTAAGACATGCACGATCGGCAGGTAAGCGCTGCCTTGCGCGGGCGCAGGCTTGCGCGGCGCGCCCTTGGGCAGGGCCACAACCTCATCGCGCTCATCGGGCAGATAGCGCCCGTCAATATGCGCGCGAAGTCCGTCCAGCGCCGGATAGAAGGCCGGATCGGCAGAGGCCGCCACCGTATAGTCGAGCGTGACATAGCCGTCCGGGACCTTGCCCGCATGGACATAATAGGCGCCGATCTCCTCAATCGGCGTTTCCTGCGCCGTGTTGACGAACTGGATTTCGCCGCCAGTCTGCACCGGCACGGTATTGGAGGTGCGCTCCTGTCCTGGCGGGCGGGTAAACAGGGTCTGGTCGCCGCGTTTCAGCTCACCGTAAGCTGTCCCGTTGATCTCGATGCGGTTCCACGGCTCGTCGGGCAGGTCGAGCCTGTAGGTCTTGCCGCCCAACGCATAGACATTCCAGTCGGGCAGCTCGAAATAGTCGTGCCGTCCCGGCAAGGACGAGCGATTATAAACGCCCGGCCAGGTGGTTTCGCGAATGCCGTCCGCGCCCTTGAAATTCTTTTCCTTGAGATCCCACGTGCCGGTGAATTCAACCTTGCGCACCGTGGTGACCGGATCGGTCAAAAGGGCGGGCAGGTCGTCCGGCCGGTTCCAGCCGTAACGCAGGTTCCAGTCATCGCGCGTCGCCGGATCGCTCAGCGCTTCTGCAACCGGCGCCGCCATCGGTTCCTTATGCTGATCCAGCACCGCCACCTCGGCGTCGCTCATCATGTGGTCATAGATGCGCAGTTCGTCGAGATCGCCGGTGCGCTTATAGTTATAGAGCGAATGCACCTGCCACGGCGCGACGATGCGCTGGAATGGCCCAAAGCCCCAAAGCCCCTGATCATAGACGGCTTTCGCGGCCTTCTGCGCGACCGGCTTACCGTCGATCCACAGCTTGACGCCTTGCGTCTCGTCCCAGGCGAAGGCGATATGCACCCAGCGGTCGGGCGCAGGGATCGCGTCCATGCGGTACGAGACCCGTGTGCGCGCAAGGCCGGTATCGGTGACGAAGGCGTCGAAGCCATGCCCGTTCCAGTCGATGCGCAGGAACTGCATGTCCCAGCTTGTGCCGTCGCTTTTGGCGACACGGAACACCGGAAACGGCGTATGCCCCAGCGGCGTCTTCGCGCGGAACCAGAAGGACACCGTGCCGCGCCGCGCATAGATATTGCCGGGCGCCGACCAGGCCAGGGACAGGGCCGATTTGAACGACAGACCCTTGCCCACCACGCCATCGGTCTCATCGACGCGCGTGGCGAAGATCGGCCCCGCTTGCCCGCCCGCTGTTTCGGCGGTCAGGCCATGCTCGCCCGACAGAGAAAACAGCAAACCGTCCGTAGTTTGCGCGCGCGCCGCTCCCGCCAGCGCGTAAACGGCTACGGTCAGCAAAAGGCGGCGCGGAAATCTCATCTGAAAAGGCCCTGTATCTATTTTTGGATCTTTTTTTGGCGCCCGTCCGCCGAGGGCTCGTCCAGTCTTACCGCAGGACGGCTAAAGCGCAAGAGGTCAATTTGCAATTTTGCTCATATATGCGCAATTTACTTCACATTGAAGCATTTGCAATCTTGCCGCCACAACGGCGCCTTGATAGGTTGATCCTTGGCCGGGGAGCCCAAAAACGATCAGGGACAATAGAACCATGCGCAAACTCATGCTGACCGGCGCGGCGCTGGCCGCGCTTATCGCGGGCGCCGCCCAGGCGGACACCGTCAATTTTGACGCCAACTGGCTGTTCCACAAGGGCGACACAGGGCTTGGCCCCGACCCGAAAGCCGCTGACTCCGACTGGACGCCTGTGGACCTGCCCAATGACTGGGCGATCAAGGGCCCTTTCAGCCAGGATGCGCCCACGACCGGCTCCGGCGGCTGGCTGCCCAGTGGCACGGTCTGGTATCGCAAGCACTTCACCCTGCCCGCTGTGGCGGCGAACAAGGATGTCGCCATCCGCTTTGACGGCGTCATGGCGCGCTCCGGCGTCTGGATCAATGGCCACCATCTCGGCTATCGTCCCAACGGCTATGCGACATTTCAATACGACCTGACGCCGTACTTGAAGGCGGGCGAGAATGTCATTTCCGTGCGCGCCGACACCTCGGACCAGCCCGCCTCGCGCTGGTATGCGGGCGGCGGCATTTACCGCCACGTCCATCTGATCGTACAGGACAAGGCGCATCTCGTTACCGACGGAACCGCCATCTCAACGCCGTCGATCACCGCCGACAGCGCCACGGTCAGGATCGACAGCGAAGCCGTCAACACCACGGATAAGCCGGTCAACGCGCATCTCGTCATCACCGTGACGGACCCGGACGGCAAGGCGGTCGCCAGTTTCCAGAGCGCGCCGCAAACCCTCGCTCCCGGCGCGACGGCGAAACTGACCGCGCAAGGCTCGCTTGCAAATCCAAAGCTATGGTCGCTCGACACGCCCGCCCTCTACGCCGCCAAAATCACGCTGGTCGCCGATTCCGACTTGCGTGACGAAAGTGATCAGAGTTTCGGTATAAGAAACATGGAGTTCCGCGCCGACACCGGCTTCTGGCTCAACGGGAAAAATATCAAACTCAAGGGCGTGGCCATCCATGCTGACGGCGGCGCTTTCGGCATGGCCGTGCCGCTCGATGTCTATGAACGCCGCCTCCGCATCCTCAAATCCCTCGGCGTCAACGCGATCCGCACCGCCCACCATCCGTTCTCGCCGGAATTTCTTAGCCTTTGCGACCGTATGGGCTTTGTGGTGATGGACGAGGCTTTCGACATGTGGACCGTCGCCAAGAATCCGCAGGACTATCACCTGTTCTTCTCCGACTGGTCGAGCCAGGACGCGCGCAGTATGGCGCGCCGCGACCGCAACCACCCCTCCATCGCCATCTGGTCAATCGGCAATGAGATCCACGACACGCCCGACGCCGAGAGCGCCAAGGCGACCTTGCAACGCCTGCGCGACATCTTCCATGAAGAAGACCCGACGCGCCCCGTCACCCAGGCCCTGTTCCGCCCCAATGTCAGCCACGACTATGACGACGGCCTGGCCGACATGCTCGACGTGGTCGGCCAGAATTACCGCGAAAACGAACTGGCCAAGGCCCATGCCGACAAGCCGTCGCGCAAGATCATCGGCACCGAGAACACCAAGGATCGCGGCCCGTGGGTCATGGTGCGCGACAATCCGGCCTATTCGGGCATGTTCCTGTGGACCGGCATCGACTATCTGGGCGAGGCCGACCGTGCGGGCTGGCCCTATATTTCCAACCCGTCCGGCCTGATCGATCGCGACGGCGTGGTCAAGGCCATCGGGCTGGAGCGCGCCTCGTGGTGGTCGCAGAAGCCTTTCATCGCCATGGCCCGGCGCGTGGCCAAAACCCGCGATACCGCTGGCGCGGTCGGGGCCGAGGTCAATCAGGCCCTGAGCCGCGCCCTGCCCGGCGCCTTCGCCGACTGGTCGCCCAAGGATCGCAGCGCGCATACCGAAAAGGTCGAAGTCTATTCCAACGCCCCGGTCGCCGAACTGTTCCTCAACGGCAAATCACTGGGCAAGCAGCCGATCCATCAGGACGCCTCGGCGCGCACCTGGGATGTCAGCTTCGCGCCCGGCACGCTCAAAGCCGTCGGCTATGACGCAAAGGGCCGTAAGATTGCCGAAAACACCCTGCAAACCGCAGGCGCGCCCGCAGCCGTGAAGCTGGTCGCAGAAGAGGATAAGCTCGCGCCCGGCTTCGACCATATCGGCTTTATCCGCGCGCAGATCGTTGACGCCAAGGGCGTGCTCGTCCCCGACGCACACGTCCCCATCACCGTCTCGGTCAGCGGCGCAGGCGATCTGGCCGCCTTCGACAATGGCAGCCCCACCGACCACACAATGTTCGACTCGCCCACCCGCGACGCCTATAACGGCCAGGCCCTGATCATGATACGGGCGACGGGAACCAATGGCGCGATTTCGGTAACCGCCGCCGCGCCGGGCCTGACCTCCGGCGTGGCCAGCCTGCAAGCGGAATGACCATGCGTACGCCCTGCGGCCTCGCTGGTTATACGATTGAATATGATCATATATGACAATATTTATCATTTTCGATCATTTTTGTGTTGCCTTCGCTCATCAGGCGCCGTACAAGGTTCAGGTCGATGACTGACACGTTTCGCATTCGCGCGAGACATCGGGTCGCTTCCACATCCCCCCGGAAGCGGTCCTTTCACTCCAAGCGTTTAGGCGTTCCTATTTCTCCCTGTTGGAATCGCTGGCCGTTTTGCTTCCCTGCAAAACGGCCTCTTTTTTGGAGATTTTCGATCATGCGCGCCGCCGGGCTTCTCATCCTTTCGCTGATCGCCCCGCTCTCAATGTCCATGCCCGCTGCGGCGGCCTGCCATGTGTCTCCGGCGCCCTTCGGCACCTTGCGGGATGGCCGCAAGGTCGAGATCTGGCATGTTGACGATGGCGTCATCTCGGCCAGCGTGCTGACGCTCGGCGGCATCCTCCACGACCTGAATGTCCCTGACGCGCAGGGCCGCCGGGCCAATGTGGTGCGCAATCTCGACAGCCTCGCCGCCTATGAGGCCCGCCCGAACGTCTCCAGCCTGATCGGGCGCTATGCGGGCCGGATTGGCGGCGGCGGCATTACGCTGGACGGTCAGTTCTATCCCCTGCCCGGCAATGCGAAAGGCGTGATCACCCATGGCGGCAAGGACAGTTTCGGGTCGCGCCTGTGGTCGGCGCGCAGGCTCAAAAGCGGCTGCGGCATAGACCTGTCCTATGTCAGCCCCGACGGCGATAACGGCTTTCCGGGCGCGCTGGGCGTTTCGGTGCGCTATAGCCTGAAGGACAAGGCCTTGCGGCTCGACTATACGGCGCGGACCACGAAGCCCACCATCGTCAACCTGACCGACCACGCCTATTTTAACCTCAGCGGCCACGGCGACATCTATGGCCAGAGCCTGCGCATCCCGGCCTCACATTATCTGCCGCTCGATAAGCTGCATTTGCCGACCGGCGAGATCGCGCCGGTGAGCGGCGATTATGACTGGCGTAAACCGAGGCCGCTCAGCGCGGGCAAGAAACTCGACGACACCTTCGTGCTGAACGGAAGCGGCATAAAAACCGCCGCCATCCTCACCGATCCCGCCTCCGGCCGCCGCCTCACCGTGCGCACGACCCAGGCTGGCCTCGTCGTCTATACAGCCAGCGGCTTCAACGGTTCCTTAAAAGATTCCAATGGCGACCCGCTCGCCCCCGGCGCCGGCGTGGCGCTGGAAACGCAAGGCTTCCCCGACGCCCCCAACCACAGCAACTTCCCCTCCACCGTGCTGCGCCCCGGCGAAACCTACCGCCAGACCACCGTGTTCGATTTCAACTGATCTTCCGCCGCATCCAGTCCAGCGCCAGCTCCGGCCACAGACCTTGCGTACCGTCCTTTTCCCGCAGGGCAAAGCCGTGCGGCGCCTGCCCGAAAATATGCGCATCGAGATCGAGCCCCAGATCGCGCGCGGTCATGATGAAGTTCAACGCATGTTCGACCGGCACGGCGTTGTCATGCAGCGCATAGGCCAGAAACACCGGGCAGGACGGCACGCCATGCGGCTCGGCCTTTATGCCAATCGGCCAGTCATTATAGAACTGCTGTTTCTGCACCGGCGGATAGTCCGGCTTGCCCGCCGGAGCCTTGTAAGCCTTATGGTTGGCGTTGATCGGCGCATAGGCGATGATCACACCCGAGGCCCTGACCTGACAGGCGACGGCCCCGGCGAGATGGCCGCCGGACGACAGACCCACAAGCACGAGCGGCAAGCCCTCCCCGATCACCGCCAGCGCCGTCAGGGCGTCGTTCAGGGCGATATCGGACGCAAAGACGCCCCCCGCCCCGTCCGCCTGCCCCGGCAGGCGATGGATCAGCACATGCGCGTCATAGCCGTTGTCGTTGAGCCACTGTGCAATCTCAACGCCCTCGCGGTCGAGCATCAGCGACACATAGCCGCCACCGGCGAATACCAGAGCCGCCGCGCGGGGCTTGTCCACGCGGTAGCTCCACAGTTCGGCGCGGCTGACGGCCTCTAATCTCCGGTCGGGCGCGTCGCCGATGAGGACATTGCCCTCACCGGCGGACAGGATCGTCACCTCAGCCATTATTGCAGGCTCAGCACCACGACCGACTTGGCCGGAAGCGTCACGGTGAGCTTGCCCCCGCTCAGCTTTGCGCCCTTGAAATCGACCGGCGCGACGACGGGCGCTGCGCCCATCGGATTGGTGGCGTCCATCTTGGCGGCGGTCATCACCTGTCCCGACACCGATTTGGCCTTCAGATCGCCAAGGTCGATCGTGACCTTGCTGGCGTCCTCCGGGTCCATGCTGGCGAAACCGATATAGATCTTGCCGTCCTTACCCTTCGCCGCCGAGACGTTGAAGGCCGGGATGGTGGTCGCTCCCTTGGTGAAGTTTGGCGCCGTGATGTCGAGCGGAATTTCCGTCGCGTCCTGGAACGGCACGTACATCTTAAAGGCGTAATAGGTCGGGGTCAGCTCCATCTTGTCGCCGTCGGTCAGGATCATCGACTGCAGCACATTGACCGTCTGGGCGATGGCGGTCAGGCGCACCCGGTCGGCGTGATGATGGAAGATGTTGAAATTGGCCGCCGCCAGCACGGCGTCGCGCAGGGTGTTCTGCTGATAAAGACGGCCCGGATTGGTGCCCGGTTCGACATCGTACCAGGTGCCCCATTCATCGACGAACAGGCCGACGCGCTTTTGCGGATCGTACTTGTCCATGACCGCTTCGTGGTCGGAGATGATCTTGTCCATCTTCAGCGTCTGGGCGAAGGTGTCGGTCCAGGCCTGCTCATCAAATCCTGTCGCCGAGCCCTTATGATCCCAGTTGCCGGTCGGGATGGTGTAATAGTGCAGCGACAGGGCGTCGATATTATGCCCGGCGTTCTTCATCACCACATCGGTCCAGTGCGTGTCGTCCGAATTGGCGCCCGAAGCGATGCGGATCGTCGGATTGTTCGGGTCGCGGTGGTAGAAGCCGGTGAACTTGCGCAATTCGTCGGAATAGTATTCCGGCGTCATATTGCCGCCGCAGCCCCACGCCTCGTTGCCGAAGCCGAGGAGCGGCGTCTTCCATGGCTTATCGCGGCCATTCTTGCGGCGTTCATTCGCCAGCGAGTCCTGACCGTCCGAGGTCATATAGTCGATCCAGTCCAGCATCTCGCTCGGATTGGATGAGCCGATATTGATCGAGATATAGGGATCGGCGCCGACCTGCTCGACGAAATCCATGAACTCATGCGTGCCGAAGGCGTTGGTTTCCGCATCGCCCGCCCACCAGTGGTTCTTACGCACGGGGCGCTGATCGCGCGGGCCAATGCCGTCGCGCCAGTGATATTCGTCAGCGAAACAGCCGCCGGGCCAGCGGATAGCGGGCGTATGGATCGCCTTCAGCGCCTCGACAATGTCGGTGCGAACGCCATCGACATTGGGGATCTTGGAGTCCGGTCCGACCCAGACGCCGTCATAAATGCCGCGCCCCAGATGCTCGGAAAACTGCGAGTAGACGTACTTGTTGATCACCGGCCCCGGCTGATCGACTTTGAGCGTACCGGAAGCCTCCAGCGTCGCCGCCTGAGCGCCAACGGCCAGCATCAGGGCCGCTCCCGCAACAAAAGCGGTCAAAATGGATTTCATGATTTCCTCCGTTGGTTAATTGTCCGACTATTACCGATTCATCTAGCCGATCTGCTCAAAGATGACCAGACTCATGTGTCGATGTTTTCGTCTTGCGTGTGTTTTTATCCCCGGCCGCCGCCAGCAACCAGAAAATGGCTCCGGTCAGGAGACCGATCAAAGCCATCTCGCCCGTTGTCTGTACAAGATAAAGCCAGCCCCACCCTGTGTAATGGCCATGCAGGACCATGACGTGGCCGCCGCCATATTCGTAATCATTGCGACTCAAAAGTTGCAGGATCAGTCCTGGTGCGGCGGCAATGACAAGACCTGCAACGGCGCAGTTTACCAAACTCATCGGCAGCCGATGACGCAGAAGGAGCCATGCGGGCAAGCCGAATAAAGCCAGGGGTACATAGCCGCCGAAAACCAGATACCAGGGAATCGTCATCGAAAAACACATACCAGGGAATCGTCATAATGACGCGGTTGAGATAACCGGGCCCCCCTTGATAAAGGGGCATAAAGATAGCCAGTGCCGCCGCTGACGTGGCGGGCGCAAATAAAAAACCCAGCGCCAATCGCCATCGCGGCGGCCTTGCAAATCTGACGCCCATAACTTTTTTCAGTGCGTTACAGCAATCAGTATGTCAGCTTCTCAGCATCCTGACTACGTCTCGCCGTCGCGCCTATTTGGCGGTCGGACAGAGCCAGCCATTCGCGGTCAGCCAGTCCATAATATCCCTTTGCCAGACATCGCGCGGCATCAGCGGAAAGCCATGCTGGCCCTTTTCATAAAACCGCGCCGCCACCGGAACACCGGCATGACGAAGGGCTTCGAAATAAACGATGCTGTTGTCGATATCGACCAGCGTATCATCGGCGGCATGCAGGATCAGGGTCGGCGGCGTGTCGTGCGTGACATGCAGTTCATTGGAGAACTCTTTAACCAGAGCATCGGACGGCGAGGTTCCTAAAAGCGCATCGCGCGAGCCCATATGGGTGATCTTGGCGTCCATGCTGATGACAGGATAGGCCAGCACCACAAAGTCCGGCCGAAGCGAGACGTTTTCAGGATTGGGCACATAGGCCTTTTGAAAATGCGTCGCCAGGGTCGAGGCGACATGCCCGCCCGCCGAATAGCCGACCGCGCCGACACGCGCCGGGTCGAGATTCCATGCCTTGGCGTGCAGGCGGATAAAGCGCATCCCCTGCTGCGCGTCCTGAAGCGGTCCGATCGACTTGTCCTGCATGGTGACATCGCTCGGCAGCCGGTATTTCAGCACGAAGGCGGCAATGCCGTGATCGACGAAGTACTGCGCCTGCTGGACGCCCTCATACTCAAAGGTCAGACCGGCATAGCCGCCGCCCGGAATGATCAGCACGCTGGCGCCGGTCGCCTTGATTTTGGCCGGCAGATAGACCTGGATGACGGGCCGCGAGACATTCTGCACCCAGCCCGTGCCGTCTCCCTTTTCCGTGTCCGGCCCCGGTTTGGTATTCGGGATCGGCGCGTCGCCATAGAGCGGAAAGGCCTGCATCTTCGGTGGAAAACTGGCGCCCGGATCGGACGTCGCCGCCACGGCAGGCATCGCGCAGATCGCGGCGGCAATGAACAAAACGGCAAGTCTCAACAGCATCATCTTCCCCTCCGGTTGGTCATTTGTCCGACCATTGCCGACTCTTTATCCGATCCGGCCAGAGATAACCAGATCGAATATCGTTTTGCAGACGTGTGTCATCTGATCTTTCAACAACTGCAATCTTTGATGTCCTTGATGCCCCTTAGTTTGCCAAATCGCAAAAACGTTTGAGCGCAAATAGAATGAATGAAAAATGATTACAAAGTGAATGACTAATAAACGCAGTGTGGATTTTGTGAGACTCTATTTTGAACACTCAGTTAGATATTTAAACTGTCATTGAACCGACTCCGTTTTGTAAACAACAGAGCGCAACAGAGCCAGCCTTAGGCGCGGGGCGATCGTGGTGATCAGGCCCCTCCGGGAGGCTTATGGCATGTTCAACACTCAGCGTAATCTTTGGCTCTTGAGCACGACGGCGATGGGCGCCGCCCTGATCTTCACGCACCCGGTCCGGGCGCAGGACACGGCTCAGGCCGCTGACACGACCAACAAGAATATTGAAACGGTCGTGGTGGTCGGTACGCGCGATCAGGCGCGTGAGATCAAGAAGCAGTCGAACGCCATTATCGATATTGCGCCGCTGGAACAGATCCGCTCCCTGCCCGACGCCAATGCGGCCGAGGCCCTGCAACGCCTGCCCGGCATTTCGATGGAGTCCGATTCCGGCGCGGGCCGCTACATCAATATCCGCGGCATGGACGCCGACCTGAACGGCACGACCTTTGACGGCGTGCGCATGATGGCCAATAACCCGCAAACCCCGCAGGGCGGCGCGCGCGCCGTCGCTTTCGACGCCTTCCCGGCGGGCATTCTGGGCGGTCTTGAGGTGATCAAGTCTTTGACCCCGGACATGGACGCCGAAGGCCTTGGCGGCGTCGTCAATATTCAGCCCCGCTCCATTCCGGCGGGCAAGACCGAGGTGTTCGACGCCAGCTTAGGCGGCGGTACGGAGACCTTGCGACATACCGGCGTCGTCAAGGGCGATATCACCTTTGGCAAGCGCTTTTTCGATGGCAGGCTGTCGGTGATCGGCAGCTACGCCTATCTCAAAGATTCGCGCGGCATCGACGATATCGAGGCCGACTATATCAATGATCCCACCGTCACGCCTGCGGGCACGAGCGCCTTCCTGACGCAAAAGGCCTTCGACGACGTGCAGTACCGCTGGTATCAATATCACCGCACGCGCCAGGGTTATGGCGGCGGCCTGACCTACAAGATCGACGACAACTCGCAAATCTATCTGCGTGGCTTCCATGCCGGCTATGTCGAAACCGCCAACAAGCACGAATTCATCCTGAACGGTCTGGCGGATAATATTGTCAGCGTCGATAATACGACGGGCAATTTCACCTCCAGCGGGGTCAGCCCGCAATATTCCGACATCAACACGCGCGAACAGCTTGGCAATGACCTGATCGAGCTGGGCGGCGACACGCTGCTGGCGGACCGGGTCAAGGTCGATGCGCGCCTGTCCTGGACGGAAGGCACGGACAAGTTTCCCTATTCGGTCAATGCGCGCTTCGTCGATCCCAACAGCGTCGATGTGATCTACAACAATACCGACGCCAAACGCCCGGTCTATCAGGTGCTGGGCGGGGTCAATGTGCTTGATCCCTCGCTCTACACCAAGCTGAAAAAAGGCAATAGCCCGTCCAAGAACAATGATCAGGAATATGCGGGCAATCTGAACTTCACCCTGCCGCTGGCCCTGATCGGCGATAACGGCTTCCTGAAGTTCGGCGGCAATGTGCGCGAGCGCACCCGCAAGCAGCAGGACTACGCCGCCGATTTCGCCGTCAGCGCGGTGTCGCTCAGCGACTACGTCACCGGCGCCGACGTAACCTATTACAAGGGCCAGTACAATATCGGGCCCCAGCCGGACTACGCCAAGCTTCTGACAATCCCGCAGACCTCCTTGAGCGCCGATCCTTCGACCTATGAGGACGACAACGAAAACATCTATGCTGGCTACGTGCAGTACAATACGAGCTTCGGCAAGGTCGACGTCGCGGGCGGCGTACGCGTCGAAACCACGGACGGCACCTACCGCGCGAACGATGTCGATGCCGACGGCAACTTCCTGGCCAAGCACGATACGCACCACAAATACACCAACCTTTTCCCCGACCTCAGCTTCAAATATGATCCGAACGACCAGGTTCAGCTTCGCGCGGCCTTCTCGTCGGCGATCGCCCGGCCTGGCTTCAACCAGATCACGGCGGCGCGCTCGATCGACACCTTCAACGCCACCCCGGTCGTCACCCAGGGCAACCCGGATCTGAAACCGACGCTCGGTCACAATCTCGACCTGTCGGCCGCCTACTACCTGCCACACAAGGGCATGGTGTCGGTGGGGCTGTTCTACAAGGCCTTTGACAATTACATCATCGCCACCGAGACGCTCGGCGCGACCGATGTGTCGGGGTTCACCGGGCAAAAGGTCAATCTGATCAGCTATTCCAACGTCGGCTCGGCCAGGGCGCAAGGCGTGGAGCTGAGCTATGATCAGCAGTTCGACTTCCTGCCGAGCGTGCTGTCCGGCCTCGGCGTTGAAAGCAATCTGACCTATGTGCAGTCGCGCGGCGAAATTCGCCCAGGCGAGCATCACACCCTGCCGCAGACCTCGCCGTTCAACTACAATGCCGCGCTCACCTATGCCTATGGCCCTGTTGCGATGAAGCTGGCTGCCTCTTACGTCTCCACCAATCTCTGGGCGGTCGGCGGCGACGCTTCGACCGACCTCTATTCGCAAGGCCGCTACCGCCTCGACTTCGGCGGGACCTATGCGCTTAACGACCACCTCCAGCTCTATCTGGACGCGAAGAACATCAGCAACACGCACCTCGACTTCACCCAGACCAAGGACAAGAACTTTCCGGTGCAGAACGAGTTCTACGATGCGGACTATCTGTTTGGTCTGCGCGTCAAATACTAAGACTTTTTCGCGCCGGGTCTTGGCTGAGATAAAGCCATGGACTGAAACTTCAGGCCGTCCGCCCTATCCCCGGCGGACGGCCTTTTTCGCGCCGGTGGCCCGCCGCCTCCGCACATGAAGTTCCATCCCCCATTCTGAAGTTTGCTGTACGGTCCCCATGCCGCCAGCGACGCTCTCTTGACTCTCTACTGTTTCACACATACTGTTTTACATACAGTATGTACCACACACTATATGGAACCCAGCCAATGGATGCCGAAGGCGACCTGTTTGAAAGCCTGCGCGCCGAATTGCGGCGCGGCGCGCTGAGCCTTGCCGTCCTGGCCCGGTTGCGCGTCGAGCGTTACGGCTATTCGCTGCGTCAGGCCCTGGCAGAGGACGGGCTGGAGATGGAGGAAAGCACCCTCTATCCGCTGCTGCGCCGTCTGGAATCACAGGGTCTGCTGGCCAGCGAATGGCGCGAGGAAGACAAGAGAAAGAAGCGGTTTTACCGCCTGTCGGCGGCGGGCGAGACCCTGCTGCTGCGGCTGGCGCAGGAATGGCGCGGCATGAATGCCTCGCTGGACAGGATCATCGGTCATGAGGAGGGCTGAGATGGACATGCTGGAAGCGTATCTGCGCGCCGTGTCGCGCCTGCTGCCAAAGGCGCAGCGTGAGGATGTCGTGGCCGAATTGCGCGACGAGATCCTGACCCGGATCGAGGCGAAGGAGGCCGAACAGGGCCGCGCCCTGACGCCGGACGAAACCGAAGCCCTGCTGCGCGAGATCGGCCATCCGATCCTTGTCGCCGCGCGCTATCGTCAGGAACCGCAATCCGTGATCGGTCCGGCGCTTGATCCCTATTGGGCCTTTTTCGTGCGGCTGGCGATCCTGATCGAGGTTTTCGCGTCGGCCCTCGTCTTTTTCAGCCGCATCATAGGCGGCGCCGACCCGACTCAGGCGATCGGGCAGGCGATCGTTTCCGGCCTTGGCGGCATCCTGACCCTGATCGGTCTGGCCACAGCGGTCGCCTGGGTGATCGAGCGCAAGGCGATCAGGATCGACTATCTCGACCGCTGGCGCGTGCGCGACCTGCGCTTCCTCGACTTTGCGCTGTGGGACTGGAGCGATCTGGGCGACATGCTGTCTGGTCAGTCTGGCCCCGCCTTCGCGCGATCCGGGGCCGGGCATCAGCGCTGGCAGCCGCCCTATCCCGGTCCGCGCTTTTACGGCTGGCGGCAATCGTCGGCGGGGCGCGGCATCGCCACCATCGTGTTCGGCGCCATGTTCATCCTGTGGTGGACCGGCCTGATCCACTTTGGCGTCACCGCCCAGCTCTTCACGCAGCCCAATATGAATATCGACCCCGGCGCTCTGGCGCGGATCGACTGGCCCGCGCTGAAAGACCTGATCTACTGGCCGGTCATCGCCTATTTCGCCATGCTTCCCGCCTTGCCTCCACCTATTTATCACCGTTGCCCAGCGATACCTTCACGATACATTTCTGCGCCTGCCCTGACTTCGCCGGTGCCTGCCGGCACCGAGCCAGCGTGTCCCCATTGTCCTGACCAAGCTGCGCGTTTTCGATCACGGTTTTCCAACCGTCCGGTTGTACCGCCTGCATGATCGCCGTGCCGGCGTCCCACCGGGATTTCCCCATGATTTAGAGGACCTCCCACAAACTTGTAAGAGGGTGCCATCTCTAACTGGCACGAGTGCGACATTACTAAATGGCGGCTACAATGTTTTTTCGCCTAATAGAAATTATGAGAAATGTGACCAGCCTAGCGGCTAACAGCGTCTCCGAAGCATGCGCACAAGGTAACGGAAGGCTCGAAAAAAAATCGTTCTTCGGATTTTGCAAATGGTTCTTACTTGAAAACATCGACCGCTACGGTAACCTCATCTGGGGCTGGGTGCAATTAGGTGATCTATGAATGTAGTAACTGTGGCTAACAGCATTCAATTTTGGGCAATACAGGTATTACTTGTGGCCATCATGGGTATTTTTGCTGCTTTTGGTGAGAATATATTTAATATTCTTGCATCTGGCATGTCGAAGCACAGAAAAAATATCATTAGTCATCGGGTAATATATTTTAAAAAATTCTGTCTTTTCTTCTTTATTTGCGGATGTGTGGTTTTACCATTTTGGTATTTATTTGATCGTTTAAATAAATAAATGAGGCGACAGCTAACCCCCGAATATTGCGTTCGGCGCGATGATGCTGGCCTTTCCGAACAGCGTGCGTCTGCGCGGCCTCATCGACATGGCGCTGGGCATGGCGGGCCTGGGTTTCGCCCTGTGGCTGTGGACCGCCTCGCCCCTGGCCGACCTGCTGCATCTGGGCACGCTGGATCAGTTGATCGCACGCGTCACGACCTTCCTGACCCAGCCCCTGCCCGTGCCGCTGGAGCTGATGGCGGGCCTGATCGTGCTGTTCTCAGCCATCGGCGCCGGTTTTCGCACCCTTGGCGGGCTTTGGGAGGTGCTGACCGGCGCGCCGCGCTATCCTTAAAGCAAGGATCTGGTACGCCTCAGTCCTTCGGCGCATTCACCTCCAGACTGTCGCCGATCAGCTCAAGATTCTCGATGGCGGCCAGCCCCCATTGCGATGCGCCATTGGTCGAGATCGTCGGATCTTCCTCGATTGTATAGAGCACATTCGGCCCCGTCACCTTGTCCTCCTGCGGATGCAGGTTGGTGCGCCAGCGACGGTTATCGCCGTCGAAAAACTCGCTCCAGGCCCGCGCCGCCAGTTTCGGATCCTTCAGTTCGCGCGCCGCATAGGCCGTCATGCGCGAATGGGCGTCGCGCAATGACCGGTCCTTGGGCACGACGCCGAGGAAGGCTTTGATCTCTTCAGGCGAAGAATTGTAATAGATGCAGTAATCGAGCCACGCCTTATTATAGGCGGGCGCATCGACAAGCGTCATCAGCTCCTCGGTGATCTCGATCACGCCGAACACCGCATTGAGGTGCGACACCGAAATCTGATCGCCCGGCCCGACGAACTTGCCGGTCTTTAAGTCGTAGGGCGCGCCGCCGCAGAACCAGCCATATTTCAGCTTTGCGATCGAATTCATGCCGTTCAAAATTCGGTCGCGCCATTGCGTATCCTGCGTCCGCTCCCATTCGGTCAGCCAGGCGGCGATGAACGAGCCCCATGAGGTGCCGAAGCTGCAATCGACCGTGCCGGGGACCGGCTTGCGGATGCCGATGCCGGAGCCGCCCGCCGCGGCGACCTTGCGCTCGATATAGACGTCCTTCAGCGTCTGATCCGACGTGATCAAATCGTGCATCAGGTCGCCGACGCGCTCATCGGTGGTCAGATAGTAGTAGAAGCGCTTGAAAGCGGCGTTGGAGACGCGCGGCTGCTTGGAGGAATCGGCCCAGTGCTGCACGCCGTGGCGCGTACCGAAGCCCTTATAGGGCCCGATATGGAAGGTATCGACTTCGGAGGTGTGCCGCGTCATCGCCTCGGCCATGCGGAAGACATCGGCGCGGCCGGAGCGCAGATATCCGTACCAGAACATCATGTCGGACTGGAGTTCCGAATTGTCCCAGGCGAAGCCGCCAATATCGTAGCGCCAGACATGCCGGTCGGCGTCATAGGTGTGCATGACGTCGCCATAGTCCCAGAAGCCGTACCACTTCCGCTCCTCGATCTGCTGCAAATAGTAGTCGAGCTGGTAGTTGATCCGGCCCTCGATCAGGGCGCGCGTCGGGGTGGAAGCGTCCGGCAGACTCCAGGCGCCGAAAATCCCCTCGACCAGATGCAGCCGCTCCGGCGCGACGGTCAGGCGCGGCGTCTGCGACAGGGCCGTGGCCATATCGGCAAATCTTTGTCGTTCCGGCGTGGCGGGCAAGGCCCATAGCGTCAGTTCGCTGGTGCGGGCAATGCCGTAAGGTCGGTTCCAGCCGGGCTCGAAATCCTCATAGGTCAGCAACAGGCCTTCATTCTGCTTGGCGTAGGTGTCCATGCCCCAGTCCGGGCGATAGGGCCTTATGTCCATGGCGGGGGCGTCCGGCGACCACAGCCAGGCGGTCAGCTCGGCCATATCGCCCGCCGCGCCTCTGATATCGAGCCGGGTCGGCGCGCGCTGCCAGAAATCCTTGAGGCCCAGCGCCACCCCACCCTGCGGGCTGCCCGCATAACACAGCCCAGAGGCGCGGTGATCGGCGGCGGAGTCGATAAAGGCGTGGCCCGGCTCGACGCGCTTGCGGATCGTATAGCCATCGGGCGTCGCCTGGGCGCAGGTAAAATCGTTCCAGTAGGGCGACATGCCGAGCGTATCGCCGACCGAGGGCGCGATCATGGACGGTTCGACGTGCTTTCCGGCAATCTGCGCCTCCCGCGCCGCCTTGCCCGGGTCGCGGCGCAGGCCGGTCAGCGAACGCACCGCCTCGCCCCACACACCGTCCTTCTGGCCCGAAAACCGGATATGACGATTGTACAGTTCGTCCGTCATCGGGGCTTGCGCCACGACGCCAAGCCCCTTGATAAAGTCCTTCGTCTCATCGCCGTCGAAGATGAAGCTATGCACGATGCGCACGGCGTCTGACCCGGCGTAGAAATAGAGCCGCACCGTAAAGGGCAGCCACTGGCGCGATCCGTCGGTGTGATGGCCTTCAAGGCGGATAACGCTGCGCACCGGCCCTTGCTGCTCCAGCACGACCTTTTCGACCGCGCCGTCATAGGCTGTCTGCTTCAGGTCGGGCTTGTCCTCGAACGAAGCCGCATCCTGAGCCAGCGCCCTTAACGTGACCGCCCCGACGGCAGGCTTGCCCGCACGGGTCGCGCCAGCCATCAGGGTCTTGCTGGCGCCAGGTATCGTCCAGACCAGATCGCCGGAGGTGATGGCAAAGCCTGCGCCGTTCTGGCTCACCTTCAGCGGCGCGGCGGGCGCGGCGGGCGTTCCTGGCTTGAGCGCGTAAGCGTCCGCGCCCCCAGCCACCGGCCCGAGCGCATGCGCCGTCCATTTCACCGAACCGTCCGGCCAGTAGGCCAGCGGCCAGGACTGCATGGCCAGGTCGCCGAGCGCAAACGACGTCTTGGGCGACACCGCGCCGCGCGGCCACGGCACGCCGAAGGTATGGCCTTCGGCGAAGGCGGGCGCATGACGGTCCAGCCACAGCGCCTGTGTGTCCGGCACGCCGATACGCGCCTTCGCCTCGGCGCTCAGGGTCGATCCCGCGGCCGCGACCACGCCCAGAGCCGTCGCGCCCATCATCAGCCCGCGCCGCGTCATCCGTCCCGCTCCATTATCCATGCCTGCCTCCTGCTCTGAACCTACGGCTTTAACGCGCCATCGCGCCACATCCGGCGCACTTTTGATCAAATTCTTTCAATATCGCGCAAGCCAAGTCAATCTTTCCCGCCAAAGAAAAAAGCCGCCGCCCCATCGGGGCGACGGCCAGATCGCATGACCGAGAGGTCAGGCTTAGTTGCGGTAGGTGAAGCCAACTTCCCAGCGCGCGCCGCCATAGGAGATATTCTCCAGGGTCGGCGTGCCGTCCGAATAGGTGTTGTACGGCTGGATCTCGCGATAGGTCAGAGCGCGACCGATGTTGCGGCCCTGGAAGAAGACTTCAAGGTCTTTGCGGATCTTGTAATTGATCTTGGCGTCCAGGAAGCCAGTCTTGTCGCGGAAGTTCGTGCCGCCGGGGTTATATGGCGTACGGATCGTCTGACCGGAGCACTGCGGGAAGGCGGTCGGATAGTTGTTGAGCGCGTTCGAGCAGGACGAGATGAAGTCGAAATAGCCAGCCTGGGTCTGCCAGGACAGACGCATGTTCAGGCGACCATCGTCGTACCACAGCGTGGCGTTCTGGGTGAAGGCGCGCTGATACTGGGGCGGATTGTAGGCCCCCGTGATCAGATCCTGAGTCACCTGGAAGTTGGCCGTGCTCATCTTGGTGTAGTTGTAGTCGATACCAAAATATTTGAGCTGCCACGGCAGGGCCGTAAACGCGATCTTGGTGGAGAATTCGATGCCACGCTGCAGGCCGCCCGGACCGTTGACATAGGACGGGACGTTGAAATCGTAGTTAGAGAACGGCTTACCGGTGACAGGATCGGTGGCGGTGCTGCCTTGGAAGAAGTTCTGCGCCGGCAGGTTGGCGGCGATCGGCTTGCCGATGATGACATTATTGTAGAAATAGGCGAGCGAGACGTTGAAATCCTTGTTCGGATACCATTCCAGCGACTCGTTGTGATTGATCGCCTTGTACGGCTTCAGAGCCGGATTGCCGATACGGCCCGAACAGTTATTGGTGCCGTCGGCCGACAGGGTGTCGTTGATATCGGCCTGGTTGCGTTCGTCGATCGTGCAGGTGCCCGAAGGCAGAAGGGCCGCCGGCGCCGGACGCGAGACGACGTGACCGGAATAGTAGCGCGCCACCAGCTTGTTAGGAAGAATCCACAGGTTCAGATTATAGCTTGGCAGCCAATCCGTCGTTTCATTATTGATCGACGTATTGAGCGCCGCCGTCGTCGTGGTGACGTCGCCATTGTGCAGCACCGGATCCCAGCCAGCATTGACCGCAGTATGGGCCAAAGTCATGAAACCCGTCGCCTGCACGTCCGTCCGCACCATACGGGTGCCGACATTGCCGTTGAATTCCATTCCGTACCAAGGCAGTTGCTGGTCGAAATCGAACATCAGGTACATGGCCTGAGTCTTTTCATGGAAGGCGAAGTGCGGCTGGCTGTAGACCGTGCCGTCATTAGCCTTACAGGTCTTCATGCAGCTCAGGTTGAAAATATCCTGATAACCCGGAATGGCCTTTTCGATCACGTCCGGATTGATCAACGGCCACGAGCCGAGAACGTCGCCCTTCTGCGCATAATCACCCATATAGGTGTAACCGCGTGTATAGAGCGCGCTCTGGATGAGCGTGTTCAGGTCCGACGGCGTCATGGTCATAACGCCGCCAAGCGCGGACAGATTGCCGACCGGCTGGTTGTTGGAGCCGACGACCGTGTTGGGCGCATAACCGTAGTCACACGACTGATAGCCCGTACCCGCGCCCTGCGGCAAGCAGGAGCGATAAGTGACGCCCAACGCTTCGGAAGGCACGTACACAGGCGCAACATAGCTGCCATTGCTGTACGGGACCGTGTCGTAGGTGGTGTTGGCGACGCCAGAACCAATATGCTCCTGATAACCGCCATAACCCCAGCCGTCGCCATGGTGATTACGCGTCTGCAGGCCCCACTGAACGTCCTGGATGAACGGAATCTTGTTCTCGAAGTCGTATTTCAGGTCGAGCTTGAGTTGCTTTTCGGCGTCATCGGACATGCGCGGGCGCATCGTGATGCTGAAATTCGTGCCCCACATCGCCGACTGCGCCGCTGTATAGGCGTTTGGCGCCCCTGATTGCAGCGCTGTGGCGGCGCCGGCCTTGTAAGAAACAGCGCTGTTGACGTTGGAATAGGGCAGGCTCGCCAGATCGAAACCGCTGGGCAGATCATAGGTCCACAGCCCCGACGGCGTGACGTGCATGTTCACGGAGCCGTAGGTGTAGTTCACCGCCGTTCGGATTTGCGCCTGCTGCCAGGTCGACCCGGAATCACCGTAGAAGAAGTCGAGCTTGACATTGTCGTGGTGATAATGACCGCCGACCTGCGCGCCCCATGAGGTGATCAGGGTGTGGTAATGGATGGCGTCGATATTGGCGTTTGCATCGTTCAGCGTAAATGAGGTCAGATGGTGCGAAGCGTCGACGACAGCATTGGTGATGTCGCTTTCGACGCCGCAGCCCGTCGTCTTTTGCGCCGTCCCTGTTCCCGTGACGGTAGTCGCGCACAGGCCATTGTCGTAAAAACCGTAGCCAAGGCCGGTTGCGACGGTGCGTGGCGTAATATAGGTGTTGGAGGTCGAAGCGACCGTGCCTTGCGACGACGCCGTATTACACACGCCCTGGATACAGACATTGCCCTGATTATAGCCGGGGCTGCCGAGGTTCAGCGTGTCGTCGCGGTTATCGACGGTGCGGTTACGGATATTGCCGGTGATATAAAGCGTCAGATCGTCATTGACCTTGTAGTCAAACCGCAATTGCGCGGCCAGACGACGCTCATAGGCGCGCTTGGAGAAATAACGCACCAGTGACGGCGCGTAATCGTTCCACTGGTTCAAACACGTCGCCAGCTCATTCGCCTGCTCAAGTTGCGCCGCCTTGGCGTTGTTGGAGGCCGAGACGCCGGAGCTGGACACCGTGCCAAGCACATTGTCGCCCGAAGGAACCGCGGCAAGCTGCGCCGAGGTCAGCGCCGGGAAAGCTGCATAGCAGTCTTGTTTTGTCGCCGCCGCAGCCGACTTGCTGAGAATATCGATGGGCGATGCAGACGAATAAAGCGCCGAACCATTCGAGTTCAGAACACGGAAGTTACCCGCCGACGCGGTCGGGTCAACAATCGACGGATCATAGGTGAAGGTCTTATCCGCAGACTGATCGAAATCGGCGTTGCGCGCCGGGCCGGCGTTGCCGGAGGTTTGCGGCTGTTGCGCGTCCGCATTGGTCTGGGTTTCGGAATAGTCGATATTGCCGGTCATGCCGAGACGGCCGCCAAAGAACTGACGGGCGAAGACGGCGCTCCATTCCGGCGTCCACTGCTTCGAGATCGAGTTCATCTGCTCATCGACTGTGAGCTGGAAGAACGGCTTCTTGAAATCAAGGCCGGTGCGGGTTTCGATATGCACGCTGCCGCCCAAACCGCCTTCGGTCATCGCCGCGGTCGAACCCTTGATCACGTCGATGCTCTTGACCATGTCGGCCGGCAGTTCGCGCAGGTCCGCGCCGCGCCCGCCGTCAGCGCTGCCCGCGCCGCCGGCGATGCCGCCGCCCGTATTCAGCGTGCTCATGCCGTCGACGTCAACCAGGGTGGTGTCCATACCCTGACCGCGAATTGAGAAGCCCTGGCCTTCGCCGTTATCGCCGCGATCCAACGACACGCCGGCGATACGCGAAATGGCCTCGTTGACGTTTTTATCCGGAAACTGGCCGATATCTTCCGCGACGATGGAATCGGTCGCGGTCGCCGCGTGTTTCTTGCGGTCGATCGACGAACGCTGCGATGCGCGCACGCCGGTGACGATAACCAGGGTTGAATCGTCCGCCGCCGCCTTCTTCTTGGCGTCGGTCAGGGATTGCGTCTGCGCGGCGGTATTGGCGTTGCTCGTTTCCGCCGTCTGAGCATGCGCCAGCGTGCTCACCGCGAACAAAGCGACGAGACCCAAAGCGGTGCCGCTGGTCAGGCGAGTACGCGCACCTGTGGTGTGAACTGTCTTCTTCACCTTTTTCCTCCTGGCGCGGTTGGCCGCGCTATTGTGAATTCCATAGCCTGCGCCAGGCCGAACACACGCCGGGCGGTACGCGCGATCGGCGCAGGTTTTCCTGTCGCTCAAACGATCGCAATTGCCCTTTGTGTCCTGATCGGGACGCAATGTCTTAATACCGACATCTTTCATTGATTGATAATGACAGGTCAAGACAATTTGTGCGCATTTGTGCGAATTAAGTTAGACAATTGATCAAAAACCCACGGATGCGTTACAAATAGGCCACAGAAAAGGCCTGCGCGCGTAAATCCAACGATCTCGCTTAACCGACCTGTGATGCCTAACGGCGCGATTCCACCAGGAGTCGCAAGCCCGGGAGCTGAGGCCAGACATCATCTGAGTCGCGGAGATAAAAAATGCGTCCGATCATGACGAAGCGGACGCATGTATTTGATTGAAGTTGATTGATCGGGAGATCAAGCCTTGTCGACCGCCACCGCATAGGTGTGCACCGGCCCGTGCATGTTGGAATGGAAGATGATCCACTTGCCATCGGGCGAGAAACGCAGGTTCGGCTCAAGCCGGTAATCGTGGTTCTTCATATTGACCAGCTTTTCCGAGCGCAGCACGCCGGGTCGCACCAGATCGGCGGCGTTCGGCGCAGAAACGCCCAGGTCTTCGATAATCTCCGGGTGGAACAGATAGATGTACTTGCCGTCCGGCGCATGGGCCACCATTTCGGCGTCGCCGCCATCGCCCGCCATCAGAGTCCCGTCCTTCGAGACGTTGAAGTGGACCGACCACTCGTTACGCTGCATGTGATACCAGATGCGCTTGCCGGTTTTTAGGTCCACATTGGCCAGCCAGAAATCCTCGCCGCGCGGGGTTTGCAGATCGTAGAAGATTTTCGAGCCGTCCCAGTTGAAGAATTCGTGCCCGGCGATCTCCATATTCATCATGCGTTTGTGCATAAGCCGGTTGCCCGTGCCGTCGGTGCGGATCGTCCAGATACGATCGACCTCATGCCATGGCCCTTCGTGGCAGTACATGAGCAGGCCGGGGTCGGTCGGCGAGAACTGCATGTGGTTGAGCCAGTCGGTCGAATGGACCAGCACCTTATGTTCGCCGCTGGCGATATTGACCGTGAAAATATCCATCGGCACATTGGCGGCCAGGCGCTGCGCCATGCGATATTCCTTGGCGGCGGCAAAGCTCATCGGCTTGCCGTCGGGGCCCAGCGCATTATAGCCGCCGTCCGTGCCCGCCACCTTCGGCCCCGGTTGCAGCGGCACATCCTTATAGGCATAGGAACCAACCAGCAGCGTGTCGTCGGCATTGACCGAGGTGACTGAGCCCTTGTCGAGCGAGGCGATTTTCGTCACCTTGCCGGTATCAACATCGATGGAGAAATAATCGTTGGTGGCCTGGGTTTTGTTATCGCGGTCCTGGCTGCGCAAATGGGCATAGACAACGCGCTTCGACGCGCCGGTCTGGAAAGCGTAGAGATTGCCCGTATAGAGGTCTTTTTCCTCGAAGGTGTCCATATTGATCAGGCTGATGCCGTCGGCGCGGTTCATCACCATCCATTTTTCATCCGGCGTATAGGCCGGAAAGTTGAAATAGAGCGATTCCGAATGGTCCTTGTGCGACAGGCGCACAATGCGGTGGCCGGTGTCGGGGTCGATCCAGTCCTTGGGAATCGGGCCGCTGGCGGTAGCTGCCGGGCCGGCGGGTAAGGCCTGGTTTGACGTCTGGTTTTGGGCGCGCGCCGCCGTCGCCGCAGCGGCGCTCAGCGCAACCACGCCGGTAAGGAAATCGCGTTTGGTGGGTTTCATGTTCGTTTCTCCGCTGTTTTCCGCCCTTTCACGCAGCATAGCGGCGGATGCGTCGCTCGGAAATGAAAATATTTGCTTTAATTTGATCAAATGCCGCAGATCAGCGCGACTTCGCGTGGGTCACAGTCTCAAAGACCGAAAACGCGCCGTCCTGATAGCTGAGCAGATCAATGCGCACGGCGTCTTCCGTGAAACTGAGCCGGTTATAGCCATTGGGCTGATGCCGAAGCCGCGTCGAGGTCGCCGTCGCCGCATTGACGAAGACCGTAATATGTCCGCCCTCTTCACGCGCTTCGATCTGGGCGTGGTGCTGATGCCCGGCCAACACCAGATCGACACGTTGCTCGCTCAGGGTTCGGAACAGGGCTTCGCGGCCATAGAGGACCACCGGCAGATTTATGGCGGTGGTCGGCGCCGGCGGATGATGCAGGGCCACGATCCGCCACGGCGCGGATGTCCCTGAAAAGGCCGCCGCCACATCCGCGCATTGCCGCTGGCTGATCGCGCCATTGGCCCAGTTCCAGTGCGGCAAAACGCGCCGCGCGCTGTTCAGCGCCTTGAAGTGCACAAGGCCAGCGCGCCATTCGGGGTTCAGATCGTCGGCAATATGACGGCGATAACGCGCCCACGGATCGAGAAACCGCGACAGGTCCATGCCCGGCAGGTCGTGATTGCCGGGTATGCACAGGTGCGGCGACGGCAGTTGCGCCAGAAAACCGGCCGCCTCGGCAAATTCGCTCTCAAGCGCCGACTGGGTCAGGTCGCCGCTGACCAGTATCAAATCGGGCGCGTCGGTTGTGAGCGCGCGCAGCAGGGCGTCCTTCACGACCGGATTGAGGCTGCCGAAATGCAGGTCGGAAATCTGCGCAATCTTCACGACGCGTCATCCGCATGAACCGGGGTCAAAACGCGCACATGGCGCGGCTTCAAGCTGAACTCCAGCGGATTTTTCAGCCGCATGACCTCGCCGTCGATCGAGACCAAGTCACGACGATGATGATTTTTCAGCCGCACGCTTCGCCCCATCATCTCGATCAGAGCCGGGTCTTTCAGCCAGCGCCCGAACAGGAGCCGCCACAGAAAGCGCAGATGCGTGGCGTGAGACTGGGTGGTGAAGATATAGACGGCCAGTTCGCCGCCATCGAGCGCGCAGCGTTTGAAATTGCTCTCGGTCAGCTCCAGACTGTCAGCGAAGCGGTTGGCCGACACCACGACCGCCGGGGTGCGATGCACCGACGCCGCATCGTCAACCTCGACGCTGACGCGCTCGCGCTTGTGCATGTCGAGATTGTTCAGGATGAACCAGAATAGCTGCGGCATCAAAAGTACGGCGTTGCTCAACCGCTTGCGCTCGCGATAGCGCGAGGCCTGCGGCATCACGCCGATGCTGGCGCAACACAAAAAGAGTTCGCCATTGACGAAGCCTGCGTCGATGAGCGTCTCACGCGCCCCCGCCACATAACCGGCAAGCGCGTCTTTCAGCGTCGTCACGCCCAGATCGTGCGCCAGCAGGTTCATGGTGCCGAACGGCAGAACGCCGAAAGGCTTATCCTTGTCGGTCAGAAACTTCGCGGCTTCGCGGATGCTGCCGTCGCCGCCGCCGATCAACAATGGATGCGGCTGCGCCGCCAGCCGCGCCATGTTGTCGGCCATCTCCTCCGGCTCGGAGAAGCACAGCTCGGCCAGAGGCAGCCCGCTGTCCGCAATGGCCGCCTCAATGACCGGACGGCCCATATTCAGCACCGTCCCCGACTTCGCATTGATTAGAATATTGAAACCATTCTCCATGACAGCGGTATCCTAAACCCGTTGCAAGGATTCAATATGGCGCGCCAAGCAGGTCCATTGACCGCAATCTCACGCAGCCCTATCAGTGGATGTCTGCCGTCGGTAGGCGCGCATGGGGGGGGACATTTCATGACATATATCCGCTGGTTTTCAGCCATCGCGCTGGTTTCGTCTCTGGCCGCCGGCGCCGTTCAGGCGCAGGACGTCCACATCATTACGCCGCACTATCCAGACGCCTTCACCGTGGAGACTACTCACGTCACGGATCAGGAGCAGACGATCAACGGCAAACTGACGACAAGCCACATGCAAATGGTCTTCCGCCAAACGGCGCAGCGCGCCGATGCGGGCTATCACGCGACCTACAAGGCGGTCTCCGCCGAGGTGACGGGCGCGGACGCCGATGGGCGCCTCCCGCCTCAGGCTGCGCAGCAAAAGCGCATGCTGGACCTATTGATAGGGCTTGAACCGGCGCAGGTGACGCTTGACGACAAGCTGACGCCGCAGAGCATCGACAATATCGAGGCGCTCAAGCCTGAGCTTCGGCAGGGCCTGACCGCGACCGGCGACGCCCAACAGGATGCGATGGGCAAAAAAATGTACGACGCCTTCGTCGCCAATCTGACGCCTCAGTCCGCCGCCGCCTTCCTGAAACAACTGCACAACGCGTGGACGGATGTGTATTTCAACAAGCCCTTGACCTTGCACGTCGCGACGCCTCTGGACGGTGAGAGCGTACAAATTATGGGCGGCAGTCTGAAGCTGAGCGGCTCGGTGACGCTCGACTCGTGGGAGGAGGGTAAGAGCGCGACCTTCACGAGCGTTATCGCCCCGTCGGGAGAGGACTTGCACGCCTTTATAACAGGCATGTTCAAGAGCATGATTGATCGCATAGCGCAGGGCGACGCCGCCGCACAGAGCCGTTTGCTCGAAGGGATTTTCAATCAGATGCACATGTCGATGACGGAAACCTGCCATTCACGCCTCGACCTCAGCAATGACATCGCCGGAGATATGAGTTGCGACTCGATGACGACCATGGACATGGACATGGCCAAGGCCCTCCCCGCCGATATGGTCAAGGCTGCGCCGCAACTGGCTCAGATGCCGCCCGTGTCCGTGATTGAAAAGGAACATATCGTCAGTTCGACCCGGCTTCTTCCTTAAGATCGTGTGCTCGGGCCAGAGATGGGCGCCGATGAGAACGCCCGCCTATCTTCGCTTGCCCGCGGCCCGCCGCTCCATCTCCGCGCTGGCCGAGGCGCTGGCGTCGCGGCGCGAAGACGACGAAGCCGAATAAACCGCGCTGACCGCCCCGGCGGACGGCAGATCATAAGGCGTTTGCGGCTGAGCCATCCGACCAAGATCGGCGCAGGCGCTCAGAGCCGCGGCGACAATCCCCCCCAGAACAGCCAATGCCATAAGCTTGCGTTGTGAGTTTTGCATAATCCCCCCTTGGGCCCTCAGCCCAGTTTCCAAACTTCGAAATCGCTGTAGGCGGCCACCAGCGGCGCCATCTGACGGAAACCGACGCTGCCCAGTGACGGCAAACCACCGCCCCCGCCTTGCCAAGACAGAACCGGCAGATCGTTCATGAAGAAATCCACGCCGTCGGACCGCTTTTGCAGCCGCATCTTGTACGGCGGCGAGGCGTCGGCGACGTCGGGCAGCGGATCGGCGCCCTGCGCCAGCATCTCAAAGCCCGGCGCGCGGCGCAAATTGCACAGATGAAACGCGCGCTCGGTGGGCCAGCGGCGGCGGAAATAGGCCATGGTCAGGGCCGAAACATCTGAATTGGTATATTGCGCATAGACGCCGTTGCGCGGCTTCAACCGCTTGTCCAGCACTGGAACGCGCGTCATATCCGGCAAAATCCCCTGCGCCGCGAACAGAAGAATGGCCAGCCCCGGTTCCTCAAGCGGCCAGAAGTTCCAGCGGAATTCGACATTGTCCGGAAAGACCTCCGGGCACCAATAGACGAAGTTCGAGGCTTGCCCCTCGGCGGCGGACAGAGCATTTTTCAGCCGCATCCGCCCGGTGTCGAAATCGACCAGCGCCTGCCCTTCCATGACGAAGCCCGCAACATCCGAAGGCGCGCGTAACGGGTTGGCGTAGATGCGCTCGACGGCCTTGGCCGCTTGCGCATCTGAGCGTCCAGCGAGCGTCAGACCCGAAAGCGCCGCCGCGCCGCCCAGCCATGCCCGTCTGGACCATTCGCGCCTCGAAATCGTCACACAATGCCTCCGCCCAGATTGGGTTTGAAGGCGCGCGTCTCCGCCTTGTGGCCGCGATAGCTGGAGGCGCGGAAACAGGCGATCGGATCGAGCGCCCCGCCCTTGCGCAGCCGCGCCTCGGCCTGAGCCGGACGCATATCCATCTCGAACGCCATACGCAGGGCGTTGTGCGCCATCATCACATCGTTGTCGTTCTGGTAGCGGCGCAGCGCCTCGCGATCGACGATCAGGGCGCGCGCATAGGCCGCCTGAATCGCGCGCGATGAATTCAGAAGGCTCTCGATCGGATCGGTGACGTTATGCGACTGGTCCATCATATAGGCCGGATGGCAATGGGCGGGGTCGCGCCGCTCGGCCTCGACCAGTTCGTTGAAGATCAGGAACAACTGGAACGGATTGAGCGAACCGGCGTCGAGATCGTCGTCGCCATATTTGGAATCGTTGAAATGGAAGCCGCCCAGCTTGCCGAAACGCGCCAGCCGCGCCACGATCATCTCAATATTGACCCCCGGCGCATGATGGCCCAGATCGACCAGACACTGCGCCTTGTCGCCTAAGAACTGCGCGCACAGGATCGAGGTGCCCCAATCCTGAATCACGGTCGAATAAAAGGCGGGTTCATAGAGTTTGTGTTCGAGAAACACCCGCCAGTCGTCCGGCAAGGCCGCATAGACCTCGCGCATCGACTCCAGATACCGGTCGAGCGCGTCGGTGAAATCGCTCTGACCGGGGAAGTTGGAGCCGTCGCCGATCCACACCGTGATCGCCTTCGCGCCCAGCTTTTTACCGATCTCGATGCACGCTATATTGTGCGCAATGGCCTGCCTGCGCGTCGCCGCGCTGGCGTGACTGAGCGATCCATACTTATAGGAGCGCTTCTGTCCCGGCTGATCCTGAAAGGTGTTGGAATTAACCGGATCGAAGCCCAGACCATGCGCCTCGGTGAACTGGCGCAATTCGACATAATCGTCGCAATGGTCCCACGGAAAATGCAAAGACACGTTCGGCGTCATGCCGGTCAGTTGCTGCACGACGGCGCAATCCTCGATCTTCTCGAAGATATTGGTGGGCTCGCCCGGCAGCGGATAGCGCGCAAAGCGCGTGCCGCCGCTGACCGTCCCCCAGCTCGGCAGGCCGACGCTCAAACTCATCAGCTTTTCGACCACGGCTTCCAGATCGACGCCGGTGCGCGCCAGCCGCGCGCGCAAAGCGTCGTAATCGGCCCGGTGATCGGCCAGTTGCCGCGCATTCTCCGCCGCCACGATGTCGCGCTGCACGCCGCCGATAAAGCTGTCGCTGACCGCATAACCCATTGTACGCTCCCTGTTCCCGCCACGGACCGCCTGACCATGAGCCATTGGGAAAAGCCGTGGTTTTCCCTCCGTTATTTCACGGAGGGTCGTCGCTTCCAAGTCAAATCCGGCGTGAGGACGGGTCATAGGAGCTTGAGCCCGCGCTGAGGCGGGAGGCGGTGGGCGATCACACCCCCGTGCGCAATGCTTAACGGCATTGAACTGCGGGCGCAGGTGGATTATAGATGTCATACAAATGACAATAAGCGATACGGATGCGACGATAACGCCAGAAATCGTCGCCTTCAATCAAAATCGCTCAAAAAACGTAAAAATAATCATCGCGAGCAGGGAAGCGCTGAGGTGAAAAGGGAACGCAGGGGCCGCAACGGCCCAAATTGTCTCGTCTTCGACGCCGGACGCACCTACGCCAAGGTCAGCGTCGTCACCCCGGCGGGTCAGGTGCTGGCCCAGCGCCGCGTCGCCACGCCGACCTTTGCGACGCCGCTTTACACCGCCATTGATACGGACGCCCTGTTCACCTGGCTGCTGGCGCAACTGAAAAGTTTCAGCGATTTCGGCATCGACCGCATCATTCCTGTCGCCCACGGTGCGGCCTGCGCCTTTCTTGACGACAGCCTCAACCTGCTTCAGCCGATTCAGGACTATGAAAGCCCCATCCCGCCTGCCTTTACGCGCGCCTATGCGCGACGCCGCCCCGGCTTTGACGAAACGCTTTCGCCGCCCCTGCCCAAGGGGCTGAACCTCGGCGCTCAAATCTTCTGGCATCAGCAGCGCGATCCGGCGATGTTCGCGAAGACGCGCTGGATTTTGCCCTATCCGCAATACTGGGCGTGGCGTCTGAGCGGGGCTTTAAGCGCGGAAATCACCTCTTTGGGCTGCCACAGCGATCTGTGGGCGCCGCGCCAGAACGATTTTTCCTCGCTGGCCCACGATCAGGACTGGGCGCGACGCTTCCCCAACATGCGTAAGGCCTGGGAGTCCGCCGGACCCCTCAAGTCCGAGATCGCGCGGCTGACCGGTCTGTCGCCGCAAACGCGCGTCTGCGTCGGCCTGCACGATTCCGGCGCGGCGCTGGCCGCGCTGCTCGGCGGTTGGCAGCAGGACGACGACCTGCCCGCCCTGCTGTCGACCGGCACCTGGTTCATCGCCATGGCGCCCGGCGGAAGCCTCGATCACCTTCAGGCCGAGCGCGACTGCATGGGCGCGGTCGATGTCTTCGGCAACGCCGTGCCGTGCGCGCGCTTCATGGGCGGTCGCGCGTTCGAGATGATCACCGAAGGCGGCTGCGTCTCGACCCTCGACGTTGACGCCGCCACGCTTGCCGAGGTCATGCATGAGGCGGCGCTGGCCCTGCCCTCCTTTCTCGACGCCGGCGGCCCCTATCCCGGCCTGCGCGGCGAAATCCGCGGTCTGCGCAAGGACACGCCGCGCACGCGCGCGGCTTTAGGCATGCTCTATCAGGCGCTGCTGTCCACGACCTGCCTCGACATGATCCAGTGCGGGCGCACGCTTCTGATCGAAGGCATGGCGGCGGGCAATGGCGTCTTGTCGGGCCTGATCGCAGCGCTGCATAACGGCCCGGTGCTGTGCAATACCGGCCCCAGCGGCGTCACCCTCGGCGCCGCCGCCCTGGCCTTTTTAGGCGAGCGCCCCATGCCGCGCCTGATCCACCGCCAGATCGCGCCGCTGCTGCCCGACGAGATGCGCGACTATCAGCGCATCTGGCGCGACGCCATTTCGGCGGAAATCGCGGCCTGATCTTACCGGCCCGCCTGACAGCGCTCGACAGGTTGCGTATTTTCACCTATAGATTTTGATCAGAAACAATCATAGAGTCGCGTCTTGCGCGCATTTCCGTGCGGCGTTACAACCGATTCTTTACCGATTGCCGTTACTTCATATCGGCGGCCTCGCCTACGCCGCCCATCAGGACCGACACATGCACCTGCAAGACCGCTGGAAGCGCATCATCGACGAACTCAACACCGACCGCGTCACCTCGGTCGATGAGCTGACCGAGCGGCTGGGCGTGTCGCCCGCCACCATCCGGCGCGATCTCAACGAACTGCATGAGCTGGGCCACCTGCTGCGCGTGCGCGGCGGCGCCATGCGCGCCGAAGGCGCCGTCTATGGCGCCCGCAGCGAGGAGCGCCGCTCCGGCCTGCAATCCCAGCCCGCTTTCGCCGACAGCGTGATCACCAACGCCGCCGCCAAGCGCGCCATCGCCAAACTTGCGCTCGACTATGTCACGCCCGGCCTGTCGATGATCATCGACGGCGGCACGACCACCTATATGATGGCCTCGATGATGGCCGACGACGCCTATCACGTCCTGACGACCTCGGTGCCGATCCTGCAATGCCTGCTGGAGCGCCCGCGCGTCAAGGTCACGGTGCCGGGCGGCGAGCTGTTCCGCGAACAGAGCATCATCCTCAACCCCTATGAAGACGGCATCCTGCAACACTTCGCCGCGCGCCGCATGTTCATCGGCTGCCAGGCCCTGACGCGCAACGGCCTGATGCAGACCGACACCCTGCTGGTCCAGTCCGAGCGCCGCCTGATCGAACGCGCCGCCGAAGTCATCGTGCTGGCCGATTCCAGCAAGATCGACGCCCCCGCCTCGCTCTCGGTCTGCCCGCTCAAGGATATCGACATCGTCATCACCGACGACCAGATCGACCCCAACGCCGTGCGCTGGCTCAACGCCCACGACATCGAAGTCAAAATCGCCCGCACCGACGCCGACGCCGCAGCGGCGTAAGCGGCCCGCTCAACCGACAGCGGTAGCGTGAAGCCGTGCAAGGACATCTGGCTGATCTGCGGATAGCCTTCCTGCTGTCGGCTGGGCGCGCGACCAAGATCGTTTTTGATCCACAGATCAGCCAGATATTCAGGATCACCACACGCTACCGCTATCGCTGCGAGGGGGATGTCCTCCGTTTGGCGCGGCGCTGACCGTTCCGACCGGCCAGCAAAGGGCATTTGCCTTTCACGAGGCTCCGATGTACGATATATTAGTATGTTTGGAGGACCGTTATGGCGACGTCCGTTTATCTTGGCGAGCATTTTGAGAGCTTTGCGGCCCGGATGGTGCAAAGCGGCCGTTACAACAATACAAGCGAGCTGGTGCGGGAAGGCCTGCGTATCATCGAAGAGCGTGAGCGACGGCTGGCGTCCCTGGACGCGACGCTTGAGCGCAGCCGCGCCGATGTGCAGGCTGGCCGTGTCAAACCGGCGGAAGAGGTGTTTGACCGCCTGGAGGCATAATATTTGCGAATGGCTGAGGGGAATGGGAACCTGTGAGGGTTCTTTTTTCCGAAGAGGCCGAGCGCGGACTGGAGGCGATCGGCGACTATATCGCCAAAGATAATCCTAACCGGGCGATCAGTTTTGTGCGTGAATTGCGTGAGGCTGCGTTTGCATTAGCCGACCATCCACAGGCTCACCCGCTTATACCGCGTTATGAGGACTACGGCCATCGCCGCAAACCCTATCGGGCCTATCTCATTATCTACACCGTCAGGCCCGACCTTGTGATTGTCGATGCGATCCTGCACGGTTCGCAGGACTATGAGGCTTTGCTGTTTGGTGACGGATGATCGAACGCGCCGCCGAGGTCATCGTGCTGGCCGATTCCAGCAAGATCGACCCCAACGCCGTGCGCTGGCTCAACGCCCGCGACATCGAAGTCAAGATCGCCCGCACCGACGTAAGCGGCCCGCTCAACCGATAGCGGTAGCGTGAAGCCTTGTAAGAACATCTGGCTGATCTGTGGATAGCCTTCCTGCTGTCGGCTGGGCGCGCGACCAAGATCGTTTTTGATCCACAGATAAGCCAGATATTCAGGATCACCACACGCTACCGCTATCGCCGCGATCCTGACTTACGCGCCTCGTAGCCCTAAGGCGACATTGGTTTTCGTTCTGAGGGTGTTAGCGGACATGTTGCGATTCACTCATCAGAAGTGTCTATAATGGCTGGGCGGCCTCAGGCGTTAGCGGAATTCCAAGAATAACCTTGGCGATACGTTCAAAATCAGCTCGTGGTTCCGGCGGAAGTCGGTCCCAAAAATCATCTGCCGACACGAGTGCGATCAGCGTCCCCATGTCTTTGCTTTTATGACCTTCCGGTAGATAATTTTCCAATGCCCCTCTCGCCAAGATAAACATGTCATCTTTCACTTTTTCATCGATGAAGGTTTCAAGGGTAGCTTGGTCGGCGCCGTTCAAATTAGGCCTCAAACGCACTCGGTGCGATTTGATGTAGGCCCATAGATCCTGCGCGTTCTTCCAATCCCCCGAGGACAGAGCCTCTTCGATGCGCTCTGCGAGGGCCGCTCCATCAAGACTTTTGACGTTAGCGATCACGTCAGTCTTGATTTCATCGGCATTGACGACAAACAGTTTTTTAATTTCAGCGCTGCCCACCTGCTCGATATAATCAAGGTCGGCAATTACAACCGACTTAACGTGGCACGCTTCAAGTAATTTTTGATAGGCTGCAAACAATCCCTTGCCGCCGACACTGACAACCTCAAGAGACGGGATTCCCTGAACACCGTTTTGCTTGGCCACGACTTCTAGGATCTTCTCAAAAACAATCCGGTCCGAGAGCCCTTCCACAAGGACCACCTTTTCTGTGAAGAAGACGCGCTCATTGTTTTGAGTGTTGACGACATTAAATAGGTGTTTGGCATTTGGCAGTGCCGTCGAATTCAGCCGGACGATATCGCTCTTCTGGTTTTCCGAGAAAACACGGGACACATATTGAATCGACGCAGGGGAAATAAACGTTGGAGAGTGGGTCGCTAATACGAATTGATTGCCTGTGGTTTTCGCGAGCTTTTCGAACAGCGCAAATAGCGCGCTCTGCCATCTTGGGTGCAAATGGAGTTCGGGTTCGTCCACAATGATGAGAGCGTTCCTGACGTTCAGGGCATAGATTGCGAAAAGGTAAGTGAGCAGTTCTCGCTCGCCCGAAGATGCCGCACCCACGAGGAAGGACGATCCTTGCTTAGTGAGCCGCACGTCGTATGTGTTGCTCAGCGGATCGACAGTGACCAATTCCCAACTATAGTTCAGGTCCTCCAAATCACGGGAAAGTGCGATTAAATTCTCGTCGTTGTAGAAAATATCTTTGACTTCGATATTCGATTGCTCCTGCAAAAGCCGGTACTTTTTTGCCAGGCGGCCGATCGCAAGTGGGATGACGTTTGAGCCTGATCTTGACGACGCGGCGTCAGAGGAACGTTTCTGCTCAAAATCATTGTAACCTGACAGACCTATCGATGAGCTGAAGCCGCTCGATGCGCGGTTTACCGGTAAGTAGACCATGGGCATCCGGAGCGTGTTCATCCCTGCTTCTGCTCTGAAATTATTATCTGTTTCAAAAACGTGGAGGTATTGTAGGAAGTGCTGCGCCCATGCTTCCGGCGGTTGTACAATCACCCCGTTCTTCCAAATCGCCACCACACGCGCGCCAGGTACAATTGCAGTAACGTCCCAATTTTCAACGCCCCGCCAAGGATTGATAGCGAAACGGCGTTTCTGGGCGGCCAGAACCTTACTCGCCTCCGCCTGGATCAATTGCATGTTGTCGATGTCGTCTTGAGTGATCTCAAGCTCAAGCTCAATCACCTGATCAAGGGCACTGCCTGCACTATTCTTTTCAAAAAAAAGTTGATTAAGCTGATCATTGTATTCCTCGCTCCATCGATCCGGTTCCTCGGTTGTCGGTGAATGACGGTAGTACGGCGAATTAAATATGTAGCGCCGGAGCATAATGACGAGCGTATCGAGCAAGTTGGTTTTGCCGCCGCCGTTCGGGCCAATGAGAATGGAAATCTGACCGTCGAAGAAAATTTCCCTTCGGTCTAAAAAGCTGCGAACATTCTCAATGACTAGTCGTCGGATTTGCATTTGCCTCCCCCTCGTTGCTCTACCGAATGATACTCAGCAGAAACGGGAAATTTCAACGACAATCTTCCCCGTGAGATGGGGCGCGAAGAGGGGAGGCTCGTCTTAGTCGTTGTTGTATTTAGGTCCACATCGACGTTGCCCCCGTCTTTGGCACGCTCCATCGGGGAATTTAGCTTCGTCAATGTCCGGTTTCGAGCTTTCGAGGCAATCAGTGATGAAATGTCGCCTATGGGCGCAAAGCAGTCAATCTCGCCGGAAGGATAAGACCCCTACCGCCTCAGCCTCTTCGCATTGGCGTGCGCCTTCGTCTCGAATGGCCTCAGCGCCGCGCCATAGACCGACATCCAGTCGCTGAACGCATTCTCCGGTCGAAAGGCGCGCATGGCGATCCGTTGCTGGGCGAAGCCAGCATTGATCAGCGACAGACCCATGGCCTCGCTCTTTTCAAACGCCATGCGTGGAAACTCTGGGTGATCGCTCATATCGAAGCGCGTCGGATCGAGCCTGTGCGACATCACGCTGGCCGACGACAGGGCCAGCCGCCACAGCCGCATATTGAGTTCAAACCAGCTCAAATAAACCGTCGGCCACATGATCGCGCCTCCTGCAAAGACCGCCACCATGCCACGTCCCGCCCCCTCCGTCGCATCACCATCTTGTCAGAGGCCGCGTCTTGCGGCATCCGTTACCGGCGGCGCTTGTGACCGCGCGAGTCTCGAAGTCCATGGACGCCCTCTCCGTCTTACGCCGCGTCACCTTTCACCCGATCCTCCTCGCCGCCTTCGCCGCCCTGTGCCTGTGGCCGAATATCGGCGGCATATGGCACATGGTCCATCACCATAGCTGGATGATGATGGACATCGACGCCGTCCTGTGCGGCGCGCACAATCTGGCCCGCGACCATAACCCCTACGCCATCCATCCGGTGTGCCGCAGCCTGTCGCCCGCAGCCTATGTCTATGCGCCGCAGTTCGCGCGCCTCCTGGTCCCGATCATCGACGTTTTCGGCCTGACCGGGACGCGCGCCCTGTTCGTCATCGTCCTCTTGATCCCGGCGACCATCCTGGCCTTATGGTTCGCGCTGTTAAAGCCCCTGCCGCAGGTCGATATCCGCTACCGCCTGCTGGCCTTCACCGCCCTGACCTCGATGACCTTTGTGTGCGGCAATATCGGCCTGCCCATGCACGCGCTCGTTCTGGCCAGCCTGCTTTTGTTTCCGCGCACGCGCATCCCCTTCACCCTCGCCGTCATCGCCTGCGCCTGCATCAAGCCGCCGTTTCTGGCCTATTTCGTCATCTGCCTGTTCGACGACCGGGCCTTGTGGCGACGCCTGATCGCGTTTACGTGGCGCGCCGCGCTGGGGCTCCTCTGCGTCGCCCTGATCATGCTGGCCGACGACCGTTTCCACCACGCCTGGCAGAAGACGCTGAACTCGGTGACGCTGAAACGTCAGGTCGGCATGGGCTGGTTCGAGCTGACCACCTTCACCTTCCACATCCCCGCCGGATCGCGCCTTAACGCTGAACTGGCCGTGGTCTTCATGGCCGTCATGACCGTGTGCGGCCTGATCCTCGCGCAATGGGG